>CALQIX020000005.1 GCA_943330745.2 Lishizhenia tianjinensis
ATTATTGTAACACCGATAATTCCTTCCGTTTCGATTTTTTCAACTTTAGGAACGGTAGATATTAATCAACCTACTACATTAACAGCAACGGGAAATCCAACAGGAGGAACCTACTCATGGAGCCCAGCTGGAAGTTTAAATTCATCTACCGGCAATTCTGTTATAGCTACACCAAGTACTCCAACAACATATACCGTTACGTATGATTTATTTGGATGTATTGCAACTAATACTGTTTTCATTGCCGTGAATCCATTAACAGTGGCGGTGAACAGTCCAACTATTTGTAGTGGAGATAACGCCACATTAACTGCTACCCCAAGTGTACCAGGAGGAACGTATTTATGGTCTCCGGGTGGAGCGACAACTTCGAGCATTACTGTAAATCCAACAACCAATACTGTTTATTCTGTAATTTACACATTAAACGGTGTTTCTTCTCCTTCATCCCAAGGTACAATTACGGTAAATCCAACACCGACTGTATCAGTAAACAATCCAACGATATGTTCTGGTTCAAACGTTAGTTTAACAGCGGTAGGAAGTCCGAACGGTGGAACATATTTATGGTCGCCTGGAGGACAAACAACAGCCTCAATTACAGTAAATCCAACTACAACTGCAACATATTCAGTTAATTATACTTTAAATGGGTGCATTGGTACTGCAACTAGCAATGTCACTGTAAATGCGATTCCAACCGTTTCAGTTGCTGGTACAACAATCTGCGCCGGACAAAATGCGACGTTAACAGCAACACCATCAGCAGCTGGTGGAACTTATTTATGGAATAATTCTCAGCAAACGAATTCAATATCAATAAATCCCATAGTAACGACATCATATACAGTTATGTATTCACTTAATGGCTGCAATGCAACAGGCACGGGAGTAGTAACTGTAAATCCAATTCCAACAGTTGTATTGAGCAATGCTACAATTTGTGCTGGTGACAATACAACATTAACTGCAACTGGATCACCGGCAGGAGGGACGTATGCTTGGACTGGATCTGCTAATACGGCATCAACTTTAACAATTTCTCCAGTTTCTACTACAACTTATTCAGTTACGTATACCGTAAATGGGTGTACAAGCAATGCAGCAACAGGAATTGTAACAGTAAATCCGATTCCAACAGTTACTGTTTCAAACCCATCAATATGTGAGGGACAAAGTGCTACAATTTCTGCTACCCCTTCACAAAATGGTGGAACTTATTTATGGACGCCAACAGGGCAAACAACTTCAAGTATTCAGGTGTCACCAAATGTAACAACTACTTATGGGGTTCAATATCAGGTAAATGGATGTACGAGTGCAATAGCCACAAGTACAGTTACAGTCAACACAACGCCCGTCCTTACTTTTGATGCAGACCAACTTACAGGATGTGCACCATTGAGTGTGAATTTTACTAATACTTCGGCAAGTGCTGGATCCTCAAGCACCAATGTTTGGTCATTGGGTAATGGCGCACAGTTGAATGGAAATACGGCAAATTATTTATTTACCTCCGGAGGGTGTTATGACATTACTTTAACTTCAACTGTAGGAGGCTGCGTTGGAACCACAACAATTCAAGATTTTATATGTGTAGAAAACCCACCAGTGGCAGCATTTCAAACAAGTACCGGGATTTTTACTTCTCCTACCCAAAATGTTACGTTTGTTAATAACTCAGTAGGTGCAGCAACGTATACTTGGGATTTTGGAGATGGAAACACCTCAATAGACTCTAATCCAACTCATTTATTTGGAAATACATGGAATGGTTATTTAATAACGCTAACAGCGACCTCCTCATCGGGATGTGTTGATACCTATGATTTGGCAATTGACTTTCAGGAAGAAGAGATATTTTATATTCCAAATTCATTTACTCCTGATGGCGATAATTTCAATCAAACTTTCCAGCCAATATTTACGACAGGTTTTGATCCGTACAATTTCGAAATGTATATTTTCAATCGTTGGGGAGAATTGATATTTGAGTCTCATGATGCAAGTATTGGTTGGGATGGATCTTATAGCAAACTAGCGCGCACTGTTCAAGAAGGCGTATATAGTTATAAAATTATTTATAAAAACCCTCGTACTGATGAGCGTAAGATTGTAGCTGGCCACGTAACGTTGATTCGCTAGATTAAAAATAAGCAATGTAACCTATGTGTATTTTACCTTGATTCAATTGAATGTTATTTTGCAATTGTTTTCCTAAGGCATATGTAATTGAGAAAATACCGAGTTTTGTTCCAAATGAGAATCCAGTTCCGAAGCCTAATGGAGTATCATTGCGGTAAAGTCCGATGGAATTATCTTCGTACCAAGATTGATTGTAAAATGCAAAAAGGTTGGAGTTTTTATCCAGTAAAAAACGGTATTCAATTAATCCTGTAAAGACACTTGTGGCAAATAATTCTTCCTCATTAAATCCGCGTAGTGAGTTTAATCCACCAAAACGTAATCTTTCATTTGCATACGTTTTATCAGTATACAGCCATTCACCATACAACCCAACTTTAAGCACATGACGTTTTGTTATTTTGTTATATCGTTCAAACGTAAACCCTCCTCTAGCAGAACTCTTATTAACTGAATTTGTGCTCGTTTTTCTATTTCCTACGGCTACATCCACAGAAAATAAAAATCCTCTTGATGGATTTGGTATATAATCAAGGATTTTACGAGTGATCGATATTCCGTAAAGATTATTTTTAGTACTGTTCAGTTGTAAATTACTAGATGATGAAAGAATATCACTTGAGTAAAAAGAATAAATGCCTTTGATGTAAAAATTGTTTTTAAGTTGGTAGGAAATCCCTAAAGTTGATTTTATTTCTAAAAAAGTACTATCGCGTTTATATAAAATGAATTTTCCATCTAGTCCGAATTTACTTTTAAAAAGGAATGGAAGATTTCCGATAAACGTTAGGTTTTGGGTTCCCGGCTGAATACTTCTCCAATTTAGGTCGATTAACTCGCCCTTTTTTAATCCATTTTGAAGTTTGAGTTGGATTTGGCCTGTCAATGAAGCTTTTTGGGTAACTGGATTTTGTTGAATACCGATGGCTCCATTAACCGAGCTATTTGGTTTTGATTTTAAATAGAAATAAACATCAACTCCTTTTTTTGTGTACAGGAATTCAGGTTTTTTAAATTGGTCTAAATAGGAATAGGAACTAAATTCTTTATCGAGTTGATTTATTAGAGACTCATTGTACATTTTTTTTGACTTGATTCCACTTATATTTTGAATGAGTGCTGCAGAAATAGTAGAGTCACCTTTCACTATTATATCTCCCCATTTATACAATTCTCCGGGATTGATTTCTAAGCGACCTGTTAAATTGTTATTCAAGGAAAGCGAAGAATGCTCCAATTCAATGTTCACGAAAGGGTAACCATTATTCAAATAAGCATCACGAATGAGTGTCAGATAATTTTTATAGGCTTTTGGTCTAAACTTAATTTTCGATTGAAGAACCCCTTTGGATTTTAAAAAGTATTGTTGGGAGGAATCAATATTCAATGAAATTGATTCAAACTTAGGGCCTGAATAAACAAGAATCTTCCAAATTGAATCACCTAATTGAGAAATGGAATCAAAGGAGGATAAAAGAAATCCCTTTTCTTGTGTCTTGTTTTGCAGCTGAACAATATACTTTTTTGCAGAGGAGACATTGCTAAATACTGAATCAGGCATTTGTCGTTCTTTCCATTGGTCTTTGAAGTTATATCGAATAAAAAAGGTCTGTCCCAATGCAGGAACAGACCAGTATATAACAACACAAAGCAGGATGAGACGCATAAGTTCTTAACGCCTATTTCTTTGATTTATTCTTGATTTAATTGCTCATAAACTGTAACCAATCTTTCTAGGGATTCAATTTCAGAATTGATAGTTTGTTTTTCAGCGGCACTTTCCGCTTGTTCCATTTTTTGCATTTCGGCCTCAATTTTTTGAGTTAGAATATTAGAAATGTATAGAACAATTTGCCCAAAATACATTTGAGTCATTGAATTACCTTCTTTTTTCAAGTAATCTAAGATAGTGTAAGTTTTTTCAATCACTTTGGAATTCGTATTAAAACACAAATTTAAAAGACTACCAATTACGGTTAATTCATCAAAACTTTGAAACTTGTTATTTAAGAAAATGTTTTCAAAAAACGCAAAATTAGCTTCTGTTCCATGTTCACCATAAACAGCTGATACAGCTACCAAAAGTTTCGGTATTTTTTCCTTCGCTAAGTCATCTGCCTTTTGTAACCCTAACTCTTTGTTTATCTTACTTAGATTAGAAAGTGCGCTAATTAATACACTGTAAGATTTTTCTTTAACAATACTCGAATTACAGATGTCAATAAAGACTTTTTCCTCTGTATTTGTGCTTAAAAAATCTAAGGTAGCTGCACGAACAGCTGATTTAGGATCTTCTGAAACGATTTTTTTTAGTTGTGTAACAGCATCAGTTAAAAATGTCCCTGTTAATTTAGAACTCGCTTTAATTGCCAATAGGCGGATATTCCAAAAGGGATCATTCAACGCTTTCAGGATTAGTTGTTGTGTCTCGTTGGTGATATTCCGTTCCGCATATTTCAGCGCTTGTGCTCTTAGTTTGTATGAATTGGATAGATCGTATTGATTTAAAAATTGAGCATTTGGTTTATCCACATAGACAATTCCTAATAGTACTTGATTTACATCGAATAAAACATTTTTCAAATTTCCAGAATAGGAAAACGAAAACTCCTGATCTTGTCGTGTGATACGAATTCTTTCTATACGTTTTCCTTTTTCATCTATAATTTGTACGTCAACCGGAAGTTGAAATAAAGGATATTCATCTAATTTTTGTTTTTGGACAATCTTCAAGGTTACTTCTTTTGTTTCTTTATTTTCAGTCTGATAAATTTGTAAAATAGGATGTCCTTTTCCTAAAAACCACTGATTGAAAAACCAATTTAGGTCTTCACCAGAAACCTCTTCAAAAGCCAATCTCAAATGATGAACCTCTGCAGATTTGTATTTGTTTTGAGTGAGATATAAATTCATTCCTTTGAAAAATGCCTCATCTCCTAGGTAATTTCTTAACATATGTAGTATACGTCCACCTTTATTGTAAGAATGACCATCAAACATTTCTTCTTTATCAAAATAGGAATAATTGATTAGGTTGTGATGATTTCCGCCTTGTGATGAATTATAGTAACCCTGAGCCTCTTGATCTGCCTGATAATTTGCTTCATCTAAACCATATCGGTGTTCATCCCATAAATATTGAGAGTAATTGGCAAAGGATTCATTTAATGGAAGATTTGCCCAAGATTCACATGTAACATAATCTCCAAACCAATGATGAAACAATTCATGTGCTATGGTTGATTGATCATTACCGTCCAATAATTCACGGTCTGTCTTGTATACAAAATCTCCAAAAATTACTGCGCCTGTATTTTCCATAGCACCTGAAACGTAATCTCTAACAACAATTTGGTGGTATTTGTCCCAAGGATATTCAACACCCAACAATTGAGAGAAATGTTTAATCATTTCAGGTGTTTCTCCAAATATCGCTTTTGCATACTGTTCATATTCAGGTTCAACAAAATAATTGACCTCCATTTTACTTCCGTCTGGACGCGTATAAAAATCTTTCACTACCTTAAATTCACCAACAGCCATCATGAATAAATAGGGCGCATGTGCTAGTTCTTGTTTCCAATGATCCGTTCGAGTTCCATTTGTATTTTTCTTTGATGCGATTAGTTTTCCATTGGAAAGAGTTGTGTATTTCTCATCAACAGTAATAAAGATTTCTTGAGTGGATTTAGCATTTGGTGAATCAATCGTTGGAAACCAAACAGAATTAGCCTCCGTTTCACCTTGCGTCCAGATTTGAGGCATTTTATTTTTTTCCTCATTTTTTGGATTTATGAAATACAATCCTTTGTCAGAGGATATAGCCATGCTACCGCCTGTTTCTCTTTCTTCTGGTTTTGCAACATATTCAATTGATACGGTGTAATTTTCCGTTCTTTTGTATTTTTTATCTAATTTGATCTGGAGTTGAAGACTATCATAAACATAAACTAGCTCTTTTCCGTTTAATTGAATGTTCATTATATCCATTCCTTTAGCATCAAGAATTAAACTATCAGTGTCGTAAAAATGTGGTTTAGCGGTAATAGTTGCTTTTCCATTCATTCTAGATTTTGCCCAATCAAAGCTAACTTCCAATTTTGTATGAACGATATCATTTTTTAATGTTCTACTTGGGTTATAAATTGGATCAATGTCCTCTGCATCAAACTCCCCTTCGTATTCTGATAGATCAAAGTCTTCAATATTGGCGTTTTCTGATGCATCAGATGTGATTTCTGAAAGGTTCTCAGCTGTGTTTTTACTAAAATTACCGGAAACTTCTTGTTGGTTTTTACAGCCAACGAAAAGCCAAATGGCAAGGAAAAAATGAATGTATTTCATGTTGTTAATTTAGGAATGTAATATTACTGATAATTTTTGAAGAAGGAATAGTTAAACAACCAATATTGGCAGTTCAATGGTGAAAGTTGTACCACTATTTTCTGTGGTTTGGAAGTTAATTGTTCCGTTGTGATTTTCAATTATTTGCTTGGTTATTGAAAGACCTATTCCAGTGCCGGTTGATTTAGTTGTGAAATAAGGTACAAAAATCTTATTTTGCTGATTTAACGGGATCCCACTACCGTTGTCTTGAATTTTTAAAAGGCATTTCTCATTCGTAAGTTGCACGCTAATATTGATTTCACCTGGTCTGTCAAATTCAAAGGCTTGAATAGAATTTTTCAGTAAGTTATTAATTGCTCGAATCAATTGGTCTTTATCAGCTGAAACATACACTTCAATTTCATTCGTTGAAAAAGTAATCGAATATTCATCTTGACTGAATAAGGAAATAACATTCTTACAGATTTCTATTAGCTCAACTTTTTCTAGTAGTGGTGAGGGCATTTTAGCAAAATTTGAAAATTCATTGGCAATCTTTGTTAGGCCATCAATTTGTTCGATTAATGAATTTGCTAAACGGTCTATTTTGATTTTTGCCTCTGGGTTTTCCTTTTCAAATACACGCATCATTTGCTGAATACTCAACTTCATTGGAGTCAGCGGGTTCTTTATTTCATGGGCAACTTGTTTCGCCATATCCCTCCAAGCAGATTCGCGTTCACTTTTTGCTAATTGATCTGCTGTCTGCTCCAATTCCATGAGTTTCTTGTTGTATTCTTTTACCAACACACCAATTTCGTCATTCTTATTATAATCAATCATTTGATTCTTCTTGCCAAATCGAATGAGTGACAGATTGGTTTGAAGCAGCCGCAGCGGTTTTGTTACCCAATTGGACATGATAATTGCCAAAATGATTGAGATAGCCAACAACAACATAAAAACATTAATAATGGCAACTAAAAATTGTTGAATTTGATTTTCAACCTCTTGTTGTTGCCCAAAATGCTGCAAATTGACAAAAGCAAGTAGTTTTCCATCCGAATTAAAAAAGGGTAAATAGGCAGAAATGTAATTCAAATCACCTATGTTTTCTTGATGAATAAACTCACTTTTATTTTGAATTTTTAATTGGTTGAAAGCTTGTGTATTCATTTGTTCACCGATCAATCCGATATTGAAAACTTTCGGTCTTGATGTTGCTAAAATGTGTCCGTCCGGATCATATAAATTAATGTCTGTGACAAATACTTTCGATAATTTACTTAGTAAAAAACTGATGTAATTTCCATTCTCGTAGACATCTAAATAGTTCATTTCTCCAATTTTATTCCGCAATTCAATTTCAAGCGAAACTAATTTTTCATTAATAATGTTGTTGGTGAATTTATTATATTGATTCCTGACAAAAATTCCACTTCCCCATCCAAAAGAAAATAAGGAAAAGAAAACAATTCCAACCAATAGCAGTTGAATTTTGAGGGCAAGAGAAATCGTATTTCTAAAAAAGAACTTCCCATTTCTAGATAAATAAAAGGGAAGAAGCACTAATCCGAAAAAAGTAAATACATAAGAGAAGGAGGTAAGTACATCGAGAAAAGTATATATTTTACAGGAAATGATGATCGCATCGTTCTTTGTTTGCTTTAGAATATAATGATTAAAACCCCCATACGTTATATATCCTTTTTTTGCTTGATCCGGCAAAAGAAAAGGGGAGGAAGGGTAACTAAATTCACCGTATTTTGATACTAATTTTCGATTATGATATTTAGCGATTGAAAATTTTTCTAAAGATTGTAAAACGCTTGCTTTGGAGGAGATTAATAATCTAGGAAAACCAATTCCTTCCGGTATTTTTTTCGATTTAAGAGTGGCTGAAAGATAGAACTTGGTGCTATCTGCATTTAAAAATGGTTGCAAAATGACATAACTTAGCTGACTAGTATAATCGGTTACATAGAATATATTACTATCAATTTTAGATCGTTCACAGTGGTCCCGTATCAAGAGGGATAAATCTTTGAACTGTAAATTATCTTTCGTTATAACCGATCGACCATTAGAATCAAACAAGTTGAAGTTCATGTCGTATTTTTCCCAATAACCATTAAAAACCTTTCGTTCCATGGAATATTCGAAATCGCTTAAATCCATTCCATCGGTTGACTTTGAAATTCTATTTAGAAATGGATCCGTATTTATTTTATCTGAAATTCCCACATATTCTTTTTCTGTCTCCACTTGTTTTTCAGATGCAAGCTGTTGGGCCAATAGCTCACGTTCTTGATTCATTTTAACCTCATTGGACCAAGTCAAATTAAAGGCAATGAAAAAAGATGCCAGCATAAGTAGAAACAATCCATTTATTTCAGTTGTGATATTTATGGGTTTTTTTCGCAGGGTAAATACCAACCATAAGGAAACAATCAGCGGAATGAGAATTCCAACAATATGATATTTGGTAAAGTAAATACTTGTGAAAATGAAAATCACACTCACCAAAAATAAAAAACGGGCTAAATGACTCCGTTTATAATTAATTCGTTCTAGGGCATCAACCGTATTTGCTAGGATAGAGTAGTAATTAAAAAACAAAATTCCAATTGAAAACAACGCTAAATAGGATAATAGGTTTAACTTAAAAAATTGATCTGTCAACAAATGAATGGTAGAATTAGTAACAAGACTATCTGTTACATACAAAATGAAATACCAGAATAAAAAGGTGCTTAGAAGCAAAACAAACAAACCAAAAATGGACCCTATATTATTCGTTTTAATTTGTTTGAGGTAATAAACCAAACAACTCGTTAGAAAAGTAATGACAAAAACATTAATCAAATACTCGAAAAAGTTCGGGAATAAGGGGTTAATGTAAAACAATGTTTCGCTAAAAATCGCAACATCATTGGTGAAAAAACTTTTTGAAAATCCCAAAGATATAATCCGAAGAATTACCAAAATCAGTGGGAAAATCCAGGCAAGTTGTAATTTACTTTTTTTAAAGCTTGAAAACAAGGCAATAACAAAAAATCCAATTGCAGCAATCAATAAAAACAATAAGATAAAGGATTGGCTATCTTGAGGAATTTGTCTTTCAAAAGGTTCAATACTGAAAAGGTAATTTTTTTTACTATCAAAAACACGAAGCGGAGATTCTTTGTCAACAACAATATGAGCCGCAATCGGAATATTCATTTCTTTCGAAAATCCATTGATTAGGTGTTCATTTTGATAAGGATATTCTGTTTTAATTAAAAATGATGTTGCAACAACAAACCCATTCGCAGCCTTAGTTTTTGTTAAATACCACCCATTTTGTAAATGATTTAACCCTTCGCTTGGGAAATGGATATCTGCAAATCTACTAACGGGTAATTGGTTTGAATTCCAATAAAGAAGGGAATCATTTTTATAAATATGGATTGCATAACGATTGTCCTTGTTTTGCTCCCTCCAAGAGTTGTATGTTCCGTAGCGAACAATTTCTTTTAGTTTTATTTCTGCAAGTCGATCTAATTTATTCTCAATTTCATTCAGTTTACTTGTTAATCGTTGAGTTGTATCTTGATTATTTTGGTAAAAAATAAGAGAGTAACTTAATCCATAGGCAATAAAGAACGCGAGCGAAATAAAGTATGATTTGTATTTGGCAAAAACAACTCTCAATTCGTTATGGAGTTGATTGTTGATTTTTCCTTTAATTGAGAATAAATCCCCATTTTAAGGTGCTCAAAATCCTCCTCAATGTATTCGTCGTTACGAAAAAAATAATGCGCATGTTGCTGGTAGGGATGAATGTAGTTTTCGTAGCAGGGCAAAACATGATTCTCCCATTGATATAAAATATCGTCTAAGGAATAACCACGTGTTTCCTTATCTCTTAAAATTCTGCGTTGTAATTGAACTTCAGGATCCAGTTTAACGAAAATTGTTAGGTCTAAAAACCGCCTAATTTCTTCATAATGCAAAATAAAAAGTCCTTCAATAATTAGTATTTCTGATGGATGAATGGTAATGTAACTAATTAAATCGGGAGGGGAATTGAAGTGGTATTCTTTTAAAGTGATACTTTCTCCATTATTGATTTTGGTTAAATCAGCACTTATTCTAGCGCGATCAAGTGCTGTAGGTAAATCAAAGTTAACTTTCCCATTTTCATCTTTTTCTTGTTTTTCAATAGGTAAATAATAATTATCTAACGAAATAACGGATGGATTTGAATGTTTGAATTCTTCCTTTAATCGATTTAATAGAGTCGTTTTTCCTGAGCCACTGCCCCCACAAATGCCAATTATCATATTTGATGGATATGGCACGAATTTACGAAATAAAAGCCTTTTTTATCTTAGTTTTTGGTCAAACCTTTAAAATATTCTTCCAAAGATTTGGCTTCTAATTTCAATGTTAATGGTAAAATCCCATTCTGTTGAGCAAATTCAGCAATTTTTAATCGAAGATCTACTAATTCTGTTGCCTCTATTAACCAACCTTTTTCAAATTGTCGAACTGCTTGAACTCCCTGTATTTTTTGCAATTCTGATTTGTTTACTGATTTGTTAAATTCCACAAAAACAGTTTGTTTGTTGTCTGTATATTTTATTTCACTGGAAATATTATCCGCAACAAGTACACCTTGTTTGATAATTAATACCCGCTGACAAATAGCCTCCACTTCTTGCATGATGTGCGTAGAAAGTAAAACTGTTTTTTCTTTACCGATATTTTTGATTAATTCACGAATTTCAACCAATTGATTGGGGTCCAAACCAGATGTTGGTTCATCCAAAATCAGTACCTCCGGATCGTGTATTATGGCTTGTGCCAATCCCACGCGTTGTTTATACCCCTTGGATAGAGCTTCTATTTTTTTATGTTGTTCGACACCCAGACCAACTAAGTCAATCATTTCATTAACCCGTTGCTTGAGATTTTTTATTTTGTAAATTCTACCAACAAATTCTAAGTATTCGCGAACATACATATCAGTATACAAGGGATTACTTTCAGGTAAATAACCTATTTTTTGCCGTGTTTTTAAGTTATTCGTGTCTACCGGAATTCCGCAAACAGAAACGCTACCTTCGGATGCAGGAATAAATCCTGTAATTATTTTCATTGTGGTCGATTTTCCGGCGCCATTTGGCCCTAAAAATCCAACTACTTGTCCTTTCGGAATTGAAAAACTAACATTTTTTACTGCGGCTTGTTCACCGTAATACTTAAACAAATTATTGATTTCAATCGACATGTGTGTTGTGTGTTATGACAAGTTTCAAAATTAACTTTTTTCCGAGGTACTGAAACCGATTTAAAGAGATATTCTTTACATTAGAATGTTATTAACGAAAGAGTTCAATAAAAAAGAATCTTGATTGGTTATTTTTCTATCGAATTACGTGAATGTAACCATTCTTTTCGCCCTTTTCATAGCTTAATTTGTATAAATAAACTCCGTCAACTAACGTGGCTGTATCTAAAGTCAATCCTCCAAAGGGTATATCTGTATTGGATTGTTGATAAACCAAATTCCCCCAACGATTAAACACATAAAACGTAAACTCTTGGCAGGTTTGAAAATAATTCTCTAAATCTAAATTGTCATTTATACCATCTCCGTTTGGCGTGATTACATTGGGAAATTCGAAATCATCAAACGTAAATATTTTTAAAATGGATAAATCAATTGAAGAAACAGGAGATTCACATCCATTGACCGTGACTGTTGAACTGTAAATTCCAATGTCTTCGATGTCAAATGAAAAAGAATTGCTACTTGCTGAAGACGTGAAATTATTGGGCCCTGACCAAGTAAATGTTCCACCGGTGACTGTATCTGCTTGAAAATTCATAATGTCGCCAGGGCATTCCACTGGGCTGTTGGAAGATAAGACTGGTGGAGCAGGAATAGGATAAACAATCAAATTATAGGTAATTGTTGAATCACAACCAAGCGTTGTTTGCAAGAAAAAGGGATAAACGCCAGTAGCATTCAATGTTTGGCCTTGATACGTAAATGACTCACCAGCGCACAATGAGGTGTCTCTTACAAAAGAGTAAGCTGGATTAACCTGTAATGTTAAATGAATAATAGAATCACAACCAGCGATAGTCTGCAATGCAAGGGTGTAGGATCCGGGAGTGTTTAAGTTTTGATTTCCAAGGGAATAACTTTCGTTTGAACAAATTGTGGTGTCGATGTTAATATCGAAAATTGGATTCACCGTAATGGGTTGAATTAGGGTGTCGCTATTACAACCATTTAAGGTGAAAAACGCGTTGTAATTTCCGCTATTTATTGCTGAGGCATATGGAATAACAGTATCCAAAATTGATGTAGTAAAATTGTTTGGCCCTGTCCACGTGCAGCTGGCTCCTGCTAATGAATCGATGCTTAAAAACAAGCTGTCAGTCTCACACAGCGGACTCGGGAAATTGATCACTGGTGTAGGTACTTGAGGAGGCTGATTGATTGTAAAAGTTTGCGAAACAATACATCCCTGTGGACTTTTCACATATGCCGTATAGCTTCCTGCGGGTAAATTAGAAAATGTACTAGTTGAAACATACGTTATTCCATCAATTGAATAAGTGAGTGCGCCGGTTCCGGCAGCGGTAATTGTAACTGATCCATCTGAAAACCCATAGCAGGAAGCATCAGTAGGTAGTGCAGCAACAAGTATCAGAGGTAAAAAAAGTGTGGATTCAACGTCAAAAGCTGGGCTTCCTTGTGGAGTTCCGTTGAATGCTGCATTGCCTTGGCTATTTAAATAGTTATTATTGAATTTATAATAGGCTTGTAAGCCCGGCTGAGTGGTTGGTAACAGGAAATTCATGTTTTGTTGAATTTCCGTCTCAGTTCGCACAAGATTCCATATACGTACTTCGTCAATATTTCCTCTAAAATGCTCCACGGGAACCGTATTCCCTGGTCGCGCACCAATTGCCGTTATCAGATTGTTTTGAACTAAATCGCCTGTTGCAGGTAATTCATTTACTTTGCAGCCGTTCACGTAGTATTTTATCAAAGAACCATCATACGTTGCAGCAATATGATACCATTCATTCACTGTTAAAGTAACTGGGTTTGTGCAAAAATAAAATCCGGTTGTGGTTGTAATTCCAAACAGTGTCGGTCTAAATAAATAGTTCGCATCGGCTGCGCCTGTGTGCTTCGAAATAATATTGGAAACGGTAGTATTTGATTTACGGATTATCGCTTCAACTGTAATTTGGGAGCCTGTAATATCTAAATCACCAATATCCACATAGCGCGCACCTGCACCAATCGTGTTTAAGGAATTTTGTCCCATTAGAAATAATGGAAAAAAAGCAAGAAATAACGGAAGGAGTATTTTCATATGTTTTTGCGTCAATTTTTTTGAAAAAGAGATTTTAAGGGTTTATCCCGAAGTTTCATCAGTGGCTTTTCATAAAATGTGTAAAGAATATAAGATGCTGAAATAATAAAAAACCATGCGCTTAAATACTGTATAAATCCGTTGGTTGTATTAAAATTAATATGGATTATTTCAATCACAAGTGCTAGGTTGATAAGATACATCGAATAGGAAATTTTACTTATTAAAGTTACAACCTCCGTGAACTTGTTTTTGTTCAATTGAATTGAGTAAAAAAAGGGTAGGGATAAGCTTAATGCCATGGGTGATAACGTTAAATAAACGACTTGTGCAAATTTAGACGTTACATCAAGGTCAATAGTTCGCTGGTAACTTAAAATTAATATGCAAATAAACAAAAAATGATACTTAAACTTCATTAAAACAGAAGAATGGTAAACATGCAACCACGCGAAAAGCAGACCAAACGCAATGCTATCCAATCTCATGAGTACTACTTTTTTAAATGTAATATCAAAGAAAAAGGGGTCTATTTGCTCAGTCGTATTCAGTAAACGAAATAAGAATGTGGATGCAATCATCAGGAAAATAGTAACAAAAAAAGCTGTTTTCTTAGAAATCAATTTTAGCAGAATAAAGAAAACAACTGGGGAACTTAGGTAAAACCACTCTTCGACACTTAGGCTCCAAGACTCCCAAAAAAAATCAAAAAATGGCTGTGATAAATTTTGTAAGAAAAACAAAAATGTCCAGTTTGCTTGCTGTATATCCCCTTTAATCCATCCATTTTTAACAACCAAATAATTAAGTCCAAGAATAAGAAAGTATAGCGGCAAAGTTCTGAACCATCGTCGTTTCCAAAAGGTAATCAGATCTAAAATGGTTGAGTGATTATTGAAGTCACGGAGCATGATCCCCCCAATTAAAAAACCGCTTAGCACAAAAAATAAATCGACACCATCTATTGGTTTAAAATAAGGAAAATCTTTAAGTGAAGTCCCTTCAAGAAGTATAGATGTATGACCTAGTACAACAATTAGAATTGCTGCCATTCGCATAATATCAAGACCCGTTCTACGTTCCAAGGAGCAAATTAAAATTCAATGGTTGAATAAACTAATACCGGTCAAAGGTACAAATAGTTTGTGGTTACCTCGGTATTATCGAATGATGTGAATAAATCCTGATTTTTCGTATTGATCAAACACCAATTTATAAAAGTAAATTCCGGCATCTAGTTTACTACCATCGTTAGTGGTTCCTTTGAATGCATCTCCTCCGTTTTCTTGCTCAAAAACAAGATTTCCCCACCTGTTAACGAGTTGAAAATGAAAAGGAATACAGCTTGAAAACAAGGTGTTAAATTCAATTTCTTCATTTAATCCATCGTTATTTGGCGTTATAACATTAGGAACGTCAAAATTATCGGAAACCCCAGTGTTGGCAATACTGATTACTTCGATTGCATTGGGAGATTGGCACCCGTTTAAATAGATGTAAACCGTATAAACTCCGGTATTTTGATTATCAATAATAAGGGATAATTCATTGTCATTTGACGAGAAATTTCCTGGACCATTCCAAGTGTAAGTTGCTCCTACAATTGGTTCTGCAACCATAATAAGGGCGTCTCCGGGACATTCCAAAGGACTGTTAGAAACAATATTTGGTGGACTCGGAATTGGATTTACAACTATGTCTAAAGTTACAATAGAATCACAACCCGTTGTCGCTTGTATTGTTTGATTGTACGAACCGGTTGTTGTAAGTACTTGGCCATAAAATGTGTAGGTTTCTCCGTCACATATGGTTTGAATTTCAGAAGAACTAAGAATCGGGTTAACAGAAAGTGTTAGATTGACAATCGAATCACAGCCCGCCAATGTTTGAAGTGTTTGGGTATAATTTCCAGCACTTGATAATGTTTGATTTCCAAATGCAAAAGTTTCTCCATCACAAATGGATTGAATTTGATTGGAGCTTAATATCGGATTAACGGAAAGAGTTAGATTGACGATTGAATCACAACCTGTGGATGTTAGCAAGTTTTGAACATAATTACCAGCGCTGGACAAAGTTTGATTTCCAAAGGTCAGCGTGGATCCTTGACAAATAGTATTGCTTAAATTAGTTTGAATTGTTGGTGTGAGAGAAAGATTGAGCGTGATTGTAGAATCACAGCCGTTAATGCCACTAACTACGGCCTGGTGTATGCCTGCTGTTGAAAACGTTTGACCACCAACGGTGTAACTAGACCCATTGCAGATGGTTGCGTTAATCGTACTAGAGGTGTTTGGAAGTATTGTAACCACCACACTATCTTGAGTTGGACATGAATTAGGATTGGAGGCAAGGGTTGTTGTAACAGTGTAAGTTTCCGTTATGGCAGTAGTTCCGTTGTTGGTTAATGTAACTGATGGATTTGAAATACTAGGTGAACTAAGTCCGCTAGTTGTACCCCAGTCATATAAATAATTTGGATTGTTGAGCGCACCAATTTGCACAGCCTCCCCTGTACACGTTGATACATCAATTCCTGCATCAGAGGTTGCTACATTGGCTGAAACGATCACATTTCGAATAGAATGCCTGTCCGTAGAACCACCAGTACTCGCCGTGAATCCAAGGTATCCAATAAAATTCAAATTATAATTCCCGGTTAAATACTGTTGACCATTTACAGTAACAGTTAAGCTGCCAAAACTGTAATTAATGACGGCAGTTTTGTAGGTGGCATCTGTAATAAAGTCCAAATTTCCACCACTTGTATTTGTGATTCGAATAACATTAGGGTCACATTCATTATAACCTAATCCGTTCATGATTTGAATTTCTGGATTCATGCCACATCCATTGTCATATGAATCGAATACAACCTTCACTCCATTCGCCGTTGATGGGATACCAACACCACCTCCGCTAACATAGCCAGTTGGAGGGACGTCCAAGAAGCAAAAAGCAATACCATCTGCGTTACTACCATCGGCCATTCGAAAATCAAATTGAACATTCCATTCATAGCATGTTGCCAAATCTAATGGTTGATTAAAAAAAATAGCTCCACTAGAGGCGTTTATATTATCCGTTAAAATTAATTCATCATTATCCGCATTTGCATCACCACCAGTATCACCGGTATAGGCAGCACCCGCTAAATTCCATCCCGTGGTATTCATGGTTGGAGAACCTGTTAATTGAGCAAAAACTAGAGTTTGTGCTTTTACGCTTGAAAATTGTAGTAAAATAACAAGTAATAAAGATCTCAAAAACATGATAAATTAATTTTCAACAAATATCGGATTTTTTTTTGAAGTTGATTCACAGTTAGTTAATACAATTTGATCTTTAATCAGTAAATAAAAATTAGCAGATGTGATCGATTTTTATGTGCCTTGAAAGTGTATTTTTGTTGAAAAAAAGAATTGGACGTAATCATTTCTTCTAGGCTAAAAATACTATTACATTCTTTTTTGTTTGTGCTATTTGGTATTTTGGTTATCTACCAAGTACTGGAAATGCCCTATCAATATGTTCAAGTAGCTCATTGGTTATGGTTGATCCCAATTTTAGTGTTAGTTCCGTTGAATTGGTATTTAGAATTTCAGAAGTGGCGCAAGCAATTGGTTTTTTTAAATTTACCGAATACTCATACGATCCAATCCTTTGCCGCTGGTATGGTTTCAGATTTCATCCTTCCAGGAATCCCTACGAATTTTATTGGTCGAATCCTGTTTTTTGATTCAGCCGTTCGGATTTCATTAGCGGCATGGACGCAAGTAACTAATGCCGTTCAGTTTTTAGTAACTGTATTCTTTGGGATGATTGCTATTCTTGTTTTGGGAAAGGGATCGTTGATGACGTTAAGTTTTTTGTGTGGAATTTTTGGAGTTATTCTAGTGGTATGGATGATGCCTGCGGTACGAATTGCTACGCGGAAAAGATTTCCTGCGTTGTTTTTGGACGAAATAAAACCGAGAAAAATTGTTTATTATTTGCTTCAAATTGGTCTACTAAGTATCATTCGGATGTTTGTTTTCACAGTGCAATTCGCACTTTTTTTATATGTGTTTGGGATTCCCATGTCATCTGATCTTGTGTATTGGATTTGGTTGAGTTATCTTTCTGTAACGGTATCTCCATCCTTATTTTTAGGTAAATTATTTGTGAGAGAAACGGTAACAGTGGCTGTTTTTCAAATGGCTGATTATGCTACGGCACCAGTTCTACTAGCTTCTTTTTCAATTTGGTTAGTTAATGGATTAATTCCAACGATTTTTGCTTGGATTTCAACAATGAATAAAAAATGACTTTTCATCTCTTTTTCATCGCATTTTTTATTCTCTCCCAGGCAGGTTTTATGGTTGGATGGATTTTTTTGGGTCAAATGAAATTAAAACGAAATAAAAGTGCCCAAGGACCGATTATTAGTTTATCACAACTCACAGTTGTCATTCCATTTCGAAATGAAATAAAACGAATTCTCCCGTTGTTAAAATCCATTGAGAATTCTACTGTTCAACCGGCAAAATATATTTTTGTTAATGATCACTCAACAGATGAGACCGAAAAACGAATTTTCGAAAAATTTAATACTGAATGTTTTGAAATACTGAATTTGGATGATTCTAAGCAAGGTAAAAAAGAGGCGATTTCACAAGGCGTGCAACACGCTCAAACCGAATTTGTATTAACCTTGGACGCTGATGTTTGGTTTGATTCTGTTTATTTTGATCACATTTCAAAACTTCAGCAAGTAGATTTACAGATCCTTCCAGTGCGTATAAAAACAAGGAATTTCATTTCAGAATTTTTTCATCAAGATGTTGAGTTAGCCAATAGTGTGAATGAATCATCGGCAGGTTGGATAAAACCGATAATGTGCAGTGGTGCAAATTTATTGTTTCGCCGAGATTCCTTTCTGGAAGAAACAGAAAATTCAAATTATTTCGAAAAATCTAGCGGAGATGATGTTTATTTACTTCAATTGTTTCAATTAGCAGGAAAATCAATTCAAATTCAATTGGATCAACATGTGGCAGTTCAAACACCAGGGGCACAATCCATTCAAGAATATATTGCACAACGAACGCGTTGGATTGGTAAATCAAGACATGTGGCAGATGCATTAACAAATCGATTGCTAATCATACAATTCCTCTTATCTATTGGATTTTGGATTGCATTGACCTTCGCAATTCAACATTTCAGTTTGATAGAGCTAATGGTTTTTCTAATTGTAAAATTAACAATAGATTCAATTTGTTTATGGCCTCATTATTCATCCAATCAGCTTGTGAAAATGTGGTTCATAGTACCCGTATATGTTTTTATTTTGCCCTTTATTAACCTATTCTTACTTATTTATTCCTTGACTAAAACCCCGCGTTGGAAAGATCGATTAGTTGTACAATAAGGTGTATAGATTTAAGGAAAATGCAATGCACAACCATATTAAATAAGGTGCAATTAATAGGATGTTCCAATCTCTCCAATTGAAATTTTTATGGTGTGTCATTAACAATACAGAGAATAAGGCTGCTAAAACGATCAATCCTGGAAATACAAAATGATATTGAAAAAATAGGGGATTCCACCCGATATTTAGTAGTAGATGGATAGCATAAATAATTCTATTTTGTTTGGTAGGGTGTTTTCGAAATACAAGCATCATGTAGATAGAAAAAAGAGTCATAATAGTTGTCCAAGCCGCACCAAAAACCCAACCAGGAGGGGTCCATGGCGCCAATTTCAGCGATTGATACCACGAATTTTCTACCGGACTGCTTCCCATCAAAAAACTACCAATTCCCAACGCAGCAAAGTTGAGTAAAAGAAAAAGGATTAAATTTTTGGTGTTTTTACCCACTATCATTGAATTAGAATCCCTTTTGCACCCAATATTTTTATTTCTTTCAAGTTCTTTTCGCAAATCGTTTCGGGCGGGAAAATGAATTTTTTGTCATATAAAACATCATCAATCCAAAAACTCACCCAATATTCATTAGAAATTCCAAAAACATCATCCATAATAGGTTCTATTCTTGCAGCCTCGTTTGGAAGAAGTACTTCAATGCAATGCCGTAATGTCGATGTTCTAATTTTTTCGCCGGTATTAACATTTTCACCATATCCAGTACTATTAATAATGATTCCTTCCATGATGTCATCCCGAAGATTTAGCAAATACACATTATACTCTAATTGGTTGTCTGTATTTAATTGTTGCACAACAGCAACAGCCACCTTTTCTACTTTAGGTCCTTTTAACTCTTCTCTCATTTTAATGCGTTAAAAATGGAATATCCGTTTATAATATAGTTAAAAACATCAGGCGAATGACCAATCTTTTCCAGTTGTTGATTTAGAAATTTAGCATCTGATATTTTGTTTTCAGGAAGTTTAAAATCCTTTTCTCGTTTCATCCCTAGTCGCACAATGATCAACTCATCTTTCGGAACGGTAAGTATATATTGACCTCTATATCCTCGGAAATAGTAAACAGGATTACCTTGATTTAAATAGACCCAAGTATGCAATCCGTAACGTTGATTAGGGGTTCCTTCATCCATTTGCAGCGTTGGGGTGGTAATCAATTCTTTCATGAAATTAGTTGAAATAAGCTGTTTGTTGCCCCATTTTCCTTTATTTAGCATCAATCGACCTAGTAACGCATAGTCGCGAGCAGTAGCATAAAAACAGCAAAAAGATTTTTCGATTCCATTTTCTTGATCTGTGCTCCAATAAGCAGAGGAACTGGCCCCAATTGGTTTCCACAAGCGAGTTTCCATATAGGTGGACAGTGACATTTTTGTGGCATTCGCAATAATAATTCCTAATATTTGTGAATTTCCACTTTGGTATTTAAAACGTTTACCTGGTTCATTTACAACTAGTTGACGAGTAACTAAAGCGTGTAGATCTGATGTAAAATAGCCTTCGGCAGCTTCTGAAATTGGGTTACTTCCGCTTTCTTCCCAATCTAAACCAGAAGCCATTTGCAGAAGATGGCGAATAGTGACTTTTTGCCGACCCATTTTTTTAAATTCAGGAATGTAATTTCCAACCGGCTCGTCTATATTTTTTATGTATCCTTCGTCAATTGCAATTCCGATTAGTAAAGCGATGATTGTTTTTGCTGCGGAAAAAGAATTTGAGACTGTTTTTTCATTATGTTCGCCCCAATATTTCTCTAGTAGAATAGAATCTTTGTGAATAACCAGGAATGCGGTTGTTCCCCAATTTTTATGATAGTCAAGTTCGCCAATCTTCCAATTATATGAGTTCTTTCTAGGGTGATTACTCCAATTAAAATGATCAGCATTCACCTTAATGGTTGTTTTAGCAAACAAATCGAGATCGTAAATGCCAGGGCCTGATTCGCCGCGTAAATAGGTTTTGGAAATCGCGCTATATAAATAATATCTCCCGGTTAGCAAAATGAAGAGATTTCCGATTAAAAGGATAAAAAGGAAAGTTAAACCTAAGATTCGTGCTAATTTTAACGCCCTTTTTTTCATGTTTTCGCTATTACTTCAAAATTAAACAAATCGGTTAATTCTTTCAATAATAAAGGAATAATCTCGTCAACAGTTACTTGAAGGTTGAGTTCATTCTTTAGTGAAGTCACAGCTTTGTCTTGGATTCCACAAGGAACAATATGGTTGAAATAACTTAAGTCTGTGCAGACATTAAATCCGATGCCATGCATTGTCATCCACCGAGAACTTTTAACTCCCATGGCGCAAATTTTTCTTGCTTTAGGTGTTGTTGGATCAATCCAGACTCCCGTTAATCCATCGCATCGTTCTCCTTGAATTCCATAATTGGCAATTGTTCTGATAACAGCCTCCTCTAAATAACGCATGTATTTATGGATATCGGTAAAAAATTGCTCTAGATCGAAAATGGGATAAACAACCAATTGTCCAGGACCGTGATACGTGATGTCACCGCCTCGATTTATTTGATAAAATTGCGCTTCTTTTTCATCCAAACCCGATTGATCGATTAATAAATGCTGCCGATCACCACTTTTACCGAGTGTGAAAACATGAGGATGTTCGCAAAATATCAAATGGTTTTTAGGAAGCATCGTGCTTTCACCATTTCTTATCGCAATTTTTTGATGAACGCCTTCATGGAATAATTTTTCCTGGAAGTCCCACGCCGTTTTGTAATCAATTTTCCCTAAAAAATGGCAGGTAACTCTCGGTATCATTCATTAGAATTTGGAAAGTTCGCCTTTCAAATAATCAATAATTTCTATGTCAATAATATCTTGGTTATTCGCTTCACACAGATAAAAAGAAGCCCAGTCCACGATGTGTATTAAGTAAAGAGACTCCTCAACCATAGATGCTCCTTTGGCGGAAATAGAAAGAATTTTACCACATTTTTTTTCCGTAGCGTTTTTAGTTATTTCAAAGCGCTTTTTATTGCGTGGATGAACATCACTTGTTTCAAAAAATATTGGTGCAAATCGTGCGTCACCCCCTCCCCAACCAACAAGTTCATTATGATTCATTTCAGGAATAGTGTGATGCCAGCATAAATATTTGGAGTTCTCATTGAATTGTTGTCTTGCACGAACAATTACTCCTTCATATTTTGTTTCACCATATAATATACCGATTTTGCCGAACAAATGTGCTGATACTTCTTGTGCAACAGATTGTATTTCAGAAAGATTCTCTGTTAATAAGTTTTGTGCCGCTTTCATTTGGTTTAAAGTCGACGAGCCTATAAATCCAAGTGAGTGTAGCATGTTCAATAATTGAACTAAAGAAAAAGCTAACGTACTGCGTGGAGGATTACCCCCCGGAACGATAACACAATCATACTTGTTTTCTTGGCAAAAAAGTTCCATTTTACCGCCACTACAAACACACATAATATGAGCTCCTAATGCTTTTGCTTCTTCAAGTGCCATCATGGTTTCTTCTGTATTACCTGAATAGGAAGAACCAATGACAAGTGAGTTAGATGAAGCGAAACTTGGTAAGGTATAATCTGTTACTAAGGTAATTGGCAGTTTGATTTCGTTCTGTACCCAGTTTGAAACTATTTTTGCACCAATTCCAGACCCACCCATTCCACATATAATGATGTTGTGAATTTCAGTCGGGGGTGATTTAAAAGTTGATTTTTCAGCGATTGAGAAAGCTTCCTCAATGTGTTTAGGGAAGTCATGAATAAGTTGTTTCATATAGAGTAGGAATAGGTTTTACTAGTTTGCGTTGTTTGTTGATTGATGTGGTGCAAAAGTAATGAACTGACCATAGAAAAAGTTACATCCTTTTTAGATTCGAAAAATCATCCTTTTTTAAGTTTTTCTTTTACGAACAATTCAATAGCCCCAACCATAGATGGAGCATTGGGTTGCGGAGCATGTAAATCTAATCGAAGGTTGTTTTTCAATACTGCTTGGGCTGTAGTTGTTCCAAAAGCTGCTATACACGTTTTATCCTGAATGAAGTCAGGAAAGTTTTTGAATAAGGATTCAATTCCACCTGGACTAAAGAAAACCAATAAATCATACTTGACATCTTCTAGGTCCGATAAATCAGCGGCAACTGTTTTGTATAAAATCACTTTGGAGAACTCAATTTTTTGTTCTTCTAAAGTAATTGGAATATTATCTCTTAAAATATCAGTACAAGGCAGTAAGAATTTTTCGTTCTTGTGTTTTTTCATTACATCTGCCAATTGCTCGATTGTTTGTTTTCCAAAAAATATTTTTCGTTTTCTGTAAGTAACATATTTTTGAAGATACAAGGCAACTGCTTCTGAAATACAAAAGTATTTCAAGTCATCTGGAACCTCGAACCGAATTTCTTCAGCAATTCTAAAAAAGTGATCGACTGCTACTTTTGAAGTTAAAATAATCCCTGAAAAATCAGAAAAATTGATGCGTTGTGACCTGAATTCTTTTGAATCGACCCCTTCCACTTTTATAAACGGTCTAAAATCTATTTTGATTTTATATTTGTCCGCTAAGTCATAATAGGGTGACTTTTCTCCTTCGGGCTTAGGCTGAGATACTAAAATTGATTTGATAGCCAATTCTTTAAATATTAACCGTTATCTACACAACTACATTCTTCCAAAAAACTGAAACACTTACAAAAACTGGAAGTATTTCGAGGGTGCAAAGATACAAAAATAAATAATATAAAGGTATATGTTCCCTCAAAGCAACCGATAAAATTTTAAAAAGTCGCAACAGATAAAGTCCAACCAAAATAATTATTGTAGTAACGGTAAATAAAAAGTTGAGGTGAGGATTAATCAACCAGGGAATAGCTAAAAAGCACCCAGCTATTCCGGAAATATGTATAAAATTCAATGTGAAGATTTGATTGGTGATTATGCGATTCATCGCCCCACTAATAAATCCAACTATGTATATTCCTGTTAAATAAATGAAAAGTAACAAGGTAGCTATTCCAAGAGAAAAAAGGTAATGTTCAGAATCGTTTTTAATGAATGTTTGAGTGGATAAAAATAACAGGAGAGAGATACTTACTAAAAAATTAATGATGAGAACAAAAGAACCGAAAGGATGCATTTTTACCGTGTCATTGAATGAAATTTCAGATTTCAGTGAAAACAAAGTGCCAAATGCGGTTTCAAGTGTTTTCGGGTGACTGATTTTTGCCAAACCAATGAGTGCTATGCTCACGAATAATCCGATAAGTTCGGGTAATTCGAATGGAATTTTCCGAAGGATAAGCTCACCAGTTTGTATCAATGAAATCATACACAAAAGTAACAAGGTTATTGGGATTCTAAAGAAATTATCTATAGAAACTTACATCCAACTTCACTTTTAGAATTATACGACTAAAACTTTTAAATTCTTGGCTTGGTTAGAACAAAATATACTTATTTTTGTCCTTATTTTAAATAAACTTATGAAAACTGATCAATACGTACATCCTGATTACTATATGTTAGACGATTTATTATCTGAGGAACATAAATTAGTACGCGATGCTGCTCGTGCTTGGGTAAAACGTGAGGTTTCTCCCATTATTGATGAGCATTATGAAAATGCTACTTTTCCAACTCATTTGTTAGCTGGATTAGGCGAAATAGGTGCTTTTGGACCGTATATTCCTGAAGAATATGGTGGAGCCGGCTTAGATCAGATTTCTTATGGTTTAATCATGCAAGAATTAGAGCGCTGTGATTCTGGGCTGCGTTCGACGGCATCCGTTCAGTCTTCTCTTGTAATGTATCCAATTTGGAAATATGGTTCCGAAGAACAAAAACAAAAGTTTTTACCGAAATTAGCAACAGGGGAAATGATGGGTTGCTTTGGATTAACTGAACCAGATCATGGTTCAAATCCGGGAGGGATGATTACTAATTTCAAGGATGCTGGAGACCATGTTATTTTGAATGGTGCAAAAATGTGGATATCTAACGCGCCTTTTGCTGATGTCGCAGTTGTTTGGGCGAAAGATGAATCAGGTAGAATTTTTGGTTTATTAGTTGAACGTGGAATGGAAGGGTTTTCAACTCCAGAGATGCACGGGAAATTGTCACTCAGAGCTTCGTCAACAGGTGAATTGATTTTTGATAACGTAAAAGTTCCAAAATCAAATATACTTCCTGGTCGAAGTGGATTAGGAGCGCCATTGAGTTGTTTAGATTCAGCGCGATTTGGAATTGCATGGGGAGCCTTAGGTGCTGCCATGGATTGTTATGATCAAGCTTTGCGATATTCAAAAGAAAGAACTCAATTCAATGTTCCAATCGGTGCATTCCAACTTATTCAAAAGAAATTGGCTGAAATGATTACTGAAATTACAAAAGCACAATTATTAACTTTCCGATTGGGTCAATTACGCAATGAAGGACGAGCAACAAGTGCTCAAATATCCATGGCGAAACGGAACAATGTAGAGATAGCAATGAACATTGCTCGTGAGGCTCGCCAAATCCATGGAGGAATGGGAATAACAAGTGAGTATTCTATGATGCGTCACATGGCTAATTTGGAATCAGTTGTGACCTATGAAGGAACTCATGATATTCATTTGTTGATTACAGGAATGGATGTTACAGGTATACCAGCCTTCACACGAGAAATGCCAAATATGTAGTGAAATGATATTTTATAGACTGCTTTGTTCGCAAAGCAGTTTTGTTTTGAAAATAGAGCTCATAAAAAAAGGAAGTATAAAACTTCCTTTTTTTATATCGTTGAGGATCTAATTATTCAGCTAGAATAATCACATTATTATTGGTCACTTCTACTACACCACCACCAATTGAAATTTCAATTTTCCTAGGGTCAGAAGTTTGGTGAATCAACTTACTTTTGTATGCTTCTTCATTAAAATTAGCAGGTAATTCCACGATAAGTTTACCAGCCTTTAATGCTGAAATAATCGGTGCATGGTTCGTCAACAGTTGAAATGTACCATCCAAACCAGGTAAGGTTACACAGATTGCTTCACCACTAAACACATTCGATTCAGGTGTTAAAATATCAACTACTAACATAGATTTATGCTTCAGTTAACATTTTTTCTCCTGCCGCAACAACATCCGCTATGCCCCCTTTCAAGTTAAAGGCTGCCTCTGGATATTTATCATATTCTCCATCAAGAATTGCATTGAATGCTTTAATAGTATCTTTAATATCCACTAAAACACCTGGGATTCCTGTAAACTGTTCAGCCACATGGAACGGTTGAGACAAGAAACGTTGAACACGACGAGCGCGATGAACTATTAATTTATCTTCTTCAGAAAGTTCGTCCATTCCTAAAATTGCAATGATATCTTGAAGTTCTTTGTATCGTTGAAGTGTTACTTTCACACGTTGAGCACAATCGTAATGTTCGTCGCCAACTATTTCTGCTGTCAAGATACGTGAGGTTGAATCTAATGGGTCTACTGCAGGATAAATTCCTAATTCTGAAATTTTCCTTGAAAGTACTGTTGTTGCATCCAAATGGGCAAATGTATTTGCTGGAGCCGGGTCAGTTAAGTCATCTGCAGGAACATAAACCGCTTGAACAGATGTAATTGATCCGTTTTTTGTTGATGTAATTCGTTCTTGCATCGCACCCATTTCTGAGGCCAATGTTGGTTGGTAACCTACAGCAGACGGCATGCGTCCAAGTAAGGCAGAAACCTCTGAACCAGCTTGAGTAAATCGGAAAATGTTATCAACGAAGAAAAGAATGTCTTTCCCTTGTCCATCACCAGATCCATCACGGAAGTATTCAGCCACAGTCAAACCAGATAACGCTACACGAGCACGAGCTCCAGGAGGCTCATTCATTTGTCCAAAAACGAAAGTCGCTTTCGATTCTTTCATTTCCTCTAAGTCAATTTTTGAAAGATCCCATCCTCCTTCCTCCATGGAATGCATAAATTCTTCACCATATTTAATGATTCCAGATTCCAACATTTCACGAAGTAAATCATTTCCTTCACGAGTTCTTTCTCCTACACCTGCAAATACGGAAAGACCTCCATGACCTTTCGCAATATTGTTGATTAATTCTTGAATCAATACTGTTTTACCTACACCAGCACCACCAAATAGACCAATCTTACCACCTTTAGCATATGGTTCAATTAAGTCAATTACTTTGATTCCAGTGAATAGAATTTCAGTGGCTGTGGAAAGTTGATCAAATTTTGGAGCCTCACGGTGTATCGGTAATCCATTTGAATTATCCACTGCTTGAATTCCATCAATTGCTTCACCAACAACATTGAAAAGTCTACCTTTAATTTCTTCTCCAATAGGCATTTTAATTGCACTTCCTGTAGAAGTAACCTCCATGCCTCGGGTAAATCCATCTGTTGAATCCATAGCAATTGTACGAACAGAATTTTCTCCGACGTGAGATTGCACTTCTAAAACAACACGACTTCCATCCGTCTTATATACTTCAAGGGCATCGTATATGTTCGGCAATGCGCTTCCTCTTTCATAATTTACGTCCACAACTGGACCAATGACTTGTGAGATTTTTCCTTTAATTTGAGACATTTCAGGTTTATTTTGATCAATTAGTACTCTAAATTTGGGCGCAAAGATAATTATTTATTTTCAGTAAATTTTGATTTAAAATGAACTTATAAAAAAAAAGAACAAGTTTTTAACAAGATTTTAGTTCAATCTTTGCTTTTCCAAATTCTCTTTTAGGCTTTAGCCGTAAAAATACCACGTGAAAAATTGTTTTTAACTAAAAACAAAACCGTTGTTAATGAAAAAACAACACTCAATCCGCCAACCAATGCAATGATAAAAAGACCGTCACTCAATTTTAAATCGATCGGAAAGGGCTCGAGAGTACCCGGTAATACTAACAGTGAACCATAAATTTGAGCCATTGAAACCGAGTAGCCAAGAAAAAGTCCGATAATTAATCCAATGAGCGATAATAACAATCCTTCAAAAAAGAAAATGGTGAAAATATTTTTTTGAGTTAATCCCATCCCAACTAGCGTGATGATGTTTTTTTTCTTTTCCACAAAAAGCATTGTTAGTGAGGCAATCAAGTTAAACGCAGCCAAGATAAATACGAAAACTAAAATACATATAACGATCACTTTTTCAGATTTACTAGTTTTAAAGATGAGTTCATTTTTTTCGTAACGCGATCTGACTTGAAATGTTGGTCCAACGAGTTCTTGAATTTTTCGTTTCATTTCATTTGAATTACACTCATCCTTTAAATCAATTAAAATAGAGGAAATTTCCTCTTCATATTGAAGTAAATTGGATGCAAAGTCAATTTGGCAAACAACAACCTCCATATTAACCTCACGATTGAAGTTCATAATTGCACTTACCGAAGCGTTTTCAGTGTAAAACGGGTTTTTACCAGGTCGGATTGTTAATTTTCTTTTCGGCGCAAAAAATACGATTGGCTCATAGTTGTTATCTTGATCGAACTGAATTTGCAGTTTTTCCAACAGACCTGCTCCCGGAAGAATGAAATTAGTATAGTCGGTAATTTTTCGATTGTGCAATAAATGCTTATTCATGTTCGCGATTGCTAAAAAGCTGGAATCTACTCCCATTAATTTTGCGTTAACCCATCGATCTCCATTTTTTAAAATTACTAGCTCTTCAATCATACGCGAAGTAGATTGAATTTCCTTAATTTCTTTCAGTTTTGAGAGATTAACTTGCGCACTGTTGAAGGTTTTAGTATTTACGGGAAGAATTGTTAAGTCTGTATCGAATTCAGAATACATGCGGTCAATCATCTGTTCGATTCCGTTAAATGCCGAAATTAAGATAACGAGAGCAGCGGTTGTGATTGCTATGCCAATTATAGAAATGGCAGTAATTAAGTTGATTGCGTTTCTTTTTTTCCAAGAAAACAAGTAGCGTTTTGCTATGAAATAAGGAACGTTTGTTGCCAATTTATTTTTTCAATAATTCGTTTATTTCCTCTGCGTAATCCAAAGAATCATCAATAAAGAATAATAGTTCTGGAGTTTTTCGCATGTTGCTCAATCGTTTCGCAATCTCCATTCTTATTTTTCCTTTATTGTGGTTAATGTTATCTAATACCACTTTTTTATCTGGTCCAGCAAAAAAACTGAGGTAGCATCGTGCTAATGATAAATCAGATGTAACACGAATAATTGTTACTGTAACCATACTGCCCATGCAGATTTCATTGGTGTTTCGTTGCAGATAAGAAGCTAATTCTGCCCGTATGGCAGCTTCAACTTTATGTTGGCGTATTGATGACATAGGGTGCAAAGGTAACAATTCGCAAGCAATTTATGCCTTTCAATTTCGTTTAGTGTATCTTTGTCCTATGCATTCGTGGAAAGCAATATATAAGTATACCTTCAGGTATAAATTTTTGGCATTCATTACCATTGTAGGAAATCTTCTCTTTACGGTCTTCAATTTAGTGTCATTGGTTCTATTCATACCCTTTTTACAACTTATTTTTAAGTCAAGTGATTTTCAAAAACCCATTCAACAACCTGTTTTCTCTGGTGAATTATCCGATTTTACAGGTTATGTGGCTGATTGGTATAATTTCAAGATGCATGAAATGGTATCAACAGATCCCAAACAAGCGTTGTTTTTTGTGTGCATTTCTGTTTTTCTTGCATTTCTGTTGAAAAACGCTTCTCGATATTTGGCCGTGTGGTTTCAATCTGAATTGCGCATGGCTGTGGTGCGAGACGTGCGTGATGAATTGTTTTCTAAAGCATTGCATTTGCCTCTTTCATTTCATTCCCAAGAACGCAAAGGAGATTTGATGGCGCGGATGAACAGCGATGTGGGTGAAATTGAAAATGGAGTTGTGGGAATGTTGGAGTTAATCTTTCGTGAGCCGATATCTATTATTATTCATGTGGCGTCTTTGCTTTATATTAGTCCAAGTTTAACTTTAGTTTCGATGTGTTTATTGCCAGTTACGGCATTTGTTATTTCGCGAATTGGCAAAAGTTTGAAAAGAACGGCAAAGAACGGCCAGGAACAATTAGGTCTTTTATATTCGGCAATGGATGAAAGTTTAGGCGGAATAAGAATAATTAAAGCATTTAATGCCGTTGATTTTATGCAGCGCTTGTTTCAATCAATTAATCTCCGTCACCAACAATTAGTTACACGTACATTCCGAAAACGAGATATTGCACCCTTACTCAGTGAGACTTTAGGTGCTGCCGTAATGATGTGTTTAGTCTGGTTTGGTGGGTCCATGATTTTAGATTCAACCTCCACTGGATCGGGTTTGACAGGTGAACTTTTTATTACATTTATTATAATTTTTTCTCAATTATTACGACCGATACAATCCGTTTCTAACCAAATTGCTGTATTGCAAAAAGCGCGCGTTAGTATGGATCGAATCAATGAAATTTTAACATCTGACATGCGCATTTTGGAGCCGGAAATTCCGCATTCGCCAATTCACTTCACAGAATCCATAACCTATCAGAATGTCTCTTTTCGCTATGGTGAAGAAATGGTCTTAAAAAATGTATCTTTTGCGATTCCAAAGGGGAAAACGGTTGCACTCGTTGGTGAATCTGGAAGTGGTAAATCTACGTTAGCGGATTTATTGCCTCGTTTTTATGATCCAGAAAAAGGAAACATTTCCGTGGATTCTGTTTCTATTCAATCGTTCAAAACGAATGATTTGCGCCAGTTGATTGGAATAGTTTCTCAAGAATCCATTTTATTTAACACCTCGGTACTGGAAAATATTGCTTTTGGTGATGATATGCCAGATCTAAATCGAGCAATTCAAGCAGCTCAAACGGCAAATGCACATGGTTTTATTTCTCAAATGGAAAATGGATATGATTCAATCATCGGGGAGAGAGGAAATAAACTTTCTGGAGGACAAAAACAACGCTTGTGCATTGCCCGTGCTTTATACAAAAATCCAGAAATCCTGATTTTAGATGAGGCAACTTCAGCTTTAGACACAGAATCAGAAAAATTAGTTCAAGAGGCATTGGATAATTTGATGCGTGATCGGACGTCCCTTGTGATTGCCCATCGGTTGAGTACAATTAAAAATGCGGATGAAATTATTGTTTTATCGAAAGGAGAAATTGCAGAAAGAGGAACACATGTAGAATTGATGAAAAATCAAGGAATCTACCATCGACTATGTTCGCTACAAGGAATGATGTAGTAATTTTGTTTAATGATTTTATTAGAAAATTAAACAAAATAAGTCTTTCGTTGTTGTCTTTAAAAGTATTAAATAAAAATAGAAATGGAATTAACCGAATTATACGATCAAATTGGTGATGAACACGTGCTCACTTCTTACGAAACTCCAATTCGGGCTGACGCATTTGATAAATCAGACGAGCAAAAAATTGATGAAATAGCTTTACACTTCAAGTCAATTATGGAAGTGTTGGGATTAGATTTGACGGATGATAGTTTACAAGGAACTCCTTACAGGGTTGCTAAAATGTATGTTCAAGAAATTTTTTCAGGATTAAATCCTACTAACCGACCATCCATTGCATTATTTGAGAACAAATACCAATACAACGAAATGTTGGTTGAGAAAAACATCACCTTTTACAGCAATTGCGAGCATCATTTCGTACCAATTATGGGGAAAGCGCACGTTGCATATATATCCAACGGATCGGTAATTGGACTTTCAAAACTCAACAGAATCGTTCAGTATTTTGCAAAAAGACCACAGGTACAAGAACGATTAACCGTTCAGATTGGAGAAGAAATTAAGCGTGTTTTAGGAATTGATGATGTTGCCGTATTGATTGATGCCAAACATTTATGTGTTTCTTCTCGTGGAATCAAAGATGAGTCTTCTGCTACAGTTACCAGCTTTTATAGTGGGAAATTCAGCGGTGAGGCAACAAAAAGAGAATTTTTACAAGCAATTACCCTTTCTTAGGGTGTTAATGATTCATTCTGTTCAAAAGGCGCTTTTATTTTTTTAATCTTAAGTAAAGCAACCATACAATAAATTGTGAGTTTTATACGTATAGCTAATGTTGTATATTTACAGCGTATACAGGTTGAAAAAACTAAACTTTCTTTTCGTATTGCTCTTAACACTTGATGTTTATAGTCAAGATGTTTGGATGACTCCCAATCGAGGGCAATGGGATAATCGAATTCAGTATTCTGTAACCCTCAATCAAGGGAAACTCTATGTAGAATCGGATCAGTTAACCTTTTATTTAACGGATGTGATGAATCACAATCATTCAGAACACTCGATTGAACATGAAGAAGAGAAAACCGGAAATTCATATCACGTCTTAAAGCAGCACTTTTTACAAGCGAATACTCAATCGGTTAAAAAAGAGCAAAATCCGAGTAGCCATTATAGTAATTTCATCTTAGGAAATGATTCTTCCAAATGGAAATCAGGAATTTACTCATATTCGGATGTCGATTATGCTGAATTTTATCCGAAAATTGATCTTTTTTATTCTACTAATTCTAAACAACTGAGTTACAATTTTAAAGTTCAACCTACTGGAAATCCCAATCAAATTCGATTCACTTTAATTGGTGCAAATTCCTTGAAATTGAATGGAAATGGTGACTTAGTAATTGCTCATCGATTTGGTGAAATTCTCGAATCAAAACCGGTTGCGTGGACGATTGACGAGGCCGGAAAAAAAGAAAATGTAAGGTGTGAGTTCCATTTATCCGGAGATACAGTTGGATTTCATTTTCCTGAGGGCTACGATGCAAGTAAGCAATTAATCATTGACCCTAGTTTAACATTTTCAACATTTACCGGTTCAACTGCAGATAACTGGGGGTTCACAGCAACACCTGATATCAATGGGAATTTATTTGGAGGAGGTATCGTATTTGGAACTGGATATCCACTTTCCACTGGAGCTTTTGATGTTTCTTATAATTCGGGAACGGGAACATTTCCAATGGATGTAGGAATCACAAAATACAATGCTACTGGTTCTTCAATTATTTATTCAACTTATTTGGGTGGAAATGGAAACGAAACTCCACACTCAATCGTCTGTGCGCCCAATGGGGAACTTTACATTTATGGGGTAACCTCTTCTGTAAATTTTCCCATGGCCGGAACTCCTTATGATAATTCACACAACGGAGGGCCCAATGAATTGGAGAATTCCTTAGAATTTAATGGTGCGGATATATACGTAGCTCGATTAAGTCCTAACGGAACGAGTTTATTATCGTCAACATTTGTAGGTGGAACCAACACGGATGGATTAAATACAAATTCTCTACATTATAATTATGGAGATCAATTTCGGGGGGAGATTATTTTAGATAATAATTTAAATGTATATATTTCAAGTACAACTGCTTCCTCAAATTTCCCCACAGTCACTGCAAGTCAAACGGCATTGTCCGGTAGTCAGGATGCCGTTATATTTAGATTAAACTCAACATTAAGTTCGTTAGCTTGGAGTACTTATTTTGGAGGGTCTGGACTTGAGTCTGGGAATTCTGTAACGGTTTCATCTAATGGATTTGTTTATGCCGCTGGTGGAACGTCTTCATTCTCATTACCATTTTCATCGGGAAATGATTTGTCATTCAATGGCGGTATGTCGGATGGCTACGTCTTGAGATTAAACCAAAATAATGGTCAATTTGTATCTGGTTCGTTCATGGGGCTGGGAGAATATGATCAGACCTATTTTGTGGATACAGATATTGATAATTACGTTTATGTATATGGTCAAACGGAATCGGATTGGGGAATATCCACCGGATGTTATGGTACTCCAAATTCAGGGCAATTTGTACGGAAATATACAAGCGATTTGAATACAATTTCTTGGACAACGATGATTGGTGCCGCTCATGGTCATGTTGAGATTTCGCCAACAGCATTCTTGGTTTCCGATTGTTACGATATTTATTTAGCCGGGTGGGGTGGGGTGTTAAATCAAAATGGACAAGCAACTTATTCAACAAGCAGTAGTTTTCAATGTACTCCGGATGGGTATCAATTGAATACGAGTGGAAATAATTTTTACATTGCCGTTCTTGATCAAGATGCGAGTGCGTTGAAATATGCTACTTTCATGGGGGGAACAAATAGCAGCTACAATCATGTGGATGGAGGAACTAGTAGGTTTGATAAAACGGGAAGAATCTATCATGCGGTTTGTGGAGCCTGTGGCGGAAATGATTATGGTTTTACAAGTACTCCTGGAAGTTGGTCGCCAACAAATAATAGCTCCAATTGCAATATGGCTACGTTCAAATTTGAGTTGAGTACAATTCAAGCGGCTGCAGCACAACCGGCTCCTTTAATTTGTATTCCACAGTCTGTTTATTTTCACAACAATAGCACCAATGGAAATGCGTACTCATGGGATTTTGGAGACGGAAATTCTTCAACCGCTTTTGAACCCATTTATCAATATACGCAACCGGGAATCTATGATGTGACTTTGGTTGTATATGACACTAATGGTTGTTATAGTTCTGATTCTGTAACAATTACAGTTGTTATTGGCGATTTTCAAGGGGGTGTAGTACAGCCAACAAGTCCTATTTGTCCCGGAGGATCGTATCAATTTGATGCTTTTGGGGGTGCAAATTATAGTTGGACACCAGCGAATTTATTAGATAATCCAACTATCTCCAATCCCACTGCGACGATTAACGTTACGACCACTTTTACGGTGATCATTTCCGATAGTTGTGGATCTGTTAGTGTACCAGTTACGCTTCAAGTTTTTGATAATTCGATGTCAATATCACCCGATACAAGTATTTGTGTTGGAGAGTCTGTTTCTTTATCTGCAACGACCACCGGAACGGTTTTATGGACGCCTGCTACTTTCCTAAGTAATTCTTCCATACCTAATCCAATTGCAACGCCAAATTCCACGATAACCTATATAGCTAATATTATTAGTGCAGATGGTTGTTTGAATGAGGATTCTGTAAAAATAAACGTTTATTATAATCCACCTGTTCCAGTGATGGTGGATACTTTTAATTTATGCTTTGGGGCAAGCGCTTCAATTTCCATTTCTGGCGGTGATAGTTACGTTTGGCAACCCAATCCATCTTTAACACCTTGGGTAGGGTCTATTGTTGATATAAATACAACTACCAATCAATGGTATTATTGTGATGTATCAAATGCTTGCGGAACGGTTCAAGATTCTGTATTTGTTCAAATTGTTCAACCGGCAATTACTGCTGGCAATGACACGATTGTTTGTCCGCGCGAAACGGCAACGATTTGGGCTGCTGGAGCCAGTTTCTATGAATGGAGACCTTCCAACACAGTTGTTTCGGTAAATGGTAACGTTGCTCAGGTGCGACCAACACAAAGTACAAATTATATGATTATAGGTACCGATTTAAACGGCTGCAAAGACACGGCTTTTGTAGAGGTTGCCTTATTTCCTTCTCCTTCCATAACGCTAACTCCTGACGTGAATGCATTTTATGGTGACGAAATTCAACTCTCTGCTCAAACACATACTCCGGGAGTGTATTCGTGGAGTCCGCCAGAATTTCTTTCCTGCGTAAACTGTTCCAATCCAGTGGCGACACCCAATCAAAACATAACCTATTTTGTTGATTTCACAGATGTAAATGGTTGTTCCTCTTCGAGTTATGTGACAATAACGTATGATGCAGTTGTTTATGTGCCAAATACATTTATTCCAGATGATGATGGATTAAACGATTTGTTCCAGGTATACGGTGGCAACATAAAACAAATGGAATGCCTAATTTTTAATCGTTGGGGAGAACTAGTTTGTACTTTAAATTCTATCAATGATAGTTGGGACGGAACTTACAAAGGAGAGAAATGTCAAGATGGAACCTATACTTGGAAATTAACTTACCGTGATTTTCTTTCCCGTAGGTATCAAATTTCAGGACACATAAATCTTCTACGTTAGTTCAGCTCCTAGTAGTCGAACTAAATCATTAATATTTTGCTCCCACAAAAGTTTGCTGTCTTCTAAATCATCTTCCTCTGCAAAGTCTGTAACCGTTAAACAAACAATATTTGTCATAGTGTCTGAGGCAAAACTCAATTCAAAGTAAGATTCAGCATCTTCATCACTTAACCACTTAAATCGAATTTTTGAACCGGGTTTTAGTGCTTGTAACTTTGCTTTTTCGGATGATCCACTCCACCAAAATTCATAGATATCATTTTGTGCATTTACATTTTCGGCAAACCATTCACTGAGTCCAGATGGGGTAGTTAGTTTATCTTCCAAAACCCTTGGAGAAGTTTTAAGTAAAAATTCAATTTCAAATTTTGTCTTCATAGCGCCGAATTAAAATATCTTTGTAAAAATTGCGTAGGCAATGTAATCAAATTTTTTCTATATTCATGCTCAAACTGTTCGAAAATTCAGGGAATCAACTTTTTAAGTATCGCGGTCAAATTCCGTTGTTGCTGTTTTGTGTTGCTATCCCGGTAATATATTTCGATAAAAACCAATCATTTTTTCTAAATCACTTGGGAAAATCACTTCAATTAATTTTAGCAATTCTTTTTATTGTTTTTGGTCATTTGATTCGATTTTTGGTAATTGGGTACAAAGATGTGCATACATCTGGTAAAAACCGCGATCAGCAAGTAGCCAACTCATTAAATACTTCTGGTATGTATTCCATTGTGCGACATCCACTTTATTTAGGTAATTTCCTTATCTGGATGGGTTTACTGATTTGGTTTGGTAATGCTTGGTTTTTGCTTTTGAGTGGATTTTTTTTCTATCTGATTTATCGAGAAATAATTCGGGTTGAAAACCAGTTTTTAGCGAATCAATTTGGAGAATCCTACACGAGTTGGTCCTCAAAAACACCCTCTTTTTTCCCCTTAAAAGGGTTCGCTAATATCAAACAACCCACAACATTATTTTCAATGAAAATGATTTGGAAAAATGAATATCCGGGAATAGTTTCTTCGCTAAGCAGCTTCTGGTTTATTTCGTTAATGCGCTTGATGTTTACTGAAGAGAAGTTAACTATTTCAACTCCATTACTCGTTTTTGCTCTCAGTATTGCATTATTTGGCTTTGGTTCCAGGTATTTGAAACACAAAACAAATTTCTTCCCGAAGATGGGGTAGTTATTCTTGGATAATTAGGTGTTTACCACTCCTTGATCCTTTTTAGCTTTGACCAACGCGCGTTTGTATAAGGAAAAACGACTTTGCGAAAAATGGGGTATAGCATTCGCGTGAAAAACTGAGCCGTTTTGTAAATCTTCCCTATTTGCCAAGTAACTGAAATGTGCTGAACACCATCTTCTGTTAGAACAATATAATTTTTGGAATAATACGTTGGCAACAAATCTTGCACTGCATCCGGACCTGGAAATTCATGTAAGACTCTAGCATGAGCTAATTCATAGGATTTTTTCGCAAAATGTTTTCGGAGTTTTTTCCATCTTTTGTGCTTGATACAGTTGCAAAAGTTACAATTCTTTGAACATGTTTTACTTAAGAATAAGTCAGTATTGAAATCATCTTTTTGCATATGAATGGTTGTATACGTCGAATAAATTCCTCCAAGTGGCAATTCAAGTCGATTTAAGGAATCTGGAGCAAATTGTCCTTTCTCTCTATGAAAGAAAAAATGTTGGGAAAGCGGCTCTGTATATGGATCGTAATGAACGAGTACTTCAAAATCTTCAATGGGAAGCGTGGGAACAAGATACGATGATTCAACGTGTTTTAATTGATTATTTCGATCATTCAAAAATATCGGAAAAGAATAAGATTCATTAGGATCTAAATTTACGATACTTGGGTAACCTCGATAAAGTGAGGTGTCCATTTCCAGCTCAATGGGATCCGCATAAACCTGCTCATAGAAGTCGCCTGACGAAGGGAAGATTCCAGAACCAGAACTAGTAACTTTATACCATTGTAATTGAATGATGCGCTTTCCTCTGTTTTGGGCAGACGGAATAACTATGGCATGTTGAACGGAGTCAAGATTTGTGAAAACTACATTCCATTGAATGATGTTTTTTGTGTTTACTGCTGTCAATGCAGGTCGTAGCTCAATAGAAAGATAAATTGGTCGAAGATTGGCGAATGATGTTTCTACCAATACTATTACGAACAATACAAGTATAATTGCTTTTTTCATTTTTTGTTAATCATGAAACATTTTAGGATGGCGAGGAGCATTTTCTACAAGGGTATTCCATTCTTTCCAAGTGTAATAACGATTTTCAAATTCAATTTCTCCATCGCTGTAAACGATTAATTGTGCATTTTGGCCATTTTCAGTAAGTGATATTCGCGCATAACAATCCTTCATTTCTATAACTGAAAGTGAAGGCTCGTTTCTGTGATGATAATCAATTTCAATTCCCCTATATCTTTGATTTCCTTCTAATTTCTGATAAAAAAAGGAAGCATGTTCACCTAAATTTTTCTGAATTAAATAATACGTGATATAATCTTTCAGTTTAATTTCCCCCTGATATATGCCATTTTCCAATTTTAATGGATCAAATTTCCAATTCAAACTATCCATGATCCGCAACAATGATTTAACACGGGCATTTGAAGTATCTCGTTTTTCTAGACCAATGTAATAAACCTGAGGCATTTCGAATCTCAGTGCTGTCGTTTCCACTTGATCCAATTCGAAAGTTTGGCCTTCTTTATCAAGTGCTTTTTGAGCCAATCCAATCCAATAGGCAATTGAATCTCGTTTTAGCAGCATGGCTTCCCACGATTTAAAAGGAGCAGATTGAGGAATTTGTGTATTTGCATTTAACTTAAATTCCTTCTGCTCTTTTGAACTGAATTTATCCCATGAGATTATCGCATTTTTATTATCCGTGCAACCAAGAATGTATTTTTTGGAAATAATCGTAGTTCCAGCGGCATTTTGAACTTTCCACTCTACATTTCGTATTCCTTTATCATAAGATCCCGTGGTAAGATTTCCGGATAGTGTATCCAATTCATATAAATTACCATGTAATCGACTATCAAGTAATTCTTTCTTTGAAAATAGAACGCCTTTTGTGCTGTATTTCTCATCAACTCTAAGGTCATTTGTTATTTCCATCTTTGATTTTATACCGCCTGAGCTGTAATAAATTAATGCTTTTTGATAAATTTCTCCTTTCCCTTGTTTGGTAGTGTTTTCAGAAAGTAAAATGCCAGTAGAAGTCCATGTTTTTTGCTCATCGAAACGGGTATTATCTTTTAACGTATTATGTCGATAGCGCTCCATTTGACCATTTTGATAATAACTCACATAATTGGTGTCTGCATTTGGTAAGTTATTTAGTATCGATTTTAATTGAAGATTATCGTAATACAATTTTTCGTATTGTAATAAACTAACCTTCGTCCAATTCATTTGCGAACTCGGTGAAAATATGCAATAGCGCATAACCTTGCCATTCTCGTTCCATTTCGTAAGAATTCCTCTTCCGTCTTTTTCGATATTTTTTTCCTCGATTTTTATTCCGAAATCATTCCACGTTGTCTCTTTTATCGGAGCAAAAGGATTCATGGCATTTTGATCAAATGTTGATAATTGAGTTAATCGTCCTTGATCGTTGTAAACTTCCCAATTTCCATCTTTTAAATTGTTCCTATATATTCCTTTTACATGCACTTGTCCGTTATAATGATAACTGATCCATGAACTATCTAGGTTTCCCTCTTTGTAAGTTCCGCTCGACTTTAATTTACCGTTAGCATGAAATTCTCTAGATGGTCCATCCAACAAATGAATGGCATCTAGATCGTACGTGGAAAGTGTATTGAAATGTTGCTCTAGGATAAGGTTTCCTTTTTCGTCAAATTCTTCGTGTTTTCCGTAGGGTACAATTAAACTCGTGTAACCAAAAGCATCAATGCTATGCGGCGGGTGTTCTTTCAAATGATACGAATCAATTTCAGATAATTTAATAAAGGCATATTCTTTTCTAAAGCGCAAAGGTCCATTGTGATGATATTCCGTTATGATACTCCTTCTTCGTCGATCCTTATCTAAATAAAAACGCCAATGATTCACCAAAGTTCCTTTTTCATTCCATTCATCTAGTGTTCCGAGTTCGTTGCCAAGAATTGGATTATGATTCATTTTGGTTCGAACTCGCTTTTGTTCAGATTGATATTGATTGAAAAAATTGAGTTCTTCTTCAACCAAAAGCCCATTTTTGAACACCCGTTTTTCGTATATTTTACCATTTTCACTCATTTCACAAACCCCATCTCTAGTCGTACGCATGTCGTCTTGAAAGTATGTTGAGAACAAATAATGTCCTCCTTTTTTGTTGTAATAAGTAAAATTACAGCGCTGGGCAAAATGTAATAGCGGAAATAATAACCAAAAGAGAATTGCAATTTTTTTCACAATATGAATCTACAATTAAATTGCTAATTCGTTCATATAAAATACAAAAAACATAATTAATAATCAAGTATAATACGATTAAAAAATAACCGTAAATTAGTTTATTAAATAATCAAAATGAAAAAATGTTAGTGAAATCGTATTCTTCAGCAGTTTTTGGAATTAATGCAACAACCATAACTATTGAAGTGAATCTTGGAATAGGGGTTAATTTTTATTTAGTTGGTTTACCCGATAATTCGGTGAAAGAAAGTCAGCAGAGAATTAAAGCGGCTTTTTCAAATAATAATCTAAAGTTTCCTGGTAGGGAAATTACAGTGAATATGGCCCCGGCAGATATTCGGAAGGAGGGTTCTGTTTTTGATTTACCAATTGCAATTGGGATATTAGCTGTTAGTGAACAAATACCTTCTGAATTATTGTCGGATTATCAGCTTATTGGTGAATTGTCATTGGACGGAAACATTCAACCTACCAAAGGGATTCTCCCCATTGTTTTACAAGCAAAAAAGGAAGGGTTTACTGGGATTATTGTCCCTAGTAGCAATGCTGCAGAAGCGTCAGTTGTGGAAGGTATTTCAGTATATGGTGTTTCAACCCTTGATGAGGTGATTTCTTTTTTCAAAGATACAACAAGTTTAGCGCCATCTATTCCCAATCGAGCGGAGCAATTTCCCTCCTTGACTAGTCTTTTTGATGTAGATTTTAAAGATGTAAAAGGACAAATGCAAGTGAAGCGTGCTTTTGAAATAGCGGCTGCTGGGGGTCATAATATAATTCTCATTGGTCCTCCCGGGGCCGGGAAATCAATGCTTGCCAAACGCTTGTCTACTATTTTGCCCCCAATGAGCTTGGATGAGGCGTTGGAAACCACAAAAATTCATAGCGTTGCCGGTAAAGTAAAAAATGATCTAGGGTTAATCACCCAACGGCCATTTCGAAAACCACATCATACGATATCAGAAAATGGCTTAGTGGGCGGAGGAAGTTATCCGCAACCGGGCGAAATTTCACTCGCACATAATGGTGTGTTGTTTTTGGATGAATTGCCAGAATATAAAAGATCTGTTTTGGAAGTCATGCGTCAACCCCTAGAAGATCGAACCGTAACCATTGCGCGTGCTCGATTTTCAGTGGAATATCCGGCGGGATTTATGTTGGTTGCAGCGATGAATCCGTGTCCGTGTGGATATTATAATCATCCGGAAAAAGAATGCGTTTGTGTGCCTGGAGTTGTGCAGCGCTATTTAAATAAAATTTCGGGTCCATTAATGGATCGCATTGATTTACATGTGGAAGTCACACCCGTATCCTTTGATGAATTATCTGAGGATATTCCCTGCGAAGGAAGTTTTGAAATTCGAGAACGAGTAGACAAAGCACGAATAGTTCAAGAGAATCGGTATTCAACTAAAAATGAAATCCATTGCAATGCTCAAATGAGTCGTTCTGATTTTGAGTTACATTGTCAAATTGATGATACTTCCAAAGAATTAGTTAAAACAGCTATGGTTAAAATGGGGTTATCCGCGCGAGCTTATGATCGCATACTAAAAGTAGCTAGGACGATAGCTGATTTGGATTCTTCAGTATCTATTGAAATGAATCACGTTGCTGAAGCAATACAATATCGAAGTTTGGATCGAGGAAATTGGGGCAATAAATAAAAGATTATTTGATCACAATTTCGACACGTCGGTTGGCTTGTTCCTCGTAGGCTTGTTTTGGATTAGGAAAAATAGGTTTCGTATTTCCATAACCTTCGAAAGTCATTCTGGATGGATAAATACCATTATAAATTAAGTATTTCCGAACGCGTTTAGCCCGTTTTTTGGAAAGTCGAACTGATGATGGCTTATTTATTTTTGATTTGTCATTAACATGTCCCTGAATTTCAATGGAAACAGTTGCATTTAATGCCATAAAATCAACTAAACGTTTAAGTTTTTTCTCAGAGCCTTTCATAATGGTACTGGTTCCTCTGTAAAATTCAATTTCTTCAAACTGAGCTGTCGCTCCGATTGTAAGTGGCTCAAGATCAATTGTTATTGTGTCTATTTTACTTGGATTGAATTTATATTCTAAATCCTTTGAAAAATAACCCCTAACGTCTGTTTTGATAAAGGATTTATTGCTTTTTGAGAGCGTAAGAAATAAATCGCTGGTTATGTAATATCCATCCACATCCTTAGAACCGGAAATCGTTAAATTGCCACTAATTGGTTTTTTTGTTCGCGCATTTCTAATTCGTATATAGGTGTATTTAGGATTCGATTTCTCTCTTAAATCTACTCTTTTTTCATCCCGAATTTCGAACCCATCTATGTCTTTTGCGACGTAAGAAAAATCAAAGGTTAGTTTTTCAGTTGATTTTGAGGGCGCAGAAAAAATAAAAACATAGATTTTTTTATCCAGAACGTTAAAGTCCCATTTAGAGATCGAATCATTAATTTCCTTTAATTTTATTGGAGTGGCTTTACCAGTTAGAATATCGTTGCAAGGATTTTCCAATGAGGTCTCGAAACAATAAATGGATTGTTTAGATTGCTTTACTGTCAATAAAATGGAACCCAATCCGCCTGGTTCAAAATAAGACCAAATTAAATTACGCGAAACAGAATCCTTGGTATACTTTTCAAAGGATTTTAAATCATAGCCATTGCTGCCAATAAATTGTAGCGTGTAAACACCAGATTCAGTTATGTTTACTGATCCGGAGCAATCGGCAATTGAAATCGTTTTTCTACCAAAGAGTTGTGCTTGGTAATTAAAATTAAAAATGATGCAAAAGGCAACAAGCGATACTATTTTTTTCATTCTTACTAGAATTGAAATTAATGTAACGAGCTAATCAATATTTAGTTTCAATTTTCCAGTTATTTCTGAACGGATAAACAAACCTTTCTTAAGTGGAAATAAGTCAATTACATCCATTTTATGAACACTTCCGCTCAAATGTACGTTCTTCTCAAGGTCTTGATTGAGTGATTTTGTAATTTCATGTTTCGCCTCTGTAAAGATTGATTTTAAATCTATTTTTGCCTCATGTTCCAATCGCTTAATGATTTGTTCATTAAATAACCATTTCGCTGATTTTAACAGAATACTTTTTGTTTTTAAGTCAAATTGAATGTCGCTGAGGTAAATTATTTGGTGGTTGACATCTAATTTCGGCTGAGCCGAGAAATACAATTTTCCCTTTCGCGCTCCACTAAACTGAATTGATAGGTGAATCCTTTTCCCATCTGCCCCAATAAGTTGAACAGAATCTAATCTGATTTTTCTTCCTTTAAGTATAAATTCACTGCCTTGAAGGGATTTAGCGACCCATTGATTAAGTGAATCGTAAGAGGCGAAAATATCCATGTTTAATTGAAATCCGTCTGTTTTTTTTATCGCCGATAAATTAGGTAAAGCAATTGGCTTTGATATTGGTTTTTCTGTTTGAATAGTTGGATATGATTCAATTCCAAGATCAAAACAAACTTTGTTTTGGTTGAATTTAAGTGCGCTTAATGCAATTTTTGACGGAGATAACTTCAAGTATCCATACGTTTCGATGGGGATAATTTCTTGTAATTGTTTCCACGCACTGGCACAAGTTGATTTAATATCTATTTTCCCTATTTCTTTGTCTATTTCCGATTGAATAGTTTTCATTTCCTTTCGAATTTCTTTGTCCAAAGTTGAGGTAATGTCGTAGTTCACCAATGTGATTTCGCAGGGATCGGATAAATCTAGTTTTGTTAGGTTTGTGGTTGATTTTAAGTTGAAATTAGAGGCTATTTCAAGCTTAGTCGCAAATGAAATTGACGCGCTGCGCATGGGTTCATTAATACCACAAGAACCAAAAAAACGCGGAACGACACAATTCCCTTCATTGCTGAATAAATAGGTGCATTTCGGACAATAGGAAAGGTCTAGGCTGTAGGCCACTTTTGTTGAAAAATCTAGGCCAACGGCATTTGTTTTAAACAAAATCGGGTCTCTTTTTAATTGATAGGTATAACTCAAGCCCTCGCAGTTTTTTTCTTTTCCCGAAAATGATGTGGGTATCGAAGATTCAGCTGATTTATAATAACTTTCTAAGTTAATTTCAATAGGGATAGATAAATAGGACGCTTTTGCCTCACTAATTGGCGGGTCAATAATTGTTTCAGTAGGAGCGAGTGGCTCAATCGATTTGCAACCAACGAACAAAACCCCACAAAGAAAAAAAAATGAATGTAACCTAATATTAAATTTAGCGGATTCGCTTTTCGAACTAAATCTTACTATTGTTTTCACTTTTTATGATTCATAAAAAAGGGAGCCTCAGCTCCCATTAAATTAATTCATTTTAGCTTGTAGGCCTTTATCTAAAGCATCTAAAAATTCCTCAGTAAATACATAATGTTCTCCTGCATTTACTTTGTTTCCGTGAATACACACAGCTAAATCTTTTGTCATTACTCCAGATTCTACCGTCTCTATACATACTTTTTCGAGTGTATTACAAAAATCAATTAATTCTTGATTTCCATCCAATTTACCTCTAAATGCCAAACCTCTCGTCCAAGCGAAAATAGATGCAATTGGATTCGTCGATGTTTTTTTACCCGCTTGATAATCCCTGTAATGTCTGGTAACTGTTCCATGTGCGGCTTCTGCTTCCATGATTTCTCCATCAGGCGTAATTAAAACAGAAGTCATTAATCCTAATGATCCGAACCCTTGTGCAACAGTATCAGATTGTACATCCCCATCATAGTTTTTACATGCCCATACAAAATTACCATTCCATTTAAGTGCTGAAGCAACCATGTCATCAATTAATCTATGCTCATAAACAATTCCTGCGGCTTCAAATTTTGATTTGAATTCAGCTTGATAAATTTCTTCAAAAATATCTTTAAAACGACCATCATATTTTTTCAGAATAGTGTTTTTCGTAGATAAATAAAGTGGCCATTTTTTGGAAAGTGCCATGTTAAAACAACTGTAAGCAAATCCTTTAATTGATTCGTCTGTGTTATACATCGCCATTCCAACGCCATCGCCTTTAAAGTTGTAGACATCGAATGTTTGAACGTCTCCACCATCCTCAGGCGTGAATGTCATGGTTAATTTCCCTTTTCCTTTAAAAACCGCATCTGTAGCACGATATTGATCTCCAAAAGCATGACGACCAACGATAATTGGTGCAGTCCAATTGGTCACAAGACGAGGTACATTTTGCATTACAATTGGTTCTCTAAAAACAGTTCCGTCTAGTATATTTCGAATCGTTCCATTCGGAGATTTCCACATGGATTTTAAATTGAATTCTTTTACACGATCTTCATCTGGGGTAATTGTAGCACACTTTATACCTACCTTATATTGTTTAATTGCTTCAGCGGCATCCACTGTGATTTGATCGCTTGTTTCATCCCTTTTTTCAATTCCTAAATCATAATATTTAATATCTAAATCTAAGTATGGAAGTATTAACTTATCCTTGATGTTTTTCCAAATGATCCGCGTCATTTCATCTCCATCCAATTCAACTACAGGGTTTACAACTTTAATTTTAGCCATTTTACAGAACGTTTTAAAAATATGGCTCAAAGGTAAGTAAAGTATGCTAATTGAAATTATTATTCGCTTATTTTATCGAAATATCTAATTTAAAAATGATTGATTTGAAATTATTAATTCGTTAAAAGCAAAAAAGGGAGCATTGCTCCCCTTTTTACCTAAACTAAACTAATTATGAAAAAAACTGATTGGAATGAAATTAAAAACTAAAACCGTGTGTAAGGAAATAAGTTACGTTTTAGTGTTATTGGATGATTAATTTTTTGGTTGATATATTGTTGTTATTAGATAATTGAACGAAGTAAGAACCAGTAGCAAGATTAGACACTTGGAAAGAGTTCGTGTTAGTAACGTTTTCTTGAGCGATTACTTGCCCTTGAGCGTTGATGATTTGTAATGTGTTTACATCGTTGTTCCAAGAGATAGTAGCGTTTTCTGAAGCTGGGTTAGGGTAGATGTTCATGTCAATAGAAGTATTTTCTTCAACACCTGCAGTACCGTTGTTACCGCCTCCGTTGTTGTTTGTAGTATCCACTGCGATGTATTGTTCAACAGTAGCATCAGTAGTAGCAGTACAACCGTTAGCATCAGTAACAGTAACAGAGTAGAATCCAGCAGCTACATTTGTTTGATCTTCTGTGTTGATAGCGTTGCTCCAATCGAATGTGTAAAGAGGAGTTCCACCAGTAACTTGTAGATCAAGTGCAGCAGTTGTGGTTGCATCGGCTTGAGTTGTAGTGATGTAGGCAACGATAGCTTCTGGTTGCGTTACAGTATAGCTTCCGTAAGAGATACATCCGTTAGCGTCCGTTAAAGTTACGCGATAGTATCCAGCAGAAAGGTTAGTTACATCTTCAGTAGTTGCATTGTTAAAGTCCCAAACGATTGATTGAGCAGCTCCTTGGGTGATAGTTAGATCAATCGCTCCGTTTGCTAATCCGTTACAAGTAACGTTGGTAACCGAAGCATTAAATACTACAGGAGTAACAGTAGCCACGTTGATAGTTGTGTCAGTAGAACAACCAGCAGCATCTGTGATTGTTACTTGGTAAGCACCACCTGCTAAGTTATCTAATGATAAACCAGTTTGACCATTATCCCAAACCGCAGTAAAAGGAGCAGTACCGTTTACATTCAATTGAATTTGCCCACTGTTAGGCTCACACGAAACAGAAGAAGTAGCGGTAACAGAGATAGAAGACCAGTTTTGCGCCATAAGAACTGCTGCTGCTGCATCTAATCTACCAGCCCCAAGTTTACCAGCGTAAAGCGGGTTGATGTTATCAATGTTGAAAGAAGAAGCTTTAAGGATGTATTCGATGTTCGCTTGAGAAAGACAAGGATTCACAGCTAACATAAGAGCAACAGTACCTGTTACTTGAGGCGCAGCGAAAGAAGTACCACTGTTCGTTAAATACCAACCAGCAGCAGAACTGATAGCAACATCGTATCCTGGCGCACTTAAGTCAACTGTATTGTTGTGTTGGTGAGTAGTAGCAGAATTACCGATAGTACGTTCGTGGTTGTTGAAAGGTCCAACACTAGTAACAGAAAAGACATTAGCATAAGCAGCAGGATAAACCAAGTTATCAGCCCCTCCACACGTTGTACCATTGCCCGCAGAAGCAATAAGGAACGACCCGTTGTTGTACGCTTCATTGATAGCATCTTGAGCGTATTGGTTGAAAGTACATCCAGAAGTCCAGCTAAGGTTGATTACTTTAGCACCTGCATAAGAAGCAACTAACATATCGTTGTAGTTCATTCTGTATAGTCCCAATTTGCTATCAAATCCGATAGCACTTTTACCGATACCATTGTTTGTGTTACCAGCAGCAAGAATAGCAACAGCAGTACCATGAGTGCGAGTAGCGGTGTTTGTAGCATCGTAATAAGTTACTTTACCAGCAAGTTCTTCGTGAGAGTCATAGAAGTTTTGATCAGAGATAGCAATGATGAAGTTAGGATTACCGTGAGTTAAGTCCCAAGCCCCTTGCGCATTGATTAAGTCAAGCGCATAATCAGAAGTGAAAGAAGTTGTATAATCGTTTGGAGTATCAAGTGTTTGATAAGCCGGAGCATATTCAACAGCAGAAACTGCATTTACATTATTAACAAGAGAAGAATAAAGATCCACTTCATTACAGTTACAAGAAACTTCAAAAACGTTTTGCAATTTAGCAGAACGAGCAGCCGGCATTGCTTTTTGAACCGAAGTGATATTCAAGGATTGAATCACTTGGTTGAAAGAAGCGTTAGCTGAAGACAAAACACCGTTTGAAACAGTAGGGATGTTTTGAGCTTGATTGATAGTAACCCAAACTTTTCCCGTTTGAGCTTGAGCAAGGACAGCTGAGAAAGCGAAAGAAAGTCCTAGAGTTAAATTTTTGAAGGTAGATGCTGTTTTCATAATATCTGCGTTTGTTTATGAGACAAATCTGCGGCTAAACGCAAGGGTATGAAAGAAAATGAGCCGAAACGAAATCAAAATACACACTGCTACGAATACGTAATTACGTAGGAGTACGAGAGAGTCTAAGTAGGTTTACGTAAAATGGGCTTAAAAAGGGTTTTTACCTTCAAATAATATCTGATTAACTACTTGAAAGAATCAATACACCTCCTCAACCCAAGAATTTTCGTTATCTTTAATAGAGTATCAAAGGAAAATGCAAGAACCGAGTGCCGAATTATTGAATAAAGCGTTTGCTTTCGACAGAAAAGCACAGTTGGAACTATACAAATTATGTTATCCCATATTAATTAGTGTTGCTCGTAGGTATCGCAAAAATGATGAAGATCATTTGACTTTGGTTAATAATGCATTCATCAAAATAATAAACTATTTGGATCGATACCAAGAAGCTAAGTTTTTTAGTTGGATAAAACGGATCATCACAAATGAAATCATCGATGAGTATCGCAGAAATAAAAAGTATCAAACCCTTTTTCAACAAGATGCTTGGGTTGAGTCTACTGTTGGGGTTACATCTGTAATCGAATATGAAATAAACGATGAGTTTTTACATCACATACTTTTAGAACTACCTGAAGGAACTCGCGCTGTGTTTAATTTATTTGCAATAGATGGATATTCTCACAAAGAAATAGGGGAAATGTTAGGTATTTCGGAGCAAACTTCTAAATGGCATACCAAAATAGCACGTAAGAAATTAAAGGAACTCTTAAAACTAGAAATGAGTCATGAGACAAGATGAACAATTAGATAATCTATTCCGAAAAAGTATTCAACCTGATTTTTCGGAGGAAATCCCGGAAAATTATATTTTGGATATCAATCAACGCCTAGATCTTATACAGGGCGATAGAAAGAAAAAAAGGGTGTTATTCTTTTGGTGGATCACAGGAGGTTTTTCTTTAATTGCTTGTCTTTTATTTTCATTCACATGGTTCAATGGGGATGATAAGGAACGAAAAACAGGTTCAATTTCTTCAAAAAAAGGAGTGATTAAAAACCGATTAATAAATGATGCGTCTTATAAATTGAAGCAAACTAAACCCAAAGAAATGCAGGATTTAATTTCTAATGTATTCATTCAAAACCCAAAACTCAAAGAACCTTTCCAATCAAAGCATTTCGAAATTGAAACCCCTCAATTTGAAGAAAATAAACAAATTAATCCAGTTGATTTAACAGGAAAATTGAGCTTTGATGAGAAGGAACAATTGAAAGATACCGCTACATATGTTATTGAAAGTTCAAGTCATTTAGTGATTCAAGATAAAGATACATTCATCAACATGGATATTCGTAAATGTTCAGCAATGGACGTTAACAAAGTTGAACTATTAAATCCTGAACGGAAAAATAAAAATCAATTAGTATCTCATTACGTCGGGTTTTACTGCGGAATCAGTTCGGTTGAAAGCATTTTCAAAAATCTTAATTCACCTGTTGTTTCTGCTTTTTATACTCAGAAAAACTACCTAGACAAGCGCAAAGCAGAAGAAATGGGAATTACTTCTTGGGATGTTTCATTAAAGTATTTGTTTAATTATAAAGGATTTACACTATCTAGTGGATTAGATTATTTCGTGTGGGGAGAAAAAACAGATTATAGTAATGTCAATTATAGCGCTCAATTCCTCAATAAATATCAATATTTAAGTATACCAATAAATTTGGGTTATTCTCTTCGTATTGGAAAATATGGTGTAAATCCATTTGCAGGTGTTTCTGTTGGACGAATATTAAGAGCCACGAACGGGTACTATTTAAATAGTCAATCCATGTCGAGTGCATTTCAAGCATCGATTTCGCCCTATACCAGCACACTAAACGGTGGAATTGAATTCTCCTATTATTCTCAATCTGGAATAAAGGTATCTCTCATGCCAATAGCTAGATTTTCAGTAGGAAAAGTTGTTAATACGGAAATGGTTTCAACAAATTATTTTTCAATCGGAATGAACTTAGGGATCGGATATTGTTGGTAGCTGAATAATCAATCAAAATTTATCTGTAATTTTGTTTAAAATTCAAAATTATGTATCCAGCAGAATTAGTGCAACCAATGAAACAAGACTTGACTCAGGTTGGGTTTGAAGAATTAACTACATCAGCATCTGTTGATCAAGCCATACAAAATAATCAAGGTACTCTATTAGTTGTTGTCAATTCCGTTTGTGGATGTGCAGCAGGGAATATGAGACCTGGTGTAAAATTATCGCTGAATAATGAAAAAGTTCCACAACATCTAGCCACTGTATTTGCAGGTGTGGATGCAGAAGCGACCAACCAAGCGAGAAAGTACTTTTTACCTTATCCTCCCTCTTCTCCTTCAATTGCTTTATTCAAGGATGGAAAATTGGTTCATTTTGTGGAAAGACACCATATAGAAGGTGCAAGCCCGGTGATGATTGCTGAAAATTTAAGTGAGGCTTTTAACGAATACTGTTAATTAGCTTCGGCCCCTTTTCATTTTATTTGTTGCTTTTTTATAACGGAATGTTCCCATGTTTTTTGCTTGGGAGCTGTTGCGATTTGTTTTCAAGCATCTTAAATCCATGAATTAGCTTTTGTCTAGTTTCTGATGGAAGAATTACTTCATCTACAAATCCTCTTTCGGCTGCACGGTATGGATTTGAAAATAATTCAGCATATTCCGCTTCTTTTTCTTTCCATTTTGCTTCTTGGTCCACTGCCTCTGAAATCTCTCTTTTGAAGATAATTTCTGCTGCACCTTTAGCTCCCATAACCGCAATTTCCGCTGTAGGCCAAGCAAAATTTAAGTCTGCACCAATATTTTTAGAATTCATAACGTCAAATGCTCCACCATAAGCTTTTCGTGTAATTACGGTAATTCTAGGAACCGTAGCTTCTGAAAATGCATAGAGTAATTTGGCACCATGCGTGATAATTCCTCTCCATTCTTGATCTGTGCCAGGTAAAAAACCAGGAACATCTTCAACAACCAATAAAGGGATATTAAACGAATCACAAAAACGAACAAAGCGTGCGCCCTTGCGCGATGAATCAATATCCAAAACACCTGCCATGCTTGCTGGTTGATTGGCGACGATACCAATTGTTCTTCCATCTAAACGAGCAAAGCCAACCACAATGTTTTTAGCGAAATCAGCATGAACCTCCCGGAAAGTATCATCATCAATAACACAATCAATTACTTTTCGGATATCATAAGGAAGGTTAGAATTTGAAGGTAAAATGGAATTGATATAGTCTAATTTTTTATCTGAAAACTGGAAATCGGTTATTTTGGGTGGCTTCTCAGCATAATTCTGCGGCATAAAAGTGATTAACTCACGGACTTGTTTTAGACAAGCGACATCATTAGGAGCAGTAAAATGGTTTACTCCTGATTTTTCTGCATGTGTCCTTGCTCCACCCAAATCTTCAGAAGAAACTTCTTCATGTGTTACCGTTTTCACCACATTTGGTCCTGTTACAAACATATAGGAAGTATCTTCCACCATAAAAATAAAATCCGTTAAAGCAGGAGAATAGACGGCACCTCCAGCACATGGACCCATTACCACCGAAATTTGAGGAATAACACCCGATGCTCTTGTGTTTCGATAGAAAATATCCGCATAACCTGCCAAGGAAACTACCCCTTCTTGAATTCGTGCACCACCGGAATCGTTAAGTCCAATTACAGGAGCTCCATTGGTCATTGCCATATCCATAACTTTACAGATTTTTAATGCATGACTTTCAGATAATGAACCTCCAAGCACGGTAAAATCTTGTGAAAACACATAAACCGTGCGACCGTGAATTGTTCCATAGCCCGTTATTACTCCATCACCTGGGTATTGTTGTTTATCCAAGCCAAAATCTTTTGATCGATGAGAAACCAAAGCGCCAATTTCTTGAAAGGAATTTTCATCCAGTAAGACCTCAATCCGTTCACGTGCGGTTAGTTTTCCTTGTTGATGTTGTTTATCTATGCGTACTTGCCCTCCACCTAATTTTGCTTGGGCTCTTTTATTCAGTAATTCGTCGTTTTTATTCATCATTTCTGTTGTTAAGACAAATTTAATGAAATTGAGTTCTGTTTTCTACTTTTTTCAATTAATCAATTAATTTCGCATTCAATATGAATTACTCTCTAAAATATCGGATATTAACAACGGAAGAATTAAAAGAATTGGAAAAAGAATTTATTCAATTCTTAGTGGTTCATGGTATTTTAGGAGATGAATGGAAAAAACTGAATGAAGAAAATCCCAATGAAGCAATTGAACTAGTGGAGATTTTTAGTGATACTGTTCTAGAAAAAGTATATTCCGAAATCTGTTATTTAGAATTTAAAACAAAAGATTTGTTAATACTTTTAGCTTATTCTCACAATCAAGTGGAACAAATTCGAATTCAAGCAAAGGGTTCAAAAGAAATTGATTTAATGAACTGGCAAGGATTTACGGCAGCAATGAATTCACTTGAAAAATTGGATGCGTTTTACGGAAAAAAGGAGTTGTTGTCTTTAAGGAATGAATCCATTCATGCATATGTTACACAAGGTTTTATTCCAGTGAATAAACTTTTTTGGGACCAAATGAAAAGTTTCATAGCTCCTAATTAACAACTAGCACCTTACCTACTTTTTTCCCTTTTCCTTCGTTCATTCCTGTCCAAATGAGATATACACCCGTTGCCACCCGCTCGCCGTTTAGGTTTTTGCAATCCCATGTTGCTGTTCCACCGTTAGAAACAGTTTTGTAAACTAAATTTCCTGCGACATCTGTAATTTTTACGTCAGAGTTGTAACGAATCCCTTGAATAGTAACGGGTCCAAAATGTGTTGGTCTCACTGGATTGGGGAATACCGTAGTGGAGCTATATTCAGGATCTTCATAGGTTGCATTCGTTCGGTAGGAAACTAACCCTTTGTCTGTAATAATGAAAAGTTCGCCAGTTGTTTGATCTAATTTGATATCGTAAATCACATCCGAAATCATTGGTGAATTTCCTGCAGTATGTTGCTCAATGATTTCTGATCCATCTGATGAAAGCAAGAGTATTCCTGCATTGGCTGTGGCTACCCATTTTCGATTACCTCCATCCACTTCAATATCAGTAATGTGAGTAGAACCGAGAACATATTCCACATTTCCTTCGTATTTTACCTTCACTCGTTGTGCGTCATAATCTCCTGCAGCAGCAGTAAACGAATTGGATCCACTATACAAAATAGCAAATCCTGCATCGGTTCCAATCCAAATTTCACCATCAAAATCGGCAGCAATAGCAGTAATATTGTCTGATGGTAAATCACCCGAATTTACACCTGTTTTGATTTGAATTCGCTTATCATCAGCGGTATTTGTGAGTGTATTGTTGTAATTGTATCCAAATAATCCGGCGTCAGCGGTGGCGCACCACAAATTTCCATCATAGTCAACAATCATTTTTTTTGTGTACTTATTTTTGGCTGCTGCACCTAAATCAAAATTGGACCAATTACCGGAAGCATCTTTTACATTAAGAGGAAATTGAGAATACCCATTTAAACACCATAGATTTCCTCTTTCATCATAGGTTACATCGGAAACGAGCGACCATCCATTTCCGATGCCGGTTTTTTCGATTGTTGAATTGGTATCTGTAAAAATTTGTCCTTGACCATCCGAAAAAACGGTAACTGGTATTTCAGAATACGTACTGACAGCATATTCTTTCGCGTTTTTGGGATTGATGGAAACATCTAAAAAATCCCATACATTTGATTCTGTCCAACAGGCTTGTTCATACACATCTGTAAAACTCCATGACTCCCCCTCAAAAAAATGAATTCCATTTCTGGTAAAAGCAGGCAATTTGTTGAGTAAATACCCAGAAGAGATTGCTAATTTTCCATTCAGAGCATCCATCGAATAATAGGAATTGTTAGCTGCTCCAGAAATAGGAAAACGATCGTATGAAAAATAATCTACCGGAAACCACACCAATCCAAGGCTCTTGTCCGCTATCCAAATACCTTTTGTATTATAAGCCGAACGACTTACCAAAAACTCTTGGTTGAAAGTTCCGGTGCCATATAATAATGTTTGAAGGTAGTTTTGATCATATGTAGCAAAACCACCCTGCGCGTTTATTGCTAGTTGATTATTATTAATTGCGTTAATTGAATTTATTTTTGCTGCCCACGGAAAATTTGAAATAGCGAGATTGTTTGGTTGTCCAATTTTTACAACCATATCACCATTTGGACCATCTACTTTTATTAACACGATTAAATCGGAATTCATTATTTCAATTTCCGTAAAAGTTGACCCTGAAACTTGCTGCAAGCGAGTGTCTATGGACCATTGTGATTGATCTGTTAATGCTGGATTATTGATTAACCCGGATAATAATTTAGAGGGTGTCAGGGCAAAAATTGTATCTGCTGAAAAACACAAATCCGATATCTTTTCCAATGAATTGGTTGGATAATACGTATCCTTCACCTCATTTTTTAAGGGATCAAGTTTTAAAATAGCGAAATCACAAGCAGCATATACAAATGATCCATTTTTTTCAAAGCGGTTGATTCGTTTTGAATTGGGTACTTGGGCTAATTTTAATGCGGGAATGTTGTAAATGATATCGTTTTTTAATTTATCAATGTTCCCGTTAGCATAACCAATGTATAGCGATTGGTCGGATTGGTCATAATACAAACAAGTGATTTCAATATCGGACAGCAGGTTTAACGCATTGTAAAGTGTGTGGCTCTTATCGGAAAGGTCTAGAATTGATAAGCCATTTTCGTATGCTGTATAAATGAAATCATTGGTTGCAACGACATCAATAGCCTTTTTGGTAGAAGAATGAAATCGCCATTGTCCCGTTCCAATTTGACTGAAGATTGAAAATGAACCAAACAAGAAGTAAATGATAAAAATGAACCTCATAACCATGAAAAACGGTAAATGTCTACGTTTGTTGTTAATGTGCAATTAATTTAATTTTTTTAATATCAATATCGCATCATTTTTATCAACAATTCCCCATTCACCGCTAGCTAAAAAATCATCAATTGCTTTTTTATAGCTTTCATTGTTAAGTGGGTATTTGTTTGATTCGGCTGGAATTAAGGCAATATAGTTTGCATCGCCAAGGAATGGGTAATGATATATTTTTTCTCTAAACGCTAAATGAGGGCAAAGAGGAGACTGGGCGCTTACTCTGGCTTCAGCTGGTATTTTTGATAAAATTCGGTGTGCTTCGGCAACATCAAAATCTCGAACCCAATGTGATTTTTTATAAAACTGACTGTTTTCACGGTTGTAATATTCGGAAGTGCGATGATCTAAGAAACTCATGCACGAAATCAATGAAATTGCTAAACTAATAGTAGCTATAGGTATTTGCCATTTTTTGATTTTGTAAATCACCGTATATAAAGCAATTACAAGTATGGGTGCAAATTCAATGGAATAATGTGCGCTAATACCCCATCTCATGGGTATGTCATTGAAAACTTTTTGAGCTACAATGGGAATTATCATGATTAAATATTCAGGCGCAATAAATAAAGCTAAACCACCGGCAAGCAGGATAGCAAAATATGTTTCAGCCTTAATCCCATCGAATCCAGGGTCTCCGGAGTGATTAACAAATAGTAATTCGAGGGCTTTTAGTGGATGTTTGATGATATTTAATAATACTTCACCAAAATTGCTACCGAGTGAATTGAAAGAATTATGCAAATAATCTCTTCCTGGGGTAGCCAAAGAGGGAATAATTACCTTAATAACTAAAATAAAATAGGTGATCGCTAAAAAGGCAAACAAGAAACTCATTAGTAATTTTTTTCTGTTTTTTTCAAACGCAGACTTCCAGACTAAACCGAGACCAATGAAGGCCGCCCATAGTGCCATATTTTCTTTGGCAATAACGATCAAAGCAAAAAACAGGAGACTCCACTTCCATTTTTGTTGTTCAAAATAATACAAAAACCAAGGTGCAAACATAGTAGCAACAACGTTGTCGTGGTAATCAAAACTCAAAGCAGAAAAAACACCCCAAATGGTAAAGAAATGTAAAAGTGCAATGCGCGAAAGAGTTTCATTTTCTGTAAGTCTACGGACGTATTTATAGATTCCTAATCCACCGAAAAGAATGGCTAAAATCTGAAAAATAAGCATTGTCCATGTACCGAAAATCCAATAAAATGGAGAAACAAGAATTGGGTATAGCGAGAAATGATCAGACAAAACATTGGTAAAAGAAGGCTGCATAATCATGCAATTATTCCATCTGAAATGGGCATAATCGAAAATGGCATTATTGTTAATTCCTAAGTCCCATCCGTATGTTCTGAAGTTATAGTGATTGACGAATGAGATGCACGAATATAATATTCCGAAAATCAAAAAAATATAAAGTAATGAACGGTTTTTACCTAGTGATAATTTGGACATAATTCTCAATCTTTTGGGAGAATATTTGTATCAGAAACAATATATAAAGGCCTATTTTGAACATTTTTATTAATGCGGCTTATATATTCCCCGATAATTCCAATTGAAATTAATTGCACACCTCCTATAAACATTGAACTAATAATAAGAGATGTCCAACCTGTTATTGTTTTTTGAAGTATAAAGTGTGAGAATATGGCGTAAAGAATAACAAGGAATGAAATAAATGAAATAAAAATCCCTGTTTTAGTCACAAATTGTAATGGAAAATCAGAAAATCCCGTAATTCCATCCAAAGCAAATTTCAACATTTTAGAAAAGGGGTAACCTGTTTCACCAAATTTCCGTTCTCGTCGTTCAAAAAATACATTTGTTTGTCTATAACCTAACCAAGCAATTTGTCCACGAAGGAACTTATTTTGCTCCGGCATTTTTTTTAAATCGTTCACTATTTTTCTGTCAATTAATCGAAAATCTCCGGTATCGACAGGAATATCAACACTTGTAATTTTCTTTAAAATTCGATAGAAATATTTGGCTGTAATTTTCTTAAAAAAACCTTCTCCATTTCTCTTTAATCTTTGACCATAAACCACTTCAAATCCTTCTTTATGTTTTGCATACATCTCAGGTATAACTTCAGGGGGATCTTGCAAATCACCATCAATAATTACAACAGCAGAACCTTTTGAATAATCAAGTCCGGCGGATACAGCAATTTGATGTCCAAAGTTCCGACTGAAATTGATATAATTAACACGTGAGTCTTCTTTTGAAAGGCGAATCAATTCAAAATGAGAATTATCTTTGCTACCATCATTAATAAATATAAATTCAAAGTTTACGGTGATTGAAGAAATTGATGTAATTAATCGATCATACATCAATTGAATACTTTTTTCTTCGTTGTAACAAGGAATAATAACTGAGATATCAGGATAGTTCATTCGGTTTTATTGTGAAGCGAAATTACAGTTTTTTATTACAATGTTTACTCTTCCTCTTCTTTTTTCTCTGATGGAGTTGACTCCTTCGTTTTCTTTTTACTTCCTGCTTTTGGTTTTTCTTCTTTGCCTTTTTTTTCGGTTTTCGGTTTTGAATCTACTGAATTTTTATTTGTCTTTTTTAAATTAGTATCTTCTTGTTTATCCAACTCTGTTTTGGTTTCATCCGTAATTTCCTGGCCGTACTCGTTCCAATATTTCTCACTTACTACTTTACCTTTTACGTAGACTATAAGTGACTGCATTTGGCGGTTATCGTAATACTCTTTGAAAGTCCCTTCTGCCACTCCTTTTTTATAATGCTCTTCAAATTTTATGGAGTCATTGGGTAAATAGAAAATGAAATCACCTTCTTTAATTCCATCTTTCCAATTTTCTTCAAACATCGTTTTTCCGTTATCATAATAGGAGATACATTTCCCAGATTCTTTTCCTTTTTTGAATTTGCGGTCATTGATCAATGTGCCATCCTTGCTGTATTTTTTATAATTACCCTCTAACAAACCAGTATTGTAATTTATTTCTGATTCCATTTTGCCATTCGAAAAATATTGGCGTTGCACTCCATGTAATAAAGATTCAATTTGATCACCTTTTGAAACAATTTTATAATTTTCAAAAGAAATCGTGTCTCCATTCGGTTTTAAAAATAGTTGCTCACCAGACATTTTTCCTAAAACATAATTGGATATTTCTTTGATGGCATTCGTGGAATCGTAAAAAAGCTCGATCTTACCATCAAATTTCCCCATTATTTTCGTTCCTCGTTCTTGAATACAGCCGGAAGGATAATTTACGAGGTATTGACCATTTATTTGACCAGATTCAACTTTAAATCGAAAATACGTTTTCTCATTCACAGAATAGCAAGATTCGCATTCGCCATTAAATGGTTGCTTGTTGTGGTTCCATAAAATAGCATTTGTCCCAGGGTCTATCATTAATTTATCGTCAAAACTCATAACCCCTTTTTTTCTGCCACAATCAGAAACAATGTACCCTTCCAAATCGATGCTATCTTCGTAACATTTTAATTTTGGTTGCTTTCCATTTTGACCGTAGGAAATTGCAGATTGGACGAGGATTAGAATGAGAAAAAAAGAATATTTCATATTAGTTGATCATTAATTTTTCGATGTGTTTTTCGATTTCATTTAGGTAGTTTACAAATTCTATTTGAACATAATAAATACCAGAAACGATAATTGAGTCTATTGTTACTAAATTGGATGCTGGTTGTATTTTTTCTACAATTTTTCTGCCAAATGAATCATAAACACAAATCGAAGTTGCATTCATTTTATAGGGCAGTTGCACAGTAAACCCATCGTTCGAATTACTTGGATTGGGTAAAAGCCGGATGTTTTCAGTTGGTTGAACGTTGGTAAATAAATTTCTATCAAAAGAAAATAGATAAAATCCGCTAATTCGATCCGAAACTAAAATTCGTTGACTGGGAAGTAAAGTATAAATTCCCCATGCTCCCCACATGGAAAAGGTGTTCCCATTGATGTCTTGGTGCGTGTCATAAAAAGCAATTTCTTGTGGTGGGTTTGTTCGTATGTCAAAAATCCGCAATCCGTCATTATAATAAGCAACAAAGGCAAACTCATTGGTACATTGAATATTATGAGCTGTTTTTAAATACGGCTCATTTTCCGTTCCAAATACCGATTGGATCGTTAGATTGTTGGACGGTGTAAGTTGTGCTTTTTTGATTCTTGTTCCAGGGGTTTCGTCTGCAAAAACATACGTTTCGTTATTGGGGGTAAGCCACCCTTGGTGATTATACCCTTGTTCTTGATAAAAACTTAAATTACTCAAAAATTGAGGCGAAGTTGGATCGGTAAAATTATAAACCCGAATTCCGTCATATCCACAATTTAAAATAGCCAAATTGTCGCGGACAAAAATATCATGTACTTCGGAAATATCATCGGGTCCTTCCCAAAGTATAGTTGGATTTAAGGGGTCTTGTAACGAAAACACCTTGAGTGGCACTAAGCTCATTTCCTGTCCATTCAAAAAAGGGGTTACTGAACAGGCAAATAAAAGGGCATTGCTTGTATCAATAAACAAATTATGTATTTTACCTATTGTGGTATTTTGTATATCTGCAACCAGTACAACGGAATCTGGCAAATAGCTTAGATCCATGATTTGTAAACTACCCGATCCTTCATCAGCTGTCGCATACAAGTAATTTTGATACGTTTTATATTCACGCGTAATAGCTTGACTAGAAACATATCTACCCGGAACAAAATCAATTAATTGGAAGGAGTCTGCCGCTGTTAGTTGAAAAATATGATGGCCTTCCGTGGACCCAATAACTCCATATTCTAATCCATTTTGAACAAATCCCCAGCAACTGCTATATCGCACTTGAGTTGAATTTGTTAAAATTGAATCGGACTGCCAATTGTCAAGTAGCAGACAGTTTTTGGAATCTTGCGCTCGAATTTGGAGTGAAAATCCAATGATTATGCTACTGAATAGGCTTAGCCAAAGTAACCTACATTGAATCTGTTTAATGAATTCGTTTGATATAAACATTTTGAGTTTTTGAACCATCCAAATTATACCATTTACCTATCAGGATTTCCAAATCTTCGATGTCATATGGAAGAATGAAATAGCCTTTTTCCACGTCATTTTCCTTAATGTAAATAGTCGATTGCTCACTGTCCCCGAGAGGACTGTTGCCCTCCAAACTATATGATGTAGATGGGTTGGAATTAATTATAGAATAGTTCCCCTTGATTATACCATTGGATTGCATGTTTAATTGCATTGTGACAGGTGTTGTTCCAACCGTTCCATTGCCGATGAACTGATACAAAACGCTTACTTTTTTTTGAGCAGCGACCGTTCCTAAACTCATTCCCCCAAGCAAGCAATAAAGAAAAAATAATTTCATTCTACAATTTATTTATTCCCAAATTCTAATTTCTAAGTCGTGAAACTCCCAAACTAGGACTATTCAGATTTAAAGTTAAAGTTAGTCAATTTTGGAGAGTTCAATCATCAAAAATAATACAATGTTTTTCAATTGCTTGAATTGAATGTACCTTTGTTACGTGAAAGAAAATTTTGGAAAGGAATATAAGTTATGTAGCAAACTTCTCATCGATGCAGTATTTGCTAGTGGACATCGTTTGAAGCAATATCCTTTGTATGCAATTGTACTAGAAACAAAACTAACGGAAAATGTTCCTTTTCAAGTATTAATATCTGTTCCCAAAAAAAAAGTAAAGAGTGCTGTGCAAAGAAATTTCATCAAAAGACTCATTCGTGAAGCATTTCGAAAGAATAAAGTACATTTAGATTCGTTTATAGAAAACACAAAAAAAAAATACGCCATTTGTTTTGTTTATTCATCGAATGAAATTCCAACCTTCGAGTTTATACAAGAAAAAGTCGAAAAATTAATTATAAAACTAATTGATCATGAAAGTATCCCAAATTAATTTCTTTAGTCTCTTAAAATCGAAGATTCGAGTAGTTATTTTATTATTATTTATTCAAACGAATAGCTGGGCTCAATCGAACGGATTTGAGGTGTTGAAAAACCTAGAAATCATGGATCAGATTTTTGAACAATTGGAATTATACTATGTAGACAATCCCGAAACCGGAAAAGTATCAAAAGCAGCCATTGATGCTATGTTAAAAGACCTTGATCCATATACTGTGTATTATCATGAGGCAAATATTGAAGATTATCGATTATTAACCACAGGACAGTATGGAGGTTTAGGTGCTCAAATTGTTAAAATTGGCGATTATGTCACTGTTTCTGAGGTGTATGAAGGAAATCCAGCGCAAAAAGGAGGCCTAATTCCAGGAGATAAAGTGATTTCAATTGATGGTAAAAGTATGGTAAAAAAATCCAATGATGAGGTTTCTTCCGCTATGAAAGGACCCAAAGGAACCACTGTAAACATTGAGATAGAACGTCCAAATCAAGGTAAAAAAGTACTTTCACTGACTCGGGATGAAATAAAACTTCCGGATGTTCCTTACTCTGGAATAATCAAAGACAAGGTGGGGTATATTAAACTAAATTCATTCACCCAAACTGCCCACGCCGATGTTAGCAAAGCCTTCGAGAAATTAAAAAAAGAAGGGATGAAGGAATTAATTTTGGATTTGCGAGGAAATGGCGGTGGATTGTTAATTGAGGCTGTAAAAATCGTGAATATGTTCGTGCCAAAAAACCAAACAATTGTGACAACGAAAGGAAGAATAAAGGAAGAAAATAAAAATTATAAAGCACTTGATGAGCCAACAGATTTGACAATACCTTTGGTGGTGTTGATCGATGGAAATTCAGCATCAGCCTCTGAGATTGTTTCAGGAAGTTTACAAGACTTAGATCGGGCAGTAATTGTAGGTTCAACCAGTTTTGGAAAAGGCTTGGTTCAGCGCACCTATGATTTAAAATATGGATCAAAAGTAAAGTTAACAATTGCGAAATATTATACGCCATCTGGACGTTGTGTGCAACGATTAGAATACTACGATAAAAAGGATGGAGATAAACCCGCTGAAATCGCTGATTCATTGTTAAAAACCTTCCAAACACCCAATGGCAGAAAAGTAATTGATGGTAGGGGAATTGAGCCAGATGAAAAAACAGGTACAGAGACCTTGAGTAAATTTACCCGAACGCTTTTACAAAAACACGTGTTGTTTAATTTCGCAACCGAGTATTTCCAGAAAAACACTACTATTCAAGCAGCCAATCAATTCAAATTGTCGGCTGATGAATTGAAGGAGTTCAAGGAATATGTAATGAAACAAGATTTTGATTATGCAACAGCTTCTGAAGAAAGTATTAAAAAATGGAAAGAAACGGCAGAAAAAGAAGGGTATTTTGAGGCTGTCAAATCGGATTATGAAACATTATTGAAAAAGGTAAGTTCGTCCAAAGAAGCAGATTTCGATAAATCAAAAAATGAGATACAAAGTATCTTAGAAAATGAAATTATTTCTCGATATTACTTTGAAAATGGACGAATCATAAACGGATTTACCTCAGACAAAAGCGTGTCAAAAGCAGTCGAAATTTTACAAAATCAAAATACCTACAATTCGATTTTAAAGAAATAATTGTTTATCCTTTAATCAACTATGCTAAAGCGATTTTTTGGAGAAAATTATTCAAATGCGGTACACGTGGTTGTTTTGTCAATGTTCGCTGTTGGGATTGTATGTAGTAAAGCATTATTGTCTACCGGGATTCTACTCGGATTATTGAATTTGCTGCTCGAGTGTAACTACAAAGCACTTTTCAATTCATTACGATCGAACCGTCTTTTTTTGCTAATTGCTGGCTTGTTTTTTCTTCATTTCCTTGGCATGTTTTGGACAGAAAATTATTCGGAAGGATGGGATGACGTGCGCATGAAAACATCTTTGATTACTATTCCTCTAATTGTTTTTGCAAAACCAGCACTGATTGTAAAATTTCAAGATCGATTACTCACCTTATTGCTTTTAGCAATCTTGATAATCGCTTCACTAAACACCTTGACTTATTTTCAATTTTTTGGTGATCGCTATTATGGCGACATGCGCGAATTATCCTTGTTTGGTTCGCACATTCGGTTCGGAATATTAGTAGCCTTTGGGGTTTCCATTGCTATTTATTTTGGAAGTAGAAAATGTGGATCTTGGAGCAAAGTTTATTGGATTGCAGCTTTCTTGCTAGTTGCCTACACCATTTTTAGTCAGGTGTTTTCCGGTTTGCTTTCGGTGTTAATTGTGTTACTTCTAAGTGGGATTTTCGCTTTTTATAAGAAGAAGTATAATTGGGTGGGTATTGGACTGGTAACAATCGGTTTATTTTCAGGTTTAGCTGTTATTTATTACCTTTCTATACCTCCTTCCTCAACTAATTTACCAGTTAATATGGGGGAATTAGAAATAGAATGGAAACAACACTCTACCTATAATTTTCAAGGAAATGATCGTAAAAAACAACCTATCAAATACACCCTGATACGTTATTTGCATTCAAAAAATTTACCTGCAAACCGATTAGGGATAAATAAACTTCAGGCAAGTGATTTCAAGGAAATAGAAAATGGCACAGCCGATATTAACGAAAAGAAACCAGGTTTTATTGGCCGATTAAACGAGATGAGGTATCAAATTCATGTGGCTAATAATCCAAATGGCAGCACCTTGCTTCAGCGATTGGAATTTTGGAAAACGGGTTGGCACATCGCTCAAAAAAACTTACTTTTTGGTGTAGGTACTGGGGATATAAAACAGGCGTTTCATGATGAATATCAAAGCGACAATTCCTCATTATTTCCTAATAACAGGCTGGAAGCACATAATACATACCTTACCTTTTTTATCACTTTCGGAATCGGTGGGGCACTTTACTTATGTTATGTACTATTTATCTATTTTAAGTTTCAAATCAAATTACGAGACAAGCTGGGAATTATTTTTATTAGTTTATTGGCTGTTTCGTTTTTAACGGAAGATACGCTTGAAACCCAAATGGGAATTAGTATTTTTAGTTATTTGTATGCTCTTTTCTCTATCCATAAAACCAAAATGATGCAGGAGTAATTTTTTCAGAAAAGTTCACCGAATTCTCCCATCGAACAAACAATTCTTACCTTTGTTTACTAATTTTAGCTCATGATGTCATATTGTTTGGATTTATTGAACCGCAAGCGAGTTCCCACGTTGGAAGTTACCATTGGCCAGTTGAAAATGGGGGCGGGAAATCCAATTCGCTTACAATCCATGACTACAACAGACACCATGGATACCGAAAAATCGGTTGAGCAATCCATTCGGATGATTGAAGCGGGTTGCGAGCTGGTTCGGTTGACTGCTCCAAGTAAAAATGAAGCAGAAAATATGGGTGTTATTCGGCAGGCACTTCACGATAGAGGATATTTTGCGCCACTCGTTGCAGATATTCATTTTACGCCGAATGCTGCTGAAATTGCTGCAAAATTGGTCGAAAAAGTACGGGTGAATCCTGGAAATTATGCGGATAAAAAGAAATTTGAGGAAATCGATTATACGGATGATACTTACCAAGCTGAGTTAGAACGAATAGAAACGAAATTTACACCGCTCGTCTTATTGTGCAAAGAATACAATACCGCTATGCGGATTGGCACGAATCATGGTTCGCTTTCTGATCGGATTTTGAGTCGATATGGAGATACGCCGGAAGGAATGGTTGAATCCGCGTTTGAGTTCATTCGCATTTGTGAAAAACACCAGTATTTTAACCTGACCATTTCCATGAAGGCCAGCAATACCTTGGTTATGGTGCAAGCTTACCGTTTGTTGGTTTCAAAAATGCTGGAAAATGGTCGTTGCTATCCATTGCATTTAGGGGTTACTGAAGCGGGAGATGGAGAAGATGGACGGATCAAGTCAGCGGTTGGAATTGGAGCACTTTTAGAAGATGGAATAGGGGATACCATTCGCGTTTCCTTGACAGAAGAACCAGAGTTTGAAATTCCTGTAGCGCGAAAATTAGCGGAGAAATTTGATGCTGCTCAGGATTTTTTAATTTCAGAGAAGATTACTTCTCTACCTTACAATCCTTTTTCTTATTCGCGCAGAAAAACGAACGAAATTCATAATATCGGTGGAAAACACGTTCCAGTAGTAGTGGCAGATTTGTCTGAAAAACAAACAATTACTCCAGCAAATTTTTATGGTTTTGGATACAATTATTCGATTCAATTAGATAAATGGAATTTGCAGGATTTAGCTGCGGATTACGTATATATTGGTCAAAACACACTTGATTTTGAGGTTCCAGGAACCTTAGGTGTAATTGTGGATTTCTCCTCTTGGACCGAAAAACACGCTTCAAAACCAGGTTATTTTCCTTTGGTGAAAGCAGATCACTTAAGCGAATTGGATAAAAACCAACGCATTTTTCTAGAAATTGAATGTACTGATTCGATACCTGAAAATGTGCAAGATTTCCCTAATCTTATTTTGGTTTTAAAAACCGATTATTCCAACAAAACTCAACTTTTCAGGAAGGTGTATATTGATTTACTTTCGCGCCAGTTGGAAACACCTGTTGTGTTGAAAGTGGAGAATTTCTCATCGGACAATGAAACGTTTCAACTTTATGTTTCGAGTGATTGTGGTTCGTTGTTCATTGATGGATTTGGAGATGGTTTGTGGTTGAAAGGCACTCAGCCGATGACAGTAATCAATTCTACTGCGTTTGGAATTCTTCAAGCAACCCGAACCCGCATTTCTAAAACAGAATACATTTCCTGTCCTTCTTGCGGCAGAACTTTGTTTGATTTGCAAGAAACAACTGCAAAAATTCGAGAGCGAACGTCTCATTTGAAAGGAATCAAGATCGGAATTATGGGCTGTATCGTAAATGGTCCGGGCGAAATGGCCGATGCAGATTATGGGTATGTTGGTACAGGCCCGGGTAAAATACATCTCTACAAAGAAAAAACCGTTGTCCGTAAAAATGTTCCGGAAGACCAAGCCGTCCAAGCTTTGATCGACCTCATCCAAGAACATGGAGATTGGGTGGAGCGTGTTTAATCAAGCATTATTTTCCAATACATTCATAACCCATGACGTACCCGTAGTTTTTGTATAGGTATCTAAAGTGGTATGTAATTTTTCTCGTTCAGGTTCCAAACAAAATAAACTTCTTGTGGCTGCTTCAGTACTCAAACGCGTGTGGTATTCGTTTTGAAAATAGGATGACTGAATGGTAAGCGGTGGATTAATTTCTTGATTTTCTTTGGCTATGTATCGAAAGTAAACTAACTGAACGATTAATTCACCCATAGATTGAACCTCACTTTGTTTGTAGACGGATGAAATAAACGTTTTAAAAGTTTCGTGCTTCATTGATTGTTTGAGTTGATGGGAGAATGCGAGGGCTTTCAATACGCGCGCCAGAATCCAGGCTTGAGCATGCATTTCCATTGGTGTAGAAACGGCAAGCATTTCTTCAAAGATGGATTTTGTTTTTTGATGGTTGTGCTTGGACAAATGGAATTGAACCAGGATTTTCGTTTCAAAAACCCGTGAAATTTCGTGGAAATGCAAGGCAGAAATACTCAAATTCACAGTTTCCATGTTGAAATTACCTATCCAATTAGGATCTATTTTTTTTCCGTGATAGGAAGCATTGGCAATTAAAAAACAGTAGTAAAACAGGCGATTATTTTCAGTGGTAACGTGCTTTAAATAAAGAGTATTGAGGGTAGTACTGAAGTAATTTTTAGGATCGTCCTCATCTACAAAGCGTTCAAAAAATAGCCTTCGTCCGTTGCTTGTTTTTATCAATAAAGTCAATAATTCTTTTTGATTCAACGAATGCCGCACTAAATAGCCCACTAAATGAGCTAGTTTTTCAATTTTTTCATGGTCAAAGTTGATACAATCCAGATGAAGTTCTATTTCTTGATGATCCATGAGCTGAATCGCTATTTCAAAGCGTTGAATGGAGCAAAGCGGATCGAAAAAAAGACCAATATCACTCAGTAAACTACGCTGATGGGTTCGATCAACATAGCTTCGGTATGCATCGAAGTGGTCAAACCCCAAGTAATTGCAGATAAGTTGAAGCGTAGATGGATATACTTTTCTGCGTGGAATAAACCCAAAAAAACGAGCTAGCGTGTGTGAGGAGATGGAGAATTTAGCCGATTCCATTGCAGCAGATAACAAAAGGGCATCCGAATAAGAGCGCATGGAAATACCCGATTTTTTTCGCAAATCGGACAAAATCATTGAATAATAAACGGATTGATAGAATTCCATACGCCCTAAATTACACATTTTGTTCAAACCCCTGCTTCTTTAGGGTTGAAGATAAAGTTGCCGTAAGTTGCAGTTTTATTTACGGTTTATTATCAACAATTTTGAATCAATTAATTTCATAAGAACTTAATGTTTTGTAAATCAACTATAAAAAAGATGAAAAAAATTACATTATTACCACTTTCGTTCGTTCTGACTGCTGCTATTCTTATAGGTTGTGGAGGAGCCAACCAAAAGGACAAACCACTAAAGAATTCTGAATTGGAAAATGAAATGGCATCTGCAAATGAAGCTGCAGCATTGGAAGAATCTGCTGTGCCTCCTGAGGACCTTAAAGAAGCAATTCATTATGAAACATATACTTATACGAAGAGTTTTAAAGAGGAAGAATTAGAAAAAGGGCCTAGTGATGTACTTGATTTTAGAAAACGCAAAAATGATAAATTCATCGGGATTAAATTCGCTGATGGACAAAAGGGCACACTGGTTTTTAGAGATGGTTTCTTTTACAATTACACAATACGTGAAAAAACGGAAGTGAGATTTGCATCGAAAGAAGATGGACTACAGAAAATATGGGATGATTCAAGATTATTGCAAGATGCAGGAGCATCAATAGCCAATTTCGCTATGAGAAAAGCGGGTCCACGTAAAAAGGATGGAACCCCAGATATGAGGTATAGGGCGAATCATTAGAAAGTGGCATTTTAAATTTTTTAATAGTAATACGATAAATTAAGATGAAAAAACTTATGTTATTCTTATCTCTGTTCGGTCTTTCATTTCATTTAAAGGCTCAACAGTCATTCTGTACAGAATTATTTATTTCAGAATATGTGGAGGGATGGAGTAATAACAAAGCGATTGAAATATATAATCCAACATCATCAACAATTGATTTGAGTCAATATTTTATTGCGACCTATCGAAATGGATTTGATACTATTACAGGTGTAAATTCAATTCAATTAAGTGGATTTATTGCTCCGCATGATGTTTATGTTGCTGTGATTGATAGAAGAGATCCATTAGGAACGGGTCAATACGCACCTGTTTGGGATTCACTACAAGCAAGAGCAGATGGATTTTATTGTCCAAATTATGCTGATAATAATGCTCTTTTCTGGAATGGTAACGATGCAATTATTTTAGGCAAGGGAATTTTACCATCTGATTCAAGTTTAGTGATTAATTCTTTATCTGTAATAGGATTTCAAATTGTTGATGTTTTTGGAAAAATAGGTGAAAACCCTGCTAATGCAACTGGAGTTTCTTCAGGACAAGACGGGGCTTGGTCGACTGTTTTTCCTCATAATTCAGGATTGGGAGTCTTAGTAACAAAAGATCATTCCTTAATCAGAAAAAATACTGTGTTGAATGGTGTGACAGCTAATCCTTCATTTTTTGATCCGTTGTTACAATACGATTCAATTCCAGCTGTAACATACATAATTGACGCAAATGGTGATACATTATTTAATACAAGTGGTAATCCAATTCAATTTGGAAACTGGTTTTCTTTAGGCTCTCATAATTGCTATTGTACTTCAATAAGTAACATTAATTATTTAAATATTCAATCTTGTACATCCACTTATAATTTGAATGGAACTCCGTACATAGCACCAGGCACTTATTTTCAGATAAGTCAGGATACATTAATTGAAATTACCCTCACTTATTCGCCCATTCAAACGAATACAAGTGTAAGTTCATGTGATATTCCCTATTTATGGAATGGTCAACAGTATACACAAACCGGTCAATACACCCAAACATTTACTAATCAATCTGGCTGCGACAGTATCGTTACAATCAATTTAAATTTCAACTTGAATGATAATATTTTGATTTCCCCCAACCCTGCCTTCGGAAATGCTCCACTCAACGTGGCTTTTGCCAATCAAACACAAAATTTGAGTAACTATAATTTCACCTGGTATTTTGGTGATGGAACTTCACAACAATCCAACGCACCTTTCTTAAGTCACACATACACACAAGACGGCTATGCCGATGTTACCGTTGTTGCAGAAAACCTCACTTCGGGTTGTACAAGCACTCAAACCTTTAATGATATGATCTTTGTTATCGGTGGAGTTACATGTACACATACCGCAGCGCTTAATCAAACTACATCCTTAACTGGCTGTGTCGGAGATTCACTGTTGTTAAGTTGCAACATGGATCCTTCATTCTCTTACCAATGGAATAAAAATGGTATTCCAGTAAGCGGGGCAACAAGCAGTTTGTTTTATCCAACGCAAAGTGGTTCATACACCGTTACCATTTATCAAAACAATTGTCCGGTAACTTCTGCTGGAATTTCAGTAACAGTCAATCCTCTGCCTTCCGTTCCAACGATTACCTCAATTGGAACCATTACTCCTTGTTCGGGTGGTTCAATGACTTTAACTGCGCCAAGTGGGTTTACAAGTTATTTATGGAACACGGGTTCAACATCAAGTTCATTGGTGGTTTCACAATCTGGAAATTATTCTGTTACCGTGACTAATACGAATGGGTGTTCACGAACTTCCAACCCGTTTGTTGTAAATGCGTCCTTTATGCAACCACAACTAGTTTGTATTGTAGGTATGGATTCTCTAACCAATGAGAATAAAATTATTTGGGAAAAACCAGTGACTTTAGGTATTGATTCGTTCTATGTATATAAAGAAACAAATGTTTCCAATGTATATGCGAAAATCGGGGGGACAGATTATACAGACTTAGCTATTTTACTAGACGCAAATTCCAATCCGGCTGTACAGGCATATCGCTACAAAGTTTCTATCTTAGATACTTGTGGGGTTGAAACAAATTTAGGTGATTTTCATAAAACGATTCACTTGACTATTAACCAAGGCATTGGTGGCGCTTGGAACTTGATTTGGAGTCATTACGAAGGATTGAACTTTGGTAGTTATAATATTTACCGTGGAACAGACCCTTCCAACATTAGTTTACTAACCACTATTCAAAGTAACTTAAATTCATATACTGATTTAACTCCTCCAGCTGGACCACTTTATTACCAAATCGAGGTTGTCAATCCATTGAACTGTGATCCAACAAAGAGTTTAAATTATGGAGTTTCTCGATCAAATATTGTGAATAATGGCCAGATAGGAGTGAATGAAAATAAAGTTTTTCAATACAATGTTTATCCAAACCCAACGAATGGTGTAATAACGCTTCAATCTGCTCCTGAATTAATTGGTAACTCCTTTACTATCTTAGATTTCATGGGTAGAATCCTCATGCAAGATACAATTAGCAACATCAAGCAAGATATTGACATGATGAATTTCGCAAAAGGAACCTATTATTTAAAAATCGAAGGAGCGTTACTCAACATAGAAAAGCTTATCAAAAACTAACCCATTCCGCTGCAAAGCCTCCTCTATCCTAGATAGTTGGGGCTTTTTTAGATTAATAGACCATTTCGTTTAACCACGTTTGACCCGTTTGTTTGGTGAAAACCGACAGATTTTTTTCAAGTAGGTTTTTCACCGCATCACTGGAGCCAATGTATGCTGTAGCAGACTCAACGGCTATGCGCGCGTTTGTTTCATTCAAATGCTTTTCTCGCATCCTGGAAGCTGGAAATAATTCATCTTTCGATTGATTCAATAAGGAATGAACCGTGAGCTGTATGATTAGTTCTGCAATGGATTTGATTTCACCCCCTATTTCGCGGTAGTTTTCCAAAATAGCATCGCTAAATGCCCGATTTTTAAGCGCAATTCGAATTTGTTTGGTGTGAGCCAATGCTTTGATGGTTCTGGCTAGAATCCAACATTTTTCATACTGCCGGAATTTATTTAACGAATTCAGCATTTCTTCTACCTGCTGCATGATTTTACTAGGGGAATAAGCCAACAAAATACGCATTTCAAATAATCGAGCCAAAGGATGAAAATGTAGTGTTGAATAATCAATAGATTGATTAACAATTGATTGAGTATTTGTGTCGATTGAATTTCCTAAGCGATATATGGTAGAAGCGCCCAGGTAACACGTTTGAAAAAGGGTGTTTTCAAAATTGGTTCTGAACCGACTGTAGTATTTCTCTAAGGCATTGGAGTAGTAGTGTCCGGGATCATCTTCATCTACAAAGCTTTCAAAAAACAAGTGTCTTCCGTTTTCAATTTCTATCAACGCATTCAAAAATTCATCTTTGTTTGAGTGTTGTCTGACAGCATTTCCGAGAAACATGCTCAAATCATTTTTCTGATGATCAATTTGATAAGAGTCTAAAATGAATTGAAAATTTTTCCAATCGTTCGTCGCTATGCATAATTCAAGTGCGGTAAATGAAAATGCGCCCAGTGAAAATCCACCAGGATTGGCAAGAGCGAATTCCATTTTATCAGAAAAATCAGTACAAAATCGGGCGAAACTCGCATATCCGACAAAACCGGCAAGTAAATTTAAGGTGGAAGTATAAGGGCGATGGTGCTCTTTAGTCAATCCATAAAACCGCGCCAATGAATGTGCCGAAACCATTTTATTCGAAAGAGAAAGCAAATTTGAAAGTGACTTACAATCATGAAATTCACGCACTTGAAATCCAATTTTTCGTTCAATTTCACGCGCCAATTCAAGTAAAAACAATTGATCTAGGTCTTTATTCATTTTCAAACATACTTACAAATAAAAGGAAGAAATACAGGTGATACAAAGATGCAACAAGATGCAAAACAATAAACGAAATAGGAGTTCTATTTTTGAAAAAAATAAAATATGAAAAAACAAATTTTAGTAGGAATGCTTTTGTCTTTAACACTATTCTCATGTGGAGATAAAACAAATGATGCATCTGCAAATGCAACTTCTTCCGCAGTAGATAAAACTGCGCTTAAGACTCCTGAAGAATACGCTGCAATTGAATGTGAGTATTTAACCAAAGAAAAAGCTGCAAGTAAAGCAGGTAATAAAGAGGAGCGTAAAAAATTAGATGAATTAGGTGATCAATTGAGAAAGGAAGTTAAAGAGGCCTTTAAAAATGATGATTCGAAAAGAAAAGCGTTCACTAAATTGGTAAGCGAATGCAGAGAAAGTTTGAGTATGGATGAAAGCACCACCAATATTTCTGAATAAAAGTAATAGTGAAATAAAAAAACAGTTGATTTTGAATTAAAATAATGTTTTCCCCCGCTGCAACGCCTCAATTCGATTTTCGGTTGAGGCTTTTTTATGGGATAGTTCGGTATGTCTTATAAAAATGGTATTTTTAACAACCTACTCATTTAAAGTTCAATTTTTTTCTAATTAAAAATTATTGGCTCTGTGCTAATTTTGATTCTTTATTTGGTATTCATTCTTGTCTTTACTTTTCTTCAGAAGAAAGAATGGATGCATCCCGTATTCAAATCCAGTAAAAAAGTTTCTTGGCTGATTTCCGGTTTGTCGTTATACATGCTTTATCTGTCGGTAGACCAAGGCCAATTGTTAACCGGAATCATTGCGCAGCATGGCATGCAAGGTTTGTGGATGGTGTGGGCGGGTTGGCTCGGAACCTTTGTCGTACCAATCGTTTTTGCTCCGCTTTGGCAAAAAATGGATTTCATTACCGATAATCAGTTTTTGCTCTTTCGTTTCCCCGGAAAAAGCGGGCAAGTACTTCACCTTTTTCGAGCCATCTATGTTGGTGGATTAGTCGTTTCCTTGTCCCTGTGTTTTCATGTGCTTGGTTTTGCACGTGTGTTACAAACTTATTTTGATATAGATCCAAAACTTTCGCTTGCATTAACGGGTGTGGTATTATGTCTTTTTGCCCTGAAAAATGTGTTCCAACTAAAATTAAAGATGGATGCTTTTCATGCAGTGATTTATTTTTTTAGTTTAGTGGTGATTTTTTATTACTTGTGGAAAGTCAGTTCTGGTTGGAATGGCTTAGATGCCTTTTTTGATCAACAACCACATAAAAAACAACTTTTGCCAGATTCAACAGATTCAAGCGCTTGGTTTTCGTTAGTTGTTTTTCTAGGAGTTCAATGGTGGAGCAGTTACCTTTTTGATGGTGGCGGACCCGAAATGGCACGATATACCGCAGTGAAAGACAAAAAAAACGCAGTGCTTTCTGGTTTGGTCCCCATTGGGATATCGTTCGTTTTGAGCTTCTTCATAATAGCTCACATCTTGCTTGTTTTAGGTTTATCCTCCGATAACGGAAATCAAGAAATTCAATATATTGAACGCATTTTTGGCGTTGTTCCTGAAGCGCTGAAAAGTATTGTATTATTAGGTTTTTTCGGAATGTTTATTACCACTGCTGAATCGTTAATGAATTGGGGCGCTTCCTTTTTAACGATGGACGCGTATAAAATCTACATCCAACCCAAAGCCTCTGAAAAAAGAATTCGACTTGTTTCATTCGCCTCCATGCTACTTTTATCAGTGGTAGCCATTGTTTTTGCCTGGCAAATTGAAAGTTTGCAAAGTTTGGTGAAAATTACTTTTTCTATGGCTGCAGGTGTCGCTCCGGTTTATATTCTGCGTTGGATCTGGTTTCGAATCAATGCGTGGTCCCAGCTGAGCGCTATGTTAAGTTCAGCTCTTTTAACGATGCTTTATCCAAGTTTTCACGAATTCACATTACTTAAAGATTTCCCGATGGAAGAATCCCGCGTATTGGTCGTGACTGTTTTAACCACGCTAATTTGGTTCCTTGTAACCTTTATTACTCCGAATCAACAACAAGAAGTACGATTAAAGATCATTCCAATACTGGAAAGCCGAAAAGTGTTTCTAAAGCGTTTTGCAATCGCATTAATTCTCGGGTTGATATCACTTGTAGTTACCGCAGGATTTTGGTGGTGGTTATTGAGCTGAATTATTTTTGAAAAACATCAAACAACATTTAAAATCTAATTGCTAGTTGGTCAAGGTCAATCCCGAAACATACCTTTCTTTTCATTTCAAAATTCCTACCTTTGTCAAAAAATACACGATGCTATTATCAATGACTGGTTTTGGAAAAACGAATGGAGTATTTGGAGCCAAAAAGGTTTCTATTGAAATTCGTTCATTGAATAGTAAGTCATTGGACCTAAACCTCAAGTTTGTTGGCCCATATAAAGAGTTTGAATCTGAAATTCGCAAAATTGTTGCAGAGCAATTGGATAGAGGTAAAATCGACGTTGGTGTTTATTTAGAAAGTGCAGGTTCTATAGAAGCTGGTACAATCAATACAGAATTGGCGGTTCATTATTTCAATCAAATAAAAACCTTGAACGAAAAATTGGGCGATCAACCAGCTGATTATTTATCATTGATTTTAAGGATGCCTGATGTAGTTAGCAATCAATCTATTGAAGTTTCTGAAGAAGAAAAAATGTGGGTGCTAGATTTGCTAAGTCAAACATGTTTAGCGCTAAATAAGTTCCGTCAACAAGAAGGAGAGGTACTCGAACAAGATTTAACCGATCGAATTTTAGCTATTAAAAAAGGTTTGCAGGAGATCCCGCAATATGAGGCTGAGCGCATAAAAACGGTTAAAGAACGGATTCAAAAAGGGTTACAAGATTTAGCTCATGCTTCAGTGGATCAAAATCGCTTGGAACAAGAAATGATTTTCTACATTGAAAAAATGGATGTTTCTGAAGAAAAAATCAGATTATTGAATCATTTAGACTACTTCCTTGAAACGATGAAATTACCATTATCAGGTAAAAAATTGGGTTTTATTGCCCAAGAAATTGGAAGAGAAATAAACACCTTGGGAAGTAAATCCAATCATGCTGCCATGCAAAAAATAGTTGTCGACATGAAAGATAATTTGGAGAAAATCAAAGAACAAGTTTTAAATACCTTGTGAAAATGATGGGGAATCAAATAGGTAAATGCATTATTTTTTCAGCTCCCTCAGGTGCGGGCAAAACAACGATTGTTCATCGCTTATTGAATGACTTAACTACCTTAGAATTTTCTGTTTCAGCCTGCAGTCGTGAAGCAAGGCCTAACGAAAAAAATGGCGAGGATTATTATTTTTTGGGTGTTGAAGAATTTCAAAAGAAAATCAACGAACAAGCTTTCGTGGAATGGGAGGAGGTATATCCCAATAATTTTTATGGCACGCTAAAATCTGAAATTGAACGAATTTGGTCACACAATAAAGTGGTTATTTTTGATGTCGATGTGGTGGGAGGATTAAATTTGAAACACTTTTTTGGTTCAAATGCATTAGCAGTTTTTGTTCAACCTCCATCTATCGAGGTGTTGGAAGAACGATTGAGGTCACGTAAAACAGAAACGGAGGAAAAAATTCACATGCGCATCAGTAAATCAAATTTTGAAATGGACCGTGCAAAAGAATTTGATTATATCCTTGTGAATAATGATCTTGATCATGCAGTTACTGAAATTAAAGAGCGAATAACCCAATTCATTGAAAGATGAAAATAGGATTGTACTTCGGAACGTATAACCCGATTCATGTTGGTCATTTAATTATTGCTAATTACATGGCTGATTATACCGAATTGGATCAGGTTTGGCTGGTTGTTACTCCTCAAAACCCCTTGAAAGAAAAATCATCGCTACTGGCTGATTTTCATCGTTTATCTCTTGTAAAGGAAGCAATTGAAGATAACCCAAAATTGCGTGTTTCAGACATTGAATTTAATTTATCAAAACCCAATTATACTGTAAATACATTAACGCATTTGCAGGAAAAATTTCCCGAACACGAATTTGCATTGATAATGGGAGAAGACAATTTGCGCACACTTCATAAATGGTTTAATTACGAAATCATTTTAAAGAATCATACAATTTATGTTTATCCACGCACTCTGATTGATGAGGAGGTATCACCGATTGAACTATCCAATGCCCTGCGCCAGCATTCACATGTTGTGTTTTGTAAAAATGCTCCTGTAATGAATGTCTCCAGTACATTTGTGCGCCAAGGAATAAAGAAAGGAAAAGATGTACGGTATTTATTGACGGAACCGGTTTTTAAGTACATCGAAGAGATGCATTTTTATAAAAACTAACCGGAAATAAAATTCTTAAGTAGCATTAAGCCTGCTTCATGACTTTTTTCAGGATGATATTGCACTCCAATAATATTCTCTTTTTCAACTGCCGAAGTGAATTCATAATCATAGAAAGTAGTATGTAAAACAGCTGATTTTTCATTGCATACAAAATGAAATGAATGGACAAAATAAAAGTATTCTTCATCGGATAGTCCATTATTAGTGGAGCTTTCTTTTTGCTTTTGAATGGAATTCCATCCAGTGTGCGGAACTTTGAATTTAAACGTGTCGGAAACAGTAAATGCAACAACTTCCGCATCAACCCAACCCAACCCAATACTATTACCTTCCTCACTGGAACGTGCCATCAGTTGCATACCTAAACAGATTCCGAGAATTGGAGTTTTTTTTATTAGAACAGCTTCATTCAATGATTCAATGAGTTGTAATTCTTTTAGGTTGTTCATGGCTTTTCCAAAATGACCAACCCCAGGGAGGATGATTCGATCTGCGCTTAAAATATCTTCCGCACGAGCCGACACGCAGTATTCGAACCCAAGTAACTTTATTTTTCGAGCTACTGAATGAATGTTTCCCATTCCATAATCAACGATTACTATTTTCACAAGGTAAAAGTACGTGCTTAAATTTAATCTTGCAATTTGCTGAGAAAGTTTGCCATTAATTGATTAAGCTATTACATTTACATTTCAATAATGAAGTATGTATCGACCGCGAATTATTCCCGTTTTGTTGCTGAAAAATTTGGGGTTAGTAAAATCCATTCGGTTTAAGAAATATAATTACATCGGAGACCCAATAAATGCGGTAAAAATTTTCAATGAACTTAAAGCTGATGAGTTAGTGTTTTTGGACATTGAAGCCACAAAACAAAATCGATTAATTTCGTTGGATTTTGTGCGAGATGTGGGAGAGGAAGCGAATATGCCATTTGCTGTTGGGGGAGGAGTAAACACATTGAACGATATTCAAAAATTAATTCAAGCAGGAGCTGAAAAGGTGATCATCAATTCAGCGGCAATCAATCCTGGTTTCATTGAGCTAGCCGCTAAGGAATTTGGTTCTTCAACAATCGCTGTTTGCATCGACTATCAAAAAAAACTGTTTGGTGGAATAAAAACACATATTAAGGCTGGTACAAAAAGCACGAATTTCTCTCCAATTGAGTTTGCTCGAATGATGCAGGATGCTGGGGCGGGTGAGATAATTCTTCAATCCATAGAGCGAGATGGCACTATGGTTGGATATGATTTAGAATTGCTAAAATCGATCTCATTGGAAGTAACTATTCCTGTTGTAGCATTAGGTGGAGCGGGTAAATTGGAGCACTTTTCCTCTGCGATTAAAGAAGCACAGATGAATGGGCTTGCTGCGGGTAGTATGTTCGTCTATCAAGGATCGAACCATGGGGTACTTATAAATTATCCAAATCTAGAGGAGAAAAAAACTGTATTTACCTAAAAAACAGACAAAAAAAAAGGTTTTTTGTGTTTTTCGAATTATTTTTGCACCGTGAGTAGCCGTTCATATCAAATTTGTACGCGTTGTGTTATGGACACAACAGATCCGGATATTCGTTTTAATGACAAAGGAGTTTGTAATCATTGTACGGATTTTCTACTCATAAGATCACATCATAATTATAAAGGAGCTGAAACAGATCAAGAATTTGCCGCGTTAATTCAGAAGATAAAACAAGCTGGACAAGGAAAAAAATATGATTGTGTTGTTGGTCTAAGTGGTGGCATTGATAGTTCGTATGCTGCATTTATTGCCAAAAGAGAGGGGTTAAGAGTACTTGGTGTACATTTAGACAATGGCTGGAATTCAGAAGAAGCCGTTATAAATATCAAGAACATCGCTCGAATTTTAGGTGTCGATTATGAAAGTTATGTGTTGGATTGGGAAGAATTTAAAGAAATACAGTTAGCCTTTCTCAAAGCATCCGTTCCTGAGGCTGATACTCCAACAGATATTGCTATTTTATCTGCCTTACATAAAGTTGCTGCCAAATATGGTGTTAAACATATTATTAGCGGGGGGAATTTTGCTACTGAAGGGATTTTACCAAAGTCTTGGCATTACAACGCGAAAGATTTGACTTATTTTAAATACATACACAACAAGTTCGGAAAAGGTAAAATTCAATCTTTTCCTACTTTTGGCTTTCGAAGTGAAATGTATTATAAATTTATCAAAGGTATTAAAATGACTTATTTGTTGAATTTTATACCGTACAACAAAGATAAGGCTATAGAATTGTTAATGAATGAGTTGGATTGGAAAAATTATGGTGGAAAACACTATGAATCTAAATATACTGGTTTTATACAATCGTTTTACCTCGTTAAAAAATTCAATTTAGATTACCGTAGAGCAACTTTATCAAGTCAAATTTGCGTGGATTCAGTTACACGAGACGAGGCGCTAGAAATTCTTAAAACACCTTCCTACATAGAAAGTACAGTTGAAAAAGAAATGGAGTATATTTCTAAAAAATTAGGTGTTTCTCTCGCTGAATTCAAATCCATTGTTGACCTTCCGGGGCATTGGTATAAAGAGTATCCAAATGATGAAAAATGGCTAGGTTACGTGTATGATACGTATCGTAAGATATTTAAGAAAGATAAATTAGGTAGCTTTTAATATCCTGCTAGCGCATTTAATACAGGCTCCATCAAAGGAACTATTTCGTGTTTAGCGCAAGTAAAATTGTGTATCGATATGGAAAACGCAATATTCTTTCCATTTTGAGAATTTACAAATCCTGAATATGCCTTTACGCGGGTTAATGTTCCACTTTTAGCTTTAATTTTCCCTTGCCCCATTTGTCCTGAACAAACTGAAGATAATGTCCCAGATGTGCCTGCAACAGGTAAACTACTTAAAAAGGTGGTATAATACTTACTTTTATAAATGTAATTTAACATTTCAACATAGTGAGAAGGACTCATGGCATTGTTTCTGGATAACCCACTTCCATCTTTGATAAAAAGCCCTTTAGCATTAATTTTTTTAGCCCAAAAGCTTTCCATTTGTTGCAATCCGTTATCCGTGGATCCATGACCTGTTTTTTCATAGGCGATTAGATTGACCAATCCTTCAGCGAAAAAGTTAACACTATGCATGTTCGTTTTTTTGATTATCTCTAATAATGGAGTTCCTAAATGCGTATAGGCAAGCTTTAGGTTAGTGTAATTGGGAGATTTTAAATCTTCTTTTCGCACCGATTTGGCAGAATTCACTTTAATCCCGCGCTTTGTTAAATAGTTTTTAAACACAATAGCAAATTGAAACTCCGGGTCAGGCATGGCACTTTTTACTTGAAAACTGGATTGATATGCCGGCAATAATCCTTTTCCAAAACGGTCATAAGAATATGGACCACCATACAAATAAGCATTGTCAACTGAATTACCGGATGCTTTGATGTAGTTATGGAAAGTTAAACCAGGAAGTTCAGGAAATGTCTTGGTTAACGTACATGTTGATCCTGCTGCCCCGGTCTTAAAATAGTAATTCATAATATTGTCATAGAAACAAATGCCACTCGGTGGGGCTCCATACGTGTTTCCGTGATCTGACCAAGCCCAGCCATCAGGCGCACCATCATAGCCAAATTCACTTCCGTCAGCAATTATAGATCCTTTAATTTCTTTGATTCCTAGTTTTATTAATGTATCCGCCCATTGGTTTAAAAACTCTAGTTCCATCCCATCTGAAGTGAAATACTTACTACCTAATGACACATCTCCACCACCACGCACCCATAGGTCTCCCGTAAAAATGCTATCAATTGAAATAGTTCCATCAAGGTATAAACGAGTTTTTGCTTGATAATTGGGCCCTAGTAATTCTAAAGCTGTATAGGTTGAAAATAATTTTGCATTTGAAGCACTTGCCTGACTCGTTTTATGGTTCCATTTAGCAAGTGTGTCTTTAGAATCAAGATCAATTGCAAAAAAAGTCAGAGTAGCATTCTCCAGTTGTGGATTTTTTACCAATTGTTCCAATTTATCCGCAATTTTATTTTGACCAGATACATAATTGGTAAGAAATACAAGAACAAAAAATATGTAATTTCGCATCAAGATTTATTTTAATCGAAATTTACAAAAAAATAACTCAACGCATACAAAAAATCTTGATTTGAAAGAAAAGAAAAAAATCAAAGTATTACGCATTATCAATCGATTTAATATTGGTGGCCCCACTTATAATGCTACTTTCCTCACTCGTTTTTTATCCGATGAATTTGAAACAATACTTGTAGGTGGATTACCTGAAAAAGATGAGGCTGATTCCTTACATATTTTAGAGGAATATGGAGTAGAAGCAATTTTTCTTCCAGAGATGAAGAGAAAACCAAGTTTTATAAGTGATAGAAAGGCCCTGTTAAAACTTAAAAAAATCATTCAAGAATTCAAACCTGACATTGTTCATACGCATGCTGCAAAAGCGGGTGCTTTAGGAAGGAAGGCGGCGTTTGATTGTAAGGTGCCTGTCGTTGTCCATACTTTTCACGGACATGTTTTTCATTCCTATTTTGGTGTTTTTAAAACGAAATTATATAAATTCATTGAACGTAGATTAGCATCAAAATCAACTGGAATAATAACAATCTCTGAATCCCAAAAAAAAGAAATTGTAGAAGATCATGGAATTACAGAGAATCATAAAACGAAAGTTATTCCCCTCGGTTTTGATTTGTCTAAGTTTAATTCAAACCTAGAAGAAAAAAGAAATGAAACAAGAAACAGGTTTGAACTTAAGGATGAGGAAGTTGCAGTGGCTATAATTGGACGATTGGCTCCTGTGAAAAATCATTCCTTATTCTTTGAAATAGTTAAACTCATTCATGAAAATACGCAAAAGATACCAGTTTTTTTTGTTGTTGGTGATGGTGAACTTCGTGATTATGTTGAAGAGCAAATCAAGGAGTTGAATGCTTTAGGCGTGGATATTCGCTTTACCTCTTGGATAAAGGATATTGCAACTTTTAATGCAGGAATGGATATCATCTGTTTGACTTCAAAAAATGAAGGCACTCCCGTAAGTCTTATTGAATCACAGGCGACAAACGTCCCAGTCATTACTACTGATGTTGGAGGAGTTCGTGATATTATTTCTGACAATGTAACTGGATTTATTGTTCCTAATAATAATGCACGTATATTTGCAGATAGATTAATTGAGCTAATTGATAATGAGTTACTTCGTAAAGAAATGGGTGTCAAAGGATGGCCTTTTGTTAAGGAGTCATTTCATTATACACGCTTAGTGTCAGATATGGAAAAATATTATAAACACTTGTTATCTCAAACGAAATGAGTAGAAAGCTAAAATTTTTAATGCTAATTATTGCTACTGGTTTTTCTCTGGTAAGTTGTAATTACTATAAAAATTTAAATAGCAATCAAATGTTTAAAATTCCTAAGGATGGAAGTTTTCAGTTTGATTCTTTGCAAATGCAGCCTTCTGAGGATTATCGAATTGGCCCTGGGGATCGATTCACATTCTATATTTCAACCAATAATGGGGAACGAATAGTTAATGGACTTTCAGGAGTAAATACTGCTGGATCGCAAGGGAATTCTCAAAGTAATTTACAATCAATGGACTATTTAGTTCGAAGAAATGGGAAAGCAGAACTACCTATTATTGGCGAATATTATGTTTCTGGCTTAACAGTAGTTCAATTAGAAGACTCAATTACGCGGATTTTATCCAACCAATTTCAAAATCCATTTGTCCAAATCCGATTAACCAATCAAAGAGTAATTGTTTTTCCTGGTAAAGGAGCTGCGCAAGTAATTATTTTGCCGAATGTTAATACCTCTTTGCTTGAAGTTATTGCTTTGGCTGGTGGTATTGGACAAGACGGTTTTGCAAACTCAATAAAAGTTATGCGCAAAACAAAAAGTGCAAAAAGGGAAGTGTATAGCATTGATCTTTCTTCGATTGATGGGCTTAAACAAGCTGAAATGATAGTTCAAAGTAATGATTACATTTATATAGACTATAAACCTAAAGTTGCGAGAGGTGTATTGCTTGAAGTTGCTCCATGGATTAGTTTGTTTACAACCAGTTTGTATATGTTCATTCTACTAACACGTATTTAAATTTTATGGCTGTAGGACAAGAGAAAAAATTAATTATCAATAAAGAATTTAACCCAATTATTTTGGGAGAGATTATTTCTAGACATTGGTATTTGCCTTTTGTTTATATGTCATTATTTGCTGCCATTGCATTTATGTATTTGCGCTATACAAAGCCCGTTTACCAATCATCAGCAGTTCTACAACTTGTCGAACAAGATAGGGTAAAGCAAGCGCTTGGTGAAGGTGCTTTGACCGTTGCTGCAAAGGGCTCGGATTTAAATAAAACGATTGAATTTTTACGTTCCGAATTTTTATTTGAGAAGGCCATTGAAAAATTAAATACTTCGGTAAGTATATTTTCTGAAGGAAAGTTATTGACAAAGGATTTATATAAATCGACAGGTTTTAAAATTGTTCCGTTAAAAATTATGGATTCTACAATTTGTGGTTCTAGAATCGATGTTAAATATGCGAACAACGTTTTAGAATTACATTATTCCAAGAATGGCAAACCTAAGGTTGTTCGTGGTATATTAAATGGAAAATTGAAAAATGATGATTTTGAAATTCAATTTTCTGGTTCAAAATCAGAATTAATAGAAACGGTTGATGGGAATGATTTATATATCGTTTTAAATAAAAAATATTCAATCATGAAAGATTGGATGTCTATGTTGACAGTAATGCCAGTTGACCCCGAAGCAAAAACAATCAAAATAACTTTTGATCATTTTAATCCTATACTTTGCAAAGATGTTATTCAAGCTGTTTTAGATGCTTTCTTCAAATATGAGGAACAGATGGGTAAAATCAATAATCAAAAAGTTATTGGATTTGTTGAAACTCAACTCGATTCTCTTGCAAAGGTTTTGAAAATTGCACGAGATAGTATGACCACTTTTCAACGGAAGGAAAAAATTACCGATCCAAAATTGGAAAGCGAATCAGTTTCATTAAAAATGAACGATTTGAAAAAAAGGTTGTTAGATGTAGAGGAAGAATTAGTAACGCTCTACCTTGTTAAAGGCAAACTAACTCAAGATCCAGATAAATTGGAGGTATACAGGTTGATACCCGAAATGATAGGAAAACGTAGTTTTGAAGGCTCACTGCTCAGACAGATTGAAGATTTAAATAAGTTACTGGAAAGAAGGGATGAGTTATTGAATGATGTAACGGAAGAACACAATGAGTATAAAAAAAATAAAAAGAAAATTGAGCAGCGTCAAGCTTCTGTTAAGAAAAGCCTTACTGTAATTGAAGAAAGATTAAAAGGCGATATAGGACTGATTCAAGAAAAATTAAATGAGATGGAGGAGCGTTATTTTGTAATGCCCGAGAAAACGCTTAAATATGATCGCTTAAAATATATTGAAGAATTAAATAATCGATATTTCTCATTATTCACGGAGAAAAAAATTGAATTCACTTTGTCTAATGCAGGTTATTCCTCTGAAAATCGAGTGTTAACAGCTCCGGTTGTTCCTGATAGTCCAATGAGCCCAAATCAAAAATTAATTTATATAATATCGCTACTTTTTGGAGGAATCATTGGCTTGTCCTTAATGATTTTCAAATATTTAATCTACAATGAAATTGTTGGGCCGGAAGATTTAATTAAAATGCTGCCAAAGCAAACCAATTTCTTGGGTGGGGTTCCTATGTATAAACGTAAAATGAAGTATTCTCAAGTAGTTGTTACAGAATCTTCCAAAAGTAGAATGGCAGAAGCAATTCGAAGTATTCGCTCAAATATGAGTTTTATTAATAAAGATGCGAAGGTGATTGCCATTTCATCTTCTGTTTCTGGTGAAGGAAAAACGTTTGTAGCATTAAACTTGGCTGGAATGATTGCAGTTTCAGGTAAATCAACTGTTGTGCTCGATTTGGATTTAAGAAAACCGAAGGTTCATCATGGTTTTGCTGCGGAAAATGTAGCAGGGATGAGTAATATATTGTCTCGCAATGCTACTATTGACGAGGTAATTCAACATTCTCACATTAACGGACTTGATTTTATTACTGCTGGACCAATTCCTCCTAATCCCTCGGAGTTAATACAAAGCAAGGAATTTCAAGAGGTCTTGGAAGAATTAAAAAATCGGTACGACATAGTAATGATTGATAATCCTCCAGTTGGAATTGTTTCTGATGGAATTCAAATTCTAGCTGCATCGGATATTCCAATTTATGTATTTAAATCACATTACTCCAAGCGAATTTTTGTGAAACGAGTGGAAGAATTATTTGAAGTTCAAAAATTAACATCCTTAAATATAATATTGAATGGTATCGAAACAAAACGATCTTTTTATGGATATGGTTATGGATACGGATACGGATACGGTTATGGTTATGGATACGGCTATGGAAATAGTTACGGCTATGGCTCAGGCTATTATACGGATGACGAAGACGATGCACCATTTTTCATACGAATCTTGAAAAGATTGAAAAATTTAATATGGAAATCCAAGGCAAAAAAATAAACGGATTACTTGAACTTTCTCCAAAAGTCTTCGGTGACTCGCGTGGATTTTTTCTTGAATCTTTTCATACTGATAGATATGCACAAATACTTGGACCTGTTAATTTTGTTCAAGATAATATGTCTTCGTCAGTGAAAGGTGTGTTGCGTGGGTTACATTTTCAAAAACCACCATTTTCGCAAGGTAAATTGGTGTCTGTGATTCAGGGTTCTGTATTGGATGTGGCAGTTGATCTTAGAAAAAATTCACCCACCTTTGGGCAACATGAAACTGTTATATTAACAGCGGATAAAAAAAATCAATTTTGGATACCTGAAGGATTTGCCCACGGTTTTGTGGCTTTGGAAGACAACACTATTTTTTGTTATAAGTGCACAAATTACTATCACCCCGAAGCTGAGGAAACTATTTTATGGGATGACCGTACACTGCAAATCGACTGGCGGATTGACAACCCAATAATTTCTGACAAAGATAAAAAAGGATTGATTTTCGCTGATTTTGAAACACCATTTTGAAAATTAATGTTTTTATGACTACTACCTTACTACACTACCTTCTTTTTTTTCTTGGCGCAACAGCAATATCCGTAATTAGCAATATTCTATTATTGCGTTTCTCTCAATCATTGGGAATTCGAAATAAAAATGATGTTTTTGTTCGATGGAGTAATCAATCCAAGCCTTCACTTGGTGGAATCAGTCTTTTTGCAGGATTCCTTTTTTCAACTATTCTCTCATTAATGCTTTTTCCTGATTATAATATTTTTGGTGACATTAATTTTGTTGGTCTTTTTCTAGCATCATCTTTAGCATTTACAATGGGGATGGCAGATGACGCGTATAATACAAAGCCCTTTTTTAAACTCTTTATGCAGATTTTTTGCGGTATAATTTTCCTCTTAACTGACGTAAAAATTGACTTGTTCCACATTCCGATGATTGATTCAGCCTTGACGATAGTTTGGGTGATTACATTAATGAATTCGCTCAATATGTTGGATAATATGGATGGTATAACAGCCACGACTGTTTTTTTCGCGCTATTGTCTTGTTTAACGAGTTGTTATGTTATTGGAAACCCAAGTCAACCGTTTTGGCTTTTTACCATTGTTGCCATGTTGGGCGCTTTAGTTGGATTCCTTTATTTTAATATCAATCCGTCTAAACTATTTATGGGTGATGCCGGTAGTCAGTTTGTTGGGTTGTTTGTTGCTTTTTTTTCAATTAAGTATTTATGGAATTTAGGAGCAACAACAGAACAAAACTCTTGGATTAGTATCGTTATTACTTTGGTTGCATTAACACCAGCAGCAGCAGACACTTTAACCGTTGTCATCAATCGTTTAAGGGCTGGTAAGTCACCTATGGTAGGCGGAAAAGATCATACGACCCACCATTTGGTATATGCGGGCTTTACGGATAAACAGGTGTGGTACATTTTTTCCCTAATTGGGTTGGCTTCGTTTCTTTTATCTATTCTAATCGTATATTTAACGATTCATAATATAATTCAACCGAGTCTGTTTTTTATTCTATTCTTTATAATTGTTTTTTCTATTTTATATAGAAATACAATTAAATTCAAACCCAAAGGGTAATCATTTCTTTTTTTGCTTATTTTTGGTAAAGAATTTGCAAAGCACAGCAATATTCCTAAAACATATAGTATGAAAACAATATTTTTTTCAAGTTTTTTCTTTCTTGCATTTGTATTTTACGCACAAGAAACGGATCTTAAACAATTGCCGTCAGTAGATTTAACAGACTTAAAAGGTAAAAAAGTAAACACGGCCTCTTTAGGATTTAAAGGTCCTGTTGTTATTAGTTTTTGGGCAACATGGTGTTCTCCATGTAAAAAGGAATTGAATACTATTCATGAATTGTATGCAGACTGGCAAGCTGAAACCGGAGTTACTTTAGTGGCTGTTTCAATCGATGACGAAAAAACTAAAAATTCTGTATTGCCCTATGTGAACGGAAAAGCGTGGGATTTTCCTGTATTACTAGATCCGAATGGAGATTTCAAAAGGGCAATGGGAGTAAATAATGTACCACATACTTTTTTAATTGATCAAGACGGAAATATTGTCTATTCTCACAATAATTATGCTCCTGGGGATGAAGAAAAACTGTATGAGGAAATCAAGAAATTAGGAGCAAAATAGTTCAAATATGGTTTCTAAAGGTCTGGTAATTATTTTTGTTTCTCTAACCTATTTTGGCTTTTCCCAAGATTTCACAAATGGGGGGTCTTTTACGGGAAACATTGAATCCACCTTTCAATACTTGAATAACGATACCCTTATTGGCGCAAATCAACCCGCTCAAAAAGGATTGATAAATTCCTATATGAATGTTTTTTATACCAATAAAAACTTCAAAGCAGGAATGAGACTTGAATCTTATTTGCCTAGAATCCAAGGATATCCTAATCGATTTGACGGAACCGGAATCGGAATGCGTTACATTGGTTATGTCAACAAATTGGTGGATGTAACATTGGGTTCATTTTACGAACAATTTGGAGCTGGTTTATCGCTAAGGACTTATGAAGACCGCGCCTTGGGGTATGATAATTTATTGGATGGTGCCCGACTAATTGTTCGACCATACAAAGGCATAGTCTTGAAGGGTGTTTATGGTTACCAGCGATTATCATTTCAACAAGGTCAAATTGTTCATGGTGATGGTATCGTTCGCGGTGTTGATGCCGAGATTAATTTCAAGGAAACGTTCGATTCGCTTTTGAATGATAATTGGGATTTTGGACTTGGGTTTTCATTCGTAAGTAAGTTTCAGGCGGATAATGATGACGCATTAATTCTTCCTCAAAATGTGGGTGCATATGGGGGCCGATTCAAAGCACGGTACAAAAACATCAATTTTAATGGAGAATATATCCTAAAGGAACAAGACCCATCTAATGATAATAGTAAAATATATAACTATGGGCATGCTGCTATTTTTAATTTAGGATATTCTAAAAAAGGACTTGGAATCTTATTGTCCGGAAAATCGGTTGACAATATGAGTTATCGCTCCGATCGAACAAAGGATCTTCAAGATGTTTTTATTAATTACCTACCTGCTTTAAATAAAACCCATACATACAATTTAGTCGCAACATTATATCCTTATGCAACTCAGCCAATGGGAGAAGTGGCCTATCAAGCAGAGGTTTTGTATACTATTAAAAAAGGCACAAAATTGGGCGGTAAATACGGAGCATCGGTCAATTTGAATGTATCAACTACGTATCGTCCAGTGCATCATGTTTCAGGATTTAGCCCACTTGATTCGACTGGTGTGGCCTATTCTGCAAGACCATTTGATAAAAGTGATAGTATGTATTGGAGAGATATAAATTTTAACATTACGAAGAAAATAAATAAAAAGTTGAGTTTCATTTTTTCATATTTCAATATCAACATTAATAATGATGTCGCTAAAATTTCAAATGATGCCAAAGGAATGATTTCATCGCATATTGGTGTAATTGAGACCTCCTTTAAAATAAACAAAAAACACTCCATTCGATCAGAAATTCAAGCGCTTTTCGTTGAGAAAATTAAAAAAGGACTTCCAAACGCAGGCGGAATCAATGATAAAGGGAATTGGGGTACAATTTTACTGGAATATACCGTTTCACCTCATTGGTCATTTGGATTTATGGACCAGTATAATTATGGAAATCCAACGGAAAGTAAAAGGGTTCATTATCCGATTTTTACTTTCGGTTATGTAAAGGACGCAACTCGTTTTTCTATTTATTATGGAAGGCAACGAGCTGGATTATTTTGTGTTGGAGGTGTATGTCGTTTTGTTCCAGCATCAAATGGATTAACTTTTAGTTTTACCCAAAGTTTTTAATATGGTAAAGTTCACCTTAGGCATCTTGGTTTTGTTAATAGTGATTTCCCTTCAATCATGCGATCATGTGGATAATCCGTATCCAAATGTGCCAAATTTAGAATTGGATACTACGCTTTATCCGGGGAATTGGAGCGATTATGTAGCCAACGAATGGCCTCAGTTTACAGCAAATACAAATGTGAACAGAAATATCTTGATTGAAGATTTCACAGGTCATCAATGTGTTTATTGCCCCGCTGCTGCAGATTTAGCTCATGCACTCCACGGTGCAAATGCTTCTAGGGTATTCGTCTCATCCATTCATGCTGGGCCGACTGGATTAGGCGACTTTCAATTAGTTTCTCCTCCACAATATCCTATAGATTTTACTAATCCACAAGGGATTGAAATTGGAACCTACTTTGGCACTAATGACGGCGGGTTTTCTGGCAATCCACGCGGAACGATTAACCGATTTAATAATGGATTTATATTTCAAAGTCCAAATTCATGGACTTCTATGGTAAATACACAATTGAGTGAAAATAATTTACGTTTGAATATTCAATCGGACTTAAATTATTATCCAGAAACGAAAGGAGCATTCTTACACGTCGAAATAGAAAAAATTGACCCAACATTAGTCAGTGAATTAGGTGTTGTTGCTAGTATATTGGAGGATTCATTAGTTGGTGATCAAAAAATGAGTGATAATTCTCATAATACTTCCTATGTACACAGGGATATTCATCGAGGCAATTTAAATAATCAAGCATTCGGACGTGTATTAACCTCTACTGATGTGATGAATGGGAAATACTATGTCAATTATTCATTCGTGGTCCCGAATCAATTAGATGGGGCCTACAATGCTGAAAATATGCATGTATTGATATATGTGTACGATCGAACTACTTGGGAAATCTATCAAGTAATCGAACAACGAATCATTCCATAATGGAAATTCCTTCAATTTATCGTTTAGCGATGCAAGGAGCAATTGAAGCTTCTTTAAAAATAATGGAAATTTATTCTGTTGGATTTGATGCTGAATATAAATTAGATGGTTCTCCAATTACAGCAGCAGATTTGGCTTCGACTGATATTTTACATCGATTTTTGGAGCAAACAAATATTCCAATTACTGGCGAAGAAAGTTTGAATTCTGAATTTTCAGTTAGAAAAAATTGGAAACGTTGTTGGTGTATTGATCCTTTGGATGGTACAAAAGAATTTGTCAGTAGAAATGGTGAGTTTGCCGTGAATATTGCATTAATTGAAAAAGGAATTCCAGTTTTTGGCTTAATAGCATCTCCTGTTAAAAAGGAGTTTATTATTGGTTCAAAGGAATTTGGTGTCTTCATAATTGATTTTGACAACCTGAACGATACTTCTAAATGGAAGAAAATTGAGACTCCTCTTACCATTAATTCACCTTTGGTTATGACTTGTTCAAGGAGCCATCATTCAGGGCCGGTGCTTAAATTTATCCAAACTCTACAATCTATTTCACCAGAAATTGAGTATATAAAAAAAGGATCCTCTTTAAAGTTTTTTGATTTGGCAACTGGTATCGCAGATGCATATCCACGTTTTGCACCAACAATGGAATGGGATATTGCGGCCGGACAAGCTATACTGGAAACACTTGGCGGCGTTGTTTATCATGCAGAAACAGGTGAACCTCTTCGTTATAATAAAGAGAATCTAACGAACCCATATTTCATAGCCAAAACAAAAGTGCTTTTTGATCAAATGTCATGAGGTATTTACTTACAATCTTTGTTTTTACCCGGTTGACATTTGTATTGTTCGGTCAAAATAATCTTTTACCTACGAATCCTTTTTATAGGGATAAATTGACGTTCGATTATTCGCGAAACGGATATTACGTCCCTTGCTTATTCCCAGTACTTGAAAATGACTATCATCCCAAGGATCCAATGGTCATTGAAGTTTATATTGATTCTGCCCAACTTAAGAAGCCGTTTTTTAAACGAGATTTTAATAAACATCTTGTTGAAATAAAAGGGAAGGACTACAACCTAAAAGTTTCTCCGGTTGGCGAATTAAATCTTGGTAACGATTTGAAAGATTCCTCCAATGCATTTTTATTTCAAAATACACGAGGCATATTGGTCGAGGGAGACATCACCAGAAATTTTTCCTTTTCTACCTCTTTTTATGAATCTCAGGCGAGGTTCAGTTCCTTCGAAAATCATTTTATTGCTAATAATGGTGAATTCTATACAACTTCAAATGGTTATATTCAACAAAATGGAATCGTTCCTGGAGCTGCACGCACGAAACCCTTTAAGGGAAATGGATATGATTACGCATTTGCAAGTGGAAATTTTGTTTACCGCCCATGGAAACAGTTGACAATCATCGCAGGGAATAATCAACAGTTTATCGGAACAGGATATCGTTCGATGTTATTAGCTGATAATAATGTGGGAACCCCCTATATGCGCTTGGATTTTAGATTGAATAGGAATTGGTCTTTTCACTACCTAAGGTCGCGATACATGAATTTAGTGCGAAAAAAAAAATATACGACCGTTGAGGGTTATTATCAACCAAAAGGGTATTCAGCAAATTTTATTACCTACCAACCGTTTAATAAATTATCAATTAGTTTTTTTGAAGGAAGTATATGGAATATGGGTGATTCATTAACAACGCGCGGATTAAACCCTTCTTTTTTTATTCCATTACCTGGTTTATCAGCACTGTTTTCATCTCAAAAAACCTACTCGATATATGGATTAAATGTAAATTTGAATTTCTTTAAAACGTATTTTTTGTATAGCCAAGTTGCATTTGGTCGGAGGAAGAACCAATTTGCGTATCAAATAGGAGGTAAGGCTATTTCATGTTTTGGTATAAAAAAATTAATGATTCAATTGGAATTTAATGGAGCAATCAATGATATGTATACCTCAATACAATCTCGATTAAATTATAGCAACTACAATTTACCGATTGCTCATATCAAAGGGACCAATTTTAATGAACTCTTATTTCGAACAAATTGGGCATATAAGAAATTTTATATCGATTTTATAAGCAGTAATTTTATTCTAACTGAATACAATGAGGATGCATTACATCCTATTCAACTATTACCGACATTTAGAAACGGAGTTTTATTGAATCAGAAATTAGAAACAGGATTACTGATCAATCAAACCTTAAACTTAACGGTTTTTAGTTCAATTCTTTGGCGCAAAGAGATGCTTGATGTTGTTCAAACTAATTTTTTGTTTCATGTTGGATTTCGAACCGGATTAATGAGTCAAACAAATGATTATTAGGGTTTTATCATTTATTTTTTTATTCAGTATTTCTTGTTTTGGGCAAGGAAAGATAGGGTGTCTCATTGAGGAATTACCGTTTGATACGATTCAAGCAAGGCCTTTTGAAAATCATTCATCCATTTGGCCAAAGATAATACGCGATTCCTCATTTAAACAGTGTTTCGGATTGGCTCCGATTGTGGATAATGTAGTTGGTTATTATAAAAATTCAGAGTGGTCAACCTTACCTAGATTCGGTTTAGGCATACAAGCGGATTTGAAAATTTCGCCAAAATGGTACGCCAGAATAGGATATAATTACGCTACTCTTTCAGATGATACCAATTATTTGGACACAAGATCATATCTTTATACGAAAAAACCAAATAAAATACTCCTTTCGCACAATTTGTTGGGTAGAATATCGTACACGCCCAATCCTATTTTTAATTTCCAAGCCGGTATCGATCGTAATTTTATTGGTGAAGGTAATCGTTCGTTATTTTTGAGTGATTATGGCAAAGCGTATCCATTTGCTCAAATTAGAGCAAGGTTTTGGCATGTAGAGTACTTGGTAATGTATCAGTTTTTTAATGAAGAATTTAATAAAAAGCAACGATCAAAATATGGTGCGACGCATTACCTAAGTTGGAACGTCACGAAATGGTTGAATGTTGGGGTTTTTGAAACAGTTGTTTTTCAACCGAAAGATACTTTATTGAATAGAGGGTATGAGCTGGAATATTTAAATCCCGTTATTTTTTATCGTCCACAAGAATATGCGATTGGATCCTCAGATAATGTGCTTTTGGGATTATCACTTTCAGCTAAATGGAAAAAACAAACTGTTTATGGACAACTAATACTAGACGAATTTCTGCTTTCCGAAATAAAAGCACAATCAGGTTGGTGGGCCAATAAATATGGCGGGCAATTAGGCCTAAAAGGAAGATTTGAAATTAAAAAAGAAAAATTCTTTTATCGTATTGAAGGGAATGCTGTGCGCCCCTACACCTATTCACATTTGAATGCTTTGCAAAATTATGGAAATGCCGGGTATACATTGGCACATCCTTATGGGGGTAATTTTGCGGAAATCTTAGGTGAATTAAAATGGCAAAAAAAGAATTGGCTTGTTAAAACCTTTGTTTCATATGGTGTTCAGGGACTTGACAAGAATGGAAAAAGTTATGGTGGGGATATATATCAACCGTATACCAATAGACCAAATGATTTTCAGAATGAAATTGGTCAAGGTTTGAAAAACAACTTTGTCAGAAATCAATGGTATGTTTGCTATGCAATGCAAGGAATTCATCAGGTATTTGCAGAGATAAATTTGCGTTATGACTCAGCGTATTCACGATTTTCCTTGCTCCCGTTAATAGGGGTTAGGTCCAATCTATGGAACGATTATAGGAATTATTAATTAGTAAAAGTAAAAAACACCAAAAAGAATATACCGACTATGAGCCCTAAATAAAAAGTAGTTTTTTTTTGGGTCTTATTATGTAATTGTACGATATCATTTTGTTCTTCATTGAAGTAGTTACTAATTGGCTTTAATTCCATTACTTTTCTAAATCCAGCAAAGTAAAGAACGCTATATAAAATGATAAAAAGTATAAAGAGTTTAGTACTTAATAATGCTGCAATAATTGAAACCACAAAAGTTAAAAGTACATTGATACCGTTATAATAGAATAGTACATCTTTATGATATTCAAATTGAATTGGATTTAAATTTTCTTTTCTTGAAATAAGAAAAAGTTGAATTATTACGAAAGTCATCAAAAGTGGAATAATACCAGTAGAAAAAATAGTTGCTAAGAAGTTCGCCTCAAAAATATCCAGCTCATTTAGTTGCTTTGTCCCAGAAGTCAAGTATTTTATTTCTTTCACATGATTAAGAGATACAGTATCCCAATCAATAAAAAAACTATTTACAAGAACAAAATAACTACAAATTGTAACTAAGAATTTAACTGGGTTTACATAGGTTAAGTCATTTTTAGCGGAAGCTTCTACAACCATTTTAGGATTCTTAAGAAGGTCAATTAATGTCCGAATGAATCCGCTTTCATACCCAATTCCTTCCTTTACTAATCCTAAGAAAAACTTCTTATTCATTGAAAGGATTTTATTTGATTGGCAAAGAGAAATTGCTTAAATCAATCTCGTATAAATCGTAATTGGCTTTTTCGTTTTTTGTGTTTACAGAAGCAACAAAACCTTTTTTAAATTCTGGACTATAATAAAAATGGCTGTCATCCGATACAGAATTAACAATCGAACCCAGATTTATGGGTTGTCCAAAAACTCCCGCTTTAATTTCAGAAACATAAATATCTAAACCACCCATTCCAGGTAAGCCATCGGAGCTAAAAAACAAGAATTTACCATCTGGAGTAATATAGGGTGTGGTTTCGCGACCTACAGTATTAATAAAATCTGGTAACGCTTCAGCTTTCCCCCAAGCGCTGCCTACCTTTTGAACCCTATATAGATCAGTAGATTTTTTGTCTCCTTTACGATCTGATACAAAATACATTGTTTTGCGATCAGAAGTCATTGTCGCTGAACCATCGTAATAAGAAGAATTAATTGATTTGTTTTCAATCGGTTTTGGAGAACCCCATTTGCCAGTTGAAGTACTAATCGACAACTCAAAAATATCCGAACTAGAAGTGGTTTTTTGCTCGAGCGCCTCGTTGTTAATAGTCATTAGGGCATACTTTCCATCTCGAGAAACATAAGTTAGCGCATCAAATCCTTTCGTATTCCATTTTAATGCATTTGTGATACTATCCCAATCTTTGGTTTCTGAATTCCACTTTGCCTCATAAATATCCTCAAAATAATCTTGGTCGTCTGTATTCATGGTTCGACCTTTAGTATCTGATTTTCTTGCTGTAAAATAAAGCACTTGCCCACTGTCCGCTAAAATGGGTCCATATTCCGCATAATTTGAATTAACTGATCTACTTAATATCGATTTTTTTATTGATTTATCATTTAGCAATTCCTTTTTAGCAAATTCTACTTGTTGAATTCGTAAGGGTATTTGAAATTCCTTTTTCAACGAACTCGGTAATTTTAATTCAGCTTTTTTATAATAATTAAGAGCCGTATCTAAATTCCCCATTCGATGGTTCACTTTTGCATAATGCTCATAAAAATCTGCATTTGGCTTCCCGTTTGATAGTTTTAAGGCCGCTTTTGCTTGCGCTAATGCTAACGAAAAATAATTTAACTCATAATTGGTTAAACTAATATAAAACACAATTTTCCAATTAGAAGGATCTTTAATTGCAGCGTCCTTAAATTTGGACAAGGCTTCCTTGTTTTGACCCATATTAAAAAATTCTAACCCATCTTCGTAGAGTTTCAATGCAAGTGCTTTATTAATTAAGTTGGTGGAACTATCTCTTGGCTCGCTTATTAAACTGGTTGCATTTAGAGTACTATTTCCTGCGATAATAAGTAGAAATGTAAAAAAAAACTTTTTCATAATCTGATTTTCAATTAAGTAAAGATACACTTTTGATATTATTGTATTGGACAATCTTTTGAAAAGTACTAACGTTCTGTTGTTTATTACAAAAAAAATATTGAATGAAATGAAAAAGGGCAACCCGTATAGATTGCCCTTTCAAGAATAGAAAAAGGAGTCTTAAAAACGATATTGAATGCGTAATGTCAATACATTATCATTTAAATCTTTACCAAATCCTACAATTCCTGTAGCCGTTTCATTTTTTACTAAATTATAATAGGCCATGAATTTTACATGTTCATTTAAATAAAAATTATAACCTAATCCAATCATGCTGTATTTTAACTCAGCTTTCGTGAAAGTAGATCCAATAACCATATCCGAGGAAGATATTTTACTATTTGGATCATACCATTCATATTTTAAAGCTATTTCATGTTTTGATTTCCAAATACGTTGTATGAAATACACGTAGCCACCATTGAATGAACGCTGATATGAATCTGCTTTACTTGGTAAAGCACCGGGGCTTTTATTTTCGTCAACAGTACCAGTCTGAGTGCCTGTAATATATTCTCCACGAAGCGTGGTTGTACCAAGTATAGATTTTAAACTAAATTGAATATCTCCTCCAAAATAAATACGAGGCGATTTTCCACCTTTAAATAAAACACCTGAAGTAGTATCGCGCATGTTCCATGTCATTATACCTGAGCTGTTTGTGGTTATTTCGTTATATACTCGATTGTTTTGATATAGAACACCGCCATTGTAATGAGATATTCCAATACCTAGAGTGTATTTGTCATTCTTGAACGCTTTCTTATAATGTACTCTTCCAATAAAATCTTTGTATTTATCAAAGTCAACAATTCCAGCCCCATTTAAGCTAGTTGTTCCCGGTACAGCAATTCCTACTCCGTTATATAACCCAGCATCTATTTTTAATCCAAATAACTTTGACTCTTTAACGGGCTGAAAAGAAATCATAGCACCTAAATCCCTTTCATTTGGTAATAATACTTGAGTAAATCTTGCTCTTTCCGGGGTTTCTCGATCAGATGAAGATTGCTGAATTTCAAAGCCATATGGGCGATTCATTACTCCCATCGTAAAACTAAATGACTTCGTCCATGGATCAGTAATTTTACCAAAAATCTCAACTAAATTCACACCTCTTTCTGTTGCATTTAATTGTAAAACAGCTTGTACCAAATCATGCGTATAGGTAAACTTTACCCTCCCGCGTCTTATCATGAATCGATTATTGGAGTTACTGGCAAAATCACCGCCGTCAAATGTTTTTGCACCCAAAGAATCTGTTAATTGAAATTGAGCTTGTGCCCAACCTGTTATTTTTAATCGAGAGGATTTTTTCTCAAATTCCTCCAAGGATTCAATTTTTTTTAAAACCGTTGAATCTCTTTGAATTGATTGTTGAGAGAATAATAGCCCATTAAAGCAAATTAGACTTAAAAAAGCAGGTAATAATATTTTCATTTTGTCAGATTTAATGCCGACAAAAATAAAGGCTTAATATAGAGTTAACATATGGCAAACAAAATGATAAGATTAATATAAAATCCATAACATTTTGTTAACATTGATTATTTCTGAAAGAGTGAATATTTCATTGAGGTCCAACTAAAAGAAAACTCTAAAGATCCTCCATATCCATTTCTCAATTTAGTAAGTAGCATATCATATGAAACTCCAAATTTGAAACCACCAATTTCTAAAGTGACACCTGGAATTAGTACACCTGAGGATTGGTAAAAAGCTCCGAAACCTAAATAAGAATCTTGTTTGGTTTTTGTTATTTTAGACCCTTCTGTTACCAAGGTTTTGTAATAAAGTCCTCCTACAATTTCATTGTGTTTACCTTGTTTAGCCTGCAAGTAACAAAAATCTAATTCGGCCCTGGATGAAACTGTATAGGTGATTTTTGAATTGAAAATAAATTTAATATCTAGTTTATCAGTTGTTATCGCATTATACCGTAGTTTGGGTCGGTTCAGATGAAAAAATGCAATACCACTTTCTATAGAAATCGTATTTTCACGAACTACTTTGTTTTGTTTTTGTCCGTATTGATAATTTATTCCTGCAGATGCATCCAAGTATCCAAAAGTAGTCATGCTGTTTTCTTCTCCTGTTGGTATTGTTGGATCAATAGCTGTTCCATTCCATTGACTCAAAAAGGTTACTCTTGATAAATCTGCTGACCGATTTGTATATGCCGTTTGAATACCTGCAGAAAGAAAATTTTGCTTATTTAAGGGGACTATTCCCGCGAAATTAATTGCTCCAGTTTTGTTTCCAAAACGTGAGTCACCACCAATATCATTAAGTAAAAGAACCCCAATTCCCACGTAAGATTTTTCATCTCGAATGCCTTTTCCGATTGTGAATTCGCCGGAAGCTAAGGATGTCATAAACTGTGTTCCTGCTCCAATCCATTGATTCCTGTGTGATACGGAAAAACGTTCATACCCGTTAAACATACCGGTAGCGGCTGGGTTGTAAAGCATTGTGTTTCGATTGATCTGCGAAAAGTGATAATCTTGCGAAAAGTCCGAATTTACAAAAACTAGGAAGGATAATATTGTAATTAAATAGCGCATAGAATTATCGTATCAATGTAATATTTCCTGTCCTTGTTTCAGAAGTACCATTCACATATTCTACCTGTGCTTGGTAGGCGTATATTCCAGCATTACAATCTTTTGTTTTATATGTACCATCCCAAGAAAATTGCTTATTTGTGGTTTGAAGTATTGTATTGCCCCAGCGATCGAAAATGGTAAATTGAATTGATTTAACATTCTTTCCTACTATAATTGAGTAGTATTCATTAGTGACATTTCCAACTCCATCAGGCGAAAAAGCAGTAGGAATATGTATACCGTCTGCACAATCAGGCGAATCATTTACTGGACTGCAAGGATCACATGGATTTGAACCATTATTTATTTCGATTCCATCGCTCAATCCGTCCCCATCGGTATCAAACAAAGTTGGATCTGTACATAAATTTGCTTCTTGGGGATCAGGCAATCCGTCACCATCTGTATCTAATTGACAATCAACACTGCTGTCGTCTGGGTCACATGGATTCAAAGGGTCAGACCCATTGGTTATTTCCGTACCATCAATAATTCCATCACCATCGGTATCAGGATTTGTTGGGTTTGTTCCGGAAGCAGCTTCTTCCGTATTGGTTAACCCATCGCTATCTTGGTCACAAGGTCCAGCATTTGGATTTGGATCGCAAGGATCTAACGGATCAGAGCCGCCAGTATTTTCATTAACATTCGTGATTCCATCTCCATCCGTATCTGCAGTTGGATCATCTACAATAAATACAGCCACTATATTTTCAATACCGGAAATATTAATGAAGTTTGTATCTGAAATGATGGGTAATCCCATTGGGCCGATCGTATACTCCCAATGATCAAAGATAAAACCAGGAAGTGCTTTTGCTATTAAATTGGTTTGTATTCCGCCATAATAACTAGCGTTCCAAGGATAATTAGGCGCCCAAATTGAATTGACTTTAATTTCTCCGGAATTTACAGGGCTAACGTTGAATGTTACATTGAAAGGACCAGCTAACGAATAACAATCAATCATACCCGCAGTTAATGCTGTACATCTTGTATTAATAAAGTTCCTTAGCGTAGTAATTTTATTTTGCCAATCTGCATAAGTTCCACCCCATTTTTGACATTGGCCGGTCATTTCCGGGGCAATTTCATTTACCATACTGTCAAGCAACGGAATCAAGTAATTACACGAAAAATAGGTGTTTGCTAAATCGGCATAGCGCGTAATGTAATATTGCTCTACTTGGGGATTTTCAGCAATCAATTTTTCTAATATTTCTGTATGACCTTGTCCACCTGGATTAGGCAGGTTTTCAACATTGCAAGGGTCCGCATTTGCTGAGTTGTCCGGAATTCCCGTATAATTCACGTAATGTCCGAAAGTAGCATCCATGTCCCATAAAGTATAACGCCATTTTTTCTTATCACCAAGAGGATCCGTTCCATGCCACCAAGCGGTATTCCAGTTCAACCAATCTTGATTTACAACAAAAGAATTGAACATAAAATAATCACACAATGATTCCCAATTTAAAAGACTGTCAACATATGCAAAATTTGTAGCATTGCCCATGTTGTTTGCTGCAATATAATTTCTTAAACTGTTCCAATTATTTAGGGCATTCGGAGCACCATACTCTTCCCATGTACCTCCCCATGTTTTTAAGTATTCCAAATGAAATTTATCTTGATTATATTTATAATCTGTGTAATCGTGGTCATCACATTTCTCTCTAATTTCATAAACACCCCAATATTCTCCATTTAAATAAACAACACAAGGTCGCCATGTTCGTTCATCTAATTTCATGTCGGCACGAATAGAAAGCGTATGAATAAATGCATCTCTGATATGAGCTCCATTTTCAAAAGAATAATTATCGCTTGCAGCTGGTTTTAAGATGAGCCGCTGGAAATTATCCCTTGTGTTTTCGGGGAAAATTTGATGTTCAATATCACTATTGTATCCATATTGGTCACGCATAATGAAATCGAATCCTCGTTGGTCATATGCCCAAGAATCGTTTCCATGCTTATTAAAATCTCCTTGCCCTTCATCTATAAACAATCCGGTTTCTTCAAATAACTCAAAACCACCAACTGGCTCAATCTGATTTCCATTGGCCACAAGGGTAAACACTCCTTGACTACAAACAGAAACAACAGGTATACTATGATTTACATTAATAAAATACGAATTTGTTTCCGTAAATGACTGAAGATTTACACTAAAAGCGGCAGCACGCAATACCTTGGTTGTACTAATTGTTACAGGCCCAGTGTACAAGGTTGAAGTACTAGTGGGGTCACTTCCATCAAGGGTGTATCTAATTGTTGCAGTGGGGTCAGGGCAGGTTATGCTAACAGACTGAGCGGTAGGATAAAATCCAGCTTGAATACTGAAAACTGGTTTTGGGGTATAAAAATTGATTGCTCCCGAATTTGCCGCATTGGGAGAAGGTGTGGTAAATAGTTTGAAATCTGCGGCACCATTTGTTGATCTCCCAACAGAATGATCTGCTTTGGTCATGTGAACTATTTTGAAAGAATCGATTACATTTCCGAAGGTGTTGGAGAGAATTATCCAATCGCCCTCAGTTTGTGATAAATTAAAATTTGGATGATATTGATTTCCATTTACGAGGTTTCTTTTTGAACAAAACACCATTTTATACCCATTAGCAGAGACAGTCCCGCTCGGAATTATCCATTTAGTCAGATTGGATGCTTTGTCCGATAAGTACCATCCGGTTAAGTCGACAATAGAACCTGTTGGGTTGTATAATTCAATCCAATCTTCTCTTTCACCATATACATCAGTTGGGCCGGACACATTGGAACACGAATATTCGTTTATTAATACTTGTGAATGAATTGAAAAACAGGAAACTAAACTGAGGGTAATGAATAATAAAAGTTTCATCAAGGTTATTTATTAGGAATCAATATTAAAAAATATTTCTGAAAACGCAAATTTTTAATCAATACTTCGTCAAAAATTGTAATTTTGACAAAAGGATGTTAAATTAATAATAAATTAATATGAAATTATTATTTGGAGCTGCTTTTCTCAGTTTATTTTTAAATTCTTGTTCAAAATATGAAGGAGAAGGAGGCACAGCAACGATTAAAGGTGTAATTCAGGAGCAGAAATACAATACCCTGGGCAATATCATTGCTGAATATCCTGTTGCTGATCAAAATGTATATATCATATACGGAAGTTACAATACGTTTTATGATGATGATATCAAAACGAGTTATGACGGTAGTTTTGAATTTAGGTACCTCAAAAAAGGGAGCTATAAAATTTTTGTTTATGAGGATTGTTTGACATGTCCAAGTGGAAAAAAAGAATTAATCATTCCCGTTGAAATCACGAAGAATAATGAAGTTGTAACATTAGATACGCTAAACATAAAAAAGCTATAAGTGGGTAGACTAATTCTAATTCTATTTCTTTTTTACAATTTTTTTAATTTAATTGTTCATTCACAAAATACTGAGGGACAATTCTGGCTAGAAACTGGTTTTAAAGGTCGGTTTGTTAAGGGATTAGATTATTCTGTTGATTGGACAAATCGGATTGGCAATCAAGGATTTGAAACAATGTTTCCTCAAGCATCTATAAAATATAAGGTAGCAGATTGGTTTCGTCCTTCAATTGATTACAGATATATTCTAAAAAGAGAGTTAAATTCGAATTACAGTGGTTCAAATCGACTCAATTTTAATATGCAATTTACTAAATTAATAAATCGAGTAAATTTGGGTTTTCGTTTGCGTTATCAATATTCTTTTGACCGAGTTGTGAGTGTAAACTACCAACCTGAATTTGATCAAGCGATTCGCTTAAAACCTAGTATTTCATACGATATTAATAACAGTATTTTTTCACCTTCGGCTACCGTGGAGTTTTTTTACAATCCATCTAATGGGTCACTTGGTAAACGATTTACAAAAATCAGATCGTTTGTTGGTGTTAGTTTAGAACTAAAAGGACCTCATGATTTTTCTGTAGGATATATTTATGATCAATCGTTAAACTTACCAAATCCAACGCATCGACATATTTTGAATATGACCTATGGTTATAAAATCCAACCAAAGAATAAGGGTAAACGTAAAACAATGGGGGTAAGGTGGTTATAATGAAAGATGAACAACTAAAAGCCATATTGGATTCATTTGATGGGATTACATTACAAGAATTGGATCAAATAAAGTTAATGAATCGAGTGGACACCAAATTTGTTTTTTCTATTGATTCTTTAAATTCACTCTTAAATCTATTAATTAAAGATTTTAATTGTTTACATGTGAATAATAGTGCAATTCAAACCTATAAAAGTGTATATTTCGATGATGATAATTATTCGCTTTTTAAAGCTCATCACAACGGAAGGGTAAATCGGTTTAAAGTGCGTATCCGAAATTATGTGGAATCCCAGCTTTATTTTTTGGAAATAAAACATAAAATTAAAAGGCGAACGGATAAACTTCGAATTAAGTTAAGTGATTTTACAGAGCAATTTGATGTTACTCAAACCGAATTTATTCAGGACGTAATGCAAAAAAAAATGGATTTGGTTCCTGTGTTATGGAATGAATTTCAACGTATTACCCTCTCGGGAAAAAATAGGAATGAACGTTTAACACTTGACTTACACTTGAATTTTAATCAAGATGAATCCAATTTCGCTCTGGAAAATGTCGTTGTTGCTGAATTAAAACAAGCTGACTTAGATAGAAATTCACCTTTTTATCAAATTATGAAAAAACTGGGTGTTCGTCCCCTTCGTGTTAGCAAATACTGCGTAGGTTTGTATTCCATACATGGTCAACATCAAATTAAAGGAAATCGTTTTAAGAAGAAAATAAAAATTTTAAACTCAATAAATAGTTAACTTATGAATATTTCGGAAATTTTTGCAAACATCAACTGGGTCTCTTCAGATTTTTACAACCTAATTATAAAGTTTAGCTTCAATTTGGTGTTTTTAACCATTATTATTCGTTTTCTTTATTACAGCAAAACAAAGCGTAAAGATTATTTATTTACATATTACCTTATTGGTACCATAACCTTTTTTCTATGTTTCGGATTGAAAAAGTTTGGGATTGATACAGGGATGGGTCTTGGACTTTTTGCAATTTTTGGTATAATTCGCTATCGAACGGATGCTATCGAAATTAAAGAAATGACCTATCTTTTTCTAATAATTGGTGTTAGTGTTGTGAATGCCTTAATTAATGGAGGTATGTCAGTTGGAGAAGTGTTATTAATTAATATTTCTGTTGTCGTAATTACTTATGTGCTTGAATTCATGTGGTTAATGAAACATGAAACGCGCAAAACAATTACTTACGAACGAATTGATTTAATATTACCCGAGAAATACGAAGAAATGAAAGCAGATTTACAAAATAGAACTGGATTGAATATTAATCGATTTGATATTGGTAAAATTGATTTTTTAAACGATACGGCACTTGTACGAATCTATTATTATGCTGACGAACAAGCTTTTTCGGATTATTCTGAAAGTTAATCTTTCTCGGTACAGGCTTATTGGTTAGTGCATATTTTAGTACATTTGTCCCAATTTGAATGTATGTCAGTTGTAACAATTGTAACCGGTTTACCAAGATCCGGAACTTCTTTAATGATGCAAATTTTGGAAAAATCATCCTTGGAAATTCTAACAGATGGTATCCGCCAAAAGGATAACAATAATCCGGAAGGATACTTCGAACTAGATGCAGTTAAAGGAATTGTAAAAGATAATTCGTTTTTGAAATCAGCCGTTGGGAAAGTTGTGAAAATCGTTGCTCCTCTGCCAATTTTTATGGATAAATCACTGTCCTATCGTGTTATTTTTATGCGAAGAGAAATTGAGGAAATATTGCGTTCACAAGAGATAATGCTGAATAAAGATCAGCAAGCTGAAAGGCAAAAGTTCGCTGCTATTTATGAAACACATATGCAAAAAACCTATCAGTTTTTTGTATCTAATAACATTCCTTATTTGGATGTTCCATACAAAGAATTGATACAGAATCCAGGGCATGAATTGGAGAAAATCATTGCTTTTTTGGAAATTGACGCTGTTTGGCAGGATCTCGCCTCAGCTGTTAATCCTTCACTTTATAGAAATAGAATTTAACATGGAAAAGGAATATCAAATTACTTCACAAGGATCATTAGGCCTGTTAGCTCTTGGTCATGTTGGTCTACGTAAATGGCGCGAGGTAGTAGAAAAAGAAAAAATAGAAATACGCAATTCTTCCAAAGAAAATGGCAAAAAAAGCAAAAAATAAAATACTTGTAATTGGCTGGGATGCTGCTGATTGGAAGATAATAATGCCTTTGATTGAACAAGGAAAAATGCCTGCCATAGAATCCTTGATGAAAAGAGGTGTTCATGGCCGATTACAAACCCTCGACCCGCCACTGTCCCCCATGCTTTGGACAAGTATAGCAACAGGAGTTCGAGCGGATAAACATGGAATTGGAGGTTTTGTTGAGCCAACCCCAAATGGAGAAGGATTGAGACCAGTAACCACTACCTCCCGAAAAGTGAAGGCAATTTGGAACATTCTCAATCAAGAAGGCTGGAAAAGCAATGTTGTAGCTTGGTGGCCAAGTAACCCAGCAGAACCCATTAATGGAGTTATGGTTTCAAATCTGTATCAGGTTGCTACAAAAGCCCTTGGTGAAGATTGGGAAATGCCAAAGGGCACTGTTCATCCAGAATCGTTGAGTGAAACAATGAAGGAGTTCAGGGTTCATCCACACGAAATTTCGTTGGCAATGGCTCATCCATTCATGCCTAATATTGTAGATAATCTTGAGTTACGTAAGGCGAATAAAACGCTTTCTGTTCTTAAAACGTTATCTAATGCCGCAACTATCCATTCTGCATCTACTTATTTAATGGATGAAACTGAATGGGATTTTATGGCTGTTTATCACGATGCAATTGATCATTTTTGTCATATCGCAATGCGCTATTTTCCTCCAAGAAGGCCCGAAATCCCCCTTGAAGATTTTGATAACTATAAAGATGTTGTGGAGGCAGGATACCGTTTTCATGATATGATGCTAGATCGTACTTTATCCATGATTGATGAAAATACAACTGTAATTCTTCTTTCTGATCATGGATTTCATTCCGATCATCAACGTCCTCTCTATATACCCCAAGAACCCTCAGGTCCAGCAGTTGAGCATAGTCCTTATGGAATTTTCGTGATGGCAGGCCCCGGAATAAAGCAAGGAGAACAAATTTCTGGAGCAAGTATAATTGATATTACTCCAACAATCCTTTATCATGCTGGATTACCGGTAGGAAAAGATATGGAAGGAAAGGTACTATATCAATGTTTTTCTACTCCCTCGCCTGCTCACATGATCGAATCATGGGAAAATGTTGAAGGAAATTCTGGTCAACACGATACATTGCTCCGCGAAGATCCTTGGGCTGCTCAAGAAGCTCTTCAACAATTGGTGGAATTGGGTTACATTGAAGCAATGGAGGACGATAAATTGTTGCAAGTTGAAAAAAGTAAGCGTGAAAACGAATACTATATTGCCCGAAATATGATTAATGGCGGGAGGTTGAAACCTGCTATTGAAATTTTAGAACGGATTTTTGAAGAATCGAATATATTACGTTATGGACAGCGCTTAGCATTTGCTTATTTAAGCAAGAAAATGTACATGAAATGCCAAGAAGTTATTGAAAAACTTAAAGTAGTTGACTTAGAGGAACGCACTAAAAGAAAACAAGAAACTGAACAATCTCTTGATCCATTTGGGAATAATGAGTTTGAAGAACCAATGTATTTGGAATACTTGGAAGGATTGTTGAATCTTGCCATGAATCGTCCGAGAAAAGCACTTCCGTTGTTAGAAAATGTTCAGAAAAAAAATCCGAACAATTTGCAATTAGCCACAAGTATTGCTCAAATCCACACGCTTAGAAAAAACTTTAAAGCGGCAGAAAATCAATATATTACAGCGCTTGCTATCGATGACAGAAGCACTGCTGCTCATTATGGATTAGGATTGTCTTTTTTGCGCCAAAGTAAATTCAATGAGGCAGTAGATGAATTTCTATTGGCTTTGGAACAAGATTTCTTTCAGCCAAATATCCACTATCATCTAGGGGAGGCATTGGTGAAATTGGATTTATTTGAAGATGCTGTTAGTGCCTTTCAAGTTTGTACTCGACTTACCCCTGGAATGACCAAAGCGCATAAATGGTTGGTGGAAATTTATCAAAACAAACTAAATAAACCCGAACTAGCCGAACAAAATTTGGCGTTTTTGAAATCTAACATAAAAGGAGAAATAATTGTTTGCACTGGAGTTGATAATTGTGAATATGATCAATTACTTCAATTGTTAAAAGCAGGTGGATTAAAAATAGACTATGATCAAGACGAATTTAATGAAGCGGCAAAAATTTTATTTACCAATGATTGGTTAGAAAATAATATCGGTAAAGTTGTTTACATTCCCAGTCGAAATTTAAGCGATTTACCAGTAAATTATAACTATAAAGTAATTTATTTGGATCAAGCCTTGGATGAAATTCTTCCAGGTAGAACGGCGAAATTGAAAAAATCGATGCCAGAAAAATCAATTGCCGTAAAGGTGTTAAAAACCATTGAAAAAGAAAAATACATCATTGATTTATGGATAGAATCTCAACCAAATCAACAAGTCCTTATTCTGAATTGGAATGAGCTTTTAGATTCTGATGTTGAGCAAATATCAATTCTAAGTGAATTCTTAAATTGTGATTTTGACTTAGGAAAAATGAAGAAATATTTACAAAATTTGTAGTTAAACTTTTTTTTTGTATTTTTACTCAAATTATTTTTAAGCTTATGAAAAAAACTACCTCAATTAACAAGTCTAAATTAGCTGGTTACACAGCTGTTGCTGGTGCAATTGTAGCCGGAGGTGCTGCTAACGCTCAAATTACTTACATGGATATAAATCCAGACGTGGTTGTTGACTCAAATACGACGTTAATAAATCCTTATGCTATTGATTTTAATAATGATGCTACTCCAGATATCGCATTTGGTGTTGCTCACATTGAAGGAGCTACTTCAAGCTTCACATACAAGGGTGCACTAGCTTATGCTGCAATACCTGCTGCCAACGCAATCATTGCTGCTGATACTGCAACTATGGCTGCAGCGTTGGATTGTGGTGTTGCTGTTTCTGCTGCTTCAATATTTGGAAATGATACTTACGGAAACTTTGGTTATGCTGCGTTAATTAATGGAACAATACCTTTTACGTCTACAACAACTCCTTTCTTAGGTGCTACGGATAAATACTTAGGTGTTAAATTTACTGCTGCTTCTGGAACTCATTATGCTTGGGTTAAACTTTCTGTTGCAGCCAATGCTGAAACAATTACAGTGAAAGAATATGCATTCAATGCAACTCCAGGTGCAACTATTAATACTTGTCAAACTGCTGGAATTGAAGATGTTTCTGTTGAAAATAAAGTTACAATCAAAACAACGTTAAATGATGCAACTATCAATGTTACGCCAGATTTAATTGGTGGTTCAATTTCTATGGTTAGCATGGCAGGTCAAGTGGTTAAAACAATCGCTATTTCTGATGTTAATACTACAATTTCTTTCGAAGGAGTTGATTCTGGTATTTATTCAGTTACTGCAAATTTTGAAGCGGGTTCAGTGAACAAAAGAGTATACGTTAAGTAATATTTTTTTTATTATATTTGAAGGCGGAAGTAATTCCGCCTTTTTTGTTTTAATAAATTATTTATGAAGAAATTATCTACATCCCCGAAAATTAAATCTTACTCAGCGGTTGCAAGTTCATTATTGATGAGTGGTTTGGCAACAGCGCAAAATATTCAATACACGGATGTTAATCCAGATGTGGTTTTGGATAAAACAAGTGGACCGTTTGAAATTGATATGAATGTGGATTCAGGAGTTGACATTACTTTTCAAGTAGCTTCTTTTAATGGCAATGGTTCTTCAACTTATAACGGAATCCCTTTTACCTATGTATATAATGGGTCGCAAGCTAATGCTGTACCTGGTCCGCTTGGTGGTGTTCAAGGACAAGTTATTGGTTCAAGCAGTACCTTTGGAGTTACAGCACTTAATGGTGGAGATGCAATAACTTCTGCTAATAATTTTAGCTCTCAATCTGCTGCGCTTGGTGTAAAAGGTGTGGTTTCAGTTCCAGCATTTAATATTACTTACAACATCAATCAAGGTGAATTTTTGGGAGTTAGTCAGAAATTTTTAGGAATGAAATTTTCTGCAGGAACTAATATTAATTATGGTTGGGTGCGCCTAAGCTTAGATACCTTAGATCCTACAGGTTTAAAATTAACGATTCATGATTATGCTTATAATATTAATCCAGATGAGCAAATACTCGCAGGAGAAGGATCTGTTTCTGGATTAAATCAAGTTTCTGTGGAAGACAAAGTTTCTATTAAATCATTGTTGGATCAAGTTAATATCAATGTTACTCCTGATTTAATTGGAGGACAGGTGAACTTAGTTTCTCTAGAAGGAAGAGTAGTTTATAGTGTTAAAATTACCGACGTAAATACGCAAATTTTGTTGGCTGATATTACAACGGGTATTTACCAAGTCCAAACAAATTTTGATCAAGGTCATGTTTCCAAGAAAATATACGTTCGTTAATATTTAGAATTCTTTTAATAATCTAGGCTAACTTAATGTTGGCCTTTTTTTGTTTTTAACTATGAAAATACATGTGCTAAATACGGGCTTTTTCAAATTAGATGGAGGAGCTATGTTTGGGGTAGTTCCAAAAACGATTTGGGAAAAAACCAATCCGGCTGACGGATTTAATATGTGCACATGGGCAATGCGGTCTTTGTTAATTGAGGATGGTAACCAGTTAATCTTGGTGGACACAGGCATCGGAAATAAACAATCTGATAAGTTTTTCTCCCATTATTTTCTGCATGGCGAAGACTCCTTGAGTGGAAATCTACAAAAACTTGGCTTTTCAAAAAAGGATATTACAGATGTTTTTTTAACGCATTTGCATTTTGATCATTGTGGGGGTGCTATTGAATGGAACAATTCTAAATCAGCCTATCGACCTGCATTTGAATTAGCAAATTACTGGAGTACCGAAAACCATTGGGAATGGGCAACAAAGCCTAATCCGAGAGAAAAAGCTTCATTTTTAACAGAAAATATTCTTCCTATTCAGGAAAGTGGTCAACTAAAATTTTTGGAACGAAAAGCTGATTTTACCAATAACTGTTTGAAGGATATTGATGTTTTATTTGTTGATGGTCACACAGAAAGTATGATGATTCCGCATATAAAATATAAAGGAAAAACAATAGTATTTATGGCAGATTTACTTCCCAGTGTAGGACATATTCCCTTGCCATATGTTATGGGGTACGATACTCGACCGCTAATAACAATTTCAGAGAAAGAGGCTTTTTTAAATCGTGCGGCTGACGAAGAATTTATACTGTTTTTAGAACATGACAGCATGCATGAATGTTGTACGGTTCAACACACGGAAAAAGGAGTGCGAGTTAAAGAAACGTTTAGATTCAATGAAATCTAATTAATGTTTTACAACCAGCCTACTATGTTTTGATACCAGTTTACCCTCCGTATCTTTTCCTGTAATATAATAGATGTAATTTCCTTCGCCAACAGGGTCTCCCGTTGGCAGCGTTCCATTCCAGCTAAATGAAGAATCACTGGATTGATAAACAACGATTCCCGCAGAATTAAGAACTACAATACTGAACTCACTAATAGCAGAAGCATCAAGAGTTAATACATCATTATTCCCATCCCCGTTTGGCGTGAAAATATTTGGCAATACCAAAGTTAATTGGCTCACTTTAGTTGTCTCAGTGTCAGTTAGTTTTTCATTTAGCTTAGTGGTAATGTTTTGAGTTCCTGAGATACTTGATTCTAAATTTTCTGAACTCTGTGTTGGAGTTAGAGCGTTAGTAGATAGAATATCTGATGACTTAATTTCCTGCGTGTTATTTGTTTTCAAACCGATATCTTCAGTTTGATTGTTTTCAGTTTCTGTGGTTAAAATAAGGTTTTGAGAATCGAAAACGCTAGGTGTATTCGACACAATTGAAATTGATTCTTTCTTAACAGCCTCATTATTAAATGGAACTGAGGATTGGTCATTTGAAGAATTAGAATTTGTTTTTTCCGGTTGGTATTTTATAGTGGTTTTCTCTTGAATTTTAATAGTGTCCTTTTCTGTGGTTGCATTTTGGACAGCAATTAAATAACCAAGACCAACAACAGAAGCAGCAGCTGAAATCCCTATAATTGCCTTAGCAAGCAATGATATTCCCGTGCTTGTAACGGTTGACGTTGTTAGTGGGATTTTTGAAGCGATCGAAGTCCATAATTCCGGATTTACCGAAACTTGATGATCAGCTAGTTTTTGCTTAAACAATTCTTCTATAGTGTCTTTTCGGTCCATTCAATTTTTTCTAATCGTTCTCTTAAAAAAGCGCGCGCACGTAAATATTGAGATTTCGAAGTGTTTTCATTGATGCCTAGTTTTTCACCAATTTCTTTATGTGAATAACCCTCAATAGCATATAGATTAAAAACAACCCTGTAACCATTAGGCATAGATTGAATTAATTTCATCAATTCTTCTACTTCTAACTCTTGCATCCCATTGTCTGTATAGTCTAATTTATAACTTACATCATCCAAGGAAACATCAAATTTGGTTTTTGCATTTTTTCTAATGGCATCAAGACAAGTATTAACAATAATTCGCCTAATCCATCCTTCCAAAACTCCTTCATTTTTAAAATCAACGAGTTTAGAAAAAATCTTTACAAAACCATCTTGTAATGCATCTTGTGCCTCATCATGATTATTCATATACCGAAGACAGACTGCAAACATTTTCGCCGCAAACTTTTCAAACAACGCTTTTTGTGCACGTGGATTCCCCTTCAAACAGGCTTGTACCAGATCGATGTCTTCCATCATGTCGTTTTGTAGACTCTTCTTTGTTTTGTAAAGTTGCATCTAATCTAAAATTAATGCATTTTTTTGATTACAATTTCGAATAATTAAAAAATATAGGCTTATCCACAATGCCTTGGTGCTAAAAATCCAAATTTTTACGTGAAAGTAAGTTTAATTCTGTAATTTTGTTGACCTAAGAGTATTCAGTAGAATGGACAAAATTTCATACGTTGGAAATGCGGATGTAACCGCAATAGACTATCTGTATAAGCAATACAGTCAAAATCACGAAAGCGTTGATATAGGTTGGCAAAAATTCTTCGAAGGATTCGATTTTGCTCGAACAAATTTCGATTCAGAGGGAGCCGTTCCAGAAAATTATCAAAAAGAATTTCGTGTTATCAATTTGGTTAATGGCTACCGTTCAAGGGGACACCTTTTCACCAAAACAAATCCGGTTCGAGAAAGAAGGAAATACACGCCAGATTTGTCTATCGATAATTTCGAATTATCTGATTCTGATTTAATTACAGTTTTTCAGGCTGGAGAAATTATCGGGATTGGCCCGGCTACTTTGCGTGATATTATTCATCATCTTGAACAAACATATTGTCAGTCTATTGGGATTGAATATGCCTATATGCGCGACCCAGAAAGAGTTGAGTGGATAAAACACAAAATTGAACTTAAGAATAGACCGACCATTGATGCAAATCGAAAGATTGAAATTTATAAAAAATTGAATCAAGCTTCTTCTTTTGAATCATTCCTAGGTAAAAAATTTGTTGGCCAAAAACGATTTTCCATTGAAGGCGGAGAAGCGCTAATTCCAGCACTTGATACTTTAGTAAAAAAAGGATCTGATTTAGGGGTAGAGTATTTTGTTATGGGTATGGCTCACCGAGGTCGTCTAAATACACTCACCAACATTTTTGAAAAAAGACCGAAAGATATTTTTTCTGAATTTGAAGGAAAAGAATTTGATTCGGATGGCCCATTTGATGGAGATGTAAAATACCACCAAGGGTTTACTTCTTATGTGACCTTAGAGAATGGAAAACGCATTGGATTGACCTTGGCTCCTAATCCTTCACATCTTGAAGCGGTAAATACTGTGGTTGAAGGAATTGCGAGGGCTAAGGTAGATCATGAATTAAAACAAGAATCCAAAATTTGCCCGGTGCTTATCCATGGAGATGCAGCTGTAGCTGGACAAGGAATCGTTTATGAAACCATTCAAATGGCTCAGTTAGACGGTTACCGAGCAGGGGGAACAATTCATATTGTAGTTAATAATCAAGTTGGTTTTACTACGAATTATTTGGATGCTCGTTCATCAACCTATTGTACGGATGTAGCTAAAACTACCTTGTGTCCGGTGTTTCATGTGAACGGTGATGATGTAGAAGCGGTTGTTCAAGCAATGGAGATCGCTATAGCCTACAGACAAGAGTTTAATAGAGATATTTTTATAGATTTATTGTGCTACCGGAAATATGGCCACAATGAAGGGGATGAGCCTAAATTCACGCAACCTAATTTGTATAATATCATTGCAAAACATCCGAATCCAAGAGAAATTTATTTTAAACAATTGGAAACCGAAGGAGTCCTTTCTAAGGATATGGCTATTAAAATAGAGGATGAATATAACGGCTATTTAGAAAGCGAATTCGATTTTTCACGGACACAAGATAAAGCCTTGGTATATGACTTTTTAAGTCATTCTTGGGAAGGATATAGACACAGTAAACCAGAGGATTTTATTGATTCCCCAAAAACCGGAGTTGATAAAAAAATATTATTAGATTTAGGAATTAAATTAGCTACCCTTCCAGAAGGAAAAAAATATTTTAGAAAAATTGCTAAGATTTTTGAAGATCGTTTAAATGCCATAAAACAAGATAAATTAGATTGGGGTTCAGCTGAAATGTTGGCTTATGCATCTCTACTGAACGAAGGTCATGCCGTTCGAATTTCTGGTCAGGACGTAGAACGAGGCACTTTTTCTCATCGACATGCAGTTGTGAAAACTGAAGATACAGAGGAGGAAATCATTACGTTGAATTTACTAGCTGATAAACAAGCGAAATTCGAAATTTACAATTCCTTATTATCAGAATATGGGGTTCTTGGTTTTGAATATGGTTATTCATTAGCAACACCAAATGGATTAACAATTTGGGAGGCTCAATTTGGGGATTTCTTCAATGGCGCTCAAATTATGATAGATCAATTCATTTCTGCTGGTGAAGATAAGTGGTCTACACAAACTGGTCTTGTTATGCTACTTCCGCATGGTTATGAAGGTCAAGGGGCAGAGCACTCAAGTGGCCGAATGGAACGATTTCTTCAGCAGTGTGCGGATTTCAATATGCAAGTTGTGAATACTTCAACTCCGGCGAACTATTTCCATTTGTTGAGAAGACAATTAAAAAGAGAATTTAGAAAGCCACTTGTAGTATTTACTCCTAAGTTGCTTTTACGATATCCTGCAGCGGTTTCAACTTTGGATGATATGGCATCAGGTTCATTTCAAGAAGTAATTGATGATTCAACTGCTGATGTTTCAAAAGTTGAAACAGTAGTGCTTTGTTCAGGGAAGTTTTATTACGAAATGAAAGAAAAGGCAAACTTTTTAGAAGTTGATACTTATGCCTTTGTGCGAATTGAACAATTATACCCTCTCCCAGTTACCCAAATTGAAGCAGTATTGAAAAAATATCTGAATGCAAAAAATATAATTTGGTCTCAAGAAGAGCCAGCTAACATGGGAGCTTGGACTCATATTGCAATGAGTTTAAGACACATTCCATTTATTGGTATCTGTCGTCCTGCATCTGCTGCTTGTGCCGAAGGTTCGAAAAAATTACATGAAAAACGATTAGAAAAATTATATAATCAGTTATTCAGTTATGCCAATGTTTCCGTTAAATAATTTAGTGAAAAAATAAACTCAATGTCAGTACTTGAAATGAAAGTCCCTAGTCCGGGAGAATCAATCTCAGAAGTTGAAATTGCAACTTGGTTAGTTTCAGATGGAGATTATGTTGAAAAAGACCAAACTATTGCTGAAGTCGATTCAGATAAAGCGACGCTTGAATTACCTGCTGAATCAAGTGGGGTAATTACTTTGAAAGCCGCAGAAGGGGATGTTGTAAAAGTAGGACAAGTTGTTTGTTTGATTGATACATCCGCCGAAAGACCCGCTGGTTTAGCATCTCCTGCAGTAGAAACTGTTAATAACCCGGTGATTGAGGAAACAAAACAAATTTCCACTCCTAATCCGGATCCTATTAAAAAGGATGTATCATATGCAAGTGGAACTCCTTCTCCTGCCGCCGCTAAAATAATGGTTGAAAATAATGTATCCGCTGCACAAGTTTCTGGATCTGGTCGAGACGGTCGTATTACAAAATCTGACGTTGTTAATGCGCTCGCTGCTGGATTTGATGCAAATTCTATTCAGGGTTGGGGTGGAAGTAGAGAGCAAAGTCGTGAAAAAATGTCGATGTTACGTCGAAAAATTGCAGAGCGATTAGTGTCTGTTAAAAATGAGACTGCCATGTTGACTACCTTTAATGAGGTGGATATGAAACCCATTATGGATATTCGCGCTAAATATAAAGAAGCCTTTGCCAAACACCACGAGGTGAATTTGGGTTTTATGTCCTTTTTTACAAAAGCGGTTACTGAAGCATTAAATTTATTTCCTGCAGTGAATGGGCAAATTGATGGCAATGAGGTTGTTTTTCATAATTATGCAGATATAGGAATTGCAGTTTCGTCACCCAAAGGATTAATGGTTCCTGTGGTTAGAAATGCAGAGCAAATGTCTTTAGCAGAAATAGAACGCGAAATCAAACGATTGGCTGTTAAAGCGCGTGATGGAAAAATTACTCCTGATGACATGACTGGAGGCACATTTACTATTACCAATGGAGGCGTTTTTGGTTCCATGTTATCTACGCCAATTATCAATCCGCCACAATCCGCTATTCTTGGAATGCACAATGTTGTTGAAAGGCCAGTTGCTATTAATGGCAAGGTTGAAATACGACCAATTATGTATGTCGCGCTTTCCTATGACCATCGAATTATTGACGGGAAAGAATCTGTTGGTTTCTTGGTTAAAGTAAAGGAGATGCTAGAAAATCCTGAGAAAATGTTATTTGGAGCAAAAGATCCAGTGGCAGTATTATTAGGACTTTAATTTACATCAAAAAAAAAATTTGATGGGGGGTGTGTTTCACCCCTTTTTTGTTTTAAACTTTTTATTACTTCCAGTTGTTATTAAAATAAAAATCATGAACAAAGTTATTTGGGTTTCCCTATCGATTCTTGTTTTAATAGTAATAAGTTTTATAGTTGTGTCATTTACCTCTAAAAATATTGAAACACCGGATTATAAAGTAATCAAGACCATTGATGAAATGGAAATTCGATTATATCCAAAAATGATTGTCGCAAAAACAAATTTGTCTGATAAATCTTTTGATAATCAAGGAAGTAATGGTTTTCGAACGATTGCGGGTTATATTTTTGGTGGGAATGAAAAAAATCAAAAAATTGCTATGACGTCCCCAGTCGTAATGAACATGGGAGATTCGTCAACCATGTATTTTGTAATGCCAAAGCAATATAAAAAGGAGGATTTGCCCAATCCAAACTCTAAAAATGTTCAAATTGTTGAGGAAACTTCTAAAGTATTGGCTGTGATAGGGTACGGAGGATTTTCGTCGGACAAAAAAATTGAAAAATACCGAAAAGAGTTAGAGTCAATACTGAATAAGAATAAAATCCAAACGAAAGGAAATTACATGTATATGGGTTACAATGCACCTTGGGATGTAATTAACCGAAAAAATGAAGTGGCAATCGAAGTTGTGCTTGATTAAATATGCATCGCTCTTGAATCCGTTGCAGCCATTGCAGCTTCTTTGACAGCCTCAGAATAGGTTGGATGTGGATGGCAAATACGAACGATGTCTTCGGCAGATGCCCTAAACTCCATAGCTGTAACGGCTTCCATGATTAAATCAGCAGCACGGGGTGCTATCATGTGAACACCTAGAATTTCATCTGTTTTTTTATCGGCAATTATTTTAACTAATCCAGCTGTATCCATACTTGCCCTAGCTCTTCCAAGCGCTTTGATTGGAAAAGAACCAACTTTAATTTCTATACCTGCAGCAGTTAATTCTTCTTCCGTTTTACCAACATTTGCAACCTCAGGCCATGTGTACACAACTCCTGGTATTAAATTGTAATTGATATGTGGTTTTTGTCCAGCGATTGTTTCTGCAACAAAAACTCCTTCCTCCTCAGCCTTGTGAGCCAACATTGCTCCACGTACTACATCTCCAATGGCATAAATGTGTGGAATTGCTGTTTGTAGATGGTCATTTACTTCGATTTGACCTCGTTGATTTGCCGTTAATCCTACATTTTCTAGTTCCAAACCTTTCGTAAATGCTTTTCGTCCTACGGCAACTAAGCAATAATCACCTTCAATTTCTACCGTTTCGTTTTTCTTATTCAAGGCGGTAACAATAACTGATTTTCCTTTATTCACAACTCCTTGAACGCGATGTTCCATGTGAAATTTGAACCCGTCTTTTTTCAATATTTTGGTGAATTCCTTAGAAATTGTTCCGTCCATAGTAGGAAGTAGGGTGGGAGCAAATTCTATTACCTCCACTTCAGCCCCCAATCGCTTATATACTGAACCTAATTCTAAACCAATTACACCCGCTCCGATAACCAATAATTTTTTAGGAATTTCACTTAGTTTTAATGCTTCGGTAGAAGTAATAATTCTTTTTTTATCAGGTTCCATTCCAGGAAAGAAATTTGGTTTAGAACCTGTGGCGATGATTATATGTTTCCCGGATATTTCGGCTGAACCATTCTCGCCTGTAATTGTTATTGTATGTTGATCTTTAAACGATCCAATTCCTTGATGAACGTCAATTTTGTTTTTGTCCATTAAGTATTTTACTCCATCACACGTTTGAGAAACAACATCATCCTTTCGTTTGATCATTTGAGTTATGTTCGCTTTTACTTCCTTAACCTCAATTCCGTGCTCCGAAAAAGTATGCGTTGCATTATGAAAATGTTCTGAAGAATCCAATAATGCCTTTGAGGGAATACATCCAACATTTAAACATGTTCCTCCTAAAGTATTGTATTTCTCAATTATTGCTACGGTTAGTCCCAATTGCGCACATCTAATCGCGGAAACATATCCACCTGGTCCAGAACCGATAATAACAACATCATAATTTTTCATCGTAATCAATTTTGTTCTGCAAAAATACGATTTACAATCAATTAATTTATAGAACTTGCTAATAAGTTCAAGTGAAACAATGCATTTGCAATTTCTTGATTCGTTATTTTTTGATCATATATGCAATTGCCAATTCCTTTCAATAAAGAACAATTAATTATATTTCCAGTATTCTTTTTGTCTTGTTGAATAACCTCAATTATTCCTTGTATTTCTTTAGCGTCAAGGGAAATAAAATGAAATGATCTCCGGATGCAATTTTCAATGTCAAGATATTCTGATGGTGAGAGCAATCCTTTTTCTTTTGAAATAAACGATTCCGCACACATGCCCAATGCTACACAATGACCATGGGCTAATGAACTAGTTTGTAAAAAGTAGCCCTCAATTCCATGACCAATAGTATGCCCAAAGTTTAATATCTTTCTATATCCACCCTCGTTGGGATCTTTTTCAATGATTGAAACCTTGATTTGAATGGATTTTGAGAGGATTTCAATTGATGTTAAATCAATATCATTTTTTATGAATTTAATTTCTTCCCAATGTTTAATATCACTTATTAATGCATGTTTTATCATCTCTGCATACCCATATATAATTTCTTTCGCTGGAAGGGTTTCCAAAAAAGAAGAATCAATAAAAATGGCTTTCGGGTGATTAAATGTACCAAGTTGATTTTTAAAACTTCCTAAATCTACGCCAGTTTTACCCCCAATTCCGGCATCAACCATTGCTAATAATGACGTAGGGATATGGATGAAGTCAATTCCTCTTTTGTAGATTGATGCAATAAAGCCTCCCATGTCTGTTACGACACCGCCCCCTAAATTAATAACCAAATCTGCTCTAGAAAAGTTATATTCCGAAAATGCCTCCCAAACTTGAAAACAAACTTCAAGTACTTTGTTTTCCTCTCCCGCAGGTAAAAAAATAATTTCAGCGCTTTCAAATTGATTTGAAACATTTATTAATTTTTCGAGACAATAGTCGTGCGTGTTCTCATCAACTATAATAATAACTCTTGACGTTGAATACTTTTCTTTAATCAGTAACATTAAGGAAGAATCCTCAATTGGTCCGATTTCAATTTTGGAGTAAGAATATGGAATTTGTTTTGAGTTTGTCATGTATTTCTGAATGATGTGATAAAAATAATACAAATGATTCTTACAAACTTTCTATCATCTAAACTAATGAACAATCTGATTTTTTTTTAACATTATTTGGATGATAACATATTAATTATGTATTTTAGTACCCGAATTCTATGTGTTAACTGCGAATTCTTAGATTATTAATGCAAGTAAACTAAACCTATGCGATTGATTACAAGGGCTTTAGGTCTTTTATCGTTATTGTTGTCTGTAACATTGAATGCACAACAAGATAAGTTGTTAACTCACTTTATGTATGATAAAATGAGTATAAATCCGGGTGCAACCGGGATTGATGATGGAATATGCGCTACGTCGTTATATCGAAATCAATGGGATAAAGTAAATGGTGCGCCAAATTCAGCTGTTTTGAATGTGGAAGCCAATATGAATCGTTTTTTCCCAGGTGGAATAGGTATTTCATTCTATCATGATGCAATCGGTTTTGCCAAACAAAACAATGCGCTTCTTAATTATTCATATCCGGTTCAAATTGGAAATGCTGGAGTTTTAGGCCTTGGAGTAGGTGTAGGTATAATGAATTATGGAATGAACCCAGATTGGGTTCCACCAACCACGTTAAATGATCCAACTTTACCTACTAGTTTCGCGTCAACGAATTTAGATTTGAATTTTGGAGCCTATTTTAAAGGAAATGATTTTTATGCGGGATTCTCTTCAACTCACTTATCAGAAACGTTGTTGAAACAAAGCGTTTCAGTAAGCGGTGCCACTTTAACACAAAGTTATCAAACAGCTCGTCATTATTATTTAATGGGGGGATACAAAATGAGAAATGTTGCCGGTGGAGATATCGATGGTAATTTGCTTGTTCGTACTGATTTGGTGAAGGTTTCCGCGGACATCAATGCGCGTTACATATACCAAGATAAATATTATGGCGGCTTTACTTGGAGAACCTCTGACATGGTAGCTTTAATGATTGGTTATATGCCGATGAAAGATTTAACGGTTGGATATTCTTATGACATTACAACGAATAAGTTGGCAAGTATTTCAGCTGGTTCGCATGAGTTATTAGTGAAATATTGTTATTATCTGCCATTGCCTAAGATTCAGAAGTCCAAACATCCAAGGTGGTTGTAGAAAAATGTTAAATAAAATGTAACCATTTTTAGTGTTTTTCCGTTATACCCGAACTTAGAAAGATCCTGTAGCTTGTTGGTTTGGTGAATGGTTGACAAAAAATGAATAAAATGAGAAAAGTATTTTTGTTGGTATTGTTAAGTTTTATAGTGTATTCTTGTACGAAAACAAGGGACTATGAAGTTGTGGGCGCACAAGGGAGAAAACCTTTCTATCCTGAAGTGCCTACGGGTATGGTGTACGTGCCTGCTGGTGGATTCACTATGGGTCTGCATGATCAAGATATTTTAAATCTTGATGATGCCAGAGCTAAGGTTGTAACAATCTCTGCTTTTTACATGGACCAAACCGAGATTTCTAATAATGAATACCGCCAATTTGTTGAATGGGTGCGTGATTCAATCGGTTTAGAGAAATTAATTGATCGTGGCTTAAGAGAGCAGTTGGATCAATACATTAATTTTGATCAAGATATTTTGTTTAGTATACAAGGTGATGCAGGAGACATTAAAATTGCAAATTTCTACTATGATAACAAACCATTGGATTTTAGCAAAGTGAATATTGATGGCGTTTCTGATGATCCTGTTTTAGGAGAGGAGACTGTCCCTTTTGATATAGATCAAATGGAAAAGGATGGAAGAGAGATCTATAATAAACTATTTGCGGACGGCTATGATCAAGATAAGGCAGGTGCAACAACCAAACAAGGTGGTGATGGTCAGAAAGGACAAGTAGAAATTATTGATTTGTCAGCAAGAAATATAAAAAATAATTGGCTTAGTCTGAACTGGGAAACTCAAGCGAGTTATAGAATGTGGGATGATCCGAAATTAATGCCTCTTCTCGCTGATATGTTTTATTCTTCAAAAGAAAGATATTATAAACGTAGGGAAATTGATATTCGTAATTTGGTGTATGAATATTATTGGATTGATTACAAAGAAGCTGCTAATAAAGGAGAAATTGCTTATTATGATTCACCGAAATCCTATGATTTTTCAGAAAAACCACAAGATGCTAGTAAACGATTGGACGCAAGAGATGGAGCGTTACTTTACAGAAAGATTCAGGATGAAAATAACCCTACCTCTTATAATGGTACTACAGGTCAGCCTATTTCAGGTGTTAAAAGTGACGGTTCTTTCCAACAGCAAAATTCTTTTGATGTAAACAGAGTAACAGATCCGATGGCGAAAGACTCTATTGAAATTGGAGGTAGTGGTGATGAAAAAAACAGGGATGGTTTCATCTCTGGAAAAGACTTAGATATGGGTTACATGAACCGTAAAATGGAGTGGAATTCTTATCGTGGACACACAGATAGAAGTCGCTTTATAATCCATGAAAAAATCCCTGTTTATCCCGATACACTTTGTTGGGTCAATGATTTAACCTATTCAAATGGTAAAGAGATGGCTAATTATTTTTGGCATCCTGCTTATGATAATTATCCAGTGGTCGGTGTTACTTGGAAGCAAGCAAAAGCATTCTCTGTTTGGAGAACACAATTATTGAATAATTATTTAGTTTCAAATGGTGATATCTATTTAAATGATTTCCGTCTACCTACTGAAGCAGAATGGGAAAGAGCCGCGCGTGGTGATCTTGCCCTACAATCCTATCCTTGGGGTGGACCATACATAAGAAATGCCTCTGGATGTTTCTTGGGTAATTTCAAACCAATGAGAGGTCGATATTTTGAAGATGGTGGAGTCTACACAGTAAAAGTATATTCATATAATCCTAACAATTATGGTTTATATTGTATGGCAGGAAACGTTTCAGAATGGTGCGAATCTGCCTACGATGAATCGAGTTATGAGTTCATGGATGACATAAACCCTGAGTTTTCATACGATGCAAAAAAATGGGAGCCAGAAGTTATGAAACGTAAGGTAATCAGAGGCGGTTCTTGGAAAGACGTGGGTCATTACCTAAATGTAGGATCTCGATCTTATGAATATCAGGATACGGCAAAATCGTATGTAGGATTTAGAAATGTAATGACGCATCTTGGAAGAGGCGGTAAGGACATTACCAAAGAAGGTGGAGAAGAAATCCAAAGTGATATTAATCTTCGCTAATTAAATTGTAACCAAATAAAAATCAAATAGTTAATTGTTAAACCTAAATTAAATTTAAAATTATGAGCGCAGGTAAAGGAGGCTTTTTCGAAAGTAAGTCATGGAAAAACATTATGAAGTATGTATACGGTCTAGGAGCGGCTGTTGTAATTGTTGGAGCGTTATTCAAAATCATGCACTGGCCAGGATCTGGTATTTTATTAACCGTGGGTCTATTAACAGAGGCTGGAATCTTTATTCTCTCTGTATTAGAACCAATTCACGAAGATCCGAAATGGGAATTAGTATATCCAGAATTAGCAATGGGTGAAGCTACCCACGATGGTAAAGCTAAAAAAGTTTCTGGTGGATCAGGAATTACTCAAGAATTAGATAAAATGTTGGAAGATGCTAAGATTGACTCAGCTTTATTAGAGCGTTTAGGTGACGGAATGCGTACCCTAGGAGACAATGCGGCTCAATTGAAAGGAGTTACGTCTGCTGCAGCTGCAACTGATGGCTATGTAACCTCTTTACAAGCTGCATCTGAAAAAGTTTCGTCTTTGTCTGAGGCTTATGAAAGAGCATCTGTTTCTATCGCTGGATTAACTTCTAACACAGCTGAAGGTGAATCTTTTGGTGAGCAAATGCAAAAAGTTTCTAAAAACTTGGCTGCCTTGAATAATGTATATGAATTGCAATTGAAAGGTTCTTCATCTCATTTAGAAGCAACAGAGAAATTCCAGTCTCAAGTAGTTGAAATGATGTCAAATCTTTCTGCTTCAACTGAGGATACCCGAATTTACAAAGAAAACATGGCCTTGTTGTCCAAAAATCTTACTGATTTGAACAGCGTATATGGTAACATGTTGAAAGCGATGAAAGCTTAATAGCCTAATTAATTGAATTATTAACCAAATAAAACCAAATTAAAATGGCAGGCGGTAAGGAAACCCCAAGACAGAAGATGATTGGTATGATGTACCTAGTACTAACAGCTTTGTTAGCACTAAACGTATCAAAATCTATCCTCGATGCCTTCGTTGCAATTGAGGAGAACACTCAAAAATCTGCAATTGTACAGTTGGATAGAGGGAATATTTTTGTGTCAGATTTGAACGCAGGGATATTACAAAATAAAAAAGAAAATCCAGGTAAGGCGGCAAAATGTCAATATTACCTTGATTTAATTGCTAAAATTGACGTAGAGACTGCTAATATGATCAAGTTTATCGATGAGATAAAAATTGACATCATGAAGAAAAGTGGCGAAGCTGTAGATACTGAGAAAAATCAGGATAAGGAAACAATTGTATGGAAGAAGTATTCAGCTTCTGATAAACTTCGTCCAGCACGATTGAATTTAATGGCTGTTCAAGCAAAGGATCAATACGATGTTCCTATGCATGAGATTATCGGTGAAGAAATCAATAATCCTGCGGCTGATAAAATGGGTATGAAATTGTGGAAAATGTATAATGGTTATCGTGCCAGTATCGTTGAAACTTTAGGAACCTATCATGATAAAATTGATTCAGTTTCTGGTAAAGGAATAGGCGCTCCTAAATGGGTCGTTAAAACATCACCGATCAATAAATTTGTAGATAACAAAGATCTTGATAAACAAGTGAATTCAATGTTAGATAAAACTCAATGTAACAAAGAGGACAGAGGTGTTTTGAAACAGTTATACATGGAATTAACTAAGCAAGAGCGTTTCGAAGAGGTAAATGATGTTAAAAATGTTCATTGGATTGGAAAAACTTTTGACCATTCTCCATTAGTAGCCGCTTTGGCTTCTTTGACTGCTATGCAATTGGAAGTTCTTAATGCACGTGCTACTGCTGCAGGTTATTTAGCTGGAAAAGTAGTTACCGCTGAGTTTTCTTTCAATAAATTAATTGCTCTGGCTACTGCAACTCCAAGTGTTGCATCCCCTGGAGACCCGATTGAAATTAGTGTTGTAATGGGTGCTTATGACTCAGATAACCAACCAACTGTAACCGGTGGAAGTTTTACCGTTGCAAATGGTATGGGTGTTATGAAAACAACTGCAGGATCAGCAGATATGACATTTTCTGGTACTATCGCTATTAAATCACGTTCTGGAGCTGTTAAAGAAGAGAAATGGGAAACAAAAGTTGGTGTTCTAACTTCTGAGAAAGAAGCTTCGATAGAAACTCCTGAAATGCAAGTTTTCTATGAAGGTATTCCAATTGAATTGAAAGCTTCTGCAACTGGTATGTACAAAAATGTACGTATGAGTGTTCCTTCGCCATATACAGCAGCAGCAGGAAGTGCAGGTTCTACTGTCACTGTTTCTCTTTCAGGTACAGATTCTAAAGGAAGTTCTGTAAGTTTAGGGTCCAAGAAATTTACTGTAAAAAAAGCTCCTAAACCTGAGTTGGTATGGAATGGTGTGACGACTGGTGGAAAAGCAAACAAGAATGGAGGAGGGTTAATGTGCAGATATGATAATAATGTACCATTCAGTCCGAGTAAAGGAAAGTTTCAAATCGTGAATTATGCAATAACATTTCCAGGTGCAAAAACGCCAATTGAAGGTGCTGGCACATCAATTTCTGCTGCACATCAAGCTTTGATTAAAGGTGCATCAGGAGCAGTTGCCATTCAGGTGCGAGTTACGGGCTCATACAATGGTTTAGTTGATGCATTTTTTAAATAAATTATTATAAATTAAATCCTGAGATCATGAAGATATTAGTTAGTTTGATTTTTACTTTTGGTTTGTGTTCAATTTTTGCACAACCTGTAAATAGTAAAGAAATTGGTCCTTCAAATATTGGTAGACCTATGAATTTATCTGATTATCCAGGTGTTGTTGATGGTGTTTATTTAAAAAAAGATGTTTTAGCAAAAAAAAGGGCTATTCCATTGGAACACGTTAGGGAAAGTGATTACATATGGGGAAAAAGAACATGGAGTTATATCGACTTACGTGAAAAAATTAATCATCCATTGTACTACCCTAACGAAAAACTAGATTCGGCTACTGGGAAAGTAGAATTGTTTTCTCAGGGAAGATATAGTCTATATTTAATTTTGAGTCAATCAGTTCGAGATCAGCAAATTTGGGGATTCTTTGACAATAAGCCGAAAGATCCTGGTGCTGGAATTTTTAAAGATATTTCAGACGGTGATGGTTTTCAATTCCCATGTAGATCTGGTAAAGATTATACAACTGATGCTTTAGAATTAATTTCAGATTATGATTTGAGTGCGAAAGCAGATAAATCAAATGGAATGGATTCTCAAGGAAATCCCTTGCCTGTATATCACAAGAAAGGTGCGACTACAATTACGAAAGTTGGTTTAGAAGGGGTTGTTGATGTTTTTGATCCGTTAACTGAAACACAAAACAAAGTAGATGCTGAAGTCATTCCTGGTTCAACAACTCCTTTTCCTGTTGATTTTCGTATAATTACACCACGTTATTTCCAGCCAGATCAAGTTATAAAATATTTATTGAAAGAGGATTGGTTTTTTGATAAGGAACGTTCCGTTTTGGACGTTCGCATTATTGGAATAGCACCAGTTATTTTTGATGAGAAACGTCAAGATGAAAGAATCTTGTTTTGGGTATACTTCCCACAGGCAAGAGATGTCTTAAAAAACTACTATGCATATGATGCCAAAAGTACTGTTGGAGGAAATACGTTTGATCATTTGTTCATGACACGTAGATTCAATGCGGTTGTATACAAAGAGTCTTCTTTATATGATAGAAAAGTTGAGGACTATCGTTTTGGTACAGATGCCTTGTATGAGTCAGAAAAAGTGAAAAACACTATTCGAACGTTTGAACATGATGTTTGGAATTTCTAAACAAGTACGATAAAATTAAAACCAGCTTCGGCTGGTTTTTTTATGCGATCAAGTTTTGCTAAATCCGGTATCATTTAACCAAGGGCCATTTTCAGCTGCAGCAACTGCTAACACATCACATCTTTCATTTTCTGGATGACCAGCATGTCCCTTTACCCAATGAAATTCAATTTTAAATTGTGGGTGCAATAGTAAATACCTTTCCCATAAATCTTGGTTTTTCTTTCCTTTAAATCCTTTAGACTTCCAATTAAATACCCAGCCTTTGGAAATGGAGTCAATAACGTATTTAGAATCGGAAAATACATGAACTGGAAATTGATTCGTTTTAATACTTTCTAAACCAATAATCAAGGCTAATAATTCCATCCGATTGTTTGTTGTCAATGTATAGCCGCCATTTATTTCTTTTTTCTTGCCATGAAATTCAAGTACAATACCATATCCTCCCGGACCGGGATTTCCTTTGCAAGCTCCGTCTGTATATAAATTAATGCGCATTATTTCTTAATCCTTGTTGGATTAGTACTAATAAAATTTGCCCAGCCTTTTCCTTTGTCTTTGTTGTTTTCACCAATACCTTTCGAAAAATGATGACATACCGCCACAGCTAATCCATCAGTTGCATCCAAGTATTTAGGCATTTCATCAAAATTTAGAATCTTTTGTAACATCGCTGCCACTTGTTCCTTTGATGCACTTCCAGAACCTGTAACGGATTGTTTAATTCTCCGTGGCGAGTATTCTTCATAAGGAATATTATGATTCAAACAACTTGCAATGGCAACCCCTTGAGCTCTGCCCAATTTCAACATGGATTGAACATTTTTACCAAAAAATGGGGCTTCAATGGCCATTTCATCTGGTTTGTATTCCATGATGATTCCATTTAAACGATCTAATATCCGTTTTAACTTATCGGGTTGATTGGTCAATTTAGATAATTGTATAATACCAAAAGTAAGCATGGATAATTTATTATCCTTTATGTGGATAAGTCCATATCCAAGTACAGTCGTACCAGGGTCAATCCCTAAAATGATTTTATCTGTGCTCGGCATCTAAGTATGTAAATCTAACAAAAATACATTTCGATAAAATAATAAGTTCTTTTTATTTTTTTTTAAAAACTACGTAAAACTACTTATTTGTGTAGTTTTTTTTCGTGAATGCAACCCTTAAAAATTTATTGAATTTATATTTCATTAACTTTACTTACAAAAAAGCGATTATGTATGGATTAGTGAATAAAGCGATTAAAGAACTTGTTGTATCCAATCATGGTGAGGAAAAATGGAGTGAAATATGTCAATTGTCAGATTTTGTTGAAGAGGATTTTGTTGGATTACAATCTTATCCAGATGAACTAACTTTTACCTTAATCGCCAATGCTTCAAATGTTTTAAATACTCATTCAGAAAAACTCCTAGAAGCTTTTGGAGAATATTGGATTTTGTATACAGCAAATGAAGGGTATAGCGAAATGTTAAATTTGGCGGGAAATACGTTTGTGAGTTTTTTAAACAACTTAGATTTACTTCATTATCAAGTAAACAATATTATGCCGAATTTAGTGCCACCTCAATTTACTACGCGCAATCAGCAATCTAATTCTATTGAATTGGAGTACCGGTCACATCGAATTGGAATGATTCCAATGTTAAACGGTTTGTTAATTGGTTTAGGAAAGCGCTTTAATCTTGAGGTTCATGTAACTCAAATTGAATTTCTTGCACAAGGTGATGCGTGTGATGTTTTTTCAATTTCTTGGTAAAGTATGAAATCTCCAGAATTTCCAGAAAATGAAGCTCAGCGTCTAATTGCACTTCAGAAATATGAAGTGTTGGATTCTTTTTCCGAAGATGAATTTGATGAGATCAATGCCTTGGCAGCACAAATTTGTCAAACACCAGTTGCACTTATCTCTTTTATTGATAAAGATAGGCAGTGGATTAAATCAAAAATTGGAATCGATGTTCATGAAACATCAAGAGAAATCTCTTTTTGTGGTCATGCAATTAACACTCCTCATGAACCTTTTATTGTTTCTGATACCTCAAAAGATGATCGTTTTTATGATAATCCGCTCGTAACAGGCAATCCGAAAATTCGTTTTTATATTGGTGTGCCGCTAGTTGATTCATCTGGATTTGCCTTGGGTACAATTTGTGCGTTAGACTATCAATCACGAACCTTATCAACAGAACAAGTAAGAAGTTTGAATACGCTCGCAAAAAGCGTAATAAATCTACTTGAATTAAGAATTAAAAATACAGAATTAAAAATTAAGCAAAGGAATTTTGAGGACATTGCAAATTTTTCAAATCCATTTATTTTTATATTGAATAGAAATTTGGAAATCATTCGATTTGGAGATAGTTATAGAAAATCAATGCCGGAAATTGTTGAGGGTGATTTGTTCGAAAAACATTTTGATTGGTTAGGTAAAATAGGTTTAAATGCAGTTTTTGATACGAATTACATTGATGTAAACAACATTTCTTTTTATATATCTAAGTCGGGTACAAAGAAATACAAAGCTACTTTTAAAGTTTTTGGAGATAGTTATGTCGCAATTTTTGCCTCTCCAGTCCTGAATGGAAATTTCCCAATATCTAATTATCATTTGGATTATTCAGATTTCCCTAAACATGATTATATTGCTGAGTTCTTATTTTTACAGCAGGCGTCCATAAAATCTCTCGAAGAAGCTAAGGAATTGAGCGATAGAATGATTGCTAAAAATAGAGAGCTTCAAACGGCAAAACAAGACATTGATACTCTTTCAAGGTTTCCCAGTGAAAATCCAAGTCCAGTATTGCGTTTTTCCTCCAGCCTTGCTTTGATTTATTCAAATGAAGCGGCCAATGAATTTATGCTTCATGATTTTTTAATTTCTGAAACAATAGGAGACGAAGAGCTACAAAAAGTATTAAGTGAATGCGTAAATAATAACATTAATCAATCCGTTCATTATTTATCGAGAAATGGAAGGTATTACTCCATTTCTGTCCGTTTTCTTTCGGATACCAATTATGTCAATGTCTACGCGAGCGACATTACTTCTTTTACGCTAGAATTGCAGAAAAAAGAAGATGAGACGTTTCAACTCAATCAGGAAATCGAAAAGCAGCGCGAATTTTACGAATTTATTCTAAATAATATCCCTTCGGACATTGCGGTCTTTAGTCCTGATCATAAATATGTTTTTATTAATCCGCAAGGCATTAAGGATCCTGAATTGCGCAAATTTATGATTGGTAAGGATGATTTTGATTATTGCGAATTGAAGGGAATTTCGAATGATTTAGCTATACGAAGAAGAAAGTTTTTTAATGAGATACTTGAATCGAAAACATTTTCCACATGGGAGGATGATATGCTGGATAAAAACGGGAATCGTTCAGTTGTATTGCGCCGTATGGGGCCCATCTTTGATGAACATGGAAAGCTTCGTTTAGTTATTGGATATGGAGTTGATATTAGTGATAGAAAATTAACAGAGGAAAAACTGGTTGAATCGTATAAACGAACGTTGCTCCTTGAGAATTTCCTTAATAAAACAAGTGATGCTATTCAGGTATCCGATGTTACTGGGAAAATTGTATACATGAATCATGTTGCAACAAATCGCCTAGGAATAGATGAAAAAATGAAAGAAACATTGTTTGTTCAAGATTTTGAAGAGGCATTTCAAATTCCAGATAGTTGGGAGAACCATGTTTTAAATGTTAAGGAATTTCGTTCACTAGAAATGGAAAGTTCATATAAGAATTTCCTGACAGGACATAAATTTGATGTAGAAATATCCGTTAATTATCAAGACATTGATGGAAATGGATACTTGATAGCAGCATCTAGGGACATTACTGAAAAGAAAAAAATTAGAAATGAAATTGAACGACTTTCCTTGGTTGCGAAAAACACGAATAATGGTGTCTTGATGCTCGATGTAAATCGTAAAATCACGTGGGCCAACGAGGCAATGTTGCAACGCTCAGGCTATTCGTTGGAAGAATTGATAGGAAATAGCCCAAGTAAGTTTCAAACTAAGGAAACGGATTCTGCGGTAATTCAAAAAGTTCATGCCAAAATGCTCAAGCTTGAGCAGGTATCTGCGGAGGTTTTGCATTGTTCCAAAATGGGAGAATTCTATTGGATAGATTTGAATATTCAACCTCTCTTTGATCACGAAGGATTGCATACTGGCTTTATGGCGGTTGAAATTGATATTACTGAACGAAGGAAATTTGAAGAAACAATTGCTGGTCAAAATAAACATTTAAAGGAAATTACGGATGCGCTTGATCAAAGTTCACTTGTTTCTGTTTCCGATAAAAACGGGAAAATTATTCGTGCAAATCAAAAGTTCTGCGAAATTTCTCAATATTCAGAAGATGAATTGATTGGGCAGTCTCATAATATTATTAATTCAGGTGAACACTCCCGAGATTTCTGGACACAAATTTGGAATTCAATTTCTGTTGGTAATATTTGGCATGGAGAGATAAAAAATAGAGCGAAGGACGGTGGGTATTATTGGGTTGATACAATAATTTGTCCAATCATTGATAGCAGTGGTAATATAGAAAATTATTTAGCCATTCATCATGAAATAACGGACAGGAAAAATGCCGAATACTCCTTGGAACTAAAATCATCTTTCCAACGGGTATTAATGGAGATTTCTACAAAATACATCAACATTCCGTTGGATATTCTGGATGATGCAATCAATGAATCATTGGGCGAAATTGGAAGGTTTGTACATGTGGATAGAGTTTATGTCTTTAATTATAATTACACGAATCAAACTATTTCCAATCTTTTTGAGTGGTGCAACGATTCCGTGGTTCCACAAATCGAGACACTTCAAAATATTCCTTTTTCAGAGGTGCCAATTTGGGTTAAAAAACATGCTAAAGGTCAAGATATTGTCGTGCCAAATGTCCAAGAGCTTCCACACGGTAGATTTAGAGAGCTTATTGAACAACAAGACATAAAGAGTTTAATTGCTTTGCCAATGATGGATGGTGACAAGTGTGTTGGCTTTGTGGGTTTTGATTCTGTAAAAGCAATTCGTAAATTCTCTGAAGATGAACGTAATTTACTTCAGTTATATGCTCAAATGCTTGTAAATGTTGGTAATCGAACAGATTATATTAAGCAAATTGAACAAACAAAACAGGAGATTCAAGATATCAATAGTAGTCTAGAAATAAGTGTTAGAGAAAAAACGCAAAAAAACTTAGAATTAGCTAAATCGATTACTGATCAAGAGAAATTAGTAACAATTGGTGAAATTTCATCCGGCATTGCTCATGACCTAAACACGCCATTGGGCGCTATTAAAAGTGGGGCAGAAAGCATCCGTTATACCTTAGAGAACTTATTCAAAGGCACGATTTGGAAATGTTCACCAGACCAAATTAAATTCGCCTGTAACCGTGCTGTGGAATCAGACCTTGAATTATTCATCGGTGGTTTGCAGCAGCGTAAGGAAAAAGCAATGATTTCGGAATTTCTTTCCAAAAATTTCCCGCTAATATTAGAGGATATGAACAGTGAACTTTCGCTTAATTTGGTGAAGGCGCGTATTTCCATTTCAGAAGAAGATGTAATTTCTCAAATTGTTAAGTCCCCGAATCCTTTTGAGTTTTTGGATTTGATTTTTCATATTCAAATGACACGCACTTTTGTCGATACAATTTTATCTTCAACAGACCGCGCAACAAATGTGATTAACGATATGCGTTCGTTTATCAAAGATCAGAGGAATTCAATTAAAACCAAAGTTAATTTACATAACAATATTTCAACCGTATTAAATATTTTCAATTTTCAACTAAAAAATCGGGTGGATTTGGTATTTGACGTTGATGATACCTTGACAATTATTGGTTTTGATATCAAACTTTTTCAATTATGGTCAAACTTAATTAAGAATGCAATTGAATCGATGGAAGAAAATAGGAGCCGGGGTCAATTAAAAATTTATTCCATGGAAACGCCATCAACAATCACTATCCATGTAGAAAATAATGGTCCGGAGATCCCACGCGAAATTCAGGACAAAATATTTGAAAAATTCTATACCACTAAAAGTCAAAAAAATGGTTCAGGCTTAGGATTAAGTATCGTGAAAAATGTGATTGATGAGCATAATGCATATGTTCAATTGGAATCGAATAAAGACAGCACAAGATTTAGTATAATGTTTAATAAATAGATGAGATGGATGAAATAAAATATGCCGTGATTTGTGTGGATGATGACCCATATATATTGCAAATGTTGAGTTTTCAATTGGAAAAAATCATTGATACAAAATGTACCTTAATCGAATACTTTACAGATCCAAATGATGTTATTGAAAATCTGAATGAATTGGTTCATGAAGACATTGATATCGTTTTTATTTTAGTTGATTATCAAATGCCACAAATGAATGGTGTTCAACTGATTCGATCAATTAAAGACATTAATCCAAAATTGGAATGTGTTATGTTGTCAGGGCAAGCAAATTCTGTTCAGGTTGCTGAATTAACTCAGGACAATTTACTCACAGAATTCATTCATAAACCGTGGGATGAAAAGGCTCTTTTTGAAGTATTGTCTCCTTTGTTAAAAAATAAGACAGTTAAATGAACAACAACAACTTTCACGAAATAGTCAATCTCCTCAATAATACAACAGAATTGATCCATCGCTTAGAAGATGATGGAACTATTTCATGGGTGAATACAGCTTGGAAAAAAACACTCGGTGTAAGCGATAAAGATTGTTTGGGGAAAAGAATACAAGATTATTTAAGCGAAGAAACTAAATTGAAATTTGCTGAAATTTTCAAGCGCTTAAAAAATGGAGAAAGTATAGAAAATCTCACGTGCGTATTTCTTACAAGTAAAAACCAACCAATTTATTTAGAAGGAACTGTAACACCTGTAATGGAAGAAGGAATTGTTGTTGGCAGCCGTGCTTTTTTTCAAAACGTAACAGCACAGAGAAAAGCGCTGGGGGATTTACGTCAAATGACAAATCTACAAGACATATTGATGCGCATAGCAACTCATTATATCAATGTTCCGATAAACGATTTGAATCAAATTGTACATAATTCCTTGGGTGATATAGCCTCATTTGCAAGTGCCGATCGTGCTTATATTTTTAGATATGATTTTAAAAACAAGCTTTGTAAAAACACGTATGAATGGTGCGATGAGGGAATAAACACACAAATTGATGAACTTCAATCTATTTCATTATCAGACATGCCTTATTGGCTATCCAAGCATAAGCTAGGTGAATGTGTTGAAATAGAAGATGTTGAGTTATTGGAGGGAGAAGGAATTAAATCCCGATTGAAACTGGAAGGAATTAAAAGTTTAATCACTCTGCCATTAATGGACGAAGGAAATGTTTTGGGATTCGTGGGATTTGATCTAATTAGAAATAAGAGAACCTTTAGTAATGATGAGAAAAATGTACTCAAATTATTTGCTCAAATGTTGGTTAATGTGCATAATCGCCTTCTAAATGCAATGCAAATTGAGAAAACAAAAGAAGAATTAGAACAAATGAATGAAACGCTTGAGCGAAAAGTTAGCGAAAAAACAAAACGAAATATTAGTTTATCCAAAAATATTATTGAGCAAGAAAAAATGGTGACAATCGGTGAGATTTCAGCTGGAATTGCACACGATTTAAATACACCCTTAAGCACCATTAAAGTTGGAGCTGATAATATTAAATCAATCATTGAAACACTTTTCACGAAACAGATTACTTTATTATCTGCAAATGAATTAAAACGGATATTGGAGCGTATTCAAACCAGTCAAATTGAAATGTATGTTGGTGGATTGCAACTGCGAAAAGAAAAAGCGGAGATGTTTCAGTATCTTGCCGACAATTACCAAGTAGAATCTCCAGAGCTTGAAAAAATAGCAGATTTATTAGTCAAATCAAGGGTGAACAAAGAAGATTCATTTTTTATTCAATATATCCTAGAATTAAAAAATAGGATTCAGAATTTGGAAGTACTTTATCAACTTCAAATGGCGTATAGCCAACTTGCGACAATTAAAAACTCGAGTGACAAAGCAGTCAAAGTTGTGCAGGATGTGCGGGCATTCATCAAAGGCGAGACGCAGCAAGAAAAACATACTTTTAATTTAAAATCAAACATTGCCACGGTATTAGGAATATTTAATTACGAACTAAAAAAAGAAGTGGATTTGCAATTTAATGTTGATGAATCGATTGAATTATATGGTTTTGAAATTAAATTGTTCCAAGTTTGGTCTAATCTTGTTAAAAATGCGTTAGAAGCAATGGAAGATCAGGAACAACGGTACTTAGGCATATCTGCCGAAAAAACAAATACTACTTTAACGGTGGTTTTTGAGAACAATGGACCACAAATCCCATCCGATGTGCTTGATAATATGTTTAAAAAATTCTATACCACCAAAGGAAGAAAAAGTGGATCAGGATTAGGCTTGAGTATCGTCAAGAACATAGCGGATGAACATAATGCGGTTTTAAATGTTGTGTCCGACAGTACGCGAACTAAATTTATTATTACCTTTAAAGTATGAACGAACTAAAATACGCTGTTGTCTGTGTAGATGATGATCCTTATATCTTGCAAATGCTTGGCTTTCAGTTGGGTAAGATAATAAATCAGAAACTAACATTATTAGAATATTTTACTGATCCGGATAAAGCACTTGAAGGAATCGATGAATTGATGGCAGAGCAGATTGATGTTATTTTTGTAATGGTAGATTATCAAATGCCAAAAATGACTGGTTCCCAATTAATTCGTTCTTTAAAATTGAAATACCCCACGCTGAATTGTGTTATGCTTTCTGGTCAGGCGAATCAAGTTTCTGTTGAAGAACTTAGATCGGATAATTTACTCGCATCTTTCATATCCAAACCGTGGGATGAAGAAGCATTATTTGCAGCAATTAGTCCAATCATTCAAGCGCATTTGTAACTTTGTGTTATGAAAACAATTTTAATCTTGGGAGCGGGCCTGTCAGCTTCCTCTATGATTCGTTATTTATTAGATCGAGCAGCTGAAAATAATTGGAGACTAAAAATAGTTGACCAAGACATTGAATTAGTGAAACGAAAAATTGGAGACAGTAGTTTTGCTGAAGCGTTATCATTTAATGCCTTAGATCCACAAGAAAGGCGTCCTGTTATCGGTCATTCTGATTTGGTTATTTCCATGCTTCCGGCTCGTTTTCATGTGGAAGTTGCCAAAGATTGTATTGATTTACGGGTCAATTTAATAACACCCTCTTATATTTCCCCTGAAATGCGTGCCTTGGATGCAAATGCGCGTCACGCCAACATCATCATCATGAATGAAATTGGTGTAGATCCCGGAATTGATCACATGAGTGCCATGAAAATCATTCATTCAATTCAAAATAAAGGGGGAGTTGTTGAAAGTTTTAAATCTTTTTGTGGTGGTTTGATGGCTCCAGAAAGTGATAATAATCCTTGGCATTATAAATTTACATGGAATCCGCGCAATGTGATTCTTGCCGGGCAAGGGGGGGCTGCTATGTTTATCGAAAATGGAGAATATAAATACATCCCTTATAATCGCTTGTTTGACCGTTTAGATCGAATATCAATTCCAGGTTATGGTAAATTCGAAGGGTATCCTAATCGCGATTCATTATCCTACCGAAAAACGTATGGTTTAGATACGATTCCTACTTTATATAGAGGCACATTGAGAAAACCCAACTACTGTAAAGGGTTTCATGTATTCATTGAGCTTGGAATGACGGATGATACATATCGCATGACAGATTCTGAAAACTTAACGCCTCGATCATTTTTAAACGCTTTTTTACCCTATAATGTAGGGATTTCAGTTGAGGAGAAATTTAAATTGTTTTTGCGTGACGATCGCATGTATTTATATGATCAATTTGAATCACTTGGAATATTTGAAAAAGATGATTCTTTTGGTTTTTCTAATGCAACACC
>CALQIX020000006.1 GCA_943330745.2 Lishizhenia tianjinensis
ATACCGCTAGTTGGGTGGTTTATCAATATGATCAAAAAGGTGGAACTATTTTGGATTCAGTAACATCAGATCAAACAATTGCAGTGGATAACGAGCAAATTATTCCTCAATGGGGTATTTCGGTTCAAATTCACCAAGAGAATTATTATATTGCCTCTGGTTCTTGAAATGTTTCAGCGAAATATACAGATATGATAGAATCGTCGATTGAATTTGCGGACTCGTCAAAAAGATGGTTAACAGGAGTATCAGATAACGATGCTTATTTCCCAACGAACTGGGTTCGATCAGGGGATTATGCACCAGAAACAGATATAAATAATGATGCCTACGAATGTTTGCCTGATGGGGCGACTTACCTTGATCCTTGTGCATACCGCGATGAGGCAGGAGCTGATCCGGATCAAAAATACGAATCGATATTATCTGGAACAATTGCTCCACATAGGTTGGTTGGATATCAGGCAGATTATATGCCATTGGCTTACTTTGGAACATTTACAGGATCAAGTAAAACAAATGCTTCCATTAGCTTCTTGCCAAGCGTAAATATAATTTTGACCTCCGATAAATCAAAATGGACCCGTTGTCCGGTGATTGAGTTGGGAAGAAATACAGCCTTAAATGTTGGATCGGCAGCAGCAGGAGCAATGCGTAAAAGTCCAAGTGTGAACAAAGAAGGTCAACCGGATGGAAACGGAAATGGAATGGGCTGGTTCCCAGGATATGCTGTAGATTTGGAATCTGGTGCTCGTTTGTACATGGCTTTTGGTGAGAACTCATTCTTAGGAGGAGAAAACGGAGCAGATATGAAGTGGAATCCAACGGATCGTTTCATAAGTAATGTTGGAACACCTTTAATGGGAGGAATGCATGCGATTTATGTATTTAGCTACAACCAGAAAACAATCAATGGTTTCTCGAATGGATTTGATTTTCCAGCATATGTACCGTCAGAAGCGGAAACAAACGGAACAAACTTCTTACAAAACAAATGGTTGGAGGTAGAAACAAATAATACCCAAAGCAAAAGAGAATTGTACGGTAGTTTGTCATGGGTATCTTATCCATTATTACGCCCCACACAATCGTTGTTATCAACAGATGTAACGATCAAACTTCGTGTGAATAAAGAATACAAGAACTTTGTTGGATCAGGCGAGAATGGCGGTAAACCAATGTACTCGTGGAACATGGATGATATTGCAACAGTTACAGCAGATAAAGACCAATTGGCAGAAGCATTGAAAATGATTAATGTGGTACCAAATCCTTATTATGCATTCTCTGAATATGAACGCAACCGATTAGACACGCGTGTTAAAATAACTAATTTGCCAAGAACTTGTACGATAAATATCTATACAGTGAATGGTAAGTTGGTTCGAACATTCAAAAAAGATAGTGAGGTTACATCACAGGATTGGGATTTAACAAATAATAAAAGTATTCCAGTAGCAAGTGGGGTATATTTAATACACGTAGAAATTCCAGGAGTAGGGGAAAGAGTGTTGAAATTTGTGGGTGGAATGAGACAAGTGGATTTACAAGGTATTTAATAACAAGAAAGCACTATTGAAATGAAAAATAGAATGAATAAATCATTAGTAGGATTATTAACAGCGAGTGTTGTTTTTTCTACAAGTTTATTTGCCGGAAATGAAGACAGAATTGGTTCTGCCGGTGCATCGCATTTGTTGATTAATCCATGGGCACGAGGCTCTGCCATCGGGGACGCAGGTGTTGCTAACATGAATGGAATCGAAGCAACGTTTACGAATGTAGCAGGATTAGCTTTTACGGATAAAACACAAATAAAATTCAATTATTCAAATTGGATGGGAAATGCAGGAATTAGTTTAAACAGTGCTGGCTTTGCTCAACGAATAAATGAATCAAGTGTTTTTTCTGTTAGTGTACAATCATTAAATTACGGAGATATACCTATTACTACAGTAGCAAATCCAGAAGGAAATATTGGATTCTTCTCTCCACGAGCAAATATCTTCAACGTTGCATATGCTAAAGAATTCTCATCTTCTATTAGTGGTGGAATTAATTTTAAAGTTATTTCAGAGAATATTTCTAATATGAAAGCTACTGGTGTTGCGATTGATGCTGGTATACGTTATGTTACAGGTGAACAAGATCATATCAAGTTTGGTATCGCTTTGAAAAATGTTGGTCCGGTAATGAAATACAAAGGTGATGGTTTGGCTCAACAAGTTACTTATGTTTCTACTGGTTTCATTGGTTCATTGGAGAATCGATCAGCTACATACGAAATGCCTTCTTTGTTGTCGATAGCTGGTTCATATGATTTTATTTTTAATGAAAAAAGTAAATTGAACCTAGCAGTTGCATTTACAGCAAATTCATTCTCTAAAGATCAATATCGAGTAGGATTGGATTATGGAATGACATCCGAAAAGATGGCGTTTAATTTAAGAGGCGGTATGGTATATGAAAATGGAATATTTACTTCTGAGAATCGTTCCAACGCATTAATCGGTCCAACTGCAGGTTTCTCAATTGATGCTTTAGTTGGAAAAAGTAAAAGTGCATTGGGGTTAGAATATTGTGCACGTTTTGCCGGTGTGTTTGGAATTATTCATACGATTGGTGCTACAATTTCTTTGAAATAAAAAGTTATTATTTTATATTTGTTCAAGAGAGCCTGAAAGGGCTCTCTTCTTTGTTTAAATACTTAATACTTAGTGTATGTCACAAATAAATTATTATACAGAAGAAGGTTTACAAAAATTAAAAAGTGATCTTTACAATATGAAGGCAGTACAGCGTCCGGCTATTTCTGAGCAAATCGCAGAAGCCAGAGACAAGGGTGATTTATCTGAAAATGCGGAATATGATGCAGCAAAAGAAGCTCAAGGTTTATTGGAAATGAAAATTTCAAAATTGGAGAATATTATTGCAAATGCGCGTTTGATTGATGAATCCCATATAGATAACTCTAAAGTTTTTATATTATCGAATGTCAAGATAAAAAATATTGCAAATGGCATAGAGGTGGTTTATATCCTTGTTGCCGAAAATGAGGCTGATATTAAATTAAAAAAGATATCTGTGGATTCTCCGATTGGTAAAGGATTACTAGGTAAAAAAGTAGGCGATATTGCAGATATTCAAACACCTGGAGGAATTTTGCAATTTGAGATAATGAATATTTCGCGTTAATGACTTCTATTTTTTCAAAAATTGTCTCTCGCGATATTGATGCATATATTATTGCTGAGAATGACTTTTTTTTAGCAATATTAGATATTAATCCACTAGTCAAAGGACATACTTTAGTTTTTCCTAAGAAAGAGCAAGATTACATCTTCGATTTGGAGAATAACGAATTGGAATCTATGATAATTTTTGCTAAAGAAGTAGCTGTCCAATTAAAAAAAGTGATTCCGTGTAGACGAATCGGTTTATCCGTAATTGGATTGGAGGTTCCTCACGCACATATTCACCTAATACCAATAAACAATATTGAAGATATGAATTTTAGTAAAACTAAACTATCTTTTAATTCAACTGAAATGATGGAAATACAAAATTTAATTTTGTCCGTTAGTTAACTTTTAAAGTTCTCAATTTTTCAATTGTATAATCTATTTGGTCTGATGAAATGTCTAAATGTGTTACGAAGCGAATCATTCCTGGTCCAAAAGCAATGGTTTTAATACCCATCGACGATAGATTCTGAATGATTAAATCACGTTTTGCTTCATCATTTAAAATGGCAACAACAATATTGGTTTCAACAGCCATAATCTCTTTAATCCAAGAAAAATTACTTAAAGTCTGACTAAGTAATTGAGCATGAATGTGATCGATTGTTAGTCGTTCCACGTTATTTTTAAGTGCATAAATCCCTGCTGCCGCAATTATACCCGCTTGTCTCATGCCGCCACCCAATACCTTACGTACGCGGTGAGCTTTTTTGATAAAATCTTTTTTCCCAATAAGAACGGAACCTATTGGAGCTCCCAAGCCCTTTGATAGACAAAGTGAAATTGAATCAAATTGATTAGCATATTCTTTTGGTTCTATTTTTGTTTCAATCAAAGCATTCATTAATCTAGCTCCATCTAAGTGAAGTGGTATGTTTCTTTCCTTTGAAAAACTTGAGATTCGTTTGATTTCTTCAAAATTGTAAATTGCACCACCACCTCTGTTTGAAGTATCCTCAATTGATATTAATTGGGTGATTGGAAAATGCACATCATGTTCAGGATTTACCCACTTTTCTATTTGATTTTTTGTGATTCTACCTCGATCCCCTTGCAATAATCGTACGGAAGCACCTGAGTTTTTGGCAATTCCACCACCTTCATATTTATAAATATGACTTTCCTCATGACAAATAACCTCGCCACCAGGACGAACATGCACATTAATAGCAATTTGATTGGTCTGAGTACCAGAGGTGCAGAATAGTGCGGCTTCCATTCCGAAATATTCAGCAACAAATTGTTGTAATTCATTTACGGTTGGGTCTTCACCAAAAACATCATCTCCGGTTTTAGCGCAAAACATAGTATCAAGCATCTCTGCTGATGGTTTTGTAACGGTATCACTTCTTAAATCTACAATCATATTTCTTTTATTGCTACAAAGCTATTACTTTAGATCTAAAATAGATTGAATTGGAGCTGATAATTATTCTTTTTACCGTGCTTATTGGTAGTTTACTCACCTTTTTTTCTGGCTTCGGGTTAGGGACAATATTGTTACCTGTTTTTAGTTTGTTTTTTTCACTTGAAATCGCAATTGGAGCAACGGCAATTGTTCATTTTTTTAATTCATTCTTCAAAGTTCTCCTTGTTTATCGATATGTTAATTGGAAATTGCTAGTTAGTTTTGGTTCAACAGCAATACCTTTTGCTTTCATTGGGGCATGGACCCTAAGTAAACTAGATTCATCCGATTTTGTCATACATTATAATTTTTATTTTCTGAATAAGGATGTTTCATTAATTCAATTTTGTATTGGTATTGTGATGTTATTTTTTGCCTTAATAGAATTATTTTGGAAAAAAAAGGAGTTTAGTTTTTCAGGGGCACAGCTTTACATAGGTGGATTATTAAGTGGTTTTTTTGGAGGACTGTCTGGTCATCAAGGGGCTCTAAGGGCAATGTTTTTGACAAAAACGAATATTTCAAAGGAAGAGTTTGTGGCTACTTCAAGTACAATTGGGCTGCTTATTGATTTTACCCGTTTAATGGTGTATTCCTCAACGATTTCCTTAATGAGTACTTTATCTATTCATTGGACATTAATTCTTGCCATTTGCGTAGCATTTGTTGGTAGTTACTTTGGTTCAAAATTATTGGGGAAAACAACAATGAAATCGGTTCAATACCTGGTGACATTCTTATTGTTTATCATGGGGCTATTATTAGTATTTGGCTTCCTTTAATCCTTATATTCACCGAAAATCTCAATTACTTTTGCATATCGGTAATCAAAAATTTCGTTAAGTTTCTTTTGAACAATTATCGGGTTTGCCAGTTTTCCAAATATCCCAAAAGGAATTTCATAGGAAACGATATCATTCATTTCGACACCTCCAGAAACTTCTTTGAAATGATGTTCGTGGTGCCAGATTCGATAAGGTCCTTTTCTTTGTTCATCTACAAAATATTTTAGTTCCTCAACATGAGTAATTTCGGTTATCCATTTCATGGGCAGGTTGAAAATTGGCCTCACACGATATTCAATCATTAATCCCGGATACATTTTTTCCGGCACATCGAAAAGAATATCAAATCCCATGTAATTCGGTGTTATCAGTTTTAAATTACTGGGTGAGGAAAAAAAATCCCAACATGTTTGTAAATCTGTTGGAATGATTTGCTTAGTTTTTAGTTGAAACATTTCGTTTATTTATTGAGTAACAATCAAAACTTGAAATTGGTTTAAATAACAATTCGATTGGAAATTACTATTACCTTTATTGAATGGAAATGGAATCTTATTATTCGGATTTAATTCGTTATTTTTCAGAAAGGATTATCCTTTCTGACAGCGATATTAAACTGATTATTTCAGCCTATGAATTTCGGGTTTTAAAGAAAAAAGAATTTTTGTTTCATCAAGGTGAAGTATGTCGATATGAAGCTTTTGTGATCAAAGGGGCTTGTAAATTGTATTATTCTGATCTTAAAGGAGCAGATCATATTTTATATTTTGCTTTTAAAGATTGGTGGGTTGGAGACGTTGCTTCTTTTTCCACTCAAGAACCAGCCGCAATGTCTGCTCAAGCATTAGAAGAAACATATATTCTAACTGTCAATGCGCAAAGAAAAGAAGCGCTATTCGCTCAAGTACCCCAATTAGAACGTATGTTTCGAGTTATAACTCAACGAACTTTATCCGTTCTTCAAAAACGATTTTTTTTAACGATGAGTGGAGGTGCTCGAGAACGCTATTTACAATTAATTGAAAGGTATCCAACGATTGAACAACTGGTTCCTCAGTATCAAATAGCATCTTATTTAGGGATTCTTCCAGAATCGTTGAGTCGACTCAAAAAACAATTATATGAACAAACCATTTGATTTTCCTATAGCATATTTGAATAGCAATGATGGCTCTTCAATGCTTGCTTTCGGAGAAAAGGAAAGCCTTACAATAACGGATGGGAATTCGTGGGATTTATTAGATGAATTTCTAGTAAAACATGCTGACAATTATGTTTTTGGTTGCCTAAATTATAACCTTAAAAATGAAATTGAATCGCTGAGCACTCGAAATAAAGATCAACATGATTTTCCAATGGTACAATTTTTTGTCCCAACTTGTGTGGTTAAATTGGATCATGAAAATTTCGAATTTTTACAAGGAGAGAAAACTAATGCAAATTTTGAATTCCTGAATTATTTTCTAGAAGAGGAAACGGATCAGAATTTTCATGAGTTGAAAATAAATTGGAAATCCCGAACTACGAAGGATCGTTATTTGAATAACGTGGTTGAATTAAAAAAACACATTGCCAGGGGAGATATTTATGAAGTTAATTATTGTCAAGAATTTTTTGCTGAAGATGTTTCAATTGATTACCCACTTGATTTTTACTTTAAATTGAACGAAATAACGAAAGCTCCTTTTTCTGCATTTGTTCAAATAAATGATAACACCATTTTTTGTGGTAGCCCGGAAAGATATTTAAAAAGAACCCAAAACAAAGTTATTTCGCAGCCGATTAAAGGAACAGCAAGGAGAAATTCTGATACATTGAGGGATCTTGAATTAGTTGAAAATCTTCGTGCTGATGCAAAAGAACGTGCAGAAAATATTATGATTGTTGATTTGGTTCGCAATGATTTAGCAAAAATAGCCCTCCCAAACTCTGTTCTGGTGGATGAATTATGCGAAGTTTATTCTTTCGAAACTGTCCACCAAATGATATCAACTATTTCGTGCGAAATAGACAATAAAACATCGTTTACTGATATAATCAGAGCAACTTTTCCAATGGGCTCTATGACGGGTGCGCCTAAGCTTAAAGCAATGCAGTTGATTGATCAATTTGAAGATTTCTCTCGTGGAATCTATTCAGGAACAGTTGGTTATATTGCGCCAAACGGCGATTTCGATTTTAATGTGGTCATTCGCAGTATTATTTACAATACTAAAACTAAGTATCTTTCTTGTCCTGTTGGTGGAGCAATCACGATCGATTCTGATCCAGAAAAGGAGTATAAAGAATGTCAAATTAAAATTTCTCGTATTTTAAATATGTAATGCAATCGATTCAAAAAGCTATTAAAGACAATCAAGAAAAGCTAGGTTCTATACCTGTTTTTGTTGCAGTTAGTGGTGGTGTAGACTCTATGTTACTCCTTGAACTTGTGAAAGATTATTTTTCAGTCGTAGCATTACATGTGAATTATAATTTAAGAGGAAAAGAAAGTGATTTAGATGAAGAATTGGTGCGTGAATTCTGTTTGAAGAAAAAAATTCCATTGGTTGTTCATGATTATAATTTAGGAGCTGAGTTAAAACAAAAAAAATCAAATTTACAAAATCGAGCACGCGAAATTCGGTATGAATTTTTTAAACAACAATTGGAAAAAACTCCTGATTCTTACTTATTTGTTGGGCATCATGCCGACGATCAAGTTGAAACATTTTTTATTCAATACTTAAGAAACGCTGGAATTGCTGGTTTATCAGGAATGAAGGAAATTTCAAATCGCATAGCTCGTCCATTTTTACCATTTACAAAAGTTCAATTAATGTCTTATGCGCTAGAAAATGGCCTAAAATGGAGGGAAGATCAATCGAATAGTAAGAATGATTATGTTCGGAATAAATTGCGAAATCAAATCATACCTGCTATTGAAATTGAAATACCGGAAATTCACAGCTCTGTTTTAACACTGATGAGTTGTTTGCAAGAAAATCAAATGCGACTAGAAACGGAAGCTAGGAAATTAGTTGAAACAATAAAAAGTTCTGGAAAGCTTGATTTAACTAAAATATCAAACATTGATTCAACACTAGCGGTTGAGTTATTTCATCAACTTGATATTTCAACTTCATATTTGGTGGAATGGAATAAGTTGATTCAGTCACAAAAAGGATCAAAAATTATCATATCACAAAGCAAATTTTTAACATCAATTATTCGGGAAGAAAACTGGTTTTATTTTCAATTGGTTAATGAGGTCAAAAAGATCAAGCCACATTTTCGTGCCTTTTCAGTTTCAGTGCTCCCTAAAGAATTTTGTAAGTCAATTATTTTTTTTGATCAACAAAAAATCAAGGGTCAAATTTCTATGCGATTGTGGAAAAATGGTGATAGAATCTATCCGCTTGGTGTCAATGGTTCTAAACTAATTAGCGACGTGTTGACAAACTCAAAAGTTCCTCATGTAGAAAGAATCAATCAATGGGTGTTAGTTGATGAGGAAAAAATCTTGGCCTGTATGCATCACTGCCTTGACCGTAGGGCTATCGCAAATCAAAGCACGAGTGATATTTTATGTATTGAAATAAAACATTAATTGCGAATTCACTAGTCTCATTTGAAATATGAACGAAAGAAAAGCGTTACTTTTGAAGTATGAAATACTTGTTTTTGGTTTTCTTTTGCGGATTGTTTTTTTGTCAATTAACTGCACAACGAAATGTAAAAGATTCGGCGATTGCCACCCCCTGGGTCGGTGTTCATTACGGAGGAAATAGTACGTCAGCAGATTTGGCAGATCGATACGGGTATTTGAATCACATTGGAATTATAGCCGGTTATAAAACAGCCTCCAATTGGTATTTTGGATTGGAAAGTAATTTTATGTTTGGAAATCAAGTACGTATACCAGGTCTATTAGATAATTTAATTGATTCTTATGGGAATGTAACTGACATAAATGGTGATATTGCTCGGATTTATGTGTTGCCCCGCGGAATAAATGTGAATGCGTCTTTTGGAAAAGTAATCCCTGTACTTAGTCCCAATCGAAATTCAGGGATTTTTATAAATGGAGGATTGGGGTATCTAATTCATCACATGAGGATCGAATCAAATGACCAAGTCATACCGGTGTTGGAATTGAATTATAGAAAGGGTTATGATCGATTAACCGCAGGGGTGAATTTCCATCAATTTATCGGTTATGCTTTTATGGCGAACGGTGGCTTTTATAATTTTTATGGTGGGTTTTATGCGCAAGAAGGTTTGACTAAAAATTTAAGAACCATTAATTTTGATGAGCCAAGTATTCCGGTTTCTAACAAAACACGATTAGATGTTCAGTTTGGCTTTCGATTAGGTTGGATGATTCCTTTTTACAAACGTAAACCAAAAGATTTTTACTTCAATTGATGCAAATTCTTTATAATTTATCAATAGTTTTATTTGGTAAAGCCATACAAATCGCTTCCACTTTCAATAAAAAAGCAAATTACTGGATAATTGGAAGAAAAAATTGGAGACAGAATTTACCAAAAATAGATTCAAGTAAAGACTTAGTTTGGTTTCATTGTGCTTCTCTAGGAGAGTTTGACCAAGGATTACCAGTTATGAAAGAGTGGAAAGCACAAAATCCTGACTGTTATATTCTGGTTTCCTTCTTTTCTCCTTCCGGAATGCAGCATTATCAGAAACGAAATCATTGTGCGGATTATGTTGTGTATTTACCGTTAGACATGCCGTCAAATGCTAGATATTTCCTCAATTATTTTAATCCAAAGGCTGTTTTTTTTGTGAAATATGAGTTTTGGGTAAATTACATTTCAACGGCACATAAAATGCAGATTCCTCTTTATTCAATAGCTGCTAACTTCAGAGAAAGCCAACATTTTTTTAGTTGGTATGGATCGTTTTTTAGAAGTGTTTTGAAGCGGTTTACTTATTTTTTCGTGCAAACTGAGAACTCTAAGAACTTATTACAATCCATTGGAATAAAAAATGTTCAAGTTACGGGTGATACTCGATTTGACGGAGTTTTAGAAACGAAAAATCAGTTTGTTAATCAAATTAAAGAGGAGCAACTTGATGATGATTGGACAAAATTTGAAAGGTTTCTGCAGGGTGAAAAAGCAATAATTATTGGTAGTTCATGGCCTTTTGAAGAAGATATCATTATTCCTTATATTTTAAAAAATAAGACAACAAAATTCATTCTTGCACCCCATGATATTTCTGAGGATCACATTTTTAAAATCGAACAGGAATTAAACAACCAATCTATTCGATTTACGCGATTTATTGGTGATCATTCTGATGTTAATTGTTTAATTCTGGATACTATTGGCCATTTATCAAAAGCATATTATTTTGGTAAAATAGCTATTGTGGGAGGCGGATTTTCAGGTAAACTGCATAATATTTTAGAACCATCAGTCTTTGGTTTGCCTGTATTGTTTGGACCTAAACATGATCGCTTTCCAGAGGCTGATTTATTAATTTCAAACAATATTGCGTTTGAATTTAGAAATGAAAATGAATTAGAAGAAATATTAAATAAATTGATTCTTAAAAACCCAATTCGAACATCCGAAATTCAATCATTCATTGCAACACAAGCTGGTGCAGCGACCAAAATTGTTTCATCTATTAGAATTGGGCTCTAATCCTTATTTCTTTTTCTTGGTGAAATCAATATTATAAGTTATGCCCGTCAATAAAGTATGATTTCGTTCTGTTTTTATCCCATCTGATTTTATCACATATTGATTCAAGTAGCCTATTTGAATATTGAAATTACTATTGAATCTCCATCCTAAGGCTGCGTTAAACCTATTTTGATCAACAACATTTTTACCAATTCCCTTCCCAAAACCAATAAATACCTCATTATTTAGATTTAAAAAAAGTGTATTGTCTTGCATCGTTTTTTTGGTTAATGGAATAAAAATTAGTGCGCGATACCTAACCCGTTGTCTGAAAATATTGTCGCCTTTCACTAGATCTCCTGAGCTGTTTTTCAAGTAATTTTCTATGAAACGTTGTTCAAGTCTATAGCGGTGTTGGATATCAATCGTCCGGAATTTACCCTCAATTTTACTTTTCAAGTTCAATTGTTGCCAGATGCGATTTTCATTGTAGTCTCTTAATACGGGTTGATCACCATAGGGAAAAGTGACAATCCAACCATATCCTGCGGTTACCGTTACATTCGGATTTAATGTATAATCAACACCGATGCGCATAAGTGACTGTTGCCAATTTTTAAAACCATCTTCTCTGCGCCATTGATATTCAGTGTGAATACCGAATTTGTTGGTTAGTTTATGATTACCCAAATAAGTCACCCAAGCATGTTGTTGGTCTGAAAAAACTTTCTGCGCAATGGAGGTCGATCCTATGAATAATAGGATAAAGAGGAATAGATATTTCATATTCTAAAGTTTAATGCTGACGTTTATGCACTGAATGAGGATGATCCGTTAATGATTTGAATTTCTCCAATCCGTGTATTTCAAAATGACCACCTTCATTTTTAAAATCATCTTTAATATGATGCAAAGATTCAAGAACAGAATGATCAATTATCTTACAATGAGAAACATTAAATATAACATGCTCATTCATGGAGAAATCCGTAATATGTTTCTTAACTCCTAAAAAGTTACTGAACACCAAAGGACCGTCAACAGATAATGTATTTCCCTTAGTTTCCGTATTTACTTTGAACAGTTGTTTAAATGAAACTCCTCTGGTAAGGTGAATTATCATTTTCAACAAAATTCCTGCTGCAATCCCTAACAAAAGGTCTGTAGCGAGCGTAACAACAATTGTAATTAAAAAGATAGATAATTGATCCTTTCCTATTTTAAACATGTGTCTAAATTCTTTTGGATGAGCTAATTTGTAACCAACACCGATTAACATAGCTGCGAGCGCTGTCATAGGAATTAAATTGCTGAATGAAACTGCAAATATCAAGAATATTAAAATGAAAATTCCGTGGAAGAAATTGGCCCATCTTGTTTTACCGCCATTATTAACGTTTGCGGAAGAACGCGCAACCTCAGAAATCATTGGTAAACCGCCTAAAAATCCAGCCAAAATATTTCCAACACCAACAGCAATCAAGTCCTTGTTGTAGTCTGATTTGCGTTTGAAAGGATCCATCATGTCGATTGCCTTAACCGTTAACAGTGCTTCTAAACTACCCACTAGAGCAAACATTACCACATATTTAATGAAAGTGCCGGTTTGACTAAATCCACCAAAATCAGCCTTAATTCCTAAAATGTCAAAAAACCCTTTATCAAAAGTTAATAGCGGTTTGAAATCACTTGTGTTTTTTAGTCCAAATGCCATAGCCATTGGAATTGAAACAACCAGAACAACAAGAGGTGCAGGAATTTTCTTTAAGAAATTAATTTTAAGCATGGGCCATCCAAAAACAATTGCTAATGAAACTAAACCAATAATAGCTACCTCTTTGTGCAGGAAGAAATTTGATAGAGTTTTACCTAAAAGCTCAATTAATTCCAATGGTTCGACCATTGATTTTCCTTCATGAGTTAATGGGTTTACTCCAGCAAGAATATGGATTTGTTTACTCATGATTATTACACCAATAGCCGCTAACATACCATGAACAGCGGATAACGGGAAGAAATCACTAAGCCTGCCCAGTTTTAATATTCCAAATAATACTTGAACTACACCTGCCACAACAACTGCACCAAGCGCAAGCTTCCATCCCAAGTCAGTATTTCCTTGTCCAAGTTCAGTAACTGAACCTGCAACAATTACGATAAGTCCGGCTGCGGGACCTTTAATTGTTAGTTTTGAGCCAGCAAGAAAACTAACTACAATTCCTCCAATCATCGCTGTAATTAAACCATAAATTGCGGGAAATTCACTTGCTTTAGCAATACCTAAACTTAAAGGTAAAGCTAGAAGAAACACTAAAAATCCTGAAACTGCATCAGCACTAATATTTTCTTTAAGTCCTTCAAATCCATCTTTTGGAAGAACATGTTTTTTATTTTCTGTATTCATTTTTTTTATTTTTAAAATTAATAATTAAGCGGAACGCTTGGCAACATCATGATATTTTTTGAGATGAGGCCCTAAAAATACACGAGAATAAATTCGTATCGCAGCCAACCCATTGATGATTAAACTCAAGGATGTGAAAAATGCTAATCCGAATTGATTGTAATGTATGTGAGAGAAAATGAGGTCTTCACCAATAAAAGTAGGTGATATAGGGAATCCAGCCAAGGTAAGGCAACAAATTAAAAAGAAAATTGCTGTTTTTGGATGTTCAAAAGCATGGCCATAAAAATTATCTAAACTTATCCATTCATTTTGCTTCCGCAATTTGGTTAATAAATAGATGCCGCAAATCCATGCACCAATAATACCACTTACATACCAAATTAATTCATTGATTTCGAACTTATTGTTGAATGAAATTGCTAAGGCTATGAAGAAATGATTCACCATTATTAAAGTAAATGCCAACCTAGCACTATTTCGTTCTGTAAATGCCTTGATCACCACGATAAAACCTATAATAGCATAAATTAATGGAAGCGCATTAGATACCGTTTTTGGAAGATTTTCCTTGTAAAACAAGGTGATTAGCCCAACTAAAAACGTACTGGTGAAAAGTAAAATTACATTTTGATAACTTATAAATTTCAGTCGTTTGCCCAGGTCTTTTAGCGGATTCCATAAAAAACGATACATAAAAGAATCTAAGTTCCATTCCTTCAAACTTAAAATAAACAGTGTGTTTTCAAGTCTTTTAGGTAATGAGTCCTCTATAGTTAAAGCTCTGGGAATAAAATTGTAGAATTGTTCGCGGATTTTGTAACTAACAACCGAGGGTGAAACCAATAATTGATAGGTTCTCAGAAAGGCATTTCCGGCAATATGAATCAATGCCAAGAAATGCAACCCTAATGCAATTTCAACGAAAACTAAACCAATCTGTCCTATTGATGCGTATGCAATTTGACTTTTAATAGATGATTGCACGCGAGCAGTAAGTGTGGCTATCAGCGCTGTTGTTAAACCTGCAAATACCAAGAAAACTTTAAAAGAAGTTTGGTGTTCCCAAAATGGTGAAGTGCGCATCAATAAAAAGGCTCCAATATGAACAGATAAAGAGCCATAAAATATTGCACTTGATGGAGTAGGGCCCTCCATTGCACGGGGCAACCAAGATGAGAAAGGTAATTGCGCTGATTTAGCGGCGGCGGAAACAAAGATCAATAATGATATTGCTAAACCAACCCACGAATGAGCCTCCAGATGTTCATTAACCAAATGAGCATTATTTAATTTGAAAAATGAAATATTCTCATGCCATAAATGATGGGATAGCCACATCACTAAAATAATTCCAACATCTGCGATTCGATATATGGAGAATACTTTTACTGCATTTTTCACAGGTAAATAGCGGTCTCTATAAAACGCAATAAGCAAGAACGAAGAAACACCTAATATTTCCCAACCTATGAACAAGGTCTCTAAATTACCGGAAAAAATGATAATTGTAAACCCACAATAGAAGAATAGAATGGTATTAAAAAAGCGCTTGTATCCACTTTCTCGATGCATGTAATAACGACTATAACTCGTGATAATCAATGTTAATATCGACCCAAGAAACAAATACACTAACGAGATGTGATCAAAATAGAAATCAAGGTAAAAATCATATCCTGGAGTACTATAGATGGAAAACTCTTTAATGTTTATGATATTATGACCATTGCTAATCCAAAAAACAGTAAAGGTTATAGCTGATAAAAATTGAATTCCAACCGTTAATACAGCTAACCGAGAGAGTAATTGCTCGTTTGATTTTGGAACAATTAAACTTAACAAAAAACCAATAATTGGTATTGCTATAAATGAATGTATGAATGAATTTTCCATGGTTTTATGTATTTAATTCAAAAACGGGTAAATTCTCATGCGATGATTCAACTACAGATTCCACGTCATCAACATCGGATATGGGATAATCTAATAAATTGTAGGGATTGAATGCACCATCTGAAAAAGAGAAAAATGTATTATTCACACTATCAAATGCTACTAAATTCACCCATTCATTTGCGAACCATTCGTAGGTTGCTGGGTTTTTCTGAATTGTCGCCAATACCACATCAGGTTTATGTTCAACAATTACCAATAACCGCAACGGATCATGTACTTCAATCATTTGACTCGGTAAACCAGTCCGTAAATCACCGTCTATTCCATTAGCAACTCCAAATAGCCCCATTACGTTATGTGGTAGTTTCGTTCCTGCTCCAAGATTCTGATTGTCAACTCTTGAGAAATAGTATTCCAAATTAATTCCACCGCAAACAGGTGCAACCGCATTCATAATTCCGAGCAAATAGTTCCCTTCCGGATCAGTGGTGTAATCATAGGAATGCATAAATGCTCTTCGATCTAAGAAAAGTCCTTTGGTTATTTCTCTTCTGCCAACAATACAAAGGGTATTAGTAGCGTGATTTAGCTCCGGACGAGGTTCAAATAATGAAACTGTTCTCAATTTAACAACATCATGTACTTTAGTTGCACTGCGTTTTGAATTCATCACTACAAATCTTCGTGATCGCTCTTTTGCATTTAAATCAAGCGCCTGAAGAAATGTATTTTTGTTTTCTTCATGGAAATGTTTATTTTTTTCAGACAGAACATCTTCATCGTAATAAGCAATTTCATCGCGTGATGTATCGTGCAATGCGCCAATAAATTGTGTTTCATCGGGAATATTTATTCCCCTTGATTTGAGAATAGCCCTCACTTCAGAATGATTCCCAATATGGCAAATTACTCTTGCGTTGGCAGATCCAGGCCTTCCCGAGCATGCACCGCAATCATAACCTGCGTAATGCGTATTATTAACACTACTTGAACCATGACCTATTGCATAAACTAAAGGGGCAAAGTTGTCAATGAGTCCAATCGTACGTAATAAACCCTCTAATCTGTTTGCCATTTCTTCAACAGTATATCCAACTTGAAGATTGTCTTTTGAAACCTCTCCGGCAAATTCAATCGTTAAGGATGAATCAGGGTGCATGTGCTTGAAAGAAGAAACTGAAGCTGCATTTTGACTAGGGAATAAAATTGATTTCGCCAATTGAATTCCTGACCAGAATCCAATAAATTGAGTGATTAACCATCCTGTTAATAGGCCTTGGGAATGTTTATTAAAGTGATAATCTTTTTTATTGCTCACATTGGACTCCTTCTCTCTAATTAAATATTTTGGAGTCAAAGGCGCGGGACATACTTTGGTATGAAAATCACTTCCTTCGGGTTGATAATAAAATTCAACATTAAAATGTCCTGCAGTTCCAAATGTTGCTGAATTAGGAGCTAATTGTTCTGTATAGCGTCTAATGGAACATTCACGATCATCGATGCAAAAAATCGCTTGGAATGAATTTTCTTTGTTTTGCTTATGGACTTGTGTTTTCTGAATGCCATTCAATACTTCATCATAATAAGAGATTTCCATGGCGTCTTGCCAAATTGAAAGCGCCTCCATTATTTCATTTGATTGAACTCTTTCAAATAAATGTAGATTTTCCTGTTTTGCTTTTTGCCCAATCGTTGGCCACGCTTTTCCGTAATGATAATTTAAGACATCTAATTCCAAAAGAAGCTCAAAGTGAATTAATTCAGTCAACTTTATTTTTCTTTTATCCAATAGCGCGTTCGGGTTTTCATCTAAGAAACTAACAATGCCTGACCAACCTGGATGTGAAAATTGTTGATCAAACAAATACGTTTCATAAAACGCTTCATTCCCAACAATTTCTTTTAATAAATAGGGAATGTCCACAGTTTCATTGAGCAACAATTTTTTAGCAAGTTGTCCTCGAAAAAAACTGGTTTTCGTTGAGCTTTCTAATTTGCGAAGCGTGGATAGAAAACCATCGTCATCGATAGGAAAATTCCAAATAGAAATTCCTTGGTCTAGATAACTACTTATTATTCTAAAAAGTATAGGGTGTATCATGGAATCCAAATCTATTTTGAATTCAGACTTCCATAGGCTCCTTAACATTCCAATTTTAGAGTCCACATGTTCATCAATTTTCTTGTCTAAAAGAATTGATTTCCATTGCTCACTATTTTTCGATCTATTTTCTAGTACCCGATCTAAGGCTTTTTCTGTGATTTGCTTCTCTTGAAAACGTTCTCGAAATTCACTGATTTGTAAGTAAGTTTTCCATCCAAAGATTTTATTCGCTTTAGCTAACCCTTCATGAAACTTATCATGCTGAAAAGCATGAAGCGTATTGTGATGAATAAAATCTTTTAATGGTGCTTGACTCGGTAAGAAGTGTTTTAATTCGTGAACAACCTCCTCTAAAGAGAAATGTTGTTTATTTGACATACATTAATTATTTAAGTAAAAACATTGATTAATAACCAAGTGAGTTTTACTATAACCTGTAATTTTCAAAATGAATAAAGAGTGGAAGTTTATAGGAATATCGCTGTTGATAAGAGTTATAAAAAGAGGAATGTGAAATATTCCAGCTTTTATTTCGAGAATCTAATGCGTAGAATAGTAGAAAGGATGATGATTCAAGATTGTTTTCATCTTCCTGGCCTAATTTAAATTCTTCCTCATTGAGATCAAGTAGGCTGGTTAAATCACTTTTTTTTATGGAGGTGTTTTTCTTGTCTATATGTGTTTGAATGTCACCACGCAGAATAATATGATCAAGTCCGCTTGCATGAATTGTTAATCCAAAAACAAGTAAAAGCAATATCATTTTATGTAAAAAAGGATTTCTCACAAAGCAAATGTACAATTTAGATTCGTTACAAATTAAAATTAACTGTTAATTTTTAGGAAATATCTTTCCTGGATTTAAAATATTATTTGGGTCAAAAACACTTTTTATTTTTTTCATTAGTTCAAGGGTTACATCTGGAAAAGCTATATCCATATAGTTTTTTTGAACCAAACCAATACCATGTTCACCCGAGATAGTTCCACCGAGGGCAACAACTTTTTCAAATAATTCTCGAATAGCCAGATTCAATTCGTTATCCCATTTTTCATTAGATAGATTTCCTTTTAGAATGTTTATGTGCAAATTACCATCGCCTGCATGACCGTAACAAATTGATTCAAATCCATATTTTTTACCGATTCGTTTAACTTCTTTGAGGAGATTAGGTAATTCAAATCGGGGCACGACCGTATCTTCCTCTTTATAAATTGAATGCGTCTTGACAGCCTCACCAACTTTTCTACGCAATTGCCACAAGGCATCCTTTTGAGCTTGACTTTCAGCAAAAAGAATTTCATCCGTTTCAAATTTTTCAAGAACTCCCATGATTTTTTCGCATTCTCCCATTAGATGTTCAATATCAAATCCATCCACTTCAATAATTAGATGTGCTTGGTGGTTTTCTTTTACTTCAATGGTTGAGTCGCCAACTGATTTCTTAGCCAATAGTAAGGCATCCCTTTCCATAAATTCAAGCCCGCTTGGGGTAATTCCTGCTTGAAAGATTGCAGCTACTGCCTCACACGCTTTTGCTGCATCAAAAAATGGCACTAGCATAAGTAGATCCTGAGTAGGATGGGGGATGAGTTTTAAAACAATTTTTGTAACAATACCCAATGTTCCTTCCGAACCAACAATGAGTTGTGTAAGGTTGTAGCCCGTCGCGTTTTTCAATACATTTGCCCCTGTCCAAATTATTGATCCGTCGGTCAATACCACTTCAAGGTTTAATACATAATCTTTTGTCACGCCATATTTCACCGCTTTTGGTCCACCTGAGTTTTCAGAGATGTTTCCACCGATAAAACAGCTCCCTTTGCTTGCAGGATCAGGTGGATAAAACAATCCTTTTTCTTTTACGGCATCCTGAAGAATTTGTGTAATAACACCAGGTTCAGTTGTGACTTGATGATTTTTTTCATCGATTTCAATGATTTTATTGAAAAGTTCCATGCTGAGTAATACGCCACCAAAGATGGACAATGCACCTCCGCTCAATCCAGTTCGTGCTCCAGCTGGTGTAACGCATATATTAGTTGAATTACAGTATGAAAGAATTTTTGAAATCTCTTGCACTGTATTAGGTTTTATTACAACCTCCGGAGGAAAAGATAAATCTTCTGTCTCATCGTGTGAATATTGGTGTAATATTTCAGAATCATCGTGAACCCGTGTGCCACAAATCTCTTTGAAAAAGGAAATATGTTCTGAGTTTATTTTCGTGTATTTTTTCATAATAATAGATCAAAATAACGATTAGGGGTGAATAACAAATAGGGATTTTGGAACGATTCTATATTTAAAATCAATAAATTCATTTTTACTGCCTTCTCCGTCCATTTGGAAATAGAGACTATCTGTGGAAAATTGAATTTCAGTAAATTGCTTCATCGTCACATACTTTGAGTCATTAGATTTACCAACTAAAAATCGAATTACCTGAAAAGGAAAATCAATTACGCTTGCTTTTTTTACCAATATTAACTCCAAAAGTCCGTCTGCTGCATGAGAAGCGGGTGAAATTTTAAATCCATTTCCAAATTCCTTTGTGTTTGCAACTGCTACCATCAAATAATTTTCAGTTTTATCATCTAATGTAATAGAAATTCCTTTGTATGAAAAATAGGATTTCATTATCAAAATTAAGTACTTAAATAAACCCCTTAGTTTATTATTCACCATATCAAATGCAATTTTAGCATCGTATCCAATTCCAGCCACTTGAATAAAAGGTATGTTATTCACTAAACAGGTATCAATTTTAGAAAAATTCCCCTTGTTGATAACGAAAATACTTTTCTTGATGTTTTCAGAAATACTAAAATGCCGCGCAAATCCATTTCCTGATCCGCATGGAATAATTGCAAGTTTGACATCAGAATGAATAAGTGCAACCGCAATTTCATGAACGGTTCCATCGCCTCCTACTGCACAAATCACATTGACTTTTTGAGTTATTCCATGTTGTGCAATTTCAGTGGCGTGACCAAGGTAGTTAGTGTAAATAACCGTAACGTTAAATTTGAGTTTGTCTACGTACTTCTGGATTTGGGTTTCAATTCGTTTCTTGTTTGAAATTCCTGAAGTCGGATTAATAATAAACCAAATTTCTTGTTTCATAATTCGTTTTACATATCCCCGCCACCTTCTCCTCCCGGTAGTTTTTTTGTATTCAATTCTAGTTTTCCAAATTTATAACTCGCTGAAAAATATAATCTACGTGTCATCCATTTGAAATTTGAGGTTTGCTCTACTGTAGGTCGGTCCACTAGAAAATAAAATCCTTGAACATTGAAAACATCAGAAACTCTCGTTCCAATTGTCCATTTTCCATTCCCCAACCGCTTTTCAAATGCGATATCTGTTGGTCCTTGTCGTTGTGCGATTCCTTGAACGGTTACTCTCCTTCCATTGAATGTGAAACTTACCTGAACAGAAGCTGTTTTTTTCCAAAATTCAATTGAAGAATTGAGTTTGAAATTGTGAAAATAGCCTTGCCTATTTGGCAATGATTCTTGGTTGGTAATATACCAAATATAATTTCCATTCCACGAAAGTGAAGCTTTCCACCAGGGGGTTGGTTTAAGATTTAATACAATATCTGAGCCCAAACTGTGCGTTTCTGCAATATTCATAAAGGTCACAGAGCTCGTATTATTTTCGTAATATTCTTTTACTCTACTAATTACACCTTTTGAATGACGATAGTAAATACTTGAAGTAATAGTGTATTTTTTGCGTTCTTGAATAAATCCTAAATCATAGGAGTCAGTGTATTCTGCTTTTAAATAAGGGTTTCCAGTACGTAAGTTAAAAGGATCTGAATAGTTGGTAAATGGATTCATGTCTGCTGAGGCCGGACGAGTGATTCGTTTGCTGTAACTCAAACTGAATTCAGATTTTGGAATTATTTCGTAGCGAATATGGGCGGAAGGAAAGATATTGAAATAGGGTGGATTGTTTATATCTATTCCTTGAGAAACAAGACTTGGTAGTTGATATGCTTGCTCAATACGAAGTCCTCCTTGGTATTTGAATTTACCTAGTTGCTGTCCGAAAACACCATACGCACTGAAAATACGCTCTTTGTATTGATATAAAAAATTAGCAAGCGTATCCTGCATGAATTGATTGATACTGAAATCAAAAGCTTCTGAGTAGGTATCAACCTGTTGATCGCGAAGAATTGTTTTTAATCCTGTTTCGATTCGAGCTGAAATTTTTGGAAAGAGTAGAGTTAAGTCTGCCTGTATTGTAGTGATATTATTCTTCTCCTTATTGTTTAGTTGTTGTTTTAACGGATTAACGCCAAAAGTAGGAACTGAATCTGGTTCAAAGTAGTTTTCTTGATAATACCCTTGAATTCCTTCTTTACCGAGTGATTGAGTGGCATCTATCACAAAATTCCCTCGGTCTTTTTTTAAATCATATCGGTAATTGACATTGAAATCTAGGTTTTGTTGTTGTGATGGATCATAACTTGTTCGTTGCCATAAATTGGTTCGATTGTTCAATGTATCATAAACTGAATTCCATAAGTCACCTGTTCTATCCCGCACGCCAATGCTTCCTGTAGCTGAAATTCCTAATGTTTGTCTGTCTTTGAGGTTGAAATCAGCTCCCGTTCGAAAAGTGTGGCCTGCATTCAAATCTGTACCTGTTCTAAATTGATTTAATATAAATCGGCTGCCATCCAAATTTAATTGGTTAATATACGAATCATTATTTCTATATCCATCTAAATAGCGATAACTATATGTTCCGTAAACGTTGAAAGCACCATTTCGATAACTTAACGATAAATTCGATTCAGCAATGTTGCCGTTTCTAATATTTCCGGATGCTAAATTGGTTGAGACCAATCCATTGAATCCTTTCAACTTATTCTTTTTCAGCACAATATTGATGATTCCTGAGTTTCCGTCGGGATCGTATTTGGCTGATGGGTTTGTAACAATTTCAATGCGTTCAATTGAACCAGCAGGTAAGGCATCCAGAAGTGTTTTTCCATTTCCACCAGATATTGAACTGGGTCTTCCATCAATCAACACAGTTACCGTTCCCTCACCACGAAGTGAAATTTTTCCTTCCTGATCCAATTCAACAGATGGAAGCCGGGTTAAAATGTCGTTAGCTGTCCCACCCTTCACTGATAAATCTTCTGCTACATTGTAGATTTTTTTGTCAATTCCTGCTTTGAGTACATCCATATTTCCAACCACTTCAAATTCCTTTAAATTTTTAGTGGTAGAATTGAGTTTAATGGTTCCTAGGTTAAACACCTTTAAATTGGTTGAAATACTAATATCAATTATAGTATCTGTTTCATAACCTGTGAAAGAACAGATGGCATAAAAAGTACCTAGTGGCACATTCTCTAAATTAATTTTCCCTAAATTATCGCTAAAAATTCCGGCAACCACTTTTTTCTCTCCCGTTTTAAACAAACGAAAAGAAACGTATTCTAGCGCTTTGGAGGTAGTAGCATCTATGATTTTTCCAGTAATCAATCCTTCATCCTGTTTGCCCGTTTTTTGAGCGAAAAAGAGCGTGGTTGAGAAAAGAAAAAAAGAAAAAAATAGTTTTTGCATGAAATAAGTTGAAAGACAAAAATACCGAACTATTTTGTATCAGCCATTCATTTCTTAGTCCTTTTTTACTGGTGCGGTAATCGAGGGGTTTGTTTCAGGAAGAACTTTTCCTTTAATGGTTAGGAGAATAGGTTCTGAACCTTTAACCATAACCGTAAGTGTTTTGGTAAAATCACCTACTCGTTTCGTATCATATTTTGCGATTATTTTCTCCTTCTTTCCTGGTTTTATGCTGTCAGAAGGGAAGTAGGGGGTAGTGCATCCACAAGAGCGCTTTACGTCTTCAATTTTTACAAATTCTTTCGAAGTATTTTTAAATGGGAATTCGAATGTGAAATCAGATCCGTACGGAATGGAATTATTTTCAATCGTTATGGTATTAAATTTTAATTTCGGTTCCGTTTGACTAATCGCTACTATACTTAATCCTACAATGAATAATGTTGCTATAAATTTCATATTATATTTTTTGTCAAATGTATTTGATTCATGAGATTAAAGGTGAACATTAACGCTTCGTTAACATTAGAGGTTTATTCCGCTTAAGCTAAAGGGCTTATTAAATGGATTAAATTTCAATGTTAGTCGTATGTTTCGAGAATAATTAGCATAAAGATCTCCTATAGATGAACTTTGAACTAATGGAAAATAAACACCGAAAATTGAACTCAATCGAATACCAAGTCCGGCATTGAACACGTAATTTACAACATTACCATTGTAAAATGTGCCAAAATCTCCGAAGACTCCTAGAAATCCTAAACGAGGTATAGGTAATGGCGCATAAAGATTGGCCGATGCCATCCAAAATGAAGTTGTTCCGATTGAGCTAGTGCTATTGAATCCTCCGAAGTTGTTGTTTCGTTGAATAGAATTGGAGTTGAAACGATCAAAATAATATTCTTCCATAAATAAATCTTGCATACCATTTGCTCCACTTAGTGCGAGTTGATAGTAATTATAACCAATACTGGATCCATTGGTATAGGACAGGTTGTTTCCAAAAAATGTGCGCAAATGAATCCATCGTTTCATTTTATTTCGAAGGTATCTTAAACTATATTCTGCCGTTAAGGAAATCCTTCTGAGTTGGTCTGAATTACTTGTAAGTTCATGCATTTCATCGTAACGAAGTTGCATTTTGAATCGCTGGTCGGGCGTATTTGCGGCGCTTTCAACCCATGCGTATCCACCTCCTAAACTGATAGAATTATCTCCTCTGACTTCATTGCGCAGGGCGATTGATATTTTGCCGGTGTATTGAAAAAAATTATTTTTCTTCCGATTCCCAATTTGAGTTTGCATATAAAGTGAACCAAAATTTACACCTGATTTTAATTGATTGAATTCACTATTTGTTTTAAAACGTTTTAATGATGCGCCAAAGGTCACAGATTGAAAGCAATTTTTCGGTAAAATCGAATGGGACAATTCCATAATTCCTGCAATGCTTTTATTTCCAAAGGAATACATGGGAGCAAATAAATAATGAGTAGGTTTAAGCGGAACCGCAACATTATGTACAGCCATGCCAAGCATTAATTTGTCATATTGATTTCCAGCGATAATTGGTGTGTAAAATTGATTATTTTTAAAATTGTCTTGGTCTCCTAAAAGAAATTGAAATCGAGGAGACTCTATTTTTGCTAACACAGTGCGATTGGTCCAAAAATTATTTTGTCTATTTATTTCCGGGATCTCCTTATTTGCGTCGATGGCTACTTTTGTAATGGAAGATTTACTCGTTTTTAGTTCTATTTTTCTTTGTCCTGGTTCAGCCCACGCTGTTTCTACTATTGAATCACCGTTGAAAACATTTATTTCGATTGGTCCATTCACTTGTCCAACATTCTTCACTTTTACGTTTGCTCCTCCATTTTTGGAATGATGAACACATTGGATTTTATAATCTATGTGGTTACTCGTTTTGATTAGGTCCTCAAAGAGCCAATTCAGATTTTTTCCTGAGGAAAGCTCCATTGATTTCTGCATATCTTCCGGCTGGGGATGTTTGAATTTCCATTCATCAAAATAAGCTTGCATGCATTTATTAAAGATTTCATCGCCTAAATAATCTTTTAAGTAGTAAAAAACCAACCCTGTTTTTTGGTACATGATTAATCCATAATTGGTAGGAGTAAATTCGGCAGAATGAGTTTCAATGGGTTGGTCAGCACCAAAATGAGCCAATACTTTGTATAAGTAATCACCTTGCACACGATAATCTAGGTTGTCCATATGAATAAACCTTCCTGCAATTTGTTCCGAGGTGAATGAATTTGCAGGATACTTGGTTTGCATGTAACGTACTTCATTTAAGGTATTCATTCCTTCGTCCATCCAACCATGTACGCGCTCATTTGAACCTAAAATTCCATAAAACCAGTTGTGTCCAACTTCATGAACAATTACTGTTTCGAGTGACCGGGCATTTCCAACGGATCCAATAACGGTAACATTCGGATATTCCATGCCACCACCAGCACTGATTGTACCATCTACAGCAGTTACTTGATTGTACGGATAATCGCCGTTCCACAAGGAATAATAATAGGTTCCGTCGTTAATATATTCAATAGCACGTTGCCACAAAGAAGCATTTTGAGGTGTAAACATGGCCCAAGAAGTAACATATCGTTCAGAATGTGGAAGTTTTACTTCGCCCTTGAGTACGAGGTATCGCTTATCTGCAAACCAAGCGAAATCATGAACTTTTGATTGGGTGAACCGAATGGTTTTAAATTCGGTGTCTGATTGTGGGAAAGTCATTTGGTCTTTGTTTTCACTCGAATAAGAGGCAATATTTTTTTCAGTTTCTTTGACTTTTTGTTTAAGGAAGTCTTGTTCAGATGAAGTTTGTAAATCACCTGTAGCGCCCACTACATAATTTTTCGGAAGAGTAATAGACACTTCGTATGAACCATATTCAGAATAAAATTCTCCTTGATTCAAATAGGGCATTTTGTTCCATCCATTTTTATCGAAAACAGCAGGCTTAGGATACCATTGTGTAATTTGATAGGATTGACCAATGTGACCCAATCGTGAAATACTACCACTTGGAATTTTTACTTTGAATGGCGTTGAAATCAGAATCTTCTCGCCTGTTTTTAATGCTTGTGGAAGATAAATCACAGCTATATCAATATGCTCTGCATCTAATTCCCATTTTAATTGCTGACCATTTGATAGAAAGTTCAACGAATCAATGTATCCTTTTAATGAATCAGGGCCAAATTTTAAATCAGTTTCTCCCCCAGAATATAATTGCTTTGCAAGTGCAGTTCCTCCATTTTTGTAGGCATTTGCCCAAAGATGGATATATATTTTATCTAATGCGCTAGGAGAATTGTTGATGTATTCAAATTGCTCGATCCCTCTAATTATATGGTTTTTATCATCTAATCTAACGGATATCGTGTAATTTACTTCTTGTTGCCAATAGGATTGACTGAAAGAATTATTGAACAGTGCGAGCAAAAGAAAAGAGAATAACAGGCGCATATTTTTTAAAATTTGAATATTAGATTAAAATTCGCACAAATTGTAACGAGCGGTGTAAAAATACAATTATTTTTGTGTCAAAATTAATCCATGAAAAATGCTCTAAGAATTTTGTTTTTAGCTCTATTATTTCACTCTTGTACCAATCTTGAAAAAGAAGCTGAAATGCTTGCGGATTATTGTTATTGCCAATCCACTCAAGCAAGAACTCAAGCCGAAAAAAATCAAGCTAAACGCAACTGCAATGACATGAAAAATCAGATTGAAAAACAGCATGGTAAAGATCTAAGTAAAGTTTCTGAAGAGGAAAAAGAACGATTTAATGAAGTTTTTTTCAAACGCGTCAACGAATGTAAATAGCATTAAATTTCCCTAATGTCTTTCAAGTTAAGCTGCAATGTTTCCTTATCTCTAAAAGAATTCGTTTCGAGGGTATAAGCTACTTGATAGGGTAAGCCATCCGCCACTAATAGTTCTTTATCTGCCATATTGAATCCAATTGCTTCCATGGCAACATCGTGGTTGGGCTGAACTACGGTTAATTTTAAATGAGCGTCATTTAAAACCCTAAGATTTTTTGTGAACACGTTTTCTGAAACAAATACTGGCTTCATATTTCCTGGTCCAAATGGTTCAAAATGGTCTATTATTTTTTTAAAACGTGAAACTTTAAGTCTGTTTTCATTCGGGAGAAAAAGTTCATTGAAATCTATTTTAGCATCAATGATTTGAGTAGGAGAGATGGTTTTGTTTAACAGTTTTTTTTGGGATACTTGCTCGAAAAGCTCAATAAATTCTGGTAGTATTTCCTCTTTTAAGGTTAATCCAGCAGCGTGTTTGTGTCCTCCAAATTGCTCGAGTAAATGAGCACATTCATCTAGTGCTTGGTATAAGTCAAAATCTTCAATGCTTCGAGCCGAACCAGTAATTAATCCATTGGATTTAGTTAAAACAATGGTTGGTTTATAGTGTTTCTCGATTAAACGAGAGGCAACTATACCAACCACCCCTTTATGCCAATTGGGGTCATAAACGACAGTTGATTTTTTGTTGCTAGATGCAGGATTAGATTCAATTTGATTTAATGCTTCTTGAGTAATTTCTTGATCAAGTTTTCTTCTGTTTTGGTTGTCCAAATGAATATCTTGTGCTAATTGATTCATTTCGCTCCGATTGGTTGAAATCATTAATTCAACAGCATATTTACCACTCCTAAGTCGTCCTGCCGCATTTATGCGAGGAGCAATAATAAAAACAACATCAGTAAGGGTAAGTGGAAAGTTTTTTTTCGCTAGAATAATTAATTCTTGAAATGCAACGCGCGGTTTTTCATTCAGTTTTTTCATTCCATGATAGGCCAAAATTCTATTTTCGCCAATTACAGGAACGATATCGGCCCCAATACTTATAGCAACTAAATCCAATTGATTAAACAGAATTTCTTCTTCCCAGTTATTCGTAACATAGAGTGCTTGCATTAACTTAAATCCAACACCGCAACCACATAATTCCTTAAAAGGGTAGGGGCAATCCTCACGTTTTGGGTCTAAAACAATACAATCCGGGATAGTTGGGCCAGGTTGGTGATGATCGCAAATGATAAAATCTACAGAATTTTGTTTCGCGTAATCTACAAGATCGATCGATTTTATTCCACAATCCAAGGCAATTATCAATGAATAACCCTCATTAATCGCAAAATCAATTCCTTGTTTGCTAATTCCATAGCCCTCAGAATATCGATCTGGTATGTAAAATGAAATGGATTGATAATAAGGGATTAAACTTAAATAAAGTAATGCAACAGCAGTTGTACCATCAACATCATAATCACCAAAAATTAAGATTTTTTCATTCTCGGAAAGAGCTTGATTAATTCTTTCAATCGCCTTCTTCATGTCCTTCATTAGAAAAGGATCATGTATTTCATTCAACTTTGGTCGTAGGAAGGACTCAGCCTCTGGAAGTGTCGTAATTCCTTTTTGGAGCAATAATTTCGCAACAATAGAATCTACATGTAGTTCTTTTTTCAATTGTTCAATTTCTTCCGCTGAAGGGACAGATTTCAGCAACCATTTTTTATTCATTCTTTACAATTTATACTTTAAGTTACAAAAAAATGGGGTCATTGACAAACAACTTCTTGTAAAATTTCAGTATTTGTGAAATATAAATAAGCTTTAATATTTGGTAGGTTCATTTCCCTGAGGGCAGATGCATAATCGTTAATTTGTTTCAAGTATTTGGGATTTTCTGCGCCAGTTTTAAAATCAATAAGGATTGTTTTATCTGATTTTAGTATGAGTTTATCTGGTCTTTTGATGCTATCTCTCGCAACAATTATTGGTATTTCGTTTAACACCGATTGTGCATCGATCAAAATTCCTTGTGATTTCATTAACTCAAAGGCGCGCAATGCTTTTGTTTTTAATTCTTCTTTCAATTTGATTGGTATTTCATCCTGAAGAATGAGTGTTTCCAGTACAGAATCAATTTGCTCGGTAGAATCACAAGAAGACATAAGAAGGTGAAACGCATTACCAAATTTCTGTTCAATAGATAATTCGTTCAATAATTCATCTTGTCTAATAGCTATATCAGGAAACCATAAATTATCAGAAACAATCGTTGGTTCAAAAAAATCGGATTCAATAATTGAAGTATTGGTTCCTTGGAATTTGGGATTTACAACTTCTGAACCTTGTTCATGCAGAATAGTTTCCTCTGAATTATTTGCTGATAATTTTTTAAGTGTGGAATGAATAAGGCTACCCAAATTAGTACTTTGAAAATAATTTAACACGTAAAGTCGTTCCCGCGCTCTTGTAAATGCCACATAGCAAAGATTCACTTTATCCGTTAAAATCTGACCACTTTCCTGAGAATATGCATCTGCTATTTCTTGAATGGGTGAGTCTTTTGATAGACTGGAATAAAGAACATTTTCATTCACTTCTACTAACTGTTTTGACCAAACTTTCACCTTTAAATCAAAATCGATATCCGGTAATAAGACAATAGGAAACTCAAGCCCTTTCGCTTTGTGAATAGTCATTAATTTAATTGAATTATCAGATTCAGGTAATTGAACAGACATTTTTTCATTGTGTTTTGAGTAGTAATCGATAAAGCCCCTCAAATCACTTGAGTTATTTTGTTCGTATTGAAAAACCACATCCGCCAGGTGATGTAAATAGGCGTTTTTCTCTTCAAACCATCCCATTTTTCGATAAAAATGTTGAATCAAGCTGTATAATGTTTCATAGGCCGCAAAAAAAGATTGATTGTTTTCGAAATTTTCTAAAATAAATGAGGAATCGTCAAAGTATTTAACTTTTTTTCCATTGATCTCTTTTTCAACGAAATATTTCCAATAATCAGCTTGTGTTTTGTCCGATCGCATCCGAAAAAACAGATCTGCAAATTTTTTCATCTCAGTCTTGTTTTTTGGATCTAGTCGCCTCTTTAAATAGGAGATTGTAAGTCGCACGCGTGGTTCATTATTGACGAACAAAGAATCACCAGAAACAACAGATATTCCACGTTTCAGTAATTCTACTGCCCAGAGATTCAGTTTCCTATTGGTATCATGTAAAATACAAATATCTCCTCGTTTAAAATGAGATTGATCGCAGTTATCAATAATCGCTATAAGTTTATCCATTCTATCATTTAAGTCTAATTTTTCTTTACTAGAAACGATAGAAACATAGCCTTCGGATTTGGAAGTTGCTATTTGACTGACAGGGTCATAGTATTTTTGAGATTTTTCGTTTAATTCTAATTTGAGTGACTCAAAAAAGTGATTGTTAAAATGTACAACCGCTTGTGCAGACCTCCAATTTTCTAACAGGGGAATTACTACTCCTCTTTGCTCAAAAATAAGTGATTTTGCCTCAATCTCCGCTGAGTTTTCTGGATTGTAAATGCGCGGTAATTCAACAAATTGTTCAGCAACCCCGTTTCTGAAACGATATATAGATTGTTTTGGATCACCTACAATAAAATTAAGGTGATTGTGCCCTAGGGATTCATCCACTAGATGAATTAAATTGAGCCACTGCATTCGAGATGTATCTTGGAATTCATCTAATAAATAATGGTTGAATTTAGTACCAATTCGCTCATAAATATAGGGGGCGTGAGATTGTTGAATGAGTTCAGAAATAAGCTTGTTGAATTCAGAAATTTGTATGATTTGATCTTGTTGTTTGATTTCATCTAAAAATTGATGCATGAACTTGAGTAATGCCATGCTATGAAAATTTTTGGTTAACATGTTCACTAAGTTGAATGTTCTTAGATTATCGTTGTAGAAAGTTAAATATTCCCTGAATGCTTGTTGAAATTCTAACGGAACAAATTTATCTTTTTTAGGTTCCTCTAATAAGGATTCGGCCATCTTATCGGTAACAGGTTGTTTCTCCGCTAATGATTTCAAACTGTTTAATTTCATTAGTTGGTTGAAGGCTTTACTCCCGTTCGGTGTGGCTTTAGCAGTCATTCCTAATTGGTTGACTAATTCGTAAACGCGGGCTCCCTGTTTAATGAACCCTTTATTCAGTTCGTTTCTTTGTTTAATCCAATCATGAAATAACGCTTGATCATATTTCTTAGCCATAATTTTGTCCAAAACGGGAAAAACGCTTTCTTTCGTTAGTATTTTGGCAAAATCTACCAATATCGATTTTACATCCCATTTTTCGCCATCATCTAGGTTACTTTTAGCATAAGAAAATACAATTTCTGTGAGATCCTCAACGTCTTTTTCACCCACTTTATTCAATAGTTGATCTACTAATTTTTCAATCAATAAATCCGTATTCATTTCAATTTCAAATTGTCCCGGTAAATCAAGGTCTCGACTAAAATTTCGAATGAGTTTTAGGTTAAATTTATCAATCGTCATTACGTGAAAATCCTCATATGTATGCAAAAGAGATTGAAGCGATTTTTGAGCTCGTTTTATTAGAATTTCTTTACCAATGCCGAGTTCATTTTCAAGTTTTTGAAATAAAGAGATAGCATCAGGAAGAACATCCAACTCTGTGGATCTTGCCATTACATCGAGTGCTTTAATGACGCGTTCTTTCATTTCATTGGCGGCTTTATTGGTGAAAGTCATTGCCAATATGTGTTTGTAATCTTGGTGAGAATAATCAGTTTTAACGAGTATTTTTATGTATTGAAAAACTAAATTGTACGTCTTTCCACTGCCTGCTGATGCATTTAAAATTAAAAGCGGTTTTTCTGTTTGTTGATTCATCTATTTTCTCGTAAATTCGTGATTGATTGTGTTATTATTTAAAGATACGATTTATTTAAACGAACGGAACATGCTAAAAAAAATTATTTTTCTTTTTTCTTCTTCTATTCTATTTGTTGCGTGCAAGAAAAAAGTTGAACCTGATCCGGCTCCGGTTGATAATTATCTATCAGTAACAGTTCAACCAACCTATTTATATGATGGTTCTCAAAATGTATTATTGGATTCCCTTTATACAACACCGGAAGGATATAAAGTGAAATTTACAGATATTAAGTTCTATGTCACAAAGCTGAAAAACGGAAATGTCAATTTACTTGAAGCAGCTTTACTAGATTTTCGGGGGACGGGTAATTTGTTATTTCGAACGAAAGCAGATTACACAAAATTTTCTGCATTGGAAGGATTTATTGGCGTGGATTCAGTATTAAATCATTCTGATCCATCTGCTTTTCCTAATGAAAGCCCATTGAATATAAGCAATGCAGGCCCTATGCATTGGGGTTGGAATCCTGGATATATATTTTTGAATATAGAGGGTAAGGTGGATACTATTCCGGACGGGATAGCTAATTTAGACCATAGTTTTAGTTTTCATATTGGTACTGATTTATACCGTAGGGATTTTTATTTCACAAATCTCAATTGGCAATATGTATCGGCAACAGAACGTTTACTTGCGCTTAAATTGGATCTTTGGAAGTTCTTACATAACCCAATAAGTCCAATTGATTTAAAAACTGAATTTTTAACACATACCGCTTCTGGACAGCAAGCATTGACAGAAAAAGTAATATCCAATTTTCAGCAATCATTTATGCCCTATTAATGAAATACATTTTATATATTTTTATTTTATTGGGTGTATTCTTAGCTTGTCGCAAGGATAAAGTAGGCTATAAAACAACTCCTTACGTTCTTGATATTCCCTCCCATTTCCCGGATATGATTATTCCGTCAGATAATCCAATGACAGCAGAAGGAGTAGAATTGGGGCGTTACCTATTTTATGAAAAGAAACTAAGTGGGGATAATTCAATGAGCTGTGCAACATGTCACATGCCTCAAAATTCTTTTTCTGATCCCAACCAATATTCAACTGGAATTGATGGAATTCAAGGAAATCGACAATCCATGGCATTGATAAATATGGGATGGGAAAATTTCTTTTTTTGGGATGGGGGAAAAACCACATTAGAAAAACAAATTTTGGAGCCGGTAATCAATCCAATCGAAATGCACGAATCTTGGAAAAATGCAGTGAAAAAACTAGATCAGGATATGGCCTATCGAAATAAGTTTTTTCGTGCTTTTGGCGAAGGAGGAATTGACTCAACCAAAGCGGCAAAGGCTATCGCACAATTTATTCGAACGCTGATTTCTGGCCAATCAAAATTTGATGTAATGTACAAATACGAAAATAGTATGCCCCTGACAGCTGCGGAACAATCTATCTTTCAAACTATTGATGTTGAAGAATGGGCAGGATATGATCTTTTCAAAAGTTTAGATGGTGCAGATTGTTTTCATTGCCATAATGGCCCGTTAATGCGTGTAAAGAAATTTAGTAATAATGGATTGCTGCCCAATGCTTTTAACGATTTAGGTAGAGCACATGTAACCAATAATCCAGAAGACAATTATAAATTCAAAGTTCCAACCTTGCGTAACATTGCTTTGACAGCACCTTACATGCACGATGGTAGATTTGCCAATTTAGATGAGGTCATTGAACATTATTCAAGCGGGATACACATGAGTCCAACGATTGATCCTTTGATAGAATTTGGAAGTCAAGGGGGGGTTCAATTAGATGCTCAAGAAAAGTATTTGTTAAAGAAATTTTTAATGACGTTAACTGACAATAACTTCATCAATAATCCGAAATTTAAAGATCCACACTAATATGAATCAGGATATTCGTTTAACCACAGAAGATAAGGCACTAAAAATAAACTTAAAAAGAGATATTTATGGTTGCTTTGCGGAGATTGGTGCAGGTCAGGAAGTAGCTGCTAATTTCTTTAAGGCAGGTGGTAGTTCTGGCACGATTGCTTATACCCAATCTGCTTATGATATGAAGGTTTCGGATTCATTGTATGGTGAGGCAGTGCGCTATGTATGTGAAGAGCGGCTGGTAACCATGTTAGAAACAGAATTCAATCAATTGAAACTTCGTTTACCAAGTAAATCAAAAGAATCTCGATTTTTTGCTTTTTGTAATACCGTAGAATCACTCAATTATCATAAAACCAATCAAGGTCAAGGGTGGGTAGGAATGCGATTTCAATTAGCGTTAGATGGTCAACCCAATGATGTTATTCTCCATGTTAAAATGCATGACACGAGTAACAAAGCACAACAAGAAGCACTGGGCATTTTGGGAGTAAACATTATTCATGCTTGCTATTTCCATCAAAATGATCTAGATGATTTTTTGACTGACCTAACGCATCGTCTTCCTCGTGATCGCATGGAAATTGATATGCTGCGTGTTTCAGGTCCTGATTTTGAAAATATTGATAATCGAATTATTGCATTGAATTTGGTGAAGCGTGGTATGACAGATGCGACTATGTTTGATTTAGCGAAAAATGTTTTACAACCAGCAACGGCTCTTTATAAAAAGAACATTTTACTCATGCGAGGAAGATTTCGCCCGGTGACCAAGGTTCATATCGATATGATAGAAAATGGGCGTAAACAATTCCTCAAAGAAAAACAGGTTGATGCAGAAAAGGTAGAAGTTGTTTTTGAATTAACACTGAAAGACCTTACTGCAGATGGAAAAATATCGGACAAGGATTTTGTGGATCGAGCCGAATTATTGGGCTCATTGGGTTATACGGTAATGATCTCAAATTATTTAAAACACTATAAAATGGTGGAATATTTGGCAACAATTGCCAAAGAAAACCTTTTAGGTGTGATATTAGGAGTCTATAATTTGAGTACTATTTTTGACGAACGTTATTATGATAACTTACCCGGTGGATTATTAGAGGCTTTTGGCAGAGGCTTTGGTCATAATGTAAAATTGTATGTTTATCCGGCCATGAATGTGGAAGATGGTTCATTGTATGATTTATCAACGGTTCGAATAGCTGATAATCTCCGCGGCCTTCTTGATTTTATGTTACAGAATAATAAAATGGTGGCGATTGAATCATACGATTCTAAATTATTAAGCATTTGGTCTGATGATGTTTTGAGTAAAATAAAATCTGGCGCATCCTCTTGGGAAGAAGATGTACCCGAAGAGGTGGTAAAAGCAATTAAGTTTTTTGAGCTTTTTGGTTATCACTCAAAAGTGATTTCGTAAAATGCCTCACATTAAGAATGCACTCATTCGATACCGAATTATTGATCGCTGTATTCGAAATAAATACAAACCTTTTCCATCAAAACGAGAATTGAGGGAAGCCTGTGAAGAGAATTTGTTTGGTTCTAATTACGGGGAACATATTTGTGATTCAACAATTGAAAAGGATTTATTCGCAATGCGTTTGGAGCATGACGCACCCATAAAATACAGTAAAAAAAATGGAGGTTATTTCTATGAGGACGATGCGTATTCCATCAATGATATTCCATTAACACAAGAAGATCTAGAATCCATTCAGTTCGCTGTCAATACGCTGCAACAATTTAGAGATGTTGGCATGTTTAAACAATTTGGTCAGGCAATTGATAAAATTGTAGACAGAGTTACGATTGAATCCAAACAACCGATTGATGATTCAAATCAAATTGTCCAATTTGAAACAGCATATTCTAGCGGTGGAAATGATTTTCTTCCCTTACTTTACGAAGCAATTTTGCAAAAAGTGAAAGTGTCTTTTGATTACAAAAGTTTTAAATCTATAGAATCCAAGAGGCGTGAAGTATCACCATTGCTTCTAAAAGAATATCGAAATCGATGGTATTTAATTTCCTTTGATGGGGCAAAAAATGATGTCATAACCTATGCGTTAGACCGCATGGAAGGATTAACAATTTGCACTGGTAATAGTGAAATCCCATCATTTTTCAATCCAAATACCTATTTCGAATATTCAACAGGAATCACAGCATATAAGGGTAATCCGGAAAAAATTGTGCTTGAAGCGGATACGATTTCGTCAAAATATATTGAATCACAACCTTTTCATCATTCTCAAAAGAAAATAGCGGTGTTTCCGGAGCATTGTGTTTTTGAGTTGACCGTTTTTATTTCAGAGGAAATCATTCGGAGTATTTTGAGCTTCGCTGGTGAAGTTGAGGTGCTAATGCCCCTTTCTTTGCGCGAGATTATTGCTCAACGTATCGATTCGATTCATAAAAAGTACTCCGTAAAGAGTTGAAATTATCGGTTGATTAGAGTAAATACTCAAACAATTATGCAAAATTTTCATTTTTATTGGAGAATTCAAAGGAATGTTCTATCTTCGAAAAAAATTATAAAACTCGAACGCCTATAGAACCAAATTTTACTCTGAATTACAATTTATAAGGGTTAATTATGGAAGCTATATCAAGTCTGGACGATCGATATCTCGTGCAATTATATAAGGATGGAAATGAAACGGCATTTAAAACGTTGCTTTTTCGTCACAAGGATAAAATTTTTCGTTTTATTCAAATGAAAGTTAGGGATACGGATCTTTCTAATGACATTTTTCAGGATACATTTATAAAAGTGGTTAATACAATCAAGGCTGGATCATATAATGAAGAAGGCAAGTTTTTACCATGGGTCATGCGAATAGCACACAACTTAATCATTGATCATTTTAGAAGAAATGCTCGGGTTCGTATGATTTCTGAGGCTTCATCCCATTCATCTGAGTATTCGATTCTTACGAATATTTCATGTCCAACCAAGAATATTGAGGATCAAATAACAAGTAAAGAATTACTAGATCAAATGGTTGAATTGGTAGATTATTTGCCAAGAACACAACGAGAAATCGTGAATATGCGTATATTTCATGATATGTCTTTCAAAGAAATTGCAGAATCAGAAAATATTAGCATTAACACGGCTTTGGGCCGTATGCGTTACGCACTAATCAATTTGAGGAAATTGATAGATAAACACAGCATTGTTGTCGATATTTGACTTATTTGTTGAGTTGTTTTTCGTAAATACTAATCCAATCTGCCACTGTCACCTTACTACATAATTCGCCAATTAAGGTTAACGGGATTTCTTTTTGAGGTTTGAAACGAATGCAACTTTTTCCCATGTCTAATTTACCTTTTACTTGTTGGGAATATGATTCAACAAACCAATTAAGTAATTCAGGATTCATATAAATCCCCATGTGATAGAGATTTATTGAGTTTTTTTGGGATGCCAAAGAAAGGAACGGCAATGGGAGTTTAGGGTCACAATGATATCCATTTGGATAAATTGCATGAGGCACCACAAATCCAATCATACCATAACCAATACATTCTTCAAACCCTGCAGGTAAATTTTGTTTAATTACTTGGCGAATTTCTTGAAATTGATCCAACCTGTCAGCCGGTATATTCGCTATATATTCTTCAACAGTCATCGATTATAAATTAATGATTTGCATTTTTGGGTTTCACGACGGATATTAATATTCCGCCAATTAAGGCGGCTAAAATAACAATTAAAGAAACCATCGCGTCTATGTGGTAAAAATCCACAATGAGCATTTTAATCGCCACAAACATAAGTACCACAACAAGCGAATATTTCATGAAATGAAAGTGATCCAACATATTTGACAGAAAGAAATACAGGTTTCTTAGTCCCATAATTGCGAAAATATTTGAACTAAAAACAATAAATGGGTCGGTGGTAATACTGAAAATAGCAGGTATGGAATCTATGGCAAAAAGAATATCAGAGAATTCCACCACAACTAAGGTGGCAAACAAAGCTGTTGCTACTGTTTTTCCGTCCTTTTTGATAAAATATCCATCGCTTTTGGACTTCCAGTCGATGGGATAAACTTTAGAAAGCATTCTAATACCAAAAGATTTTGTGAAATCTTCGTTGTCATCATCACCTTGTTTCAGCATTCGTAAAGCTGAGTAGAATAGAATTCCACCAAAAATATACGTGGCAGCTGTAAAGCTCTCAATAAATGCAGCACCCAAAACAATCATGATCATGCGGAAGAAAACGGCGCCTAAAATACCCCAAAACAATATTCGATGTTGAAATTTAGGTTCGATTTTAAAAAATTGAAAAATCATGGCGATAACAAAAATATTATCAAGACTTAAAGATTCCTCAATAACATAACCAGTATAATAATCTAATACAGTTTTTCCTGCAGAAATATTAGTGGGATTCATACCCATAAAATTAGTGTCGTAAATCCAATAAATTACACCACCGAAAAGAAGCGCAACAGTAATCCAAACGCATGTCCAAGCTAATGATTCTTTAATTGAAACAGGTTTGTTACTCTTATGAAAAACACCTAAATCGAGTGCTAATAGTCCAAAGATTAACAGAATAAATAAAATCCAAACAAGCATAATTTTTTCTTACAAATATACTTCTTCCAATTCAATGAAATTCGATTGAAACAGATAATTGTGTTTACATAAGAAAGCGTTACCTTTGTAGCCGGTATGCAGCAGAATATTCAAATACACGATAAATCATTTAAGGTTTTTATACCATCCGAGTATATTCAGGGAGAAGTTGAAGCAATCGCTGAAAAGTTAATGGTGGATTACTCAGGTAAAAATCCAATTTTTTTGGTCGTACTGAACGGTGCTTTTATGTTTGCCGCTGATTTGTTGAAACACTATACCGATACATGCGATATTACATTTACAAAATTGAGCTCCTATGTCGGAACAATTTCAACTGGTGTAGTGACAAGGCAAATGGAAATTTCGATTGACGTCACTAATCGCCATATAATTATAATTGAAGATATTGTGGATACTGGATTGACCATTCAAGCATTGAAAGAAAACTTGCAAGAGCTCAATCCATTATCTGTTGAAGTTTGTACCTTATTATTCAAGCCGGAGGCATTCAAAGGTGTTGATATCCCAAAGTATCAAGGCTTTGTTATTCCAAATAAATTCGTTTTAGGCTATGGGTTGGATTATGATGAGCGCGGGCGAAATTTGAAAGATTTATATCAACTTAAAGAATGAAATTATGTTGAACATTGTATTATTTGGCCCTCCAGGGGCTGGCAAGGGAACTCAATCTGAACGATTAATTGAGAAATATGGATTAACACACCTTTCAACGGGTGATATTTTCAGAGCAAATATTAAAGGAGAAACGGATTTAGGGAAATTGGCTCAGAGTTTTATGGATCAAGGACATTTGGTTCCAGATTCAGTAACGATTGATATGCTTCGTGCAGAAGTCTTAAGAAGTAATTCATCTCAAGGATATATTTTCGACGGATTTCCGCGCACCAATGCACAAGCCACAGCTTTGGATGAGTTATTGAAATCTATTGGCACAGAAATTACGTTGATGGTGGCCTTGGATGTTGAGGAAAATGAGTTAAAAAACCGCTTATTAAATCGTGCCGCTATTAGTGGACGTCCAGATGATGCGGATCCTGTAATCATTGAGAATAGAATTGCCGTTTACAACCGAGAAACAGCTCCTGTGAAAAGTTACTACCAAGCTCAAAATAAATTGATTTTCGTAGACGGATTAGGAACAATTAATGAAATAACAGATAGACTTTTTGAAGCTGTAGATTCTAGAAATATTTAAAAATTAATGGCATCTGATAATTTTGTTGATTACGTAAAAATTCATTGTTCATCCGGTAATGGAGGGGCTGGATCTACTCATTTTCGTCGGGAGAAATACATACCTCTAGGTGGACCTGATGGTGGGGATGGAGGTCGAGGAGGACACGTGATTGTTCGCGGTAATTCGCAGTTGTGGACCTTACTCCATTTGAAGTTTAAAAAACACATAAAGGCAAGTCATGGAGCTCATGGAGCGGGAAACTTAAAAACGGGTTCTCAAGGTAATGATGAAATTATTGATGTTCCCTTAGGAACGGTTGCAAAAGATGCCGAAACAGGCGAGATTTTGTTTGAAATTACGGAAAATGGCGAACAGCAGGTGATTCAACCAGGGGGAAGGGGTGGTTTAGGTAATAATAATTTTAAATCTCCTACCAATCAAACTCCGAGGTTTGCACAACCTGGTGAGGAAGGACTGCAAGGATGGAAAATTTTAGAGCTGAAATTATTAGCAGATGTTGGGCTAGTTGGTTTTCCGAATGCGGGAAAAAGTACCTTGCTGTCGGTTATTTCTGCCGCAAAACCTGAAATAGCTGACTATCCATTCACAACAATTCGACCCAATTTAGGAATGGTGAATTACCGTGATATTCGTTCTTTTGTCATGGCAGATATTCCAGGTATTATTGAAGGGGCTCATGCTGGTAAAGGATTGGGATTACGTTTTTTACGTCACATTGAACGAAATTCCTTGCTATTGTTTATGATTCCTGCTGACAGCGATGACATTAAAAAGGAATACAACGTGTTACTTAAGGAATTGAAGTTATATAATCCAGAGTTACTGCACAAAGAGCGATTACTTGCCATTTCTAAGTCGGATATGCTTGATGATGAATTGAAAACGGCTATTCAAAAAGATTTACCAAAAATCCCTTTTCTATTTATATCCTCTGTTGCGCAACAAGGGTTAACCGAATTGAAAGATTTGATTTGGAAGCACCTCAATTATGATTGATTGGTTAGAGAAAATAGATGGTCAATTTGTAGTATTACTGAATAGTTTACATACCCCCTTTCTAGATGAGTTTATGTGGATTGTTTCTGCTCGAATTACATGGATCCCTCTTTATCTTTTCTTGATTTGGTCTGTATATAAAAGAGTTGGTATTAAAGGCGCAGTATTGTTTTTTTTAGTGTTAATTCTCACTGTTTCTCTGGTTGATTTTATTTCGGTACATGCTTTTAAAGATGTTTTCCAGCGTTATAGACCTTCGCATAACTTACTTATTGAATCAAAACTTCATTACTATCAGATGTCCTCTGGTGAGTATTACCGCGGTGGAATGTTCGGATTTATTTCTTCTCATGCCGCTAATTTTTCGGCGATAGCAACTTTTTTTCTATTATCGGTTAATCGATTTAAACATTCATGGATTTTATGGTTCATTGTTGGCTTAGTTGGATTGAGCAGAGTTTATTTAGGTGTGCATTATTTTTCTGACGTAATTGTTGGGTGGATTGTTGGCGCAGGCATTTCAATTGGCATTTATAAATTGGTGTATGTTCGAGTAATAAATAGATTAAACGCTAAATGAAATTTATTTTTGTTTTTATTGGCGGAGGATTGGGAAGTATAGCGCGATATGGACTATCCCTTATTTTCGCTCGAACGGTAGTCAATTTTCCAATTGCAACACTTTTATCGAATTTGTTTTCAACCTTGATTTTTGCCTTAATTTCTGTGTATTTATATAAGAAACCGGAGTGTCATTGGTTGCAGCCGCTAATATTGATTGGTTTTTGTGGTGGTTTTAGTACGTTTAGTACATTTTCATTTGAAACAATACATTTGTTCAACACCGGACAAACTCTGCTAGCGATTTTAAACATTTCAATTTCTTTGGTTAGTTGTTTTGGGATAATCTATTTTTTGACGAAACTATAAGTTTAAACAAAATCAAAAGCTCGACAAAATCAACGAAATTATCGCTTAAAGGAGTTATTTGAAAAAAAAGACTAAAAAAACCAACCTTTTTTTTTAATCTACGTTATAGGCTTTGAACACTAATTTTTTTCCTATCATGCGTCAGCTTAAAATTGCAAAACAAGTTACTAACAGAGAGACCGCTTCCTTAGATAAATATTTACAGGAAATTGGTCGTGTAGATTTAATTTCTCCGGAAGAAGAAGTTGAATTAGCGCGTAGAATACGAACTGGCGATAAAGCTGCCTTGGAGCGTTTAACCAAAGCAAATCTGCGGTTTGTCGTTTCTGTATCAAAGCAATACCAAAATCAAGGGTTGGCTTTACCGGATTTAATCAATGAAGGAAATGTTGGCCTAATAAAAGCAGCAGAGCGATTTGATGAAACGCGTGGATTTAAGTTTATTTCTTATGCAGTTTGGTGGATTCGTCAATCGATTCTGCAAGCGTTGGCAGAGCAAGCTCGAATTGTACGTTTACCATTGAATAAAATTGGTTCAATAAACAAAATTAATAAGGCATATTCTGAATTAGAGCAAAAGTTTGAAAGACCGCCCTCTGCAGAAGAATTAGCTGAGTTTATAGGCTGTACCACCGAGGAAATTAAACAATCACTTTCTCACAATGGTCGTCATGTATCAATGGATGCGCCGTTGGTTGAAGGCGATGAGTCCTCGTCAAGTATGTATGATGTTTTGGCGAATGATTCATTACCTGGTCCGGAAAGCAATTTGGTTGTTGAATCATTGCGCAAAGATATTGAGCGGTCATTAACGGCATTGACTCAGAGAGAAAGCGATGTGGTGCGTTTGTTCTACGGGTTGGAAGGAAGATCCCCAATGTCATTAGACGAAATTGGAGTTCGTTTCGATCTTACTAGAGAGCGTGTTCGACAAATAAAAGAGAAAGCAATTCGAAGATTAAAACACTCTTCAAAAAATAGAATTTTAAGATCTTATTTAGGTTAGGTTGATTATTTGGTTTAGAACGCCGGCTTGTTGTCGGCGTTTTTTGTTTAGGTAGATCATAACATGTTTTAAGTTTATTTTGGAAGCTTTACCCACTGCATTTATTGAGAGAATTAAATCCGATTCTTTTTGGGATGATAAATTATTGTCTGCATTGGAAGATTCTAGTCCAATTTCTATCCGAATTAATCCCAGTAAATCAGAACCACTTTTTCCATTTGATGCTTCAGTTTCTTGGTGCTCAGGCGCTTATTATTTACCAAACAGACCTATTTACACCCTTGATCCACTTTTTCATTCCGGATGTTATTACCCCCAAGAAGCTGGATCAATGTTTATTCAATCCATTCTTCAGCAAATAGAAGTATCCAAGACTTCCATTATTCTTGATTTATGCGCTGCTCCTGGCGGGAAATCAACTTTGTTAAATTCTTTTTTGGATGAACAAGGATTTTTAGTAAGCAATGAAATAATTCCAACCAGAAATGTTATTCTACGTGAGAATTTGTCTAAATGGGGTTGTGCTAATGTTGTTGTAACGGGTAATCAACCTATTCATTTTCAGCGAATCCCTTCTTTTTTTGATGTGGTGTTAGTTGATGCGCCGTGTTCCGGTGAGGGTATGTTTCGCAAAGATCCTGATTCGAGAAAGGAATGGTCTAAGGATAATGTTGATATGTGTGCGAGTCGCCAAAAAGATATTGTTTCAGATGTTTGGGACGCGCTCAAAGAAGATGGTTATTTGATTTATTCAACTTGTACCTTGAATCAGCAAGAAAACGAGGACAACGTAATTTGGATGTGTGAAAATCTAAATGCTGAACTAATTTTAATTAACATTCCAAAAGGCGCTATTTCAGGACGAGACAATATTGGATGTTATTTTTCACCTGGTAATACTCCAAGTGAAGGGTTTTATTGTTCCGTCCTTAAAAAAAAGAGAACAATTGGTGCAGGAAAAAAAATACGATCCCGCTTAAAAGTGCTACCTAATCAGCTTTTTCAGAAATTTAATTCATTGGTAAAGACAGATGATTTAGTGGCTATCGAATATAAAAATGGGGTTTCAGTTTTTCAAAAATGTCATTTAACAACTGTTGAAACGCTTGATTTTTTCATGAATTGTACAAAGATAGGGGTTGCAATTGGAACCATTTTTCCAAATAAGATTGAGCCAAATCATGAATTAGCACTGAGCAAAATTATGCGTTCGGATATTCCAAAAATCGAATTAACCAAGGAAATGGCCTTACATTATTTAAAAGGCGAAACATTTCCTATCTCACCAGTAGATAAAGGGTATTATTTAATTACCTATCAAAATGAACCACTTGGTTGGATTAATTATTTGGGTAATCGGTTTAATAATCTATATCCAAAGGAATGGCGTATTCGGATGAAGATTGATTAAATGAATTTGGTGATCGGTAAATTCAACCACTCCAATGTGGAATGACAAAAAATATTTTCAATATCTTCTTTTCCTAAATCGCTTTCTTCAATGAATTTCCCGATTTCTAAATCTCCTAAAGGGAACGGATAGTCAGAGCCCAAGCATATTTTTTTACTGCCTTGCATTTTTAAAATATATTTTAGAGCATCTATGTCGTGTGTTATGGAATCCACCCAAAATTTACCGATATATTCCCTTGGATTTATAGGATTGTCGATTGCTACCAAATCCGGTCGACAATTGAATCCATGTTCAATCCTTCCAATTGTGGGTAAAAAAGACCCACCAGCATGAGAAAAACAAATTCTTAGATTGGGTAAGCGTTCTAATACTCCTCCAAAAATCAATGAACAAGCGGCACGTGAAGTTTCTGCAGGCATTCCAACTAACCAAGGAAGCCAATATTTTTGTAATTGATCAAATCCCATCATTTGCCACGGATGTATCATTAAAGCCAAACCTAATTCTTGACAAGCTTCAAAGATTGGAAAGAACTTATCTTCATTGAGATTTTCTGTGTTGATGTTAGAACCAATTTGAATTCCGACCAAACCAATTTCTTTGCACCGTTTTAACTCGCGAATTGCTGTTTCAGTATCTTGCATAGGAATCGTCCCAAGTCCGATATAATTTTTTGGATATCGCGATACAAGATCGGCAATATGATCATTTAAAAATTTAGATAATTCCTCACAATCAGCCGGTTTTGCCCAATATGAAAATAAAACGGGAATTGTACAAACAACTTGTACTTGCGTATTGAAGTTTGAATATTCTTGGATACGTTTTTCTTCATTCCAGCAATTTTCTTCGATTCGTCTAAAGAATTTACCACCCTGGATCATGTCGGCAACTCCCTCCTCAACATGTTCTAAGTGAATAAAATCACCATAACCAAATTTATCCGCCCAGTTCGGTAGATGTTTTGGAATAATGTGGGTGTGCATATCAATTTTCAACATACCAGATTTTTTAATAACAAAAAAGCCGGCAAAAACCGGCTTGATGAAAAGATATTATTTAACTACGCTAAAACTTCCTTTACTTTATCTGCTGCTTCTTGCAACAATACAGCAGAATGAACGTTCAAACCTGAATCGTCAATTAATTTTTTTGCTTCAACAGCATTTGTACCTTGAAGACGAACAATAATTGGAACAGGAATAGAACCCATATTTTTATAGGCGTCAACAACTCCTTGAGCTACACGGTCACAACGAACAATTCCACCAAAAATATTAATTAAAATTGCTTTCACATTTGGATCTTTCAATATGATTTTGAATGCTTTTTCAACACGCTCTGCATTGGCTGTTCCTCCAACATCTAAGAAGTTTGCTGGATTACCACCAGATAATTTGATTATATCCATGGTTGCCATTGCAAGACCTGCTCCGTTGACCATACAACCAACATTTCCATCTAATTTAACGAAATTCAAACCTGCTTCACCTGCTTCCACTTCGGTTGCATCTTCTTCCGTTACGTCCCTCATCGCTAAATAGTCAGGGTGACGCATAAGTCCATTTCCATCCAAAGTAACTTTCGCATCAACAGCAATTATTTTATTATCGGATGTTTTAAGAACTGGATTAATTTCAAACATGGCAGCATCAATTCCGTCATACGCTTTGTATAAAGCAGAAACGAATTTTGTCATTTGTTTGAACGCTTCTCCTGACAAACCAAGGTTAAACGCAATTTTTCTTGTTTGAAATCCTTGAAGTCCTACTCGAGGATCCACATGTTCTTTAAATATTAAGTGAGGTGTATGCTCTGCAACGTGTTCGATATCCATTCCGCCCTCTGTAGAATAAATAATTACATTACATCCTTTTTCTCTGTCTAACAAAACAGACATATAGAACTCACTTGTCTCAGTTTCTCCAGGATAATAAACGTCTTGCGCTATAAGTACTTTATTTACTTTTTTTCCGGTAGCGCTCGTTTGCAACGTAACTAGGTGTCCTCCTAATATGCCGTTCACTTTTTCTTCGATTTGATCAATACCTTTTGCCAAAACAACACCATGTGATCCGGTTTCTGTTACTGTTCCTTTTCCACGTCCACCTGCATGAATTTGAGCCTTGACAACGTACCAAGAAGTACCAGTTTCTTCTGTTAGTTTTAATGCTGCTGCACGTGCGTTTTCAACACTATCAACAACGATTCCTTCTTGCACAGAAACTCCGTACGATTTTAAAATTTGTTTTCCTTGATACTCGTGTAAGTTCATTTTTCTATTATTTGTGATGTAAAAGTAAAAGAATTAATTGAATTATTAATTGAATTGATTCAAAAATTATTCACTGGAAACTCGTTTTTTAAGTAAGCGTAATTTCCATTTTTGGTAGTAAGCGATTGATTCAGGTTCTAAACGAAATAGAAAAACTGGAACAATAAATCCTAAGGAGAAAAAAATTGTTTTAACACCGATTGATACAAACTGATTTGGCCAATTAAGTTGCATGAACACAAATTCATTAATTCCCATTAGTCCAAGGAAAAGAAGTAACAAATACCAAAGTTGCTTTGTGAAAGGATGAATTTGAAACGAATGATAAATATACCAAATTCGCCCGATATTATAGATGATATAAGCGAAACCAGTGGAAGCAGCAGCACCAGCAATTCCGTAAATAGGAATAAGCCAATAATTCAATCCAAAAACAGTAAAAGAAAGAAAAACAGAAAATAACAAATCGTATCGGTACTTGCGAGAAGTTGAAAAGATGGTCCCGTTTAGCCCACCAACCATATCCACCATTCGACCAATCATTAGAAATAGAAAAACGAATATGCCTGCTTGGTACTCTGTTGGCAAAAACGAAAATAATTCAATTCGATTAATCCATATTATGGAAAACGAAAAGGTGCCTATTAGCATGCCTAATGAACTTACTTTTTGATACAATTTTTGCATTTCTGGAATATTTTTTTCTTTCCAATACTTTGCGATTAAAGGTGAACTGACTCTAACAACAGAACGATAGGGAACTTGAATTGCTGAAGTAAGGTAAATAATATTTGTATAAACGCCTGTTGCAGTAAGTCCAATGAAGGAAGCGATCATCATGGTGTCTAAAGAAATAACCAATAAGGTTGTTAATGTATTTATGTAACTAAACAAACTAAAATTCAATAGTATTTTTCTGAATCGTTTTGGAATAGTTATGGATTTAATGGATAAATGAAATTCGCCGATCCGAATGAGGTAAATCAATAAAAAAACGGTTGGAACAAAATAACCAAGAAGGTTATAAACCAGAAATTGATCGAATGTAATAATCTCAAACGCAAATAAGCATAGTAATGTCAATGTCACGCAACGAAGCACAATTTCTTGGAGAAAAACTGATACAAGATTCTTATGAAGTCCTCGCAAGTAATAATCGAAAATCATAAAAAAAACAGTTGCTATTCCAACAGGGATAATCCAGAAGTAATAATCCAAAAATTCGGCTGATTTTTTACTGTAGAATTGAGCAATGTCTGACTTGAAAATCCAGTAAATCGCAGAGAAAATCGATATTCCAACAAGAATGATCAAACAATTCATTAAGAGAAATCCGTAATGTTTTCTTTCTATATTTCTGAAAAAAGGGAAAAATCTCCATGTGACATATATACTTCCAAGATTTGTCAATTGTGCAAACAATAACCCAATTGTTGTTATAAGACTGATCAATCCAATTTGTTGACTGGTGAATAAAACCAGAAAAAGCACTCCCCGATTTAAGTAGCCTAGGGCAATTCCCACGTAGGTAATAACTGTTGCAAGTAAAGCGTCTTTTTGTATAAATCCCATTTGGTTCAGATCTTGAAACGGATAATTTCTGCTAAAAGTAAATAAACAAATTTATTGTGGGGTGGCTTTCTCTTAAAAGGTTTAACAAATCACTTTTAAAAAGTTTGTTGGAACAAAAGGATTTCAGAGAATAAATGAAATAAATTTACTTATTAAAAAACTGCACAATGAATTGGAAAGTAACTTTGTTGAAATTTATCAAAAACAAATTCCTTGTTACCATCCTTGTTTTCCTCATTTATGCCTTGTTTTTAGATGATTGGGATATTTTTCATTTGATGAAACAAAATAAGAAGTTGTCCGAACTAACGATTCAAAAAACAGAAACTAAGAAAAAACTTCTTAGCACCAAATCTTCCTTGTCCAAATTAAAGACCCCAGCAGGTATTGAAGCATTTGCAAGAGAAGAAAAGTTTTTTAAGAAAAATGATGAAGATATTTTCGTAATTTCGTACGAATAATAGAAAATGTTTCAAAATTTATTCGCTCTTTTATTAGTTTGTTTACTGTTTTTCTCTTGTTCTAAGGAGGTTAAAATAGATATTCCTGGTTACCAAGAACAATTAGTTGTTGATGGTAAAATTGAAACAGGTTCATTTCCAATCGTGTTACTGTCAAAATCAGCCAACATATACCAACCTACCGATTTGGGGAGTTATCTTCAAACTTTTGTACAAGATGCTTTTGTTACAGTTTCCAATGGTGCTGATACGATCCAATTGCAACTGTTTGCTATCGCTGAATTGCCAATCGAATCTCAATATCAAATGGCCGAAATGTTGGACTTAGAACCAGAAGATGTAGTGTTGTTGCCAATTTTAGTTTATTCAACAACGAATGAGATTATGCGAGGAGTCGTAAACAAAAGTTATACATTGACAATTTTGGAATCAGGAAAGACCTATCAAGCAACCACTTTTTTACAACCCGTAACTCCCCTTCAATCCCTCTACTGGAAACCAGATAACCTCAATCCAACTTATGGAAAGTCCTGGGGTGTTTTGGCAGATCCGGCGAATCAAGTAGATGCCTATAAATGGGAAGTAAAACGAATTAATATCAATTCTACTAATCAACCCAAAGATTTAACTTTTAAAAGAGTAAGGAATGCTTATTTTAGTGACAAATTCTTTAACGGATTGACATTTGAATTCGAAGCGGAAAACCCAATGCGAAGAAAAGATAGTACTCATTTGGTGGACTATAAGCGTTTTTATAGACTAGGAGATAGCGTAGTCGTTAAATTTTCTAAAATGGATTTATCTACCTACAATTTCTTTGATAAAAAGTTTGCTCAGATGTCATCTGCGTCTAGTCCGTTTTCGACTCCTGTTAACGTTCCGACAAATTTGAGTGGTGGCGCTTTAGGTATTTGGGCCGGATATTCACCTTGGTACGATACATTGTATTGCCAGCCTTAATAAGCATCAAAGTATTAATAACTTTATTCTTTTCCAATATTTAACGTTTTTGGATTGAATAATTTTATATCCATGTTTCAAATTCCGTCTAATTTTGTTGTTGATACTGAGGAGGAAAGTCAAGTTTTGAATTTTCTGGCTGATTGGCATTCTTTAGGAAGTACTATTCAGGTTAAAACCTCAGGATCTACAGGAGCACCAAAGGAGATTGAACTTTCAAAACAAGGCATGCTTTTTTCCGCTCAAAATACGGTTCATTTTTTTTCTTTAACGGCTCATTCTTCCGCGCTTTTGTGCTTGCCTCTTAGTACCATTGGTGGTAAAATGATGGTGGTACGTGCGTTGCAAAGTTCGATGAGGTTATACATTCAAACTCCATCAGCTAATCCATTAAAATCTGGCGATTTTTCAATTGATTTTATGGCAGTTACCCCTATGCAATTGAAAGTGATGTTGGATGAGTCTGAGTCTAAATTAAGGAAAATTAGGTCTATTCTAGTGGGTGGAGGTCCAATTTCTTCTGAATTGGAACTTCAATTAACCGAAAAAGAAATAACCGTATATCATAGTTATGGAATGACGGAAACTGCGAGCCATGTTGCATTAAGAAAAGTAGGCTATGGCGGGAATGAGTATTTTATTTCATTACCGGGGATTCATTTTTCCGTCAACGAGAATCAAGCATTACAAATCCATTTTCCTGCCTTACAAACAGAGGTTATTGAAACAACTGATCGCGTAGAATTAGTATCAGAAACAACATTTCGTTGGATTGGAAGGACAGATTTTGTGATCAATTCAGGGGGGGTAAAAATTCATCCGGAAGAAATTGAATCCCTAATTGCTCAACAAATTTCAATTCCTTTTTTCATTTCGAGCGTTCCGGATCAAAGATTGGGTGAGCGGGTTGTCTTGTTTGTTGAAGGATTGGAGAATATTTCGTTAGATTTTGAAATTGATTTTCCGAAATATGGTCGCCCAAAGGAGGTACTTTTTCTACCTAAATTTCGTTATACCCGGAGTGGTAAGATCGATCGAATAGTTACTCGAAAACAATATTTGGATCATATAAAATGAAGAAATACTACCAAATATTAGGACTAACGGAATCTGCCACTGAAGCAGACATCAAACGAAATTACCGCAGGCTAGCGTTTGAATACCATCCCGATAGAAATCCCTCTGCGAGTGCACAAGAAAAATTTATTTTGATTCAAGAGGCCTATGAGATTGTTACGGGAAAGAAAAAAATCCCACAACAACGCGTTGGTGACTACAGTTCACGTCGGACCAGACAAGACGAGTCTTGGGAGGATAAAGTAAAAAAAGCGCGTGCCAAATATGAAGAGAATAAGCGTCATCAGGAGCAAGTAATTGCCAATTATTTTGTGCGATTGAGGTCAGGATGGAGATGGTATTTATTGCGTATTTCGGCAGTTTTGGGTATTGTAATCGCTACCAGCATGGTACTCGATTTATTTTTGCCAAATCATGTTACCACCGAACGTGTAGTTCGGTATTCGAAGGAGGTGTATTCTTCTGTTGGGTCGGCTCAAATATCGTTAATTGAAACAAGCAAGAATGAAAAATTGTGGGTTCAAACGCAGAATTATGGATTGTATCGGAACAATAACACAGTACAGATTCAACGAAGCTGGATTTTTCATTCGCCACTAAACGTATTGTCAAATCAAAAAAATATTCAGTACATCATCCCTGTTCATTTCACTTTTTTTTGGGGTTGGATGGGTTGTGTTCCGTTGTTTCTATTGCCTTGCTTTGTATGGTTTTATAAAAAAAACAATCCGCTTTTTGTGATTGCCTACCATGCAAGTTTATTTATGATCAGTGCTTGCCTATTTTATTTATTATTTACCGAGGATAGGTGGTTTCATTTAATCACCCTTGGGTTTGTGTGATTGAATTTTAGGAATTCCAAATAGCGAATATATCCATGGCGATGGCTACAGAAAAATGCAAGAATACGCCGAGCCAAATTGAATTGGATTTTAAGCTCAATGAACCAAGGATTATTCCGGCAAAAATAGCTCCAATTGTTTCGGGTAATGGTTTGCCAAAATGAATCATGCAATAGGGAATCATCATGATAAAAACGGAATAATAACCGAATCTTCTTTTTAAAGAATGAACTATAAATCCTCTGAAAAAAAATTCAAGGCCTAAAAATTGGAGGAAATAAAAGCACTCCCAAATAACTAAATGTTGATACGATGCATTTGAATAGTTTAATCGATAAAAAGGATAGCTATTCTGAAATTGATCTGTATGAGATACCATCCAAACGAGGGGCAGCATGAATAATAAGAACAAACCATAATATTTTACTCCTTTCAAAATTCCTTTAAGTGACAGGCCGTAGGTGGATAGATTTTCTTTCCAGTAATATTTAATAACAAGAGCTGGTACAATAAAATAAAAGAAAAAGGAGCATATTGCCCAATAGTTTAAATCAAGTAGTTGAAAATCATTAATTTGTTGAATTTTTGAGATAACTGCTGCTGTAAATTGATCAAATCCCCAAGTGTAAAAAATTCCAAGTGCTTTTTGAATAGAATTTAAGTAGTAAATAGAAACTAAAGAGAAGGCTGTGATCAAAAATGTAAGCAAGACTTTTTTGTCAAGGGGTTCATTTTTATGAAATTGACTGAAGGGATCTATAAAGATTGTATGGATTAATTTACGCAAGGTATGTTTACTTTTAGTTGATGTAATAATTAAAGTATCGGCATTCGTTTACTATGTCTTGGTAGAATTGTGTATTAAAATAGGTGTTTTTTAACACGGTAAAGTTTTTCTGAAATCCTTGTTGCTTAATGTCAAATAGGAATTTGTCAAAATTGAGATTATCCTCATAATTATCTTGAATTTCGCCATAATTCTGAGTGAACAAATTCAATTCACAGCGTGCGGCCATAAAATGAGCTTTTGCCTCAAGTTCCTTGTTTTTAAGACCTAAGGAAAGGGCCTTATTTAAAAAATTTAGCGCAATCGAGTTGTCACAAAATCCATTTGGTTCTAGTGTGCTTCTGTCGAAAGCCAAAAAACGCCAGCAATTACTGTAATAAGAAAGGTTATAATATGCGATTCCTAAATTGAAATAATCGATAGAAGAATTGGTCGCTTTTGCTTTTTCTAGGTGCATTTGTAATCTTTTGGCCAAACTTAATTTGGTTAATGCATTTTCATAATCAATTTCTTCTCTTGGGTTGAGTTTAATGTTCTTCGCACTCATTTGAAAAGGGTCAACATATTGAGTAAATTCATTGATGAAGCTACTTGGTAGTTTTTCAAAAAGCGCAATGGCATCTTTCAATGTATTGGGGTTTCTCATCAATAAGGTAGCTTTTGCTTCTTGCAAAATGTACTTGATCGATGTAAGATCTTTCTGGTAATGGTAGGAATTTACGAAATCAAAATAATATTTAGCGGCGAATTCAACAAGCTTTGTTTTCTCAGTGTTTTCAAATGTCAAAATGAGCTCGTCCAAGTATTCCGGTGTGAGTTTCTTCTTGCCTTGCTCCATTTCATTCCAATTTGGGAAATCACGATTATAAAGATCTGATTCGACCGTTTGTCCGTTATAAATCAACTCTTTGAATGCATTCTTTCCTTTTACCTTCGTGTAAATTAGTTGAAATAGATATTCGTTTATGGTATTGTAATCCTCATAGTTTTTTCGATAATAGTTGTTGCTATAGTAAGAAGGTTCATTTGAATTATCATTTTTTACTTCTATGGATGATAAATTTTCTTTGTAATTATTTAGTTCATACAGTTTATGACCAATTATATTTTCATCTGCAATACTTAATTCTGTTTTCGACGCCACGAGATTTAAAATTTCAATTGCTGTATATTGCATTTTTAGATTTTTGTCTGTTGGCATATTACTTTTCAAAATAGCTTGGCAGTTCACGTAATCCTGATTTAAGAAATGCAAATAAGCTAAACTCAAATGCCAAAATTTAGATGAATCATCAATTACTAGTATTTGTTTATTCAATTCAATTAATCGTTTAACATAGTTTCTCGTTTCCTCTATCTGCGTTGCGGAATCTTCCATCGCATTGCCATAATGATTTAGAAGTATTTTTTCTAAATTATTTATTTCATAACTCATCAGTACGCGGGCATATTCGTGATTTCCACCATTTTTAAAAATAAATTCAATATCATCAATGGCTAAATTTTTTGTCTCCATGCCGCGTATGAAATGCAAGGCTAGTTTTTCATCATTTGATTGGCAAAGGGATTTCGCATCATTCATTTCTTTTTCTGACTCAATGGAAATGCTGAGGTATGCACCTGCTCGTCTACTTGGTGAGTTGACATAAACCCGAGAAAAGTAATAATTTGCTTCTGCTTTTCTGCCTAAATTTGAAAGGGCACCAGCATAATGATCCATGGCCCAATAGCCGATAAATGAATCTTTATTGGTAAAGTATTTTTCAAATTCTTTTAAAACTTCTGCATGATTTTCTTCGTACCTATGTAGTTTTATCAATTGAAAGGCGAGTCGTTCTTTTAGAAAAGTATCTTGAGCAACGGTTAACATTTGGTTAACCTTTTCTACCAATCGACTGTATTCAGTTGGGTTTTTAATTTTCTCGACTTCTTCGTATGCCCAGGGATCAAGTAGATAGGTTTCTAGGTGTTTTTCCACTTCCAAAGCAAGTTCTAGGTAATTGATAAAAATAGTTTCTTTGGTAATAATTTCTTTATCTGATATTCGGCAACTTCTTAGATTTTTCGTTTCTTGCGCATGCGATGAAAACTCATTTTTCCGGTAAATAAGTGGGATTAAATCCTTTGCGACGTATTTATTTTCTAGGTAATTTGCCCATTCAGTAGCATTTTGTAGTTGAATGGGGTAATCACCATAAAGAGAAGAGTTATAATTCCAAAGACTAAAACTTGAAAGTGTATTTCCGTTGGAAAAAACCAAGTCTCGGTCAAAAATCATGTGATAATACATGTAGCTTCCACCACAGTTTTGGCCGTGTTTTGGAATAGCAAGATTAATTAATACGAGAAGTAAGGGTAGAAAAGAAATCTTTTTCATAATTTGAAATTGAATTGGAACTTATATGATAAAATATAATGTCATTGAAATAGTGATTGGATTTTCCCAGTATCTCTGCACATTTCAATAAGATAGTGGGTGCTGACTCTTCAATGCGTAAAATATCATTCTTGCAAAAATAGGTGTTGTCGTAATAAAAATTTGAATCTGCCCGAAATTTGTTGTCACCTACTTTGCTGAAAGCGAATGATTTCAATTGATTGCGGTCAATATTATTCACAATCAGTGTTAGTTTTCCTAAACGATAAATCAATCCCCAATGATAGGAGGGAAGCGCTAGATCTAATGGCAGCGGATATGGATCGCTTTCCAAGATGTATTTCTTTATTTCAGCTTCTGAAATAATTGAATTATCAGTTTTTTGATTGTCAATTTTACCCATGTTATAGCACATCAAAACAGCTTTTTTTACAGGAGGAACACCTGTTTTTTTGGGATACTTAAATTGATGCAACCGAAGAGTTGAGGTAATAAGTTGTTTGTTTTTAGCTAGCGCTGTTAACTTAGAAAGGAATGAAAAATAGGCTTTTCTTGTTGCGTCTGTCCAATCACAGTCAATTTGTATTTCTTGTATTGAACAGTTGTTCGTTTGAGCAATTTTACGAATTAGCTCATAAACTTTTGAAGCGATTTCAGGAGATTTTTTTTGTTTAAACACTTGATTTTCAATAAATATACAAGGGATTATATTGAATTTCCCTGCGTGCATTTTAAAATCAATCTTTGAAATTGGTTTGGCTTTGTTTTCTCTTGAGTCCCACGTTACATCAAAAAATTTTACGTAGAGTTTTTTAACTTGATTGAATTCAAGAATAGCCTTTTGCGCTTGATTTAAATTGAAATCTTGTTTCCAATAGTAAAATGAAATTTCATGTTTAGGGGCAGGAGAACAACCTACAAGTAAGCTAATTAAAACAAGAAATAGTGGAAGATAAAAACGCATTCATTAGTTATTGAAATAAAGGTAATAAAAAACGCTCGGCTTAGCATTCATTGTGTTTGAAATTGAATGTTAATTGTTGTTTTCAGTTCTGGTTTAAACTAGGGAATACATGGGTGTGAATTCTGAATCCTAAGTGCAATAAGCTTTTGCAAATGAATGATACAAAAGATGGACTAGCTTCTGTAATCTCTTTGAAGTAAGGCTCCGGTAACTTTGCTCAAGGTATTGTCATCAATCTAATTTTAAACTATACATCATGAAAAACCTTACAAAATATACCTTCTTATGCTTTCTGATACTCTGGGTCAGGGAAATAACATTTGGGCAAGTTGCCCCAACCTTAGGAGAAATAACTAAATACTCCACCTTTACTGTTTCGGGTAACATTTCAAATACAGGAATTTCTTATTCTATTGGAGATGTAGGAACCAATGCTGGTGCAATTTCTGGCTTTTCCTATAATATTAATGGAACGTTCCATGACACAGATCCCTCGAGTGCCTTGGCTAGTAGTGATTTGGTCAATGCGTACAATAATTTAGGAACTCAAATTTCAACTTCTACATTAGGAACTACGTTGGGAAATGGTCAAACATTAACTCCTGCGGTACATTTAGTTTCTGGTAATACATCCTTGACAGGAAATTTAACGTTTAACGCTCAAGGAAATCCAAATGCTGTTTTTATTATTAAAATCAATGGTAATTTAGCTGTTGCCAATTTTTCCAATATTCATTTAATTAATGGAGCAAAGGCATGTAATATTTTTTGGAGGGTTACCGGAACAATAACCAACGGGAATTCAACTCATTTAACGGGTAACTATTTTGCAGGTAGTACAATTACCACAGGAGTAGGGTCAAAGATTGAAGGACGTTTAGCAACAATAAATGGTTCAATTACAGTCAATTCCACAACCATAAATCATCCTTATGGGTGCGGTTTAACGACCTTACATGGTCCGGCCATGCCTAATGTTGGCTCATTGGGTTGTTTCTCTATATTTAATGATAATGGAACAATAAAAAACACAGGAACAACAACTGTTACTGGTGATGTAGGTACAAATAGTGGAATTGTAACAGGATTTGACACAGCTGGTGTAAATGGAATCATTCATTACACACCGGATGCATGGACAGTGCAGGGAGTAATCGATAATCAGGCATTGTTTACGGATCTAAATGCTGTTCCCTGCGATATTCAATTATTGAAGCCGAATATGTTAGGTTATGGCCTACGTTTAACCCCGCACACCTATTGTTTGGGTTCTAATACACATCTTTCAGATACCCTATATTTTGATGCACAAGGAAATCCGAATGCCGTTTTTATTATTCAAATAGGTGGAAATTTTGATGCGAATTCATATTCAAATGTTGTTTTATTGGACAGTGCTCAAGCTAAAAATATTTTTTGGGTGATCAATGGAAATGTCGGTATAGCGCCATTTTCAATTTTCAGAGGAACTATAATTGCTGCAAATGGTGCAGAAAGCATTTTAGAAAATGTATTTATTGAAGGACGTATTTTATCACATGGAGGTGCAATTAAAACTCATGATATTAATATTGTTCTTAACGAAACACCCAATATAATTACACCAGATGGACCATTAACTTTTTGTTTTGGTGATTCAGTTGTTTTGACGGGGCCTGAAAGTCCATCTTACCTTTGGTCAACTGGAGCTACAACTCAATCAATCACTGTATTTACTACAGGAACCTATTCAGTGCAAGTAACCGCACCCTGTAATAACATGGCTTCGTATATTCATGTTAATGTGGTTGTTCTCCCTGCCCCATTTCATATAATTAATGTTGAAATATGTCAAGGAGATAGCATATTGATTAATGGGGTTTATCGCAAAAACCCGGGTTATTTTGATATGTTTTATACAATAAATACTGATTGGGATGATGATGATGATCATCATCATCATGAGTGCGATTCTGTTGTTCGAACAATTTTAACAGTAAATCCAACATACCTTACAAATCTAACAGCAGAAATCTGTCAAGGAGAAAGCATCTTGTTGGGAGGATCAAATCAAACTACAGCCGGAATTTATTTCGATACCTTATCAACGAACAAAGGCTGTGATTCCGTTTTGAGAACTACCTTGATAGTAAATCCAATTTACTTAACGAACCTATCGGCAGAAATTTGTCAAGGAGAAAGTATTTTGTTGGGAGGAGCAAATCAAACCACAGCTGGAATATATTTCGATACAATTTCAACCAACAAAGGATGTGATTCGGTATTGAGAACTACCTTGATTGTAAACCCAACATACTTAACAAACCTAACAGCAGAAATTTGTCAAGGAGAAAGTATCATGTTGGGTGGCTCAAATCAAACCACAGCCGGAATATATTTCGATACACTTTCAACCAACAAAGGCTGTGATTCCGTTTTGAGAACTACCTTGATAGTAAATCCAATTTACTTAACGAACCTAACAGCAGAAATTTGTCAAGGAGAAAGTATCATGTTGGGTGGCTCAAATCAAACTACAGCCGGAATCTATTTCGATACACTGTCAACGAACAAAGGCTGTGATTCAGTATTGAGAACTACGTTGATTGTAAACCCAATTTACTTAACGAACCTAACAGCAGAAATTTGTCAAGGCGAGAGTATCTTGTTGGGAGGAGTGAATCAAACCACTGCTGGAATCTACTTTGATACCTTATCAACCAACAAGGGCTGTGATTCGGTATTGAGAACTACCTTGATTGTAAATCCAACATACTTAACAAACCTAACAGCAGAAATTTGTCAAGGAGAAAGTATCATGTTGGGTGGCTCAAATCAAACCACAGCCGGGATCTATTTCGATACACTTTCAACCAACAAAGGATGTGATTCCGTTTTGAGAACTACCTTGATTGTAAATCCAACTCATTTAACGATTCTAACGGCAGAAATTTGTCAAGGAGAAAGTATTTTGTTGGGTGGAGCGAATCAAACCACAGCCGGGATCTATTTCGATACACTTTCAACCAACAAAGGATGTGATTCGGTATTGAGAACTACCTTGATTGTAAACCCAACATACTTAACGAACCTAACAGCAGAAATTTGTCAAGGAGAAAGTGTCATGTTGGGTGGCTCAAATCAAACCACAGCCGGAATATATTTCGATACACTTTCAACCAAGAAAGGCTGTGATTCCGTTTTGCGAACCACTTTGATTGTAAATCCGGGACATGTGGTATCTGTTTATTCATCAATTTGTGAAGGAGAAAGTATTTTTCTAAGTGGTTCAATCCGAACAACGCCGGGTGTTTATATAGATAGTCTTCAAACAGCAACTGGATGTGATTCAACGGTTTATAATGTATTAAGTGTGAATCCAACCTATGATTATAATTTAACACTGACTATTTGTGAGGGAGATAGTGCTTTGATTTTTGGACAGTATCAACAATTTGCAGGTACTTATATACAAAGTTTGACTACGCAATTTGGTTGTGATTCAATAAGAACAATAGTTTTGGAGGTAAATCCAATTGTGAGTACGGTACTGAGCGTTTCAATCTGTGAAGGCGATAGTTTAAGCATCGGAGGAGTTTATCAAACTCAACCAGGAGTTTACTACGATGTATTTCAATCTTTATCTGGTTGTGACTCTGTTACACAGGTTAATTTACTTGTAAAACAGAATATCATTACAACTATTTATGTTTCCATTTGTGAAGGAACGCATTATTTGTTCGGAGAGCTAATGTTAACGAGTTCAGGTTCTTATTTTGCATCAGTTCCTTCTGTAACGGGTTGTGATTCAATAATAAATACCATTTTAACCGTTCATCCAAATAAAGAAGTTTTCATCAATGCATCAATTTGTGAAGGGTATAGTACATTCTTAGGAGGAAATTATGTCTTTGATGCTGATACTTACTCCGATACATTATCTACCAGCAAAGGGTGTGATTCAATCATAATTACCAAATTGAAATTAATTCCTCATCCAACGGCATTGTTCTCCGTTGAGACGATAACTGAAAACTCATTTAATTTCATCAATCAATCGACAAATTCAAATTCATATTATTGGAATTTTAATGACAGTCAAAACAGTGTAGAACAGGATCCATATCATTCATTTAATACAACTGGTAATTATATTGTTGAATTGATTGCAACCAATAAATGTGGATCAGACACATCGAGTCAAGTTGTAAATGCTAAAATTGACATTGATTTTTACAATGGATTTTCACCAAACTCGGATGGCAAGAACGATTACTGGAATATTCCAATCTTAAATTATTTTACCGAAAATAAAGTGACAATAATAAATCGATGGGGAAATGAAGTGTGGATTACCGAAAACTATGACAATGAGATTAATCGATTTGAAGGAAGAAACACAAATGGCGAAGCACTTGCAGATGGAACGTATTTCTACATCATTAAATATGAAGATGTGGAGAAACGCGGGTGGGTATTTATTAAAAGATAAATCGTATCTCGACTACAAGTCGCTCGATACTCCATAAAAAAAATAGGCAGATTGAGCGGAGTTGGGTTTTGCGACAAGAAAACGAAAACAAGAAAACGAATAAATTATGAAAACAACAATCATCATTAGTGCATTCATCGTTGCTTCGGCAGTGCATGCGCAACAAGACGCCAGTTTCTCCATGTATTTTTTCAACCCAACCTACATAAATCCAGCCTATGCTGGTAGTAGGGAAACCTTTTCCGGAACCTTGGTTCACCGCAGTCAATGGGCTGGAATGGAGGATGCGCCAACAACCCAAATATTGAGTTTGCATAGTGCTGTGCCAAATACCAAACTAGGACTTGGGTTGCAAGTTTATAATGATAAAATTGGCCCAATGCGAAATACTGGAATCAATTTGACATATGCGTATCACATACCCATTACTAAAAAAGCAAAATTATCCTTAGGAGTGACCGGAATGCTCAATAATTTAAATATTAAATGGGATCGAATACACGTGGAAGATCCCACTGATTTATCTTTCCTAGATAATCCTGCCAATAGTTGGGTTCCAGATGCTGCATTTGGAATGTATTTTTATCAAAAATGCTTTTATGCCGGACTAAGTTCCAACCACCTCATGGAATCCAAATTTGGTTTTACGAAAACTGCTGGATCTGATCAAGCGCGATTTTTTAGACAGTATTTTCTGACATCAGGAATTGTTTTACCCCTGAAAAGTCAGTTAGACTTGCGTCCATCAATTTTAGTGAAATATGTTCAAGCTTCACCGGCGGTTATTGATGTGAATGCAACATTGATTTTCAGTAAACGCTATTATTTCGGATTGGGGTATCGCTACGGAGATCGAATAAATATGAATGGTTCTGATAACATGCTTGTTGCTCTTTTTCAATTTGAATTTTCGAATTTATTGCGCTTGGCCTATTCTTTTGATTATTATATCAATCAAACAGGTTCATACAATAGCGGAACACATGAGATTATGCTGGGATGGGATTTAAGTCCTACTAAAACCAAAATGTCAAATCCACGATTTTTTTAATCAAAACCAAAACACAATGAAAAATATATTTTTTACGCTGCTAATTCCATTTATGGGATTTGTAGCAAACGGACAAACTGCAAAATCAGATCGAAAATTTGAACACTGGGATTATTTTAAAGCAGCTAAGTTGTACGAAAAAAAAGTAACAAAAAACCCTAATGCTGATGATTATTACAAATTGGGAGAGTGTTATCGAAAAATGAACAACTATAAAACGGAAGAACAAGATGCTTATGATCATGTAAATTCTTATGGTAGATATTCGGATCCGGAATTTTATTTTCATTACGGCCAGGTTTTAAAAACGAATGGGTTGCATGAACAAGCAAAAAAAGCTTTTCTTAATTTTCAACTGGCTAAGCCCAACGATCCTAGAATTCCACACATTCAAGAATCATGGAGGATTTTGGAAGAGGATATTCAATCAGATCAACCAGTGGTGATAGAAAACATGGTTTTTTCCAATACCGAGTTTTCCGATTTTAGTCCTGTACTTTATCAAGAATCTGTAGTTTTTACATCTTCCAGAAAATCACAAACCCACACTAAAAAAAATGGATGGAATGGACAAGCATATTTTGATTTATACCAATCTAAAATTGAAAGCGATGGAAAAAATTTGTTGGAGGTAGCCCCTTTTGGTGGGAAAAAAGTCAACAAACGATACCACGACGGTCCGGTATGTTTCTCAAAAAATTATGATACTATGTATTTTTCTAGAGTTGATAAATTTTTAAAAGGGAAGGATAGAAAAGACCTTGAAATTGAGCGTATCAAACTTTTTAGTTCAGTTAATCAAAATGGAAAATGGTTAAAAGCAAAACCATTGCCATTTAATAGCGATATTTATTCCGTTGGAAATCCATGTCTAACCGCGGATGGAAAACGCTTGTATTTTGTTTCTGACATGACATCAGGTAGGGGAGGGACAGATATTTTTTATTCAGAATTGACTAACGGTACTTGGAGTAAACCAATCAACGCAGGAACATCTGTTAACACAATAAATAATGAGAATTTTCCCTCATTGGATGCTAATGGGAATTTATATTTTTCCTCGGATGGATATGCTGGATTTGGCGGTTTTGATCTTTGCATTTCAAAAATGGAGAAGAACCAACTAGGAAAGGCTCATGTACTAAAACAACCCATAAATTCTGCGTATGATGAAATTGGTTTAATTTCTTTCAGCGATAATAAAAAGGGGTATCTAAGTTCGAACAGAAAAACTCAAATAAATGGTGACGACGACATCTATTATTTCGATTTTACCGGTTTAAAAGATACTAACTTACTTTTATCTGATTACATCATCGGATGGAAAGAAAAGAAGGATTCGGTGATAGTAGCGAAAGTAATTGACAGTTTGCCAGTGGTTGTAAAAGTGACCGATTTTGACTCGTTTGTTGATTCCCTGGGTTATTCAACGAAAGATGGGTTGGATTTCATCATTTATTTTGATTTCGATAAGTATTTTATTCGTCAAAATGAAAAATCGAAATTGGAACAAGTGAAAGCAGAACTTTCTAAAAATCCATCATCGATACTAGTAATCGGTGGACACACGGATAGTTATGGAACACCAGAATACAACATGGTTTTATCCAAAAATAGAAATCAATCCGTAATTAATTATTTGGAAAAAAGTGGAATAGATTTGAATCGCATACAAGCAACTGCCTATGGTTTAACCAAATTAGTTAACAATTGTACCGATGGGGATCGTTGTTCAAAACAAGAGAATCAACTCAATAGAAGAGTAGAGATGAAAGTGGTTAAGAAAAAACCGTAATGAAATTCTGTTTTATGTAAGGAGTATCGAGCTCTGTCGAGATACTCCTTTAACAATTTAGATATATAAAAAAGCAGATCTCGATTTTACTTGATCTGCTTTTTCAAAATTAAAACTGTTTGATTAAACTATAATATTCAACACTTTTTTGCAATTGGTACAAAGGAAGTGTTTCCATTAATTCTTTCGCTTTTGCTTCGTCAATGCCTTTAAAAATTAAAATAGCTCCATTTTTGGTATGTCTTAAAAATAAACTTTCCAACATGCCTTCTTCTTTCCATTTAGCCACGACTTCCTGTTCGTGTTTGATAATTTCCTGAAAGTTAGCAGGTAAGTTTTCTAGGTCGATAGTTAATATGGCTTGTATTCTGTTTTGTTCCATTTGATTTTTATTAGATTGTGAATGAATTTTATTTGAAAAGATTAATAGTACGAATAGTAATGAGATTAGATGTGTTTTTTTCATGATTTTTTATTCATAAGTTTCGATATAAGTTCAGGAAAGCGATACGCAGCAATCAATAGCGTGAACGTAAGAATAATACAAGGAGCAATAACCGACTCATTATGCTCCAAATGAGTTGCTATAGCTCCACCCATAAATGCGGATAAAAGCATCGTTCCAATTATTCCTGTCCTTGGAATAATAAATAATATTAAACTTACTAATTCTATCACACCGATTAATAGGTACGTTTTGGAATCTAATCCAAAATTTGCAGCCATTTTAAGTGCCTCTTCATTTCCAGTTAATTTTCCAAATGTACTTCCAAGGAAAACGAAAGATACTAACCCCGTTAGTACCCAATAAATTACTTTTTTTGTTTTTGTCTTCATTTTTTTTCAATTATTTTTTCTAATGTTTCGTATAGTGTTTTTTCTGTCATTGATATTCTTAAGGAATGAACAACATTTTTTCGGAATCCATGAATATGAAATGGATCCTTTTCAGCCCATAAGATAGCCTCTTCCCTTGTTGAAACGTTTAACATAATAAGTCCGGTGGTGTGACCAATTGGGTTCACTTCTCTAGATGAGATTAATTCAAAATCTGTTGGTCCGGCTAAAATTAATTTTCCGTTTTTCTTCAGTTCAGATCCCCATTCATAATGTTTAAAGAGAATTTCTTTCCCTTCAGCTGAATGTGGGTCTTTCCAACCGCTCAAGGTTTCGGCTAAAATGCAGAAAACTTCTAATGGTTTTTCATTGATGATGCTATTGTCCATTAGTTTAATTGTTCTAAAAATGGATAATCAATATACCCTTGATCTTTTCCACCATACATCGTAGCTCGATCTGGTTCATTCAGTTCCGCATTCAATTCAAAACGCTTCGGTAAATCTGGGTTAGCCAAAAACAACGTTCCGTAAGAAATAAGTTGTGCAATTCCTTTTTCCAATTCAGCTTCGCCGGTTTCTCTGTTGTAACCACAGTTTGCAATGATTGGATGGTTAGAGATTTTTCCGAATGTCTCCACTGAGTTCAAGGGATATTGTGGAAATTTATCGCCTGGAAAGGGAACGTTCATTATATGAATGTATGAAAGCGGCATATTATTCAATTCGTTGATAAGTAAGGTGAATTGTTCTACCGGATTTTCGTGTGAAATACCATTATATGTGCTTGTTGGGGAGATTCTAATCGCTACTTTATCAGCGCCAATTGCGTCAACCATTTCTTGCATTACTTCTAACACAAAACGATTTCTGTTTTCATGACTTCCACCATAGTTATCCTCCCGTTTATTTGAACTTTCAGCCAAAAACTGATTGGGTAAATAGCCAAATGCTGCATGAAGCTCAACACCATCAAATCCCGCTTCCATGGAATTGATCGCTGCTTGCTTGTAATCTTGAATGATGGCCGAAATTTCATTTTCCGTCAGTGCTTTCGGAGTTTCATAATCTTTCATGCCTTCCATAGTGAAATGTTGCTGACCTTCAATGGCTATCGCCGATGGAGCTACTGGTAAATTACCATTTTTCACCAAGCTATGTCCAACGCGCCCCGTATGCCACAACTGGGCATAAATAACACCTTCTTTTTGATGTACAGCCTCTGTTACTTCTTTCCATGCTTCAATTTGCTCTTTGCTATATATACCAGGTGTAAATGGACTTCCTGCCGCTTGTTGGCTAATATTTATGGCCTCACTTATGATTAAACCTGCACTAGCTCGTTGAGTGTAATAAATACTGGTTGAATGGTTCACTATTCCGTTGATGTCTGCACGTGACCGCGTCATTGGTGCCATAGCCAACCTATTTTTTAGTATTTTATTTCCAATTTTTGTTGATTCGAGTAATTTCATTTTGATTTTTTTTCTAATTATAGTGCTAATTTACGCTCAATACTTTACTTTTGAAAGTAGTTACACCAATGTATAGTAGTAACCTTTAGTAAAGTAATGATCTAAATCAACTAGTTATGTCGAGTGAAAAAATAAATAATTCTGAAAAAAAATGTTCATTAAAAGATGTTTTGGATATTATTGGTGGAAAATGGGCCATGCCGATCATTTATCATTTGTCAAAAGGTAAAATGAGATTTAAGGAATTAGAACGAAGTATTGAAGGAATAAATACCAGAATGTTGGTCAAAGAATTGAAAAACATGGAATTAAATGGCATCATTACGCGTGAAGTTTTTGCAACAGTACCTCCAACCGTCGAATATACTTTAACATACAAAGGAGAAAAATTGTTGCCAAGCATTACGTCCTTGCACAGTTGGGGACAAGAATTTATGGATTAATTTCCTTTCTCACGAAGTGTAATAAACGCATTCGGAATGAAATCTATTAATTGTGTTGCACTCATGGCGTATTCTGTGAATTGCTCTTGTGTTTTATCTCCCGCTAACCCATGCAAATACATCGCTAAAACCACTGCCTCTTTAGGTGAATGATTGGAAGCCAAAATAGATGTAATCATACCCGTGAGTGCATCACCTGAGCCACCTTTTGCCATTCCTGGATTTCCGGTGGAATTGAAATAAACTTCACCAGATGGGGTTGATAACGATGAATGTGCACCCTTCACTAAAATAAAGATAGAATGTGCTTTCGATTGTTCTAGTTGCTTTTGCAATCGGTCGTAAGCGGACTTAGAAGAACCAAACAAGCGATCAAATTCTTTTGGATGAGGTGTTAAAATGGAATTTTTTGGAATATATTTCATGAAATCCGGATGTTTTGAAAAAATGTTTAATGCGTCTGCGTCAAGTACTAGCGGGCAATTTGCTTGTTGTATGATTTTCAAAACGAATTCGCAAGTGCTCGGTGCCGTCCCAATTCCTGGACCGATCCCAATGGATTGAAAATTCGTTAAATCAATTTCACCAACGAGATATTCCATTTCAGTGGAAGTTAAACACATTGCCTCCGGACACGTTGATTGTATGATGTCATATCCACATTTCGGAACAAAAGTCGTTACTAACCCAGCACCTGAATGCAGGGCTGCTTTGGTAGCCAGTACTGCAGCTCCCATTTTTCCTTTAGAACCGGCAACGAGTAAGGTGTGGCCAAACGTTCCTTTGTGGGAAAATTTCTTTCGTTTTTTCAATAGCGATTGCACATGCGATTTTGTCAATAAATAGTACGGTGTGTGCAATCCATCCATGAAACCATGATTTAACCCAATGGATAAAACAACCCATTCGCCTGCTTTCTCTCCAAAGTCAGCTAATAAAAACGAAAGTTTAGGTCGTTCAAATGTTAAGGTATAAGTCGCTTGAACAATAGATTCTGAATGATTTTGAGAAGTATCTTCGACAGATAAACCGGATGGCAAATCAATAGAAATCACGGTAAAATTGGATAGATTGATTTTATGAATCACTTCTTTAGCTAGCCCTTCAATGGGTCTGTTCAATCCTGAACCGAATAGCGCATCCACAAGGATACAGTCATGTTCTAAATTTGGAATTTGTTCAATGGAATCAATATAATGGAGAGATAAGAAAGAATGGTTTTTCAGTTTTTCCAGGAGAAATTTAAAATCATCACTTTCATTATCTGAATTACCGACAACATAAGTTGAAACCGTATGATTATTTTTAGCCAACAATTTTGCCAAAACCAATCCATAACCCCCATTATTTCCTGTGCCGCAAAAGATCACAAAATGCTGCTTGAGATCCATGTTTTGTTCAATCCATTGAAAACATGCGAAAGCAGCTCTCTCCATGAGTTTGCTTGAGGATATCGGTTCATTGGTTATCGTAAATTGATCTGCTTCGCGTAGTTGGGAGGCGGACAATAGGGAGATTAAATTATTTTCCATATTTCAAAATAAGTGCAATTTGACCAGAATGATAGGCCGTATGTGAAATGATTCGTCCAAATGCCTCCGCTTTTGTTTTTGTACCGAATTCTTTGGTTGTAATTAGCTCGCTCCATGAATCATCAGGTTGGTTTTTTAATACTTCTTCCAAGCTATGATCTGCTTCTTGTAAATACGTGTTGATTTCTTCTAAATTCGTCCAGGCACCCGTATCTTCACCATCGATTAGGGTTTTGGCAACTACATGAATTTCACTACCATGAAAAACATTTTTGGCAAACAATAATTCTACATCTCCAATGTGCCTCATTAAAAATCCAACACTATTTGGAACTGGCTGAATTTTTTTAGATAAATCAATTTCAGTGATGATTTCAAGTAAGGTTGTTAGTCGCGTTCGTGCTTCTGAATAGGCTTGAGTGAATAAAGTAGTGGTCATTTTTTTAGGTGAAAATTAGTTGTTTTGAACTAAAAACCACCCCTGTATTTCATTCTTTTATTTGTAAGTTTTTGTCTCGTTAATTTTATGTGTTTAAAAATGAGTCACATGTAATATCAAGATTTTAAACAGTATTTTTCAGCCAATCCTTTGCTGAAACAACTCGAATATGTTTATTACCATCTGTAAATGAATCTGTTTGATCAAGTGTTACGATTATTCCCTCGTGCAAGCCAAAAAAGTCCATCGCTTCTTTCAATCCGTTTAATTCACGTTGAAGATTATCCGAATTCAATTCATAACATGATTGAACCACCTGAGTTACCTTATCTTTTTCTTTAACCACAAAATCACATTCTCCTTTTTCTCGGAAGTAATATAGCTCTGTGAACTTTCGCCGTAGGGATAGGTAAATCATATTTTCAAAAAGCCTTCCTTTATCTGATCTAAAGCTCAACGAATTAGCCTGCGCAAAACCGGTATCTATGCTGTAGATTTTTTTCTGATTGACTGCAACAGACTTCAAAGACCAACTAAATCTAGGCAATGTAAAAAATAAATAACTATCTTCAAGCCAAGAAACATAATCTGAAACCGAATTTGCAGAACCCAAATTAAATGTTTTCTTCAATCCATTAAGTGAATAGGGCTTAGCGATATTGGATATCAAAAAAAGCGTCAATTCTTCAACGAGTTTTCCATTTCGTATTCCATGCCGCGCGATGATATCACGGTATAAGATATCCCGAAGTAATTGATGCAGATACGCTATTTCACGCGTTTTGAGAAACAGCGGCATACCTCCATCATTCATGTATTTTGAAACACTGTCCGAATCTTGATCTATCGAATAGAAAGTACAATATTCAGAATAATTAAAAGGAAAAAGTTCTTTCGTTATGTTTCTGCCGGTAAGTCTAGTACCTAATTCTTTGCTCAAAAGAGATGCATTTGAACCCGTGATGCAGATTAGTTTTCCTTTGTCATGTAATTTGCGAACAAATAACTCCCAATGCGGAATATTTTGTATTTCGTCAAAAAAATAAACGTATTTCTCTCCTAAAACCTCTTCCAACTTGGGGAAATCATCCACTGAAAAACCAAATATGCGCGGATCTTCAAAATGAAAATAGGCAAAATCTTGATCCAATTGATGGATTAGTTGGTGCATCAAAGTGCTTTTTCCGGAACGACGGATTCCTGTGATAATGGTGATAAATTCTTTTCTGAGTTTTATTTCTTTTAATGAATCACGCACAATGCCAAGATCTGTTTCCATCAACTGATTACGCTGATCTATTGCACACGTTTCTAATATTGACTTGAGCACCATAACTATCCTTTCTACAAAAATAATTTATATTACTAAAATACAAAAGTTTATATTACTAAAATACAAAAAATAATATTTGAAATAGCCTACCTCGTCCTGATTTACAAGGCTATTGAGCCCAATATAAATGCCATTGAGTCCCATATAAAAGGCTATTGAGCCCAGTCGAAATAGCCTGTTTTAATATCACCCTTTTAATCCCTTTTTTGCATTTTACCATCAATAGCCATCATTTTCAAACCGTGACAATTCGTCACGGTTTCATTTCCTTCTGCTAGCAATCGTTGTTTTGATTTTCTCCAATATGCAGTTGTGTTGACGCTATCCGTCAGCACCGCAATAACATCCACGATAGAAAAATATCATTTGTTGTGTTCGTCCATCCAAGCTGTTCGAACAGGTGGTTCATTGTAATTTTGTAATTGACTCATTTTTTAGGGTTCTCACCTAAATATACAAAAAATCCGATGAATAAGTGAATTATTGTTTATTTAATTTAATCCATTAAAATGGATAACCCAAACACATTTAAACCCATAGGGGCGGAATTAATTCCGCCCCTATGGGTAATAATCATAAAACAATAATGGTTTCAACCATTTATCACTGCAACACAATCTTCCTCACCGTCACCGTATTATTTTGCGGATCAATCAAATGCACGAAATACAAACCATTGCCTGTCCAAGTGCTCAAATCCACGTAAAACTGTGCTTGGTTGATAGCACTTTGGAAAACCTGCTGCCCGGCATTGTTTTCGATTTTAATGCTGTATCCCGCCATGGCTGTAAAGTTTCCATTATCAATCGTTATGTGATCACTTGCCGGGTTAGGATAAATTAAAATCGTATTTTCATTATTTGGTGCCGGCAAACTCAAGGTGGTGTTGATGATTAGTGTGTCGGTTACGGTGGTTAGAAGTGTGTCATAAACCGTTACGTTTGTAATGCACGTATCAGCAATTTGGATCGTTGCTATGTTGGAGGTGTCCGTGCAGTTTCCACTGGAAGCAATAACTCTAAACGGTTGGTTGTGATTAGCTAATTGAATATTATTTACAACTAAGGTGTTTGTATTGATGCCACTGTATGTGGAATTTGCAGGTATATTTTGCCACCCAAAGTTAGATGGATTACTTTGCCATGTAAAAGTTGGGTTCAAGTCAGATGTTGTAGCTGTAAACGTAGTGTTTCCTCCAATATTTTGGATGTTATAGGTTGGTGATAGGGTTAGATTATTTGAACATGATAAAAATAGGTTTGTTATTTCTTCTTGTGTTAAGGCCCTGTTCCATATACCAATATCGTCAAGTTTACCTAAAAACTGTGCGCCCGCAAAACTACTCGGGCATCCAAAAAATAGATTATTAATATTACCTGTGTTAAAATTTAAATTTAGATTATAAGTTGCAGAATAATTTGTTAATAGTACGCCATTTAAATAGATTTTTATTGATTGTAAATTATTTCCATCAAGATTAGAATATGTAGCAATTAAATGATTCCATTGATTCAATACAGGAGAAGGATTGTAAAATAAATATCCATTTCCGATATCTGTTCCGATAGAATTTTGAGCCGCACCTTGAGGGAATACACACAATGAATAGCCCGAACCAAAAGTGGTACCTCCATAACCTAACATAGACCATTCATTGATGGTGGAATTAGTAATGCTTTGGTTGAACCATAATTGTATAGATCTATCATTATTTCCAGAGATTCCTGAATAATTAGTTTGAATATTTTGTATCGCCCCATCAAAACTATAAGCCTTACTCGCCACCCCAAATCGATCCGTGGTCAACGTAGCTCCATTCACCGTTCCATTATTCCCATTCCCACTTTCATCATTCGCATTTCCATTAAAGGGCCAATAGCCTACCAAACCATTTGTGGGCACATAATTCGGTACTTGCGCCAATACACTGACCGTTAAACTAAGCCCAACTGCGAAGGCTGTAAATACTAACTTTTTCATTTTTAAAAGTTTTAGGTTCACCCGCCCCGCAGTGAGAATACACACCATAAAAAAAGCGTGGGACAGTTGCTGATATGCTTGTATCTGAGGGAGTCGAAGCCCTAACCTACAAAGCAAAGCAACGCCCACGCCTATGACATGAGCGTTTTACTTTAACTTCCCTGTAGGTTTAGAATTTTCGACTTTTCAGATACAGGACGTTTTAGCAAACGCTATTTTTTTACAATAAATTTTCCCCGTTGGGATGGAACAAATATACACCTAATTCACGAAAGTAAAATAATAGGGGATGTAATTTAGTCAGAAGCTATTTTTTAATTTACCCAATCTTTCTTTATCAAGTTTGCACTGCAGAATTTTTGCAATTCAAATCAGATATAATGTAAGCCAAAAGAATGCTCACTGTTTAAACTTTGCATCAATTATTATTCACTAAAAAATGAAAAGATGAAAAGAAAAATTACGCTCTTAGCCACGGGTGTCTGTTTGTGGCTATCCAGTGGGCATGCACAAACACCTTGTGCTAATGACTTGAACGGATTTGTTGCGTCAAAAAATGTGGGGGCAACAGGCTACGTCCAACTTAAAAATGGGTTTGAGGAAAAAGCCTCCCAAACCTACAATTACCAAGGGCCAGGGAAAATTGTGAGTGTACGGGTTTCTGGAAACAATCCGAGTACCGGTTTTTTATCTGGTGTTCCTTTACGAATTGGGGTTTATAACGTGGATTTAAGTGGTAAGCCTACCACGCCTATTGCCACCGTAAATCATATTTGGTGGTCTTATCCCGATAATGCTGCCGGGTATATCAATGTTACGTTTCCTGGTGGAGTAACGGTGAATAACCGCTTTGCCCTTACGGTTGAGATTATTAATGCGTTTCCTTTTGGAAGCACTTTTGACCTCAAATATACCGGTAATGGGGAAGGTTTAGGTCAAGATTTGGCTTCGTTAGCCGGTACATCAACCGGGTATAATTGGACGAGCGCTATGACTAGTTTTGGAAAGAATGGTGATTTTTACCTTGTTCCAACCATGGCGAATGTAAATAATCCTTTATTCACGACTACGTCTAATTGTTACCAAACAAATGGCTTAGTAACCTTTGAAAATGCATCGCAATTTACGAAAGACAGTATGTTTAATTTAATTGGAGCCACGCAATATATGGGTTCAAATTACTTTTATACATGGGATTTTGGAGATGGATCACCGGTGTCTCATGTTGCTAATCCAACGCATACATATACAACTGGAGGAGCTTACACAGTTTCGCTGACTACAACAATTCAAGGGTGGAATGCAGTTTGTACGCGTACTTTTTCAAATACTCTTTCTGTTGGTTTAGCAGTAAGTGCTACGAGTATTGTAAATCCTACTTGTTTTAATGCGGCAACAGGAAGCATGACAGCAGTTGGTACTTTAGGTTCGGCTCCTTATTCGTATAACCTGAACGGGGGTGCTTGGCAGTCTAGTGCAAATTTCACTGCATTAACAGCTGGTGTTTATACTTTGAATGTTAAAGATTCTCGAGGTTGTACAAATGGAACGACATTTACGATTACACAACCTTCTGGCATTTTATTTAATCCGATCCCAACCACCAATGCAACGTGTGGTCAAGCAAATGGTGCTTTCACGGTTGTTGCAACTGGCGGGGTTTCTCCCTTGCAATATCGATTAAATTCAGGGTCGTTTGTATCAAGTGGTGAATTTTTAAATTTAATCGCTGGAACTTACCAATTAACGGTTAAAGATGCCAACGGATGTACCGTAAATACTACAGTATTTATCAATTCTCAAGCAGGTCCAGCTCTTGGATTTCCGAACAGCACGAATGTGAGTTGTTTTAATGGAAATGATGGAACGATTACGTTAACATCAACTGGAGGAACAGGAGCAGTTCAATACAGCATCAATAATGGAATAAATTTTCAATCTACAGGAGTTTTTACCGGACTTACAGCTGGAACCTACTTTTGTTCTGTGAAGGATAATGCAGGTTGCTCAAGTTATGCAAACGTAATTATAACACAAGGCCTGGAGTTAACAATAAGTGCTGTTGCAAACCAACCAAGTTGCAATGGGGGAAATGACGGAACAATCACTGTTTCTTCAACAGGTGGTATTGGAACACATAGTTATAGTGTGAATGGGATCAATTATCAATCTTCGAATGTCTTTAATGATTTAGGAGCAGCAACTTATACTGTTTATATTAAAGATATTACAAGTTGTATTAAAACAACAACAGTTGTGTTGGGGCAACCTTCTCCATTATTGATTGTGCAAACTAAAATTGGTGCATCATGTTTCGGTACGGGCACAGGATCAATTGAAGTACAAGGATCCGGTGGAACATCTCCTTACACGTACAGCATTGACGGTGAGTATTTTGAAGTTGCAGGACTTTTTGAAAATTTACCAGCTGGTATCTACGGAATCACAACAATTGATGCCAATGAATGCATGCGTATTGATTCTATCACAATCCTTCAGCCTTCAGCGATCACTTCAACAATTAATACTACAAACGCAACGTGTACTTTATCCAACGGATCAATTATGGTTATTGCAGCTGGCGGAAGTGGTTCGAATTACCAATATAGTTCAGATGGTGTTAATTTTACATCCAATGGATTGTTTGCTAGTTTGGATGCAGGAACCTATTTTGTTGTCATAAAGGATGGAGCAAATTGTACAACAACTGTTTCTGGTGTTATTGCCTCCTCAGGTGGACCAACAATTGCAGCATCTTCTTCCCAAAACGTTTCTTGCCATGGTGGAAATGATGGTATGATTTCAGTGACAAGTGTTACGGGTGGAACAGGGATTCTACAGTATAGTAGAAATGGAATTAACTTTCAAACTTCACCTGTTTTCCCTGGTTTAATGGCTGGTAATTACATAATTCAAGTAAAAGATGCCAATGGATGTATTGATACAATCGCAAAAACAATCATTCAACCAAATGCTTTTATGGTGGTTAACTCAGTAACAAATGTGTTGTGTCATGGAGCGCAAACAGGGATGGTAAACGTTTCTGCAGCTGGTGGTGCAGGATTCTTTGTGTATAGTATCAATAATGGTTTTACATACCAATCTGGATCTACATTTAATAATTTAGCCGCTGGTTCATATTCTGTTATCGTTAAAGATGCCGCAAATTGCAGCACTACTAAAAATTTCGTAATCACTGAGCCTTCAGCAATTCATTTGAATACTGCAGTGCTGAATGTAACGTGTTATGGAGAAAGCGATGGAGCAATTTCTTTAATAGCATCTGGTGGTGTTTCACCGTATATGTACAGCATTGAACAAGAAATGTTTAATACAAATAATGTTTTTGATAGCTTACCCGGTGATATGTTCTACGAGATACATGTGGTTGATGCCAATGAATGTGTGTTAACCGTTTATCGATTCGTAAATGAGCCATCTTTGTTGAATTTGGAAGCAGATCTATCCAATGTTACTTGCGCAGGCGGTGATAATGGTTCAATCTTAGTAACTGTAACGGGTGGTTTTGCTCCTTATTTGTTTGACTGGTCAAATAATTCGGAAAGTCCAGTGAATTCCAATTTAGTATCCGGAACGTATGTATTAACTGTAACGGATCACAACGGATGTAACGGATCACAAACCTTTACGGTTGACGAACCAAATTTCCCACTGATTGTGAATGCAAACATTTCAGATGCTTCGGCAATTTCCGCTGCGGATGGAGCAATCGATATCACAACAACGGGTGGAACAGCACCTTATGTTTACCAATGGTCTAACGGAACAACAATCGCAGATTTAACTGATTTAAGTCCAGGTGCTTATTTAATTACAGTTACTGATGTGAACGGTTGTTCAATGGCTTCCACTTTTGTGGTAGAGGTAACTTCAAAAGTAAACGTGATTGAAGATCAAGAATTGATGATTTATCCAAATCCATCTGCTGATTTTGTGCAAATTGAATCTGGTGATTCTCAAATTAATGAGTTGAAACTATATGATTTGATGGGCAAACTTGTGTTTGAACAAGTTGTAAACGCTAATCAGTATTCATTAAATGTAAATCAATTTTCAACAGGATTATACCAATTGAAATTGAATCTTACAAACGGTGAAATTTCGAAAAGAATAGAGGTGAGAAAATAGATTCTATTTTCCATTTTTGAAGACCGCTCAGAGAAATCTGAGCGGTTTTTTCATTTGTTTTTTTGCTAAGAAACCTTTTTAATTACAACTATTAAGTGAACTATTGTAAGCGAAAACCCTTGTAAATAAAGGAAATTTGTAGAGTAATAAATTATTTATCTTTTAAAAATTAAAGTATGAAATCAAACGAAGAATTGCAATTGGATGTGCAAGATGCTATCAAATGGCAACCGTTGCTTAAGGCAGCAGAAATTGGCGTAACCGCGAAAGATGGTGTAGTAACTTTATCTGGAACAGTAAACAGTTTCTCCAAAAAAATGGAGGCTGAGAATGCGGCTAAAAGCGTTATTGGTGTTAAAGCTGTAGTAGAAGAAATCGATGTTGATTTCCAAAATTCCTTGCGTAAAAAAGACGAGGAAATTGCGGAAGAGGCTTTGTCTGCTATGAAATGGAATTGGTCTGTGCCGGACAATCGTATTAAATTGAAGGTAGAGGACAGTTGGGTTACATTAGAGGGTTCTGTTGAGTGGAATTACCAACGTGAAGCAGCCCAAAAATGTATTTCTGATTTAATCGGTGTGAAGGGAGTGACGAATAAGGTGAAATTAGAATCAAAAATTCCGGATGTTGTCGAGCGAACAGATATCGAAAATGCGCTTTCTCGCAGTTGGTTGGTGGATGATCGCAAAATTAAAGTTCATGTTGCTAATAATAAAGTTTCATTGAAAGGTTCTGTTGAATCGTTGTTTCAAAAGGATGAAGCAGAAAGATTGGCTTGGAATGCCCCAGGTGTTTTGGATGTTGTGAATGATTTAGCTGTTTTTCAAGACTAATACTTGAGTAATAAGCGAATTGTTTTATCAACTTTCGTAGAAACCCAAAGTGTTTGTTAATTCAACTCTTTGGGTTTTTTTATTGTTCATTTGTTTTGTGTATTTTAGTTGGGGTTCTGACGAGACAACACCATTTATTTTAACATCTCGCGAGCACCGTTGTCTTAATTGATTTGTACATTAGAACAAAATGAGTAAATAAAAAAAATCCAGCGCAAATACTTGCCCTGGATTTTAACCAAAATCAATAGTTATTAAAGCTAAAAGCAATAAAATCTATACCGGTAAGTTAAACCAATTCCCTACCGATGCCGTCAATGGGTATTCTAACTTTTCCTTCTTGTTGTTTGAAAAAGGAAGGTGTTAAACCAGTTACTTTTTTGAACTGATTAGATAAATGGGCAATGCTACTGTAATTCAGTTTATAGGATATTTCAGATAAATTTAACTCTCCGTATAAAAGTAATTCTTTGATTTTTTCAATTTTGTTGATGATAATAAACTGTTGAATTGTCATTCCGTTAACCGAACGAAATACATTGGATAGATAGGTGTAATTGTGATTTAATTTATCCCCTAAATAAACAGAGAAGTTTACTTTGATCGTTTCATCGGAATAATGAATCATTTCAATTATGATTAACTTGATTTTTTCGCTTAAAATCGTTTTGTGGTCCGCCATTAATTCGAACCCTGATTCTTTTAATTTGCTCTTTAATTCCAATTCTTGAATTAGGGATAGTTCCTTGTTTATATTTACTTCTCCAAGTTGTAAATCAGTGAATTCTATTCCCATGTTTAAAAGCGTTTGCTTAACCTGAGATGTACACCTGGAGCTTATCATGTTTTTTATGTGTATTTTCATATTTTTACTTTTAATTGAAGACTAAATTAAGATTAATAATTAGTGGTGTGATTACACAATATTTTTTGTAAATTACAAATAATACTTGTAAAATTATCAGTACACTTCAAAATTTATTTCTTTTAAAATTTGTTTGTCTCCCAAAGGTTTTTGTGACCAGTGTAGCGTATCGATTTTGTGAAAAATTTCTATGTGTAAATCGAACTTGTTTTTTAGCGTTTCTTTGAGTTGATACACAGATAAGTCATCATCTAAAAAAAGGTGTCCTTCTTTCTCGGAGGCTCTACATTGTTTAATGGTAGATTCCTGATCCTGAATTAATTGGGCTGGATAATAGGCTGATTTTACGCATGCTGCTTCGTAGAATTGTATGATTAAATGAGGGAAATATTCTTGAAATTCATCTTGAATATCCATCAATTTGCGATTGTTTTTCAGTTCGATCTTGTACATGGTTATAGATTTAATTTTTTAGTTAGAGCTCTATTTGGGCTTATTTAGAATCATTATTTATACGTTCCATACAGTTTCGCGCAAGTAAATAAGTTACTGTTGATTCCGCTCCTTGGTTCAAATTTATGCGATCGTGTTCCAATCCGTCGCAACATCCTCCTGTTAATGGGTTATAAATAATCTGTTTTAAATGATTGTCTCCTAAATACCAATTAAACGCTTTTTTCATTTTTTCTAAATAATTTTCTTCAGGGAAATATTTAGAAAATTGTTCTAGGGCGATTATCGTATAAGCAACATCTATGGGTTGTTCTCCGAATGGAGAAACTTCTTGATTAAGGGTGTACCACGTTCTGTTTGAAATCGTTCGGAAATATTCTTTTTTAAAATGAATGTCTAATAAAAAGTCAAATGACTCCTTTGCGTATGCGAGTGTCGTATTGTTTTTTGTTAGTTCGTAAGCATAGAGCAAAGCTTCAGGAAGTATTGCGTTTCCATAAGTGATTGAATCCTCGAACCAAAACCAATCGGCTTGCTTTGATTGCTTGTAGAATCTCATCAGATGGTCGCTTAGCTTTAGTATTTGCGAGTGTATGATTCTGTTTTTTCTTGTTTTATTGTATTGGTATAGGCCTTTTAAAGTAAACGCAATCGAGCGGGGTGATTTCAGATTTGGTATGAATGGAAGGGAACGATCTATGAGCGCTGAAATCCGACTCGAATAACTGTGATTGAATAAATGTTGTTTAGAGTAAAAATGCCCTAGTGCGTTTAATGCCCGACCAATTGAGTCTTCTAAATTTTCCAAATAATTTTGTTCCGTATATTCTCCTTGTTCGTTTTTGTAGTTTAAAAAGTCACCCAAGGGTTGCTGTGCATTTTCTATAAATGTAAAATATGTGTTGATATTCGGTAGAACAGTGGTGTCATTCGTTAGTTCATAATATTCAGTCAAGCTTGTCAATGCACGGGCATTATCGTCCACGGTAAACCCAGAATTTATGTCCGGACAATCTATCAAAGAAAATTGTATAATACCAAATATATTTGTAGAATTGTTGATATGGTTTAGGTTGTAATCCGGGAGAGTATATTCAATTTTATTCGCTTGAATTTCTAAATGGGTTGAAAAAATATGCATGTGTTTTAATGCTACATTTTGCCATGCAGAGGGTCTGATTTTCTGAAGTGCATTAATTCGCATTTCGTGTAAAATATGGATATTTTTAAAGAGATAGTTTGTCGAAATACTAAGTTGTTTAAAATCGTTGAATCCGATAACAATTCCTGCATCTGTCAAATAATCAATTGCTTGGGGAATTTGAGTTGAAATAATGGGGCAATTGCATCCCATTGCATAAGAAAATGTGCCACTAACAGCTTGATTTGGATCTTTTGAGGTGAATAGATAAATGTCTGTTAATTGTAGGTATTCGAGTAATTCTTCATTGCTAACAAATCGATCGATAAAGAGAACATGGTCATTTATTCCTAATTCATCAATGATTGTATTAAGATAATTTCTGTACTTTTCGCCCTCTCGTTTAACAATTTCCGGATGTGTTTTCCCGATGATGAGGTAAATACAATCTGGATTTTCTGCAATAATCTCAGGTAAAGCAAACAAAGCTGTTTCAATACCTTTTCCTTCACTAAGCAAGCCAAAGGTACATAACACTTTTTTATTTTCTAAAGCATATTTAGCTTTCAACACGTCTGTATCTTGAAGTGATATTAGGTGTGTTCCATGGGGAATAATTTCTATTTTTTTAGGATCAATGGAGTATTCTTGTTCAAGCAGATTAGCGCTATGATTTGTCATAACAATGAGTTGATCGGAATGGTCAGAAATCGATTGAACAATGTATTTTCTCTTATCCGTGGGGTTCGGTAGAATAGTGTGGAATGTAGTAAAAACTGGTTTTTCTAGTTTTTGAAGCAATTGTAATATATTTTCACCGTATTCTCCTCCAAATAAACCAAATTCATGTTGTATCAATACAGCATCCACAGATTGATTTTTATTGATGGCATCTGCTAAATCTCGATAACTTTTTAGTGAATTTGATGCTAAAATATACTCAACGGGATATTCATATTCAAGAATTGATTCTGTGTTATCAATTGCACAAATGGAAAGGTGAATGGATTCGCCAAATTTCGCAACAATGCCTTCTCTTAAATCTTTTGCGAAAGTTGCAATGCCACATTCTCTTCCAGGAAAAGAGGTGATACAAACAATTTCCATTACCTTGTCCTTGACTTTTGAATTTGTTTTAACTTGAATCAAGTTTGAAGATTCTTCAAGAAGTGCGAGTTGTAATTCCATGTTTTTTTATGTATTAATATAAGTAAATTCAGTAAGGAGTTCATGTAGGTTAAATGAGGCGCATCCGATGCATTTATCAGCAGCACCATAGTAAAAAAAAAGGGTTTCGTCATTGAGAAATGCCCCCGTAGGAAATACTACGTTATTAACATTTCCGATTTTCTCCCACTCCAACTCAGGTTCTAATAGAGGATAGGGTAAATAAGCTAAAACACTTTGTGGATTATTGAGATCAAGCAATGAACAATGTGCTTTGTAGATTAGAACATTGTTGATGCTATATACTGCATGATAAATAAAAAGCCATCCATCGGGTATCTCAATCGGTGGACAACCAGCACCAACGTATAATGCATCTTTGATTTTTAGTTTTTCGCAATCCAAGGCGTGGGTTGGAAGACCTTTCAAATAATTATCCCAAAAATCTGAGTTTATATCACTAAGATTGGAGATAAAAACTAGGAGAATACAAGGCTTTATCCGATGGAAAAAACAAATTCTTCCTTGAATTCTTCGTGGGAAAAACACGATATTTTTATCCCAAATAAATTCTATGTTTGGATCCTTTTTTAGCTGAAAGTGATAATTGCCAGTTACAGTTGTAGCATTAACGGGTAAACCATCAAGAACCTTTTCAGTTGCAAGAATTAGCGGTACAATTATTCCCCACCGATAAAACTCATGCAAATTGGAAGATAAAGCCAACGCACCAAGTGCATTTGTGCCGTCAAAAGCAGTGTAACTTAAGAAATAAATATCGTCTAGTTTCACTATTCGTGGGTCTTCCATGCCTTTTGATTCATAATCTCTTGATGGATGGATTAATGGAAAGCGGGATCGGTGTTTAATATGCAAAGGTGTATCTAATAAACAATATCCAATGCTCGAATGATTACGTTTACTTAAAGCTCTGTAAAACAGATGCACAACTCCATTTTCATAAAAAACTGCAGGGTTAAATACACCTTCATTTTCAAAATACAAACTTGTTTGAGCAAGTATTACACCGTGCCTGGTAACATTCAACATTTTGGGTTTCCGAATTTTACTCTTCTGTTAATACACAATCAGGTGCTTTATCTTTTACGACTACTTTTTGGGGAGAAAACAAAGCATCTATTAATCGTGTTTTTAATAAGATTTTTAAGGATTGGTTAACAATCGCTGGCTTTTCAATAAGATTATCAATTGTTTTATTAACCAAAGCGGTTAATGCCTGCTTTGGATATTCTAAATCTAGTTCCTCGTCAGAGATAAAATCATTCCAAGAATTTTTTATATTTTCCAAGGGAGAGAAAGAAGTTAACATTGTTTCTAAAGATTCCATGACCTTTTTTTCCTCAATAGCTTGTTGTTCGTACAATTGGTTTAACCGTTGTTGGAGATTTTTCATTGCATGTTGGATTATGGTAATTTAATGGAATGTTCTTCGCTGAATAAATTTCGAATGATTTTATTTTGAATGGCTTTTTCAATTTTGCGTTGATTTAACACACTTAATATCATTGCTAAGAGCAAGTAAATGGTGCCAACGAAACCAAAGCCAGCGATATAGTCGTTTAAGTAATTAGAAATATAAAATCCAAGCGCAATACTTAAAATCAGTATGGCTATAGTGAAGAGCATGTAGCGTAAAACTTGTAGTAAGATATAGGAACTAATGATGATGCTACGCTCAATTAATTCTAACTTTATTATTTCGATGGTTGTTCGCACATATTGTTTCAAATGATGCGTTATTTGATCCATCTGTTCTTTTTTTTCCATTAGGCTAAAGATTTTTGTGTTAAAAAAACCCGGCTTTTCAACCGGGCTCATCGCGTACAATCAACGCAGTTGGAGATACGTAAACGCTGATTATACAAGGTGATAATAGGATTTTCCGTTCAGATTATCGAATGAGTGGCTTTTTTTCGTGATGATCCATTCGTTCTTCAAGTGATGCGCTCAATACAGGATTAATCGTATTGGCTAATTTTTTGGCACCACCGGCTAATTTACTACGGGTAACGCTTCCTTTTTCCGGTGCGAATAAGATTCCTAAAATTGCACCCACAGCTGCACCTGCAAGAGCTATTGTTAATAAGGTACTTGTGTTGTTTTTTGTTTCCATTGTTTGTTTTTTTTAAATGAATTACCTAAAAATCAGCAGATAACACGGCAACGTATTAGATTGATTGATTCTCAAACTGATCTCTAGGCAAATTCATTATTACGAAAGTTCGTGTGAATTGAATAATGTGAAAAATGTTGCTTTGTTTTTCTTTCGATTAATTTGCTTTGTTTTTTTATTCAATCTGACCTTTCTTAATGATGTTCATGATGTCTTCCGTTTTTTTATTCAACGTTTTTGCTAATCTAGATACGAGTTCCATTTCTTTCCCTTTCTCCAATTTTAAATCAGCCTCACCCAATTGCGGGTATTTCTTTTTCAATTCTTTCGCTTGTGTTTCCCAATTACCTTTGATTTTAAAATCCATGGCACTTTTCTTTGTTTTTGTTTCCATTTTGTCTTGTTTTTAATGATGAATAACTTACTGTACAAAGTTCCATATATGTGAGTAGGTTCGTATTACATTGTTTGATGAAGGGTTTATAAAATTCCAAGAAACTAATAGGCTGTCCATCCACCATCTGCTACAATCACCGAACCATTGATGAATGTGGATTTATCACTGGCTAAAAAGAGCGCTATTTGAGCAATTTCGTTCGGTTTACCCGTCCGTGGATTCAATACCATTCCTGAAAGGATGCGGTCCTTCACTAGTTCTGTTATTTTAGATTGATCAATGGTGGAGCCAATATTAGTTTCCACTGCACCTGGGGCGATGCAATTACATTGGATCCCTTGTTTTGCATATAGATAGCCTGTATTATTGCTTAATCCAACCAAAGCATGCTTACTTGCTGTGTAGGCTACACCTGCTCTTCCGCCGTGCAGACCACCAATGGAACTGATATTGATAATGTTTCCGCTTTGTTGCTTGATAAATTCTTTGATAACACCACGAATAGTCTTGAAGGGACCATCCAAATTTGTTTTAAAAACCTTCTCCCAAGTGTCATTGCTTACTTCGGCAATAGATTCGAAATTATCCATTATTCCGGCATTATTTACGAGAATATTAATTTTTCCATAGGTGTCTAAGCAAAATTGGATCAGTTTAGTTATGTCTGCTTCATTGGAAATATCCGATTCTAGGATAGCAATATCTCCCCCTGCTGCAATTACCTCTGTTTCTAGAATTTTTAGGTTTCCATAATGTATGTCCGAAGCAATCACTTTGCACCCCTCTAGTGCATATAACAGGCTGATTTCTTTGCCAATTCCGGATCCAGCACCTGTGATTATGGCAACTTTATTGAGTAAATTTTGAGACATACCAGTTGATTTTAAATGTTGAAAAAATTCTTTGTTTTAATCTTGTTTTCATTATGAAAAAAGGACAATAAGTTTCTTTGCAAAATTCAAAACCTTTGGGAATCAATGTATTGTATAAAAAGAATGATGTTTTATATAAATCCGATTATACATGGTTAACTACCTAATTAGTAGCTGTTTGTTTTGAAAAATTGAAGTTGTTGATTCTCAAAGAAATTAGTCCACAGAAATATTCCTGAATATACTTTATGCGAAAAATCGTGGTGAGGAAGTTATTTATATTTGTCTGTTAGACCAATTCCTTGAAGCACCAGTCTTTTTATTTTTTCCAAACGCCTAAGTTTTGTGTTTTCACTTTTCGCTTCAATTAGGAACAGAATAAATTCTTTTTGCCTTCCCGGAGTCAATTTTTCGAAAGATTCTTTGAAAGTGATGATGGAATTAAGTTCCTTTTCAAGAATTTCGGGCAGGGGAGGGGTATTAGTTGATTTCTCAACCTTTAAGCCTTTTTTCTCAATTTCAATGGCTTCTAGTAAATAGGTACTAATCTGTTGTTCATTAATTTCATTAATGGAGGTGAATCGCCATTGCCTCAGTGATTTAGTTTTTCCTTCACTAGCATTTATCAATACTTGGTATGGGTCCTTTAAAAATACTCCGTTGTAAAACCAAATCGTAAAAAAATGTTTGAACCCTCCGAAACTTGCGATATTTTTTCCATTAAAAATAAAAACATCACCTCCCCATTTATTGGCTTTGTCAAAAGGAAGTTTACTGAATATTGATGAAAGAAGTTCCAATTCTTCTTTCCATTTCGTTTCTTTAGGCATGTTGATTCAGTTGTTTAATTCCATTTTAATTGAATTTGAATGATTGTTTCCGAAATCATTGCCTTCAAAACTTCAACATCGATATCGGATAATTTTTTTATGTAAATGCAACCTTTACTTTTTTTGAATTTACCTAGTTTTTCAAGTAATTTTTCATTTATTTCGCTTCCATAATATACGTACAAAGAAAATGCTGCTTTTCTCGGTGAAAATCCAACTAGTGGCCAATCACCTTCTTGTTTACTACGATCCGATTTGTAATGATAAATACCAAAGCCAATTATGGATGGCCCCCACATTTTAGGTTCAAATGAAGTAAGATCTTGAATGATTTTAACTAATTCAAAACTGTCCTTTCGTTTTTGATCTGTATCTGCAAATGTTTGTATAAATTCAGAAACATCTGCATCCGTTTGTTTTGTTTTAATTTCTGCCATAGTAGAAGTTATGGAATGTATTGTGTCGTATTTCTATCGAACTAAGAATAAATATACGGTAATTTTGATTGATGATATGGTACGTAACTTGGTGGAAATAGAAAAATAGTCCGTACGATTTAGTCATCTTTTGGTCAATTTCAATACCTTAAAAAACAAAACCCCTTGATTATCAAGGGGTTTAAGTGTTTCTTGGTGATCCCGCTGGGATTCGAACCCAGGGCCCATACATTAAAAGTGTATTGCTCTACCAGCTGAGCTACGGAATCAAAATCGAGGGTGCAAATATACAGTATAAAATCGATTCAACAAGAGTGTGGGTTCTGTTTTTGTTATTTTTTTTTAAAAAATCCATTAACCTATTGTCTTTCAGGGAATTATTTTAATTCTAATTTATGTGTTTTCCGTACGAATTAAAGATTACTTCATCAGTAAGTTCTCGAACCATTTTGATTAGCTCTGATTTGAAAGCGGCCAATTCATACTCTCCTTTCTCAATCAGTCGGATTTTACGCTCCCATTGTCCGGTTAGTTCCACGCTTTTCAGTAATTCATTTTGAATGGTGTCAATTAAATTGATTCCAGTTTCAGTAGCAATGATATTTTTTTTCTTTTTCTCAATGTATCTGCGCTTGAACAACGTTTCTATGATGTTTGCACGTGTAGAGGGGCGTCCTATTCCGTTTAATTTGAGCATGTCGCGCATTTCTTCATCGTCAACTAATTTACCAGCCGTTTCCATTGCTCGGAGTAAGGTTGCTTCTGTATAAGGTTTAGGTGCTGAAGTTTTTCCTTGATGAATAAAGGGCTCATGTGGTCCACTTTCACCTTCTTCAAAAAGGGGCAAGGTCTTTTCTTCCTCGGTTTGTTTTTCTTCGTCTTCTTTTTTGTCTTGCTGGTATAGAACACGCCAGCCGGGATCTAAGATTTGCTTGCCGGTTGCTTTGAATACAAGTTCTTCTACTTTGCCAAGAACTGTTGTATTTGAAACCTTGCATTCAGGATAAAACACGGCAATAAATCGCCTACAAATCATGTCATATATGATTTTTTCATCCATCGTCCATGCTCCAGGTTTTACACCGGTTGGAATAATCGCATGGTGATCACTCACTTTTTTGTCATCAAAAATTTGTTTGCTTTTGGGTAAAGGTTTTTCTAGTAAAATTGTTGTATATGATCTATACTCTTCCAAATTCCCCAGTATTCCAGGTATTTTGGGGTGAAGATCTTCTGATAAATAAGTTGTATCTACCCGTGGATAGGTAACGAGTTTTTTTTCATATAAACTTTGAACATGTTTCAAGGTGTCCTCGGCAGAATATCCTTTTTTCTTATTTGCTTCTACTTGAATGGCCGTTAAATCAAACAAGCGTGGATTCCCTTCTTTCCCTTCTTTCTGTTCAAATGAGGTGATTTCAAAAGGTTTATTTACTAAATATTCTAATCCTTTTTCTGCTTTGTCTTTTGTTTTTAATCGGTTGATTTGGCACAAAAACTCGGTGTCTCGGTATATTGTTTTTAATTCCCAATATTCTTCTTGTTTAAAAGCGTTTATTTCCTTTTGTCGTTGAACAATTAAAGCTAGGGTAGGAGTTTGAACTCTTCCGATGGATAAAACGGAGGTGCCTTTACCAAATTTAGTTGAAAATAATCGTGTCGCATTGATCCCAAGCAACCAATCTCCAATTGCTCTTGCGGTTCCTGCAGCATATAATCGGTCGTAATTTTTGGATTCTTTCAAATCTTTAAATCCTTTTCGGATTGCTTCTTCCGTAAGGGATGAAATCCACAAGCGTTTAATGGGGACTTTACATTTTGCCAAGTGCAAAACCCAACGTTGTATCAATTCTCCTTCCTGCCCAGCATCTCCGCAGTTTACAACGGATTCTGCCGCTTTTACCAATGTTTCAATGACACCAAATTGCCTTTTCACACCAGTGTCATCCATGATTTTAATTCCAAAGGATTCTGGAATTATAGGCAAACTTTCCAATCGCCAAGACTTCCATTTTTCATTGTAATCATGCGGTTCCTTCAATGTGCACAAATGACCGAAGGTCCAAGTAACTTGATACCCATTGCCTTCATAAAACCCATCTTTTCGGGTTTTTGCTCCTAAAATTTCAGCTAAATCTTTTGCTACACTTGGTTTCTCTGCAATACAAACAATCATCACTACACATTTATCCGATACACAAATCTATTTTTGCGACTGAATTCAAATGTAATGATTAAAGGCGAATGTGAAGGAATTATTGACCAGGTGTTGATTTCTTTTGTGCAATTATCAATTTGTGTTCAGGGTTCTTCTCCATACGTGATAATGTTAACCTTTAATAAATCGGATGCTGTTCACTTGAGGTGATTTCAGGTTTTGAATATAATAAAGTCCGGATGGTAGCGACTTTACGGGGAACTGAAACAATATGCTTCCTTCAGGACTCGTGTGAATTATAGGGGTTATTTTTTGAATTTTTCCCTCTGAATTGACAAGAGACCATTGATATTTTGAAACATCTGTTCCAAGCGTTTGAATGGTTAGTAAATCCTTTGTTGGGTTTGGATAAACCCCTACTACACTATAATTGGTTGCATTGTTTAGTCCAGAAAATCTACTACATGATGGCATGAGTGGGATAGGAAAGGCTCCATGACCTACTGCGGGGGTATTTGTCTCAATTAACGTACTGCTTCCCCTATTTGTAAAAAAAGATTTTTGGCAACTGTTACTGTAATTTGTTTCATCAATTGTATTTACATAATACCAATCTCCTTGCAGTTTTTGAGGGGTAACATCCAAAATAACAAATCCCTTTTTTGTTAATTCAACATATTTCAAATGCTGATTTTCAAAAGTTAAAAGGCCTCCTACATTTAGTGGAATTCCTGGAGAAGTTACGCTTGGAGTAACAAATTCAACCCCAACTGGAAAGTTTCCGTTTTCAAGGTTTAATGCCCAACTTGTATGAATATCACCTGTTGCTACAACGAAATTAGAAATTGTTTCTGTTTGAATGTGATTGTACAAGCGAGTTCTTTCCGCCGGATATCCATCCCATCCATCGTTGTTAATAGGTGTACCCAAGGCGGTGATTTCACCCATCATTACTTGATTTCCTAGAATTTTCCATGCTTGTGTACTCGTACTTAACTCATCTTTGAGCCAATTAAATTGCTCTTGACCTAGGATGGTTCGTGCAGTATCAGTTAGGGTTGCACTGCCAAAAGCAGCCTGTTCATCTCTTCCTTCAAGCCGCGTATCCAACATGATAATATTGGCAAGGTTACCAAATTCAAAGGATCTGAATATTTGAGTGTTTGCACTTGCTTTCGGACGAATAGGAAGCCATTCAAAAAATGCTCTTTTGCCATTTTCTTTTCTGTCTTGCCAATTTCCTTCATCAGCCGTGTGGTTTTCTGCACCATCTTTAAAGGCATTGTTTGCCGTTTCGTGATCGTCCCAAATACAAATCCATGGATAGTTTTGATGTAGTTTCCGAAGTGCATAATCCATGTGATAACTTGAATATCTTAGGCGATAATCGGAAAGATCTGTTATTTCAATGTCTGGTTGCCAAGTACGGTCAATTGCAGCATTTGGAGAATAGCCGCCTGTCTCGTATTCGTAGATGTAATCACCAAGCATTAAAACTGCATCCACATCATTTCGTGCATTAATAGCATCGTAAACATTGAAATATCCTGCTTCAAGGTTGGCACAAGAAACGATAGCTAAACGTAAATTTTCAACATCCCCTATTGGCATTGTTTTCGTTCTTCCTACAGCGCTGTATGAACCATTATGTTCAAACTCATAGTAGTAAAAAGTATTGGGTTGTAAACCAATTACATCAATTTTTACAGTGAAATCTTTGGTTGAATCTGTTTGAAAGTTACCTTGTGAAACTACAATGTTGAATGATGAATCTAATGAAACTTTATAATTTACAGTGATTGAATTGTTAAAATCTAAAGGAGTTACCCTTGTCCAAATTATAACCCTATCAGTTAAAGGATCACCTGAGGCTATTCCATGGTAAAAGGGTGCTATACATTCATTGGGTGATACGCTTGTTTGTGCCCAGCTTTGAGCAATCAGTAGGGCTAGGATTGAAGTAAGAATAATTCGCATGTATAAAAGTAACCATTGAAATTTAGGCGCTAAATAACCAAAGATTAAATTTTTATGAATTTATTATTGCTGAGATCTTGTTCGATTTTTGGGACTAGGATGGTACTATATTGCGTGTTATCATTTTCTTTTTTTCTACTGCAAAGACTTTACTTATTTTCAGTTTGAAAGCAAATGATGTTTCAAGATTTATCGCTATTTCATATATAAACAATACGTTTTATCGTTAATCTCATCACATCCAAAGTTTCGTGTATTCATTGATTTGTTCGATGACTCTTCAATTAGTTGATATTTTCGATTTTTAAAATTGGGATCCTTTTTTACAGGATGTAGTTTCAGTTTTTCTTTTTTTAAAGTGAATGTACCGGTTTCAAGAGATTGAGAATCACCGAACATATTGATATGCTTATACAAGTAAGTTGAATCGGTAAAAAGATACAATATCCACCCATTATCTGGTAAGATTCTTAGGGTAAATTGTAAAAAAATTATTTTTGAAGTATCCAATGTCACATAATCAACTAATTGCTCTTTCTTATAGGGTGTATGTGCATGAATTTTTCCAACTGAGTTTACGGATAAAAAAATCAACAATAAAAAAGTTATTTTCATTTTAGTGAGTAAGAAATAAGACAGGATAAGCTTTTAGTAATTAAATTTCTTCCCAACCACCATTTTGAGGGTCGTATTTTGCAAAACTTCCTGTGTCAGTAAATTCAGAGGCAGCCATTCCAGCTTCAAAAATGCTTTCATCATCGAAACTTGAGGAGAAATACAAACAATTTTCTGTAAGTAAAGCCGTGATTGAATAATCTTCATGAGAATAGGCTAAACCACTTTCATTTTCAGCATTTAGCACGTAGTCATAGTCTATCAAGTGTTCTTTGAGTTCCTCAAATTGTCCGTTGGTGAATGGTACAAGATTTTTTTCATTTTCAAAAAAATGGATATCATTGAGTTCTAGTTCCTTCTCCTTTGTTTCAATTCGATATAGTTGAATGTCGTAACTCATATTTTTGTTGCTTCCATGAAAATTAGTTTATTCGGTTTTTCCTTTGAATAGTGCGTAAATTGCCATTGCGTGTCCATGTCCTAGTCCAAATTCCGATTTCAACCAATTCGTGATCTCGGTAGCTTTGATGGATTTTACGATTTCACCGTTGATTAAAAATCCCTTTTCTTCTGCAAGTTTTTTAAATTCTTCAGGACCTTTACCTGTTTTGGATTGAATATTATCAAGGTAAGCTTGAAACGACATATGTGTATATTTAAATCTCTTTTAATTTATGAAAATAGAAATAGGAAACACCTAAGATTACTAACACAACCAGCGGAAAAAAGGTTTGTCCATTCATTCCGTCAACTGCCGCATGGCTTATCGCTGCTAAGAGAAAAATAAAAACAAAGCCTGCGTATGCCCATTCTTTCAATCGGTTAGGAACTTGGGGTACAACCAATGCTACAACTCCAAGTACTTTGAATATCACCAATGCAATTCCAAAATAACTCGGATATCCTAAATGTCTGATTCCCTGCTGCGCCAATTCTGTCTGAGAGGTTAAAGCAGGAATTAGTCCTTCGAACACGGCAATGATAAGAGTAGTTGACCAAAAAATGATCTTTTCTTTTTTCATGCTTTAGCCTTATTAATACATCAAGCTTTTCTTAGATGCATTTCTCCACTCAGCGTCGTATTTACTATCTGAAAAATAGATAATCAAATCGGCATCATATTTACTATCGCAGAAGAAGATTTTCTTTTTTGCATCGTATTTACTATCCGTAAAAAACCACAATCCTTTATTATCCGTAGCATCGTATTTAGATGAGCATTTATGGACTACAAGATCTGCATCGTATTTGGAACTAGCCACAAAAACTTTTACATCCGCATCATACTTTGAACTGACGGAAAAAACCGTTTGGCTGTTATAAGAAAAAGAGAAAGCGAGTAGGGTTAAACAAATTAATTTTTTCATTTTTTTCATTTTTTAAGTTAAATAATGAGCGGGTAAAATTTGATTATAATTTCCCCACAGACTACCAAATATAAATAAATTTTAGTAAAAGTGATGAAAGTATTCAAAAATACAATTTCATGATAACTCATTGGTTCTTTTTATTTTTCGGCCAATAAATTATGGGTCACCTTCTCTAAATCCATATTTTTGGTATTTGGATTCATTAGTTTACTTTTTCAATTTTAATAGCGTCAGCCCATATTATCAGGTCATTGTCTTTAGAGTTAGCTGTTATACCTATTTCAAAACTACTGTACATCCCTTTCGTTCCTTGCAGAAAATATAATAGGTCTTTTGGTAAGGTTCTATTGTTTTTGCTATCAATAATCAATTGACCATTTTGCCATATACGCACTGCACCTGATTTTTTTTGCGAGAGTCTTACTTCCCAAACGATTTCAACCCATTGGTTTCGTGGGAAATCTATTTCTTGTCCTGTTGGTTGGGTAATGTCGTTTTCATTGAATTTATATTCTACTCTTAATTTGTTATCCACTAATGCCAATCGCATCCCTGGTCCGGCACCTATAGCGGTTTGTTCCTCTAAATCCATTAAAAACAACCAATTCAAGGAGCTCGTACCTTCGATAAAATACCGAGCACTCATTTTAATTGTTTCACCATCCCAAAACGCCATGTTTTGCTTCCCAATACTCGATTTTGATGCACCCTCATTATCCGATTTTTTAGCTTCAAACTTTAAAGATTTCGTTCCTGAAAAATGATGTGTGGTATCGATAGCTACACTGTTTTGATCTCGGGTCAATTGAATGAAGGACCAAAGTTGATCATTAGGTATTAGTAAGTCGCTTAGTGTAGAGTAAGATTCAAAGTCCTCTTGAAAAAAATTAGGCCCATTAAAGAAATCTTTCTTTTTACAACCAAAGAAGAAAATTGAACCAATTAGAACAATTACAATATTTTTCATCTTGTGTTTTTATTTAGGGTGTATCCAATACTAACTCCACACCAATGCTGGATTTGAAAGTCAATAATATATGAAAAAAGTGGTGTGTAGGTCACACGATAAAACCATTTTTTATTTTCTGATTGATAGCGATAACCGAGTGTTGCGGTTGTCAACGTAAAAAAACTACCTTTCGTTGTAATGGTAATACCTTGTCCTAAACCCAATTCCAGTTTGTGTGAATTTTTACCGATTAACGAGTGTAACATCAGTGGAAATACAATTCCTGTCCCGTTGTTCTTGTCTATGGGAGCAAGGCTTAAGCCTGCCCTCCATGTAAATTCAACATTTTCCTTCTTTAAAAATTGTTTTTCAAAATTAATAGAACCAATACCACCACTGCCGGCTATTTCGAGGAAAATAGATTTTCTTTTAGTGATGTTGGACTGTCCAAACATCCAAGTTGTAATCAGGGTTAGATAAATTAAAAAAAAAGTTGGTTTCATACTCGGCGTGCTGAGATTTATAATTAATAAACCTGGATTTACCTGTACCATGTTTGTTTTAGGGGTGTCGATTTACCAATAAAAGACTACTCAAACGTTAAAGTTAGATTTAACTAGGCATTTTGACAACTATCGGTTACGATTCAACCTATTTATGCATAGTGATAAGGTTCTTTGTTAATGGTTATCTGCCTTACATTTTCCAACGCTTGTTTCATGTATTTTCGCCAAAATGTTTTGGTAAACATCCAATTTATGGGATAAAGTAAGATGTTATTTGAATAAAGGGTATAGGTGTATTCTACCAAGATCATATTTTTTTCTAATTCGGTTGTCTGCCACTCGCCAACAAATTTGTAAAACCCCAACATCCAGGCTTGAAATTGATTAATTTCTATTTTCCATAACTTATTTTCGACACGGTCTACAATATTATCCACTGAACCAAAACCTCCTTTATGTGTAAAAGATTTTTCAACAAATACTTTTTTACTTGAGCCAACCTTTCCCCAATTTTCGTCTTCTGTGCAATGGGTTACTTTAGGCATCATTCCATATCCAGTATGCACTTTAGACACATCACAAAGCATAGGTGATTTGAATGCTCTTTCCAATGAGCAATTAAAGGTTGTCGTTATCTTTACAGTCGTTTCCATAATATCTGTTTTAATTCTTTGGCCTTTGTTGTGAACAATGTCGGTATTTTTATTTGGCTGGATATGTTAGCAGGCGTTTTTTTGTCAATTCTTTCGTTTATTGTTTTGTATTTGTCACTTTATATAATTTATAATATGTATCGTAATAATCATTGTTATTTGCTTCTTTTGCCATAATCTTTAATGTAGTCACCTGATATAATAATTTCTTGAGTCTAAAAAAGGCAGATTTTGTTTGACTTTCCATTACAAAATAATCATTCATTAACAATTTCGAAGAAACTAATTTTTATTGTGATGGATTCACTCAAAGCGGCTAACTGATTTCCTCCATGTAATTCAGGTCCTTGCCAAATGTTTCTTTCAATTGGGAAATACTGTATAAGGCAAGTGAAATAAAGATAATTCCTACAATGGCCGCTGCAATTCCATCCGATAAGTTAGCAGAAACTAAAAAAGCGAAAAACATCACCACAAGATTCACCGATCCCCTCACAAAATTTGGAATGGTATTCGCCGCTGTAGATCGGATATTTGTACCAAACTGCTCGGCAGCAATCGTTACAAAAATCGCCCAATAACCAGTCCCAGTACCTAATAAGAAACACATGAAATAGTAGGTGTTAAGTGAAATTCCATGTATGAAAAACAAAAAGATCGCGGTTAATGTGAGTGTAAAAAGTAAATATAAATAAACTACACGTTTTCTGCTGCGCAACATTTGGCTGAGAATTCCAGAGATTAAATCACCAAAAGATAATCCAATATAGGCATACATTACAGCCGTACCATTCACCACACCTTGAACACCCAACCAAGGACCAAAGTTGTCTTTGGAATTCATAATCAACAAGCCAATGATGTACCAAATTGGGATTCCAATAAGTATGCAATGTACGTATTTAATAAAGTTGGATCGATTACCAAAAATCAATCGTAAGTCCCCTTTTTTTATTCCACTTTCGTGTTTAATGGATTGAAAAAAATTAGATTCTATTGTTCCAACCCGCATGAGCAGAAGCACCAACCCCATTAAACCACCCACAATATAGGCTACTTGCCAATTGGCATAAACCTGGCCAGTAATGTCTGTTAAAACACTGCCAATAACTTTTCCTTTAGCGCCCACCAATGACGCCACCACTGCACCTAAGGCGCCAAATGTAACGATGACCATGGTGCCATAACCGCGTTTTTCTTTTGACATCATTTCTGACACCAAGGTGATTCCTGCACCCAATTCACCGGCAAGACCTATTCCGGCAATTACGCGCACGAATGCGTAGGTTGGCACATCTGTTACAAAAGCATTGGCAAGATTGGCAACGGAATAGAGTAGGATGGAGCCAAAGAGTACTTTCAGTCGGCCTTTTTTATCGCCCAAAATACCCCATAATAATCCACCGAGTAACATTCCAAGCATTTGCATGTTGAATAAGAATTTCCCGGTATTTGCTTTGGCAATTGCATCTGCGCCCACCATAATTTGATCGAGGCTTTCAGATTTCACAACGCCAAAAAGCACGAGGTCATAGATATCCACAAAATAACCTAAGGCAGCAACAACAATGATTAAGGCAATCTGCTTCGTTGAATTTGTTTTCATTGAACGAATATAATCAAAAACAAGGATGCCATTCAAAGAATTTCCATAAAAATAGAGTAATGTGTTTTGAATTATTGTACCTTCGATAACAGAATGAATACACCAAAACTATGGTTCAGCCTCTATGATTTTTCCTTTGATTACAAAGGAGTAGAGCCTAGTTTTATCGATGAATCCTTTCCTTGGTCTGTTGATTTTGAAGCCAATTGGCAAGTAGTTTTAGGTGAGCTAAATCAGTATTTAAAAAACAACCAACCGGAAGCCTATTTCAATACTTCCATGGTTAATGCAGAGAATAGTTGGAAAACTATTTCATTAAAATGGTGGGATATCGAATTTAGAAAAAGACAGTGTTATTTTCCTAAAACGATGGAAATTGTTCGGAAATATCCTGAAATTATTTCATTGTCGTTTAATCAATTAGCGCCAAAAGGGAAAATATTACCACACTGCGGAGATACGAATGCCATTTATCGATGTCATTTGGGATTGGAGGTTCCAGCCAGTCTTCCAGTCACCGGTTTTCGCGTAAGAGAAGAAACCCGTTCTTGGTCAAATGGTAAGTGGTTGATTTTTATGGATGCATACAACCACGAGGCTTTTAATCTTTCGGACCAAAAGCGAATCATAATGGTTGTTGACGTATTGCGCCCAGATTTTCAATCATATAAACGAAAAGTTATAAGTGTTGTCCTGACTTCTTTGTTCCTACAAAAGCGCGCACAGCAATTGAAATTTCTATATAAAATGCCGCATGGAATGATCCGTTTTGTGGCTTTTCCGCTCAGACCATTGGCTTATTTAGGGATGAAAATGGTTAACTTGTTTAAGGTTTACTAGGGATTTTGCGGAATTTGAGATCACTTACACATCAATTTTTTTTGTTCGCCATTTTTTTACACTCAACTTTAACCAAAGTGGAATATGGTAATAGAATTGAAGCAAATACCTGCGGTAACAGAGAGCTAAAAACTGAAAATACATTTGTTTAAAAGAAAATTTTCTGGTTTTTGTATCACTCAATGAATACCCTAATTTTTGAAGTGTTTCTCCGCAAATTCGTTCAATTTGGCTGAGTAATCGTGTGTCTAATCTAGAGTTATATTGCCCAATTTTATTCGTATTCGGTTTCTGAGAGAGTCCGCTGTGAAAATCACGTAAATGTTCAATAAACAGAGGGGATACATCTCTTTTTTTTGCTTCTAAAAATGCTTCATATACCCCTTCAGTTTCCATCATTTTTGAATTAAAAGTGCAATTAATCCAATCGCAAATCTCACGCAAAGCACCTTCGGTTTCCATCATGAAATTCTCATAGCTTACAATTCGAAAATCACTTTTTGGCAGCTGTTCAAAGTTTCGATACGTATCGTTCCAGAGTGAAGCAAGGAAAAAAGGATGTTGATTCCAATTAAGATTTCGGTCTTTTTTGGATACAATATTATCACGAACATCCCTTGTTAATACCACGTACTTTGCATGCGGGAAAATTTGTTTCAATAATTCGAGGTGAAAAAAATACTTAATTTGTTTATCTACAATGCATGTAACCTGTGATTTGTCTTTTACATCTAAAAAATGCAAATAAGTAAGTTTAATGATTCGATTAAAAGTTAGAATGTCTTGGTGTTCCAAAAGGTTGGATAGAAAAACAGTTCGTTTGCTGAAATAGAGATCGGTATTTTTTTCGGCTAGTAAAAAAAAAGCATCAACATAGTTGTGAATATCGGTAATTGACCACTTGGTTTTATTTCGGTATTTTTTCCATAAATACAGTGCAAATGGTTCTTCGCTCGGACAAAGAATTTGCGGGTTCAAATTAAGCATCAAACTAAGCAAGGAGCTACCGGTTCTTTCCGTACAAAGCACAAAATGAATCGGTATTGAATCTATTTTTTCTGCTGTGAATTTCATTATGCCTTTTTACGTTTGAGTTCAATGTTAGCAACGTATTTTTCAAAACGATTGACTTTGTATGAGATTGGTAAATAATAAAATAATGTGTCTTTTATTAAATTCACCCGGATTTTTACATTCAAGGGCAGGTGTTTCAGTCGAATCAAGTAGTTCTTTATTTTTTTTTGATTTGATTGAGAAGTATAATCAAAAATAGTCCCGATTTCGTTGCAAAAAGCTTCTGAAATTTCAATTTCCGTTTCGGTTAATCCGGTTTTCCATTTATCAATTCGGCTCGTGAAAATGGGTTGGGATAAATCTTCGTATTTTTTGCGTGCACGCTCAGATTGCTCAATTGCGATATCATTTTTATAGTGTTCATACCCCCTTCGTTCTAGTTGCCTTAATTCTTCCGAAAAAATGGGAGTTACACCAAAAAAATCGAATACTTGTTGCAAAATGGCATCAGATTCATGAACCAAATCTTCATAGCGAACAACAAGTACTTGTTTTGGAAATTTCTTTTTCCACCGAAGAGCCTTTCTGGTAAAATAGGCCCAACGAATTGCATTAAAGGCAGCACGAGGAGACAATAAATGAATACTTTCTTTACGGGATAAAATATTTGCTCGGTAATCACGAATCATTATAACGTATTTCGCTGATGGATTAATGGATGCTAATTCTGATAAAAAGAGTGTGTTTACTGGATTTTTGTCGATAATAATGGGTTTTTCTTTCTTAGGCAGAACAGCATGCTGAAATGAGGAATAGATCTCGTTGCACAATTCCAAATACGTTCCATTAAATCCATTTGTAATGATTTCTTTAGGAAGTAAATATTCAAAACCCACATAGGGTTGTAGTTTACCAAAGGCCTTATTAAATCGATGAATTAGTTGAATATCTTGAGGCGAAAATGAATTTTTCTTCGCAAAAGCATGAGCAAAAAACACGCTGAAATAATTTTCAGGAGGGGCATGTAGTTCAGGATGTGAACCAAGCAATGACATGAGCAAGGATGTTCCAGATCGACCAATTCCAATGACATAGTTTATTTGAGTCATGATGAAAATCCTTTTTCTTTGTTGTACAGTGATCGTTTTACTACGTTCAAGTAATGGTGAATCTTCAACGAACGCAAGGCAAAGAATAGTTTAACCCGTAATCGCACTGGAAACGTAATAAGTAAAAAAAAGAATCTTCGAGTTGCATGAAAGTGATGCGTAGATTCATATCCATAATGAATCCCCAAATGTTTGGAAAGTAGTTCAGTTTGCTGAATTTCATGGGGGGTTAATCCCTTTTTCCAACTATCAATTGATCCTGCATGAATTGGTTTTGTGAGATCTTCAATCTTTTTTAGGATACGGGGATCGGGGTTTGCTGTTATTTTATACTTGTTAACGGTATCTTCAATTCGTTCTGTATAGTCAAAACAATTTGAATCGAACGAAAAATCTAGAAAATGTGCTAGTTTTTTAAGTTGATTTTCTGGTTCCATGACAAAGTCTTCATACCGTAAAATGTAGAGTCGATCTCCTAATTCTTGCCTCAATAAATTGATTTTCCGTAGGTAGCAGTTCCAAACTTCAGCAAAGAAAACTACCGATTTTTTCTCTTTAAATTGATGCTGACTTTTCATATTGGAAGCGACAAATCCTCTGTAATCACGAATACTCACACAAAATTTAGCGTCAGGATAGAGTTGTAGTAATTCCTTTACGTAAAAGGTGTACAAATTATTTTTATCAATAATGACCGTTGTTTCAGAGGCCGATTTTTGGTGAAGCGATAAATGAACTTGTTTTGCGAAATCGGGGTAGTTCGCTAGTTGAAGAGAACTCAAATCTTTTTCAAGGAGTTCAATGTCGAATTGATTTAGTGGATTAGAAACACTTTTTTTTACGGCTGAAAAAAAATCTACAACAGGTTGTAAATCAATCAATTTTGTTGAGGAAAGTTTAACTCGATCTTTTAAAAAAAGGACATGCTTTACTTCAGGAGTTGCAATTACCCCCTTTGTATGATTCAATAACATCATGAGTAAAGTTGTTCCACTTCTTCCAGGCCCAATAATAAAATGAATGGGTGGATACTTTTTTTGATCAGTCGCAAATTGTTTCATCGCTTTTGCGGAACTGGAATTTCACCTGATTTTATCCGTTGAACGTAGTTCTTCAGATTTTTCAATTCTCTTTCTAATGCTTGTATGCGCTCAACATCTGAAGCTGATTTATCTTTTTTGGTAGATAAATCGGCTTTTTCGCGGCTCAATTCCATTAATCCTTTTTTGAAATTTTCTTTCGCTTGATCCACATCTCCGGTCGAGAAATAAGCATTTGCCATTTGAACGTATTGCGGTCCAAAATATCCTTTGGGATAGGCTTTCATGAATTTTTTCTGAGAATCAATTAATAACGCATAATCCTCTAGCAACATCGCAAATTGATTGACAGAATTATAATAGGATTCTAATTGAGGTTTAATTACATAGGTTTTGTTGTAGTAGATTTTGGCAGAATCAAGATACAATTTTTTGAGGGTGAATAACTCATTTTGCAATTGTTCATCCGAAAGCGAGGAGGCTGTTTTTAGCTCTTTAATCACTTCCATCCGAAAAGAATTCAACATGCCCAAATTAGGTTTTGTTTTTGTTTGAAAGGCTCTGTTTAATTCAGTATTAATGGATTGTGCGAAATTATACCCTTGTAATTTATTATCTAAAGATTCTAGGTTGGTACTTAATTCGATTAGATTGGACAAGGACGCCTCATTGAACGCAATTTGAAGTTGTTTGATCGCGGAAACCTGAAATTGATTTATGATTGTTAGCGTTTTATATAACTTTTGCTTTCTGAAATAAGAATCTAAAGTGGGGGTAGTTTTTTGTCTTTCTGCTGATATTGGATACATTTTCAGCAAAGAATGATAGGATTCAGCCAATTTTGCATACGAATTACCAATATTGAGTATTCCTTCATAGTATTTAGTATTGAATGCAACTGATTTTTGAAAGGATGAAATGGCTTCAATATAATCGTATTTAAAGGAATAATTTAAAACTCCTATGTTATTCAAACTTGATTCATATTTTGGAAATACGGCTAAGGATCGTTTGTAAAATAGGATGGAAGAATCTACTTTTTGCATCATTTCCTGAAAGGTCCCAGTTCCATTTTGTTGAATGGAATAAACCCCTTCTTGATATTCTGTTCCCAATAAGGAATTTACTTTTGCAGAGGTTCTCATGTTTTCAGAATCCGCCAAATACAAGGATGATTTTGAATTCCAGTCTTTATTGCGTTGAACTGAAAAAATGAAAAAAGGAATTGTGACTACTGCGAATGGTATTGCTAGTTTTGTATTCCAGGATCGTTCATGCAGATCAATCGAATAAAATTGAAATACACCCCATACTACCAAAATACACAATCCAAATGAGGCGGTGAATGCAAAACGTTCTCCTACAATCCCAACCATTGGATTAATTAAATTGGCAGCACCACCAATGGCTAGTAAAAAGAACAATATTCCAAAAGCGGGAAGTGATTTTTTAAATATTCCGCGAAAAGCAAAAAACAAACCGATTAGCAAGATAATTAGCCCCAGAAAAAACTGCCAACCGGAAAAACCAACGAGCGGGATGGAATTATACCCGTAATAAAAATTTAATGGGTAAGGAAAAATGAACTTTTGAATGTAAAATAAGTTTGATGTAAAATACATAGGGATCCGTTCCCAAAAACCAAGTTCAAATAAAGGATTTTCAATGTAGCTAAAAAAACGCGTTTTATCTTTTTCTAATAAACCAGATTTCATGAATTTCATGGAATATTGCGCAACGAATAGAACAAGGAATATGACTGCTGTTTTTTTCCAGTCCAATTTTCTGAAAAACCAAATCATTAAAGGGATAATAACAACAAATGGAAGATTTGATTTTTTGGAAAGCAGGGATAAAATGAGTAAAATGGAAGCATGGATGAGATAATGCCATTTTTGTTTGTCGATATATTTAAAAGTATAAATTGCCGATAGAGTTGCAAATATCAAACTGAGCATCTCGTCTCTATTTTTTAAATTATTTACAACTTCAGAATGCAGCGGATGGATCAAAAATAGACAAACTACTAGGCCTGAAAAAAGAGAGGCCTGTTGTTGAAACAATACTTGCAACAGTTGAAAAAGTAATATTCCGCAAACGGCATACAAGGCAATATTGATGAAGTGTGAAATATGCACACGATTGGTTGATTCACCAAAAATAGATTTTTCAATGGCATAAGAAAGGGTAACAATGGGCCGATATTCATAATTCTGTTTTCCATCTATCGCATAATTTGATGTGAAAATCGATTTGATTCCAGCAATGCCTTTCTCTACGTTTTGATGTGCTTTTCTGTCTGTACTAGTAACTAATTCGTCGTCTAATGAATAACCGTTAGAGATTGAATTTCCGTAAAATAGAAATGAAATTAATGCAAATAACATGAACCATGATTTTGGTTGCATATTGAGTTTTTTAATCGGTGCAGGAACCTCTTTTTTTGCCATAGGTATTCTTTCGATTCGAATATACTGAAAACAATTTAAAAGCTAGTAAATTGAAGATCTAATCAAAAAAAAAGAGCTTCATCGGAAGCCCTTTTAACTAAATGATTTTTGAATTTAATCGCGACTTCCTAAGATGCGCAACAAGGATAAAAACAAGTTAATGAAAAGTATGTACAATTGCAATCCTCCAATCAAAGATAATTTGTTTCTTTCTTCCACAGTTAAATCGGGTGATTGAGCCACTGCTTTTAGTTGTTGCATTTGATATGCTGTTAAACCAGTGAAAACAAATACACCAATAACAGAAATGAAAAATCCAAAGGCGTCACTTTGCATGAACATATTTACAATTCCTGCGATAAACATTCCAATAAATACCATGTACAACAAACTTCCAAATTTGGTTAAATCTGTTTTTGTAGTGTACCCCAAAACAGCCATACCTGCAAATGCACCAGCAGAGACGAAAAATGTCATCGCGATTGCACTAATTTCATAGATTAAGAAAATTGTTGAAAGACTAAATCCCATCAAGGCTGCATAAGCAATAAAAAGAATAAGCAAGAAATTCATGGACAAGCGATTATATGCCATTTGAATGAGTAGTCCTAAGCCAACTGGCGCAAAAACCACGACATAAAATAAAGGTGAAAGCCCTGTTTGGTCAGCATTCATGAAATACTCACTAATAAACTCCTTGTTACCTGCCATATATGCAATCAAGCCTGAAATAGCCAAGGCTCCAAACATGTAGGAGTAAACATTTCTAAAGAACGTACGTGTTGCCTCTTGCGTATACGATTCTTGATTTAGATAATTGCTCATAATTAATTATTTTTTGTTTGTACTAAGTTAATAAATTCTTTTCTAGTTGCATCATTACTTAAAAATAATCCAGTAAATGCACTCGTTGTTGTTTTGGAGTTTTGTTTCTGTACTCCACGCATTTGCATACACATGTGCGCGCATTCAATTACAACGGCTACACCTTTGGGATTTAAGGTTCGTTGCACACAATCTCTTATTTCAATGGTCAATCTTTCTTGAACTTGTAATCTTCTTGAATAGGCATCCACTACGCGCGGTATTTTACTCAAGCCAACAATTTTTCCATCAGGAATATAGGCGATATGAGCTTTTCCGAAAAATGGCAACATGTGGTGTTCGCACATGGAATATACCTCTATATCTTTCACAATGACCATTTCTGAGTACTCTTCATGAAAAATTGCTTGGTTCATAATTTCATCTGGATTGATATGGTTCCCGCTGGTTAAAAACTGCATCGCTTTCGCTACGCGTTGCGGGGTTTTTTCAAGCCCTTCCCGCGAAACGTCTTCACCTAAGTTTAGAAGAACTTGCTCATAAAGTTCAGTTAGAACAAGTTTATGTTTTTCGTTTGATGCATCCATTTTAGTAAGGTTCATTTCCTCCATAATATTCAACAAAGTTATTTTCGGTTTCAATCAATTTAATTTTCGCCAATTCTCCACCTGCTTTTCGTATCGGATTTTCAAGTATTTTCCATATCTCGATGACTAAATTCTCGGTAGAAGCCAAGATTCCTGCCATAAACGGAACATCCATATTTATATTTTTATGATCCAGGGGTTCAATCACCAACTCTTTCATTATGTAACTTAACTCTTTCAAGTTAATGATAAATCCAGTGTCAGGATTGGGAAGACCTTTGACCGTAACAAATAAGGTGAAATTATGACCATGCCAATTTTTATTGCTGCATTTCCCAAAAACTTCTTCGTTTTTTTCCAATGTCCACCCCTCCTTCCACAATTTGTGGGCGGCATTAAAAGTCTCTCTTCGTGTAATATAACAAACACTCACAATTATTCATTTACAAATTCACAATCCATAGTTCCGTCTGAGTTTACTTTTGTCAATTTCACTTTTTTAAATTGGTTTGCAAAGGTAGCGTCAAATGGAATTCTTATTTTCACATAGTTTTCAGTAAAACCATACATCCAACCTTCATCTTGTTCACTTTCAATTAGTGCAATACGAATGTTTCCAAGATTTTGTTCATAAAACATACGCTTTTTTCGATCCGATAAGAGGTGAAGGATTTTACTTCTTTCTTTTCTTACATCCATCGGTACCGTATCTGCCATTTTTATCGCTGTTGTATTTGCACGTTCTGAGTAGGTAAAAACATGTAAATAGGAAATATCAAGATCTTTTAAAAAATTGACCGTTTCCATAAACTCTTCTTCAGTTTCACCTGGGAAACCAACGATAACATCCACGCCAATACAACAAGTGGGTTCGATTTGTTTTATATGAGCAACTCGTTCTGCGTACAATTTACTTTCGTATTTTCTGCGCATAGCTTTCAGTAAATTATTACTACCTGATTGCAACGGAATATGGAAATGAGGAACAAAGCGTTGAGTCTTGGTTAAACAAAATTCGATAATTTCATTGGTTAACAAATTAGGTTCAATGGATGAAATTCGAAATCGATCAATTCCTTCTACCTCATCCAGTTTTTGGATTAATTGGTAGAAGTTTTCTTCACTTCCTTGTCCAAAGTCACCAATGTTAACACCAGTTAGTACCACCTCTTTAATTTCAGTTTGTGCAATTTTTTTTGCTTCATCAACCGTTTCTGAAATGGTTGCGTTTCGGCTTTTTCCGCGCGCTAATGGAATGGTACAAAATGTACAAAAGTAATCACAACCATCTTGGACTTTTAAAAAAGAACGCGTTCTATCTCCATATGAATAGGAAGGGACAAATTCTGTAGTTTTTTTGATAGAATCAAATTGAACAATCGATTTCTCGAGCTTGGTGCTTATTTTTTCAATATGATCTAAGACGTTGAATTTCTCATTGGCACCTAAGACTAGGTCAACGCCAGGAATTTTCCCAATTTCTTCGGGTTTCAGTTGTGCATAACAACCCACAATGGCGATTAGTGCCTCCGGATTGATTTTCAATGCTCTGCGTACCAATTGTTTGCATTTTTTATCTGCGTTTTCTGTTACTGAACACGTATTGATGATAAAAATATCGGGATGTTCCTCAAAATCTACTTTTGCATATCCCCCTTCCTCGAAAAGTCTTGAAAGGGTTGATGTTTCAGAGAAATTCAACTTACAACCTAAGGTATAAAATGCAACTTTTTTAAATTGATTCATTCGACTGCAAAGGTAATTCTATTTCGCTAAAAAGTATAAGTGATTCTAATATACCATGTGTCTTTCTTTCTTTTCCTCAAAAATATCAGAAATTGTGATTAAAATTCCTGTTTCCTCCACATTACCAAAGTCTGGATTTACTGCCGTTCCAAAAGTTTTCATGGTTGGAGATAAATGCATATAGATATTTACCAATGGCGGAATAAATTCTCCATTTTCACGAACATACGTATTCAACACTTTCATTCCTTCTTTAAAATCCAATCCGTCCAACTGCATGTCAAATTTAGTTTTATCGTAGTGTTGAATGAGTGGATTGAAGGGTTGCATCAAATGTTCACGGTCTGGAAAATAATGATGCATGAAATGCAATAAGAAATCTCTGCACTCAAAATTATAGGTTGGATACATGGTAACTTTACCAAAAAAATATTTTATTTCAGGATTCATTATCGTAATTGCACCCAAGCCATCCCAAATATTATCTAAAGCAAATAGTCCTTTTTTAGGATTGGTCGTTGCTTGAAAATTGGGTTGTATCCAACTTCTTCCAAGTTCAATCGTGTATGGGAGATAATCTCTCGTAAAGTGAGCACTAAATTCAAAATAATGACTGGTTGATAGATGTATGTGTCCAGCATCATCAATCGCCTTGTCGCAACGAATAAATCGATATCCACCAATGATTTCCTCATCTTCAGGTGACCAAAGAATCAATTGATCGTAGCAATGTTCATGCGTGTCGTATTCATCTAAGTCAACAGATTCTCCTGTTCCTCCGCCTGATTGTCGAAAAGTCACTTCACGTAATCTTCCGATTTCCTGCAATACATGAGGAGCATTGTGTTGATTTACAACGTAAATTTCATTTCCACCTTTTCGGGTTGTACGCACAAATCGATCGGTGTTTAATTCGCTTTTTAGCAATTCTTTATCTATCGCCTCTATAATCGGTTTCATAAACTATTTATTTTGTGCTTGTATAGATAATTTCCTTAATCATTTCAGAAACTTCTTTATCTGTTTTTTCTGGATGATAGGAGTTTAAATCAATACAGTCTTTAACATTGAATCGAATTGTTTTGTTTTTTTGTTTATACATTTCATCAGCCAAATACAACATTTCAATATTCGATTTTACGCCGAATTTTTGCCGAATTTCAGATAAACGATAAAAGAAATTACTCAATCCCCCATCGATGTGTATCGGTACAATTTTTCGGTCATATTTTCGACTTAAGGTAATGAATGTTTTTTTCCATTCAAGGTCCATTACTCGTCCTTCTTGTCGGCGACTTACTTTTCCAGCAGGAAAAATACAAACTGTATCATCAGATTCGAAAAGAGAATCGATTTGATTTCGTTTATTTCCGTCATTTTTTCCAAATTTATTGACACCTAGAAATAACCCGCGCATATTGGTTAAATTCAACAATAAATCATTCACAATAAATTTAAAATCCTGTCTCCTTTGAGCAACTCCCGAAACAAAAGCAATAGCATCCATTCCACCTAAAGGGTGATTCATTACAATTACAATTCGTTCATTCGTAGGTATTTTTTCAATTCCGTCAATGATGACTTCAATGTTAAAATACTCCATGATAGCATGACAAAAATCGATATCATATGTATCTTTATTCTTTGCCAAGAATTCATTAATATCATCTTGATGAAGAATTCGTTCCAAATAACGCACGGCAAACCCCGGAAGCCATTTCAATAAACGGGGGTTTTTACTCTTTATGAGCTTTCTGATGTCAATGAATTTATCCTCTTTCACGTAGCTAATTTACTTTCTATTCTTTCAAAATTAATTATTCAGTTGCAAATTTTTACACTTTACGTGCTGGTAAGGTTGATTTGTAAACCATCATAGGCTACAAAAACACCTGGTGGAAGCATTTTTTCTATTACTTCATGCTTGCCAAAAACATGTGAAATATGGGTTAAGTAGGCTTTTTTTGGAGCAATCTCAGCGATAAAAGATAAAGCATCATCTAAATTAAAATGAGAATGATGGCTTTCTAAGCGCAGCGCATTAATTATTAAAATTTCTGTTCCTTTCACTTTATCAATTTCAATTTGGTCAATTGTTTTTGCATCCGTTATATAGGTGAAATCATTTATTCGATAACCAAACACAGGTATTTGGCCATGCATCACTTGGATAGGAATAACTTTGAGCGATGTAAAAGGATTAAACGCCTCGTTTTCAATAATGCGTAAGTTAATTTCTGGGGCTCCTGGGTATTTTTTTTCTGCAAAAATATAAGCATATTCGCGTTGGATTGCTTCTGCAACACGATTAGATGCAAAAACAGGTATGACCTCGTCTTGCATGAAATTGAAGGGGCGAATATCATCTAAACCAGCAGTGTGATCTTTGTGTTCATGCGTGAAAAGTACCGCATCCACCTGCTTAACGTGATTAGCAAGCATCTGGCTTCTAAAATCTGGACCCGTATCAATTACAATATGTTTTCCATCGATCTCTATTAAAACTGAACTTCTAAATCTTTTATCTCGTTCATCGGAACTTGAACAAATGGCGCAAGAACAACCAATTACGGGTACTCCTTGTGAGGTTCCAGATCCTAAAACGGTTATATTCATTTTGAAACCTTTTGCTTGAGTATAGAAACGAATAAAAACAGCCATGAGGCAATTAATAACACACCACCAATTGGAGTTAATGGAACGAAAATGAGTTTGGGTAAATGTGTTATATCGGTAATTGTCAGGAAATAAATAGATCCAGAAAAGAGTAAAATACCCAGTAAACCCAAACGATAAACCCAAGGGTTGTTGTTTTTAATTGTGGAATAATTAAACCCAAGGATTATAAATGCTAATCCTTGATACATTTGATATTTCACTCCAGTTTCGAAACTGATTAGTTTCTCTGAACTAACGATTGACTTTAACCCGTGGGCACCAAATGCTCCGAGCAAAATGGAAATCATAATTAATGCAATTCCAGTTAAAACAAATTTTCGGTTCACTTTCTTTCGTTTTCAATGTTCAATGTATGTTCCAGTACTTCTCGCCAACCTTTCCAATGACCGTATTGGCCAATGGTTGAATTGTGCCAGATGAATGAAAAATGACCTCCATATTCTTTTACTTCCGCGTATAGCGTATCAATTTTTTCTTTCGCTTCATCAACGGACAGTTTTAAATATTCATTTAAGGTTCCGTCCATATATGCAAATGGCTGAATAACAAAAGAAGTCATTTCATTTTTCGATAAATCAAACCAGCGAAAAGGTCTGGCTGTTCCAGCCCGAAAACCAATTGCCTCTGCATATCCCATCGTGTAGTCTTTTTTGAAACCCATGGAATGCAATATCTGATAGGTAAACGGAATGTTGATCTTTAAAAAATGTTGCCTAGAGTGTTCAACTGGATGATTCAGTATCGATTCGATGCGGTCTTTCTCGTTCAAAAGAAAAAACTCATAAGAATTTGATTTGTAACTTGGATGCAGCCCTATTGTTGCGTACTTATCCATATCTTGAATAATTCTGCGGTGCTTATTACTTCGGTGAGAGATATTCTTATCATACTTGGCATAATCGCCTAACAACCAGAACATATTCACGGAAAATCCGCGTTCAACAATGCTTTTTATGTAGTCATAGGTATCATAAGGATCTATTCGTTTGCCTATCAAAACTCGTTGGCGCTCTATTAATCGATCTTTTTTACCAGTCAATAGATCTTTTAAGGTTGATAACCATGTCCTTAAAGGACTTTTAAGTTTGTAGGAGAACGTTTCATCGATATCAAACGTAGGATTCATCACCAAGGGAATTTGTTTAGGCAAACCGATTTCTAATCTGTTTCTCAATAAATAGCGCAAGAACGCCTCAGCCCATCGGTCACAAACTACTTTTTCCAACCAATTAAATCGATATAACACACTGTTTTTGGCCTCAAAGCGTCCGTGCTGATCGACATACATCGATTTGTATTCCTCCATGCGTGATAACACATAAAAAATACTGGCAATAGGGTCAATTTTGTTATTAAAACTTAAGCACTCTTCATCTTCAAAAATGCCCTTATCTATTCCATAAACACTTATGTTTTCATCAAAAAGCAAGGTGGAAGGCTGTATGTATAAAGTGTGTTCAATATCAATCGTTGAGTAATTGAATTTCGGTAATGACGAAGTTTCAAGAAAATGTTTATCGTTCGTGAGTCTATATTCGATGCGTCTCTCCTTGAAAATAAAATCAAAGGTATATAGCAAACGCTCGGATATTTCCTCTACGTAGATTAATATCATGATAAAGTCTCCAAAATTTTATTTCCAATAAATTCTGCCGCTTTTCCATCACCATATAGACTTGGGTAGGTGAAATCTGTCCGATTCAACAAGCGTAATCCGCCTTCTACAATTTTTGAATAATCGGCCCCCACTAATTCGGCATTTCCATTTTCTACAATTTCAATCCATTCCGTTTGTGGTCGTAGAATCAAACATGGCTTTTTGAAGAAATAAGCTTCTTTCTGCAGACCGCCGCTATCAGTAATGATTAAGCGCGCATTCTTTTCCAATGCAATGATGTCTAAAAATCCGGCGGGTGGAATGATTTTAATTACTTCATTGCTAATTACTTGGTTGTAAAGATCTTTGCTTAATGTACTTTCCAATTTAGATTTTGTTCGTGGATGTAAAGGAAGAATCACGGTAAGATTAGATTGTTCAGCGACAGTAATTAAACCTTTAAAAATATTCTCTAAGTTTTCTGCAATATCTGTATTTGAATCTCGGTGAATTGTGGATAAAATATATTCGTTTGAATTTATTTCTAATTCGGAAAGAATAGTTGATTTTGAGTTACTAACTTCGGAAAAATAGAGTGAGTTATCGTACATCACATCGCCACACAAATACACTCCTGGATTATCAATATGCGCCTTTTTAGTTGGTTTTGTGTCAAATCCTTCGGAGGCTAAATTGGTGAGGCCTGTTTGGGTTGGTGTAAACAGAAGGGTTGACATGTGGTCGCAACAAATTCGATTTATTTCTTCTGGCATCGATTTATTAAAACTTCTTAATCCTGCTTCAACATGGATAACTGGTATGTGAATTTTTGTAGCCGCTAAAGCTCCTGCTATAGTTGAATTGGTGTCACCATACACCAACACGGCATCTGGTTTTTCGGTTAAAAAAATTTGTTCTAATCCTTCGGTCATTTTACCAGTTTGTGCTCCATGTGAACCACTGCCAACTGCTAAATTGTAATTGGGTTGTGGGATACCCATTTCGCTAAAAAACACATCCGACATGTTTTCATCATAGTGTTGACCAGTGTGAACTAAAATCTCTTCAATTTGATCTTGAAAATGATTTTTTACTGCTCGACTGAAAGCACTTGCTTTTATTATTTGAGGGCGGGCTCCTATTATGGTGATTATTTTTTTCTTCATTGAACTAGTTTTCTAAAGCAATCCGTCATCTGCAAAGCTAAAATAGAAATTATCAGCGAGTATGAGGTGGTCCATGACGGTAATATCAATACATTTTCCGAATTCTTTAAGGTTTTTTGTCAAAATCTTATCCGATTGACTGGGTTCAATATTGCCACTTGGGTGATTGTGTAATAAAATGATGCTGGTAGCATTGCGTATTAATGCTTCTTTAAAAATGATTCTTCCATCGGCAACCGTACCAGTAATTCCTCCTTTTGATATAAGAATTCGCTCAATGAATCGATTGGAATTATTCAAAAGAATAATGTGAAATTCTTCATGTTTTAATCCCTGAAAATGGGGTTTTACAAACTCAAATACATCATGCGACTTGGATAATTTTGTTGGTATTTCTCCTTTGTTTTGACATCGATTGCTTAATTCTAAGGCAGATAAAATTGAAATTGCCTTTACCGAGCCAATGCCTCTCGTTTTAACCAATTCTTGCAAGTCAAGTTTCTTGATGGATTCCAAAGAATGATTATGGTTCGATAATAGTGTTTGTGCAATTTGCAAAGCAGAATGGTTTTTTGTTCCGTTTCCGATTATTATGGCTAATAATTCAGCATCGGTAAGGGATTTTCTTCCATTGGTGTAAAATTTCTCACGGGGCCTATCTTGCAAAGACCATTTGTTTATAGGAATAGACATAAATTGAATTTCTATTTGAATTTACGATTTATTTTTGGAATTTGATTTTGCTATCTTGCTTTTTTATAGCTTTGAAAAAAAAATAACATGAGAGCAAAAATCACAACTAACAAAGGCGAAATGATCGCAGAATTATACGAAAAAGAAACTCCAATCGCTGTGGAGAATTTCACTAAATTAATCAATCAAGGATTTTACAATGGACTAAAATGGCATCGAGTTTTGCCAGATTTCGTTATTCAAGGCGGGTGTCCAAATTCTCGCGACGGTGCATCAGGAATGCCGGGAACGGGTGGCCCTGGTTATAGCATTCAATGTGAGGTTAATGCGGAAAAACAACACCATGAAAAAGGGGTTCTTTCTATGGCGCATGCAGGTAGAAATACGGGTGGGTCTCAGTTTTTTGTATGTCATTCTAGAACGAATACGGCTCATTTAGATGGGAATCATACCTGTTTTGGAAAGGTAGTTGAAGGATTAGATGTAATTGATGAAATTCGACAAGGAGATAGTATTGTATCAATTGAAATGATTGATTAAACAACGATAGATTTAATAAAAGGCTTTCGAAAGGGAGCCTTTTTTTGTATAATCATTTTTCTTAGTTCGGTCTGAAAATTGTTTTAAACAAGGTATAAAAAATAGCGTAAAAAACAATGACACTTAATATGAATGATCCAATGTTCGTCAATCCTTTTTTGCGATTATAAAAATAGTTTATTAATCCAAGAACAATTGCTGGAAATAAGGCGCTAATAAGTGGATTACTCCAATTCATTTTAATAATACGAGTGATCGGATAAATAATTCACCACATAATCTTTTACCCCTTCTTCTAAGGTATGAAAAGGTTTGGTGTAACCAGCTGAAACAAGTTTTGTCATATCAGCTTCTGTGAAATATTGGTATTTATCACGGATATCTTCAGGAGTGTCAACGAAAGAGATGGATGGGGTTAAATTCAGTGAATGAAATGTGTTTGTAGCTAAATCAAAAAACGTTCTTGCCTTTCCTGATCCCAAGTTATAGATTCCTGATTCAGGTAAATTATCTTTCAGAAATAAACAAACTTCAATTAAATCTTTCACATAGATAAAATCGCGCAATTGCTCACCATCCTTGTATTTAGTATTGTGAGAACGAAATAGTCTCATTGTTCCTTTTTCTTGAATTTGGTTATAGGTATGAAAAATTACACTTGCCATACGGCCTTTGTGGTATTCATTGGGGCCATACACATTAAAAAACTTTAAACCTGCCCAAAAGGGAGGCGATTTAGTTTGTCTCAAAACCCATTTATCGAAATTATTTTTTGAATCACCGTAGGGATTTAAGGGTGACAATTTTGAAATCAACGAATGATCGTCGGAATAACCAAATTCACCTAATCCATAGGTGGCGGCAGAACTAGCGTATACCAAAGGAATATTTTTCAGTGTACAATAATTCCAGATCTTTTGTGAATACAATTCATTTAATTCATCAAAAATTTCTTTGTTAAATTCAGTGGTATCCGTTCTTGCTCCTATGTGATATACAAAATCAATCTCAGGATTTTGGTCTGCTAACCAATCAAAAAGTTGGGTACGTTCTATTTTAAACAAAAATTCTTTCCCGTTTAAATTTTTATTTTTTTCTGCAAATGAAAAGTCATCAACCAAAATTAGATCAGTATAACCTGCTTGGTTTAAACGACTAACTAAGCAGCTACCAATAAATCCAGCTGCACCTGTAACAATAATCATTTTGTTGATTTTAGAATAAACCATGTATTTCAGCATCGATAGAGCTGATGATTTTTCCTAGGTCTTCTTGATTTTCCGGAAAACGGTTATTATCAATATCAATAATGAGTAATTTACCTTTGTCATAGGTTGAAATCCATGCTTCATATCGCTCATTCAATCGCTTTAGATAATCCAATCGGATACTTTCCTCATAATCTCTTCCTCTGCGGTTGATTTGTTCAACTAAAGTTGGAATGCTTGCCCGCAAATAGATGAGTAAATCGGGTGGATTAACAAATGAATCCATTAAATTAAATAGCGAAAAATAATTTTCAAAATCTCGGGTTGTCATCAAGCCCATTGAGTGTAAATTAGGCGCAAAAATGAATGCATCCTCATAGATGGTTCTGTCTTGAATTACGTTTTTCTTATTTTCGTTAATTTCTTGAATTTGGGTAAAACGACTGTTCAAATAATAAATTTGAAGGTTAAAAGACCAACGTTGCATTTCTTCGTAAAAGTCATTCAAATATGGGTTTTGGTCTACATCTTCAAAATGTGCTTCCCAACCATAATGTTTTGATAATAACTTTGTTAATGTTGTTTTTCCAGCCCCAATATTACCTGCTATCGCGATATGCATACATTCAAATTTTGAACTGTAAAGTTATTTATTTAATCCCGTAGTTTATGATAAATTGCTATTTTTTTTCAACGAATTCAAAAATGTGAATAATGTTGTTTTCCTCAAAGTAGAATTGATTGTTGATAACCCTAAAATCATCCACCTCAAAGGGAGGCAAAAGGGAGAAAGTAGTTGAAGTACCATTTCGTTCCTCACTAAATAAATGACTAGAGCTGGTATTCCAGAAAATATTATCGGATGAACAAATGCTGTTTGTTTTTGAATCCCTTTGATCAATTAAGGATCCATACAAATCAATAACGGTAATTTTTTTGGAGCTATCCAATAGGAAAAGTTTCGAATCAAATTCAATCATCTCCACCATTTGTTCCATATTCATCAATCCTTTGGCGTTTCGTATTTCTTGTACTATTTTCCCTTTTTGATTTAATTCAATCAATAAAATTCTTGAATTAATTTGATCGAAAACCCAAAGTTTATCCCCTCTTTCCGAACGGGCGATGTGTGATGCGTACTCGATTTCATACTCGCTCAAGTCAATGCAGTCGTTCACTAACGTTAGGGTATTATCCACAAAGCAGATTTGTTGTTGCGTCTCTGAAAATAGCAGGATTTTAAGAGGGGTTATTGGTATAATTTGTTGAATTTCACCAAGTGATTTGTTACTGATTTTATACAAAACGCTTCCGCTAACCGCATATTTTGTTAAAGTTGATTGATTGGCAATTAACAATTGATTAAATGCATCTACGTTCCAACAGGAGATAGACTCGGCAGAAATAGTCCTGATTTCATTCCATTCTTTCATTTTGTTTTGACCAAACAAGGATTGTGTAAGCAACAATAAACTTATAAAAATCAGTGGTTTCATACGATAAATGCGCTTTGAAGCAATAGTTGATCCAGAATTTCTCGATTGTTTGCTAATCTAGGAATTTTATTCTGACCACCCAATTTTCCTTGATTTTTTAGCCAACGGTCAAATGTACCTGGTTTTGCAAAATGAATTATAGGCGGATTAAGAACCAAGTTTTTATATCGTTTTGCGTCGTAATCTGAATTTATTTCACGCAATTTTGAATCTAGTAAAAGCGTAAATTGTTCTTTGTTTTCGGGTAAATGATTGAATTCTATAATCCATTCGTGCGCACCTGATTCGGTGTTATTCATATAAATTGGGCCCGCAGTAAAATCGCGCAAAATTGCTGCTGTTTGTGAACAAGCATAGCCAATTGCGTTTTCTGCGTTTTCAACAATTAATTCTTCTCCAAAAGTATTTATATAGGATTTTGTGCGTCCTGTAATCTTAAATCGAAAGGGTAGAAGGGAGGTGAACTTAATCGTATCTCCTAAAATATAACGCCACAATCCACCGTTGGTCGAAATTACAAGTGCATAATTTACATCTGTTTCTACATCTTTTAATGAAACAACGTTCTCAGATTCTGTTCCATTGAATGAATCCATAGGAATAAATTCATAAAATATTCCATAGTCTAGCATGAGGAGAAGTTCAGACGAAAAAGGCTGGTCTTGTATGCCAAAGAATCCTTCGGAAGCATTATATGTTTCAACATAATGCATATTTGGGTCAGGAATTAAGTCCTTAAAATAATTACGGTAAGGTTCAAAGTTAACCCCTCCGTGCATAAACAATTCTAAATTAGGCCAAACCTCTTTTAAATTTTGCTTTCCCGTGATTTCTAAAATGCGTTCTGCTAAAACCATTGTCCAACTAGGGACACCCGCTAGAATTAAAACGTCTTCATGAATGGTTGAATGAGCCATTTTTTCAATCTTCTCTTCCCATTCACTCATTAAAGCTATCTCCTTGGAGGGAGTTCTGCGTATTTCTGCCCACCAAGGCAAGTTGTTAACTATTATTGCAGATAAATCGCCAAAATAAGAATCCGAAGACAAAGGATTTATTTGTGCACTGCCACCAACAATCAAGTGTTTCCCATTGTACAATTTGCAACCCGGAAAATTGGAGTAATATAATGCCAATAGATCTTTTCCTCCTTTGTAATGGCATTCATCCAATGATTCTTTCGTAACTGGGATAAATTTACTTCGAGCCGATGTTGTTCCTGAAGATTTCGCAAACCATTTGGTATCCGTCGGCCAAAGAATATTTTGCTCTCCTGCCATCAATCGATCTACGTTTTTCTGAATTCCAGAATATTCTTGAAGTGGCACAAATTCCTTGAAGGTTTCGTGGTTTTTTACACGGAAAAAATTATTTTGAAAACCAAATTCAGTATAAATAGCTGTCGAAATTAATTTCGTAAATACTTCATTCTGAACCTCGAGCGGATATTTTTTAAATAAATCAATTTGATGAATTCGCTTTTTTATTAGCCAAGAAAATAAGGTGTTAAATGGCATAGCGAATATGTTTAAACGCTTGTATTATTCTGGTGACATGCGTTTATCCCCAGATAAAGATAGAAACAAGTATCGCTAACAATGCAATCGTATATATTATTCCAACTGCAGCGGTTGACTCGTCGAAAAAAGTATCTTTCTTAGATGACATAATTGTTTTTTTATCAAAGTTATAAAATCACTTTAGAATAACAATACATTCTAAAAAAAATTGAACTTTTTATGGAATTATCGATTAACTTGCATCATGTATTAAATTAAAATTCTTTGCTTAGTTTTTTTTCAAAAAAGGAGTGGCGCTTAAAGTCTGATGATGAGCTGATTGTGATTTTTAAAAAGTCGCAGAAATCAGTTTGTATGGATGTTTTTTATGAAAGATATGCCCATCTTTTATTGTCAATTGCAATGAAATACCTAAGGAATAAAGAAGATGCGGAAGACGTAGTTATGGAATTATTTCACAAGTTGGGTGACAAAATACAAAAACATGAAATACAAAATTTTAAATCTTGGTTACACACAATGATTCGAAATGAATGTCTCATGCTATTAAGGAAAAACAACCCCGTTGCTGGTAACATTGATTCAACAGAATTACCGGAAACTGCCCAACCGATTATCTCAGCGGAGGAGAAAGAAAGAAATTTTGAAATTTTAGAAGGGATTATAAGTCAACTAAAACCCGATCAAAAAAAATCAATTGAGTTGTTTTTCTTTGAAGGGAAATCGTACACAGAAATTGCGGATTCCTTGCAAATGTCATTGATGCAAGTAAAAAGTGCTATACAAAATGGCAAACGTATGCTAAAAATATCCCTTGAAAAACAAGGTGTTAATTCCTATTCCATATGAAATTGAATCGTACAACCAGCAAACATTTACTTGGCACACAAGATGCGGTCTATCGGAAAAAACTGATTGATTCCGTTGCATCTGATGCGATTGCTGAGGATGCCTTGGATGGTTTTCTCCATTCAGATATAACTTGGTCTGATGTTCAGCATATGGATAAAAGATACGGTGCAAGCAAAAAACAGTGGACGAGGTCAAAATGGTTATTTAGAGGATTGTCCATACTTGCATTAGTTTTAGTGGCTGGAAGTTATTTTGTGACAAAGCAGAGCAATCAAAATGATTCAAAACAAAACAAAATTGTAGCAGCAAGTAAAACAGTAAAAAATGATCGTTCAACACCTGCTAATTTAATGAATAAAGCTAATTCAAATGAATTGAATTCAGGAATTGATGCAATCCCAACGAATACATTTGTTCGTTCAATTGTTCAAAGTTCTGTTTTGTCCTCGGTTTCTGAATCAATTGTTCATTATCCAATTTCAGTTGATTCTTTATCTAGTCCGATGAAAACTTTGCAAACCAACACATTGAGTTCATCCAAGGAATTAAAAAATGAGGGTAAAGTGGGGCAAGAAGTGTTTATTCGAAGCTTAAAAACGGTGGATTATCGCGTGTACCGCAAAAAAAATACGCTTATTTTGGATGAATCAGCCTTGCTAAATGGAGTGTCTGCAAACAATTCAGGGAAAATCACCACAATTGAAAATCAGGATGTAAAAGAGGTTAGTTATTTTCTTTTTTTATCGGAGACAATGAATTACTTTAACAAAGGGATGGTTGATCTGGCTTCCGAGAATTTTGATTTGATTCTTGAAACCTTTCCTGAGGATGTAAACGCTCTATTCTACGGCGGATTATGTGCCTTGGAAAAAAGAGATTTCCAAAAGTCAATCACTTGTTTCGAAAGTGTCCGAATCCATAAATTTACCAATTTTAGGGAGGAGGCTGAATGGAAGTTGCTGAACGCCTTTATTTTAAACGAGGATTTGGTTAAAGCAAAAAGTTTAAGGGATGAAATTGTACAAAAAAATGGTTTTTACGCCAAACAAGCTAAATCAATTGAGATTTAAATTCTTTAGGAAAAGGCAAGTTGTAGTATCTCCTCCTTGGAAGCATTGTTCCTGAATTCAATCTTTTTTTCGCTTTCTGAAACAATTAATAAGGACAGGTTATTCTCGAGGCAAATTTCAAGGTCGTGACAAGATAATAAAATGCATTTCTGTTCTTCGTGTGCTATTTTTTTTAGCTTTTCAATTAAATTCCTTTTGTTGGAATAATCTAAAAAAGCAGTCGGTTCATCCATCAATATGTACTGAGTTTCCTGAGCCAATGCTCTAGCTACTTGAAGTAATTGCCGCTCACCATCGCTCATTTGAGTGGTGTGTTTTTCCGATAAATAAGTAATGCCTACTATTTCTAAAGATTTAGCAATTTGCATTTTATCATGATCACTCAACCTTCCTAAGGCATTTGTATAAGGTGTTCGGCCAATTGCCACATATTCAAATCCTGTTAAATAGTTAATGCCCATAAATTTGGTTTCAACGAAAGCGATTTTTTGGGCTCGTTCCAAATTTGTCATTGCATGTATTGATTTTTCATCCAATATTATCTCACCATGTATTGAGGGAATCATTCCAATTATGGATTGCAATAAAGTGGTTTTTCCTGATCCATTTTTACCAACTAGGGCATATAAATTCCCTAATTCGAGCGAAAGATTAGCGCTTAGTAAGGGAGTGTCGTAGCCTACTTCTATGGATTTAAGTGAAATCATATTAATTTTTTTAATACAATATAAACTACAAATGGAGCCCCAAACAGTGAAGTGAAGGCATTGATCGGCAATACGAAATAGGGTTCGACTAATTGGATGATTGTGTCACAGGTCAACATAAATATTCCTCCGATAAGTAGATTGCCTAAAAGTAAGTATTTATGGTTTTGTGTTTGAAACAACATGCGTGTTAAATTGGGAATAGCAAGTCCAACAAATGCAATGGGACCGCAAAAAGCAGTAATTGTTCCCGTTAATATAGCCGTTATTGCAATCACCCAAATACGAAAAGAACGAATATGGATACCTAATGATTTGGCTGATGTTTCGCCTAATAACATAGCGTTTAGCGGTTTGGTCAATAAAAACGATCCCAGAAAACCAACAATACACCCAAAGAGTATGAGTGGCAATTGATTTAAGGCGGTTTGCTGCAAGCTCCCAAATGACCAAAATGTAAAGCTTTTAAGTTGCTCCGCAGCACTCATGGATTCTAATGTTGTTATCAACGCACCAACAAAACTTGAAATCATCAAACCGATTAGCAAAAGTGAAACATTTGAGCGAATGTAGAAGGAAAAATACAAGATGATTGACCCAAAGAGTAAAGCTCCGAATAAAGCACCCGAGATTAATCCAAAATCACTCGTGAAGAATGGAATTCCTGTTAAAAGAGTGAGGGCAACAATTAATGAGGCACCAGAATTAATCCCTAAAACGTATGGTCCAGCAAGTGGATTATTGAACAAGGTTTGCATGAGCATTCCTGAAACGGCAAGTGCACTTCCTGAAAGAATTGACATTGTCATTCGTGGAATCCGGAATTCAAAAAATATGATGTGGTTGGTGTTAGTAGCATCATAAGTATTAAATGCAGAAACGATGTCTGAAAAGTTTAATGAGATTTGACCAGACAATACGTGTACTATCATCATTAATGGCAATAGAATCAATAGTGCCAATAACCAAAAGCGATATGATAGTTTTTTAGTCAAGAGTATGGTAAAAGTATAAATTTGATTTTTTTGATGTGCTGGGGTGAAAAATAGTGATGAGGTCGGACAAAACCCACTCGGGATGAATGGCGCTCAATTCCCAATATTTATTGGAGTCTTTGGTATAGCAAAACACTTTTTTCTCCCTAAATGGTACTAGAAAGCTAGCTTTGGGATTGCTCAGTTTTACCAATTCATAGGAAGGTGATCCCGGATTAATCCAAAAGTCTGCTTTTTTCGCGTCCACTAGGATTTTTTCTTGACTGTAAGCCAAGCTGCCTGTGCCTTTTGTGTTTTTATAAATGTAATTTGCGCCTGCATCTTTGAATAATTGAGCCATGTAGCTTTCTCCAGCCGGAGCATACCAAAAATCCCCCATCTTTGATCCAGATAACACTACTGCGCGTTTTGAAAGTCCTTGAACGGATTTTTTTAGTCTATTGTATTCTTCTTGTACGATTTCTAAGTGTTTTTTTGCTGCATCCTCGGTTCCGGTCAGATAACCAAAAAACAAGATCCATTCAGCTTTTCCCAAGGGATGTGATTCTTTCCAATCAAAATTGGGAATTGTAATAATTCCTAATTTCTGCAATTCTTTGTTTTTTGAAAATTCAGCTGAAAATCCACTGTATATAATTGCCGTTGGTTTGATTGAGATAATTTTTTCCAGTGAAGGATTTGATTCATTGCCAAAATCAATAATAGCTTTATCTTCAATTTTCTTTCTGATTTCTTTAGTGTAAATCAAATTGCTAGCGCATGTACCTTTTATTGTTTTTAATTGGTTCAACTGACCAAGCATTGCGATATGTGTTGTAGAAAAAACGATAAAGGAAGGATTGTTTCGTTTGATTTCTATGTAGTCGTTAGGGACTTTCCCATTACTGTCTTTTTTAATGAAAAACTTATATTCTTTATTTTTCCGATCGGGATGCTTAATGTCGATATATACTCCATTTTTTTCATCTCGAATCGTTAAAAAACGAGCATAGTTTGTCGTTTTTTTTGTGCTCAATGGAACTTGAACGTTTTCAGAACAGGCTGTCGCGAAAAATAGAATTAAAAAGAGGTGAAATACTTTATTCATTCGTGTAACTTTGTCCAAAAAAAAGATTATCATTGGGTGTAAAAGTAATATTATAAATTTGAGTATTATGCGCTTTTCTTCTACTTTCATTATTGTTCTTGTTTTTTTTACCCATACATTTTCGGCACAAGAATCCACTTTGAAAGAGGCTTTAGACTACCTGAATTTAGTTCGTGCAAATCCTTCGCAGTTCTCTGAAGAAGTGGGTGTATCATTGAAAGGAGTTGAAAAAAGGCCCGAACTGAATTGGAATGAAACCTTGGCAAAAGTAGCGCAAACAAAAGCGGAAGACATGGCCAAAAACAATTATTTCGGTCACGTAGATAAAAAGGGATATGGAATGAATTTTTACATGAACAAGGCTGGATATAAATTGAATGCAGATTGGTTGAAAAACCCAAAAGAAAATTATTTTGAGTCGATTAGTGCCGGATCGGATTCTCCGCGTGAAGGAGTTATTGATTTAATAAATGACGGTAATGTAAAAGATCACCAGAAAGCTGGACATCGATTGCATTTGCTTGGAATTTCAGATTTTCATGCAAAATCACTCGATATAGGAATTGGTTGGGCAACAAACCCGAATTCATCGTATAAAACCTACTTGGTTGTGCTTGTCGCTCGACATGATTGGTAACTAACTCATGATTTCTTTGGCAAGTGATAAGCATTTTTCACCCTTGAAATTAGGGATGTGAAAAGAAAGATACGTCACTAAAATTGAAACGATTTCCTTGGTTTGTTTTTTAAATACGGTTTCCTGAATTTCTTTCCCTTCCATGTAGTCACGTATGATGTGCGCTGCATCTGATTGAAGTGTGCTAACAATATTTCTTGGAGAGTTGGTGAAAATTCCTTGCTGAATGTCAAAGTAATTGGCATCTTTTTCCTCAATTAATGGGCTGATTCCCAAATGAACTATGTAGCTCAACAGAAAAGTAGCGGGAAAAAACTGTGGGTTTGAATCCTCGTTCAATGTGTGAATGGAAGACATCAAAAACTGAAATAAAGGTTCATCTGGGATGTCTGTTTTTAAACTTTGGTGTAAAACATCAGCAATAAAAAAAGCAATCACCAATTTGATAGGACTTGCAAAAATACCGTGCATGGGTTCAAGCAGTTGAACTTGATTTAACTTACCTAATTCAGAATCGGGTCTTCGGTAATACGTCAACTCATAAATGCCCAAAGGAGATAAGTTTCCCGCTTTTTTCTTTCCGCCTTGAAAAATGAATTTCTGAATTCCATGCACTTGCGTATAAAACGTTGTAATCAAACTAGTCTCACTATAGGAAATGCGATGCAGTAAAATTCCGGAATCTGTTTGTTTCATTGCACGTTATTCATTTTAATGAACACTTCAGATCCTTCTCTTGGCTTGATTGAATTGTAGCATGGTTCAATGTAAACGGAAGAAAATAGAGCGCTAAAAAGTGGTTCATATTCTGCAATAGACCCTCCAAAAGGTGGGCCTCCTTCGAATTCCCGATTAAACAATACGCCTACCAATTTTCCGGAGGGTTTAATTAAATCCGCCATTTTTTTTGCATATTTCTCTCGATCCTTTGGATTGATGGCACAGAACAAGGTTTGCTCTAGGACTAAATCATATTTTCCTTGATGTTCAAAAAAATCATCACAATGCAGTTGTTCTCTCGGAAAATCTCTCACTCGTTCTGAAAAAAGGGCCAAAGCTTCTGGCGCGAAATCGAGCAGGTGCACGTTCGTAAAACCTAGCATCCACAAATATTCTGCTTCATGTCCACTGCCACATCCGGGAATGAGTATCGAAATAGATTTGTCGGTTAATTGATCGATATATTCTTTTATCGGAGGAGTTCTTTGGCCACAATCCCAACCAACTTGATTTTTCAAATATCGCTCACTCCAATATGATTGTTTTTCTACCGGATTCATTGGGTTGATTTAATTTTCACCTTTTTTCTTTTCAAATATCCCTGCCGTATATTTTTCATACAAATCAAACAAAAACTCCATGTGTTTTGCTTTGCTGCTGAAATTATTATTTTTTTAGCTACGAGCTATATTTCTCCGAGGAAATTCTATATCACTGGAATAATAAACTAAACAATCTTCGGTTGATCTTATGTGTTGTTTTAAGAATCCATTTTCATCAAAGCAATCTGTAAACTCAAAATCTCTATAATGTGTAGCGCCATGTCCAAATTTTATTTCCTCTTTGGTGGGTTTACGCCAATATTCTAAAAGCTTTGTTTTATTAGTTATTTGAGATATATGTATCATTTTTTTAGTTTTTTAGTTTTTTCTTTTGTAAATAAATTCGAAGTATATTTTTCATACAAATCAAACAAAAACTCCATGCGTTTCGCTTCGCTAGTGAAGGATTCTTTGCTATAAGCGGAGTCAACTGCTTTGTCTAGTTCGTTGTGTGCTTTTATTAGGTCGGGTGGCATTTTGCCAATATCATATATTTTACCTAAAGGACAATCAATAACTTCTTTTCTAACCTCAATAACCTTTTGCGCTTTTTCTTCGATGGATTTTTTTTGTTTATCACCAGGGTTCTCAGGCCAAGGAAAGTTGTTGTATACAATTTCGTTGGAATATCTAAAATCACTTTTTAAGCGTCCGCAAACGGATTTAACCCATGCCATGTGCATTGTTGATTGAAGAATTCCAAAGTGAAAAAAAGTTGCGTTTTCAATGCTTAAACAAGTATCACCAACAATTGAGTCTTTGTCAAAAAAACCCATAGGAATTATCTTTCTATTTTCAGAGGAAACTCTTGGAATCAATATATAATTTGATTTTGGTTGTCTAATTTCTCCAAATAAAGATGGAAAAAGAGCTAGTTTTTTCGTTGCTTCTCTAATGCTTTTTTTTCTGAGTTTTTCAATTTCTTTTACTCTATTTAGTGCAATTGGCATAAAAATCCAATCTTTGGGATTTACATTTTTAAACCAATAACAATATTTTTTTTGTCCATTTAAGAAATCTTGTGCTCCAATAAATGGTTTTATAAATTCAATTGCTTTAGGTTCTTTTAATCTGATTTCATTAATTTCACTTTCATTTATTAGCAAATTTCCTCCGTCATTGGGCATACTTCCAAATGAGATTTCAGGAACATTACAAATAGGTGTTCTTCTTTTTTCAATAATAATATCTTTTGCATCCACTAAATACGGATTTATATTTTTCACTTGTATAGCCATAGGTTCGCCTTTTATATCTTCATATTCAAATAAAACCTTATTTTTTGTATCAAAATTGGCAAACCCAACGATAATACAATACACTGCTGCATTTCCTTTTGCTTCATTACTCCATTTGAATGTTTTATGTGCAAAATGAATTTTAATTCCATATTTTGTTAGCATTTGTCCCCAAAGAATCGCAGTTTGTTCTCCCTGAACAATCGAATTTGTTGACACAAACGCAACCTTTGTTTTAGTATCTTGTATGTATTTTGCAGCTTTTAAATACCAACCAGTTACATAATCTAAAACTCCACTTCCTTTGCTATTATTGAATTCTCTACTGATTTGATCTCGTTGAAATTGGCTCATTACTTTTGAACCAATAAACGGTGGATTGCCAATAATAAAATCGTAATGAATTATTTCTTTTGTATAGTGAGGCGGAAAATCTTCAGTGCTTGTTATTTCTTGAGCATCCTTGGTTATAACATTTACGGTACCGTATTCTGCAATGGGTTCAGCAACCGTTTTAAAATTTAATTGATCCGCCTTAATAGTTATCTCATCCACTATTTTTAAGGTACCCCAATTTACTTCTAAGGCATCACCTTGCACAATCTTAGCTGATTTTTTCAATGGTAAACGCGCGAAGTATTGTCCAAATTCATTGCTTATCAGCATGTTCATTTGGTGGTCTATTAACCACATGGCAACTTCGGCAATACGTGCAGGAAATTCTTCGTATTCGATGCCATACATCATGTCAACATCGAGCCAAATGATATCACTTATGTCCAATACTCCTTGCCCTGATTTGTATGTCGCACGTAAAACTTCTAATTCTAACAAACGTAACTCGCGATAGGTAATCACCAAGAAGTTACCACATCCACAAGCAGGGTCTAAAAATTTGAGTTGGCTAATCTTTTTATGAAATTCAGGAAGTTTGTTTTTATTGCCTTTGATGCCTTCAAATTCATCATAAAGTTCATCTAAAAACAAGGGTTTTATTAATTTTAGTATGTTGCTTTCACTGGTATAATGAGCACCTAAGTTTCTGCGTTCTTTTGGGTTCATAACGCTTTGAAACATAGAACCAAAAATTGCCGGTGAAATTTTACTCCAATCGATGTAACAACAATCCAATAAGGCTTGGCGCATTTTGCTGTCAAAACTGGCCATGGGTAAAATTTCTTCAAATAATTTACCGTTCACATACGGAAAGTCGTTTAATTGCTCGTCCAGGTTTTTGAAACGTTTGTCATTTGGCGTGTTTAAAACTTGGAAAAGTTCCTGAATTTTTGATGCTAAATCACTACCGTCCTCTGTTGTTCTTTGTTCTATGTAATCTTGAAATTGTTGCTTATTGAAAATTGTGGTATCCTCCGCAAAAAGACAAAATAATATCCGAACCAAATAAACTTCCAGCGGATGCCCCTCATAACCAATATCTTCTAGTCGGTCGTGGAGTTTTCCCATTAACTCCGCAGCTTTAATGTTGGCTGGATCTTGCTCTTTAAATGTTTTCTTTTGGTAGCCTAGTAAATACCCAAAACATTGAACGTTGAGTATTAATTCGTCTATCGTGAATTCTATTGTAGTTTGTTCTTCTGTATCGTACAACCTAAAAATATAGAAATCACATACCAAAATGTACTTTGGCAATTCACTTTGTTTCAAACCATGGGTGTAATCAATCGCTTGTTGAAATGCTTTGTCTAGGTTTTTGCCCCGACTTTTCATTTCAACTAAAATGGTTCCTTTCCACAATAAGTCGATGTATCCATCAGCATCAGAGAGTTTTTTTACTCTATGCTCAAACGTTCCAATCTTTTTACGATTAATTCCAAAGACATCAAAAAAAGCATCTAAGAATGGTTTTGCATCCGCTTCTTCGTTAATAGTTTCTTTCCATTCTTTGGAAAATGCGAATGCTCTGTCTTTTATTTCGTTCCAGCTGAGTGCCATTTCAAAGTAAATTTAATTAAGATAAAACCATTGAATTATTAAACCACCTCAAATCGGATATAAGAAATATAGAAAACGAAATGTACTATTCAACTATAACACGAATATAGTTAATTTTTGAAATGAAAACTAGATTATTTTATTTTACTCAAACTTATTTTTACCGCACAAATACCCATTCATTATCAGTAGATTGATTGGCGCTAAATTCATAGTTATCTATTGAATAAAGCTTGAGTTCTTCCACATCTTTCAAGTTGTTTTCGATGAGGTATCTACTCATTCTTCCCCGTGCATGTTTGGCGAAAATCATTACGGTTGAAAATTTTCCGTTTTTAAATTCTTTGAATGTTGGAGTGATGACTTGGTTGGTAATTTTTTTGAAGTCAATTGCTTTACTGTATTCTGCTGAAGCTAGGTTAATGATTACTTCGTCGGTGCTAAGTTCTTGGTTTACTTGTTTCGTTAGTTTATCTCTCCAAAAGGCATATAGGTTTTTCTCCTTGGTTGAAACGGGAAAAGAAGTGCCCATTTCCAACCGATAGGGGAAAATTAAATCGGCTGGTTTTAGAATTCCATACAGTCCGGATAATATTCGTAATCTTTCTTGTGCGATTTTTTTGTGTTCGTCCGACAATTCAAGATAATTCAGTCCTTTATATGCCTCTCCTATGAAAATGGAGGCCGCGGGTAACCATAATTCATCTTGTTCTACTGACCATTGCTGAAAACGATCAAAATTGAGTTGAGCCAGGTCCATTGAAATATCCATCAACTGAGCTAATGCTTTAGGCTTCAGTTTTTTAAGTTTTTTCACCAGTTTTTCTGAATCTTTAATAAATAAAGGATGTTCCGAAAATTGCTCCGGTTTAACTCCCTCTGTTTGGATTGATTTTGCGGGTGAAAGTAAAATTTTCATAGGCTTTTAATCATCTATTCTTCGGTTTGTTCAACGTGTTTTTTGCTTCCAGCGTAAATTTCAAATTTTCGAAAACTACATTCAAGGTCTCCATTAAACACTTTTTGGCGCACAGATGTTTTTAATCCAATTGATTTTAATGCGTCCTCATTGGAGGAAATAATCCAACAAACTGAATTGGTCATAGAATGCTTGAGCCAGTTACCAATTGCCTCATACAACTCATTAATTCGATCTCCCATACGTTCACCGTAGGGTGGATTGGTGATAATAAATACTGGCTCATCATTAGATTTCACTTCGTTGAAGTTCATTCCGTTTATTTCCACAACACGAGAAAACGCAAAATTTCTGATGTTTCTGCGTGCTTTTAATATCATTGTATCGTTGATGTCTGAACCTATTATTTTGCAAGGTAATTCACGGATTTTGTAATCAACAGCATCGTAAATAGAATCCCATAATTCACTGTCGTAATTCAATAAATTCTTGAATGCATAAAATTGGCGTTCGATGTTTGATGGAATTCCACTTGCTAGAAGAGCAGCCTCAGCAACCAAGGTTCCGGATCCGCAGAACGGGTCTAAAAAGGTTGTTTTTCTATCCCATCCCGACATTCGAATGAGGCATGCTGCAACTACTTCATTCATAGGAGCCAAGCCTGTTTCCTTCCGGTATTCACGTTGAAATAAGGGAGCACCACTCGTGTTTATAGAGATTGTTGCTTGATTTTCCTTTACATATAAATCAATCAGTACCTCGGGTCTAGAAATTTCAACATTTGGTCGCTCTTCATATTTTTCGCGAAATGAATCCGTAATAGCATCTTTAACTAAAAGAAGTGGATATTTTGTATTGCTGAATAGGCTTGAAAAAACGGCACCTTTAACAGCAAATGATTTTTTAATATCAAACCATTCTGTCCACCGTATTTCTTTCGCTTTTTTGTAAATGTCCTTTTCATCTTTAATCATGAATTTCGATATTTCTATCAAAACGGAAATGGCACAACGGCTATGTAAGTTCAAAAAATAAACGTCTTTCCATGTTCCTTTTAATTGAACAGCTCTGTTTAAGATAGTACATTCCGAATAACCAAGTTCATTTAATTCATCGGCTAGGGTTTCTTCAAATCCGAAAAATGTTTTTAACGTAATAGTGTGTTGCGATTTTGTTAATTTTTCATTCATTTGATTCGGGTTGATGGTAGTCTGATGACAATGACTTATTTTTGTCTACAAAGGAACAAATTTGAAGCGAATTAACCGTTACTTTTTCATTTTAATTATCCAAATTGTTACCCAGGTTCAATTGAATGCTCAACAGCGCATTGGTTTGGTGCTAAGTGGGGGTGGGGCAGCTGGTTTGGCGCATATTGGGGTAATGAAAGCGTTAGAAGAAAATGGAATCCCGATTGATTTTATATCCGGTACTTCAGCCGGAGCATTAACTGGAGCGTTATATGCATCAGGTTATTCGCCACAGGAAATAGAGGCTTTCGTTTTATCTGATGAATTTCAACAAATGACTTCTGGCGAATTGGATGCATCAAAGCAATTTTTATTTCGGGAGGAAGAAAGTCATGCTGGAACGGTATCATTTTCATTTTCTAAAGATAGCTTACTGCGTAGGTCCATACCACTGAATTTAGTAAGGCCAGAATTATTGGATTATACAATGATGCGACTTATGGGGACAACTAGCTCGGCATATGGTAAAGATTTTAATCAACTTTTTGTGCCTTTTCGTTGTGTCGCCTCAGATGTTGTCAAAAAGAAAAGTGTCGTTTTTTCAAAAGGAAATCTGAACGAATGCGTTCGGGCTTCTATGACATACCCATTATACGTAAACCCAATTCGAATAAATGGAACACTATTGTTTGATGGCGGTCTCTACAATAATTTTCCGGCTAATGTAATGTATACTGATTTTCATCCTGATTTTATAATCGGTAGCAATGTTTCTGGCAATATAAACGCACCAGATGAACAAGATTTTTTGGGTGTGCTTCAGAACATGTTGGTTAGTTATTCGAATTTTAATTTACCCTGTGCAGAAGGAATAATCATAGAACCCAAATCTGATATTAGCACTTTTGATTTCCAGTTAGCAAAAAAAGCAATAGATGAAGGTTATCGTAAAACAATTTTGCAAATAGATTCTATTCTCGCTAAAGTAGAGCGGAGAGTTTCGCAAGATGAATTGAGTTTAAAAAGAAAAGCATTTCGTTCTAGGATTCCAGAATTGATCGTTAGCGAAATATCGCAAGATGAACAAAAAAGTCGTGGTATTCAATTTGCTAAAAGTTCACTCCAAGGCGCTCGAAAAAACGCAGTATTAGATCCGAAAAAGTTAGAGAGAAGGTATTTTCAACTTTATTCGACGAGTCAATTGGATTTTATGTTTCCGACGCTTTCTTTGAAACAAGATTCTACTTACAACTTAAAATTATTTCTGCGTAAAGCAAAAGATTTTCAATTGGATTTGGGCGGGCATTTTTCTTCAAGGGCTGTAAATACGGGATATGTTGGGCTAACCTATAAAATGATAGGAAGTGTAGCTTCATCGCTGCATGCAGAATCTTATTTTGGGAAGTTTTACGGCTCTATTAAGACGGATGTGAATATTGAATTACCTAGTGTATTTCCCATTTCCGCATCCCTTTATTATGTGATGAATCGATGGGATTATTTTAGAAGTTTCGCTACTTTTTTTGAGGATGTTCAGCCTTCATTCTTGGTCCAAAATGAAAAATATGCAGGATTTCAATTGAAACACCCACTTGGAAACAATTCAAAATCCACGTTCAATTTCAGGTATTTTGAGTTGGACGATGAATATTATCAAACCCCCAATTTCACGAATAAAGACACAACTGATAAAACTACTTTTTATGGCAGTTCCATTAGTTGGGAGTTTATGAGAAATAGTTTAAACCGAAAACAATTTGCAAGCTCCGGTCATTTGTTTTATGTTCGAGCACGGTTGGTTGAAGGGCGAGAAAACACTGTTCCGGGTACAACTTCAGCGTTTGAACAAACATTTCGAAAATACCATTCATGGTTTAATGTTGTTGCTGAATTTCAGTCATTTATTGTTTCAAAAAAGCACTTTCATTTAGGGCTGCATGCAAAAGGACAATTCAATTCTCAATCGTTGTTTGCCAATTATACTGCTTCATTGTTATCCCTGCCGGCTTTTTCAATTATTCCAGATCAAGAAACGTATTTTTTGCCTGAGTTTCGTTCTCATCAGCATATGGGCGGAGGAGTGAATCTAGTATTTAGTTTGCGTAAAAATGTTGATTTTCGAATTGATGCCTATTATTACCAGCCATTTTTGCAATTACAAAAAAATGATGACGGTACAATTCAGTACATCAAACCATTTAAAGGAGAGACTTTTTTAGCATCCACTTCTTTGATTTACCATTCATTGATCGGGCCAATACGAGCTACCTTGAATTATTTCCCAACCCAAAAAAATCCCTTTGCTTTTCAGTTGAGTTATGGATATGTGTTGTTTAACGAACGAGCTATTCGATAGGCAACGTCTTATTTTTTCAAGCGTTTAAAACTGGATGAAGTTCATTATTTGTTTAATTTTTTCCCTGTTTACTTTTTGGGTTACAAGCCAACTCTCTATCGTAAAAGATAATTTAGGATGTGGGTATGGTTTGATGAATGGTGAAGGAAAATGGGTGGTTCAGCCAGATTATACGCTAATTGAATCATTGGGAGGAAGCTATTTTACCATGTTAAATGAGAATGGTAGAGGGTTGATCAATTTAGAAGGAAAAGTAATTATTCCTCCAAAGTATGAATGGATTGCCGTGCTGAATGATTCTCTTTTTTCCATTCGTCAAAAACAATTTTATGGTATTTATCACCTTCGGAATGGAGAAATTATACCTCCCATTCATTTTCAATTAACGTACCAACATCCTTTTTTTATTTCCTCAGGAACCGCTGATTCAAAAAATGCGATTTATAATAGAAATGGCGAAAAAATCACCAAAATAGCTTATGATTATTCTCATATTTCCATTGATCATATTCTTTTGTATACCAGAGAAGGGGAGCAGTTTTTCACAACGAGAATTGATTTGGATGGAAAAATTCTCCAATCAGAAATTAAAGGGTTTTGTCTCCCTTTCAATGAATTTGGATTGGCGCCAATAGGTGAAGTTGGGTCGTATTCACGTGTAAATGGAAAAGCTGGAATAATTAATAAGGAAGGGGAAGCCATTGCTGAAAGAAGGTATCAAAGTATTCAATATTGTAATGATAAATTCATTTTGCTCGACTCAAATTCAACCGCCTATATGGATGCTGATGGGAGTAATTTTAAAGAATGGTCGTGCCAGTTTTGGCCTCTAGAAAGTAACAGTTATACACATGTTCCTGAATGTTTGTTCATTGATTACACTTGGATAAGTCGTTGCAAGGATAAAGTGGGACTTTTTAATGGATTAGGAAATCATTTAGCCGAACCAATTTATGATGCGATTCAGCCTTTTTCCTATTCGCAAAGAACGCAAACGTGTTCTTATAAAGCTTATCAGCAAGGTAATTGCGGAATCTTGAATATGAAAGGAAAGGAAACAATCCCTCCGCAATACGATGAATTGGAAATTCTAGAAATAAATGCCCATATTCCAGAAGATTATAGTTCTCATTTAACCCTTTTGCTTGCTAAGAAAAATAACAAGTTTGGTTTAATCAATGAATTGAATCAGGTATTGATTCCTTTTGAGTATGAAAAATTCGTATTTAATGGGGGTTACTATTTTTTCAATAATAATGAGGTTTCGAAGATTGAATTCAACGACACGATTACGATTTCAAAAGGAAAAAGATTATTTATATTAGATTCCATTGAGGTTGTCCAATTCGATAACAACCAGTTAGATGCTTTTGTGTTAGGAAATGCAATTCGGACAATTGTTGATATTCAATCAATAGGAGAATTAAAAAGATTGAACTATTACAATTCAATGAATAGTCAAATCACCTATTTAATTTCAGCGGATAACAAAAAGAAAACGAGAATCCAGTATATGGAACCCTATCAAAATTTAGCTAAGGTTCATACTTTGTCGGGTAAGGTGGGCGTGCTGAATTATAAAACAGGTAAGTTCATTCTTGACACCCTTTATCGCGATATTTCATTACACTTCGAAGAATACAATCTTGTTTGGGTAATTAAATCACCTGGTGATCCCTGGATGGTATTTGATACCAATGGAGTAAAGAAATCACCGATTCAATTTGAGCAAATCCACTTATTTACAGAACCAGTAATTGCAAGAAATAACAATAAGGTAGGGATTGTTAATACAGATTTAAGATGGTTACTGAAACCTAAATTCTTGGGAATTAATCGCATATCTGATAGTTTATATTTGGTCCAAACCTCAAGCAAAAAATTCGGTGTTTTTCATCCAAATAAAGGGTGGATTATGGACACCATTTTTACGAATTTCGAATATGTTTTCAATCATTATTTAAACAATTGGAAATCAAAATCAAGTATTTCCAAGTTCGGGACTCACCCAGTAAATGATTATTGGCTATTGGCAAATAAGAAGCAAAAATTACTTTTCGATCAGAAAGGAAATACCTATGTTGCCGGAACGGAGGAATTTGATTCTTTACGGTATCATTCAGCTTTCACTAAAACAGAAAGATCTTATGTGTATTTCACGATCAAACTGTCTGAAAATAGTTCGGTGGATATTTTAAAGATGCCGTATACAAAAGAGCTCTATCAAAAACTAAATACTCGCTATGAGAAAAACAAACCGTGTCCTTTTTCTGTCTCTGAATTGAGCACGGATATTTCATGCACCCCTAATTCCAAGCGATCAAGTAATCCCTTTGGGATTTATGCAACTATCCAGTTGGTAGAGAATAAAAAAACCAGAAAACTTGAAACAATCAAAAAGGAAGACAGCATAGCCTATTACAAAATTCCTATACAAGAAAAATACTCCATTGCCTTTGCTGGAAAAAAATGTGTTTCAGTTTCAATTGATTTCCATGATCCAAATCCTACCTATTCTCCTTATTATTATGGTGGAATGCCCTATCAAGATTATCCGAATTCCGCAGATGAAGTAAAGGAAATTCCTGATTCTATTTTTAATTTTTTCTGGAACGGTAAAGCTTTGCAAAAAGTAGTTCGCGAGCAACTATTTCCATCGGATAGCCTCCTTATAGAGTTCTTGAAAATTTCCATTCAAAATCGGCGTGATTTAAATTTAAACTGCAATTCACCTTCCTTTTATTCCGATTTAGTTAAGAATCAGTGTCATATTTCTCCATTTGGAGCCGTGTTTTACGTTGGAAATAGTCGAGGGTGGTTTAATCAACTTTTAATTCCAAAAGAAATAATTTTAAAACAAGAAGGTATTTCGGTACAATTTTCCGAGTTATTTAATTGAAAAAGTGTTAATTTCATAACCTTAAATCAATTACATGAAAATTGTCTTTTCTCTGTTAGTTTTTATTTTCGTACTAAATGCAGGTGCACAATACCAAGTTGGTCATACCACAATTACGTTTAATGATCCTGCACGAACAGGAGGATTTGGCTCGGGAGGAGGAGCTGGTCGACAAATACAAACAGAAATTTATTATCCGGCCAATACAGCTGGTGATAATGTTGCCGTTGCATCCGGTCAATTTCCGGTGATTACCTTCGGACATGGTTTTGCGATGTCGTGGGATGCTTATACCAATATTTGGCAACATTACGTAGCACGAGGATTTATTATGGCGTTTCCCAGAACAGAAGGTGGATTAATACCAGGGCCGAGTCACGGTGATTTTGGATCGGACTTAAAACAAGTTTCAGATAAAATGTTGGCTTTAAACACCAATTCAAGCTCTATTTTTAATGGTAAAATAATTCAAAAGGTTGCCATTATGGGTCATTCAATGGGAGGAGGTGCTTCATTTCTGGCAGCTGCAAATAATACTAATATTGCAACCGTTATTGGATTGGCTCCTGCAGAAACTACGCCTTCTGCTATCGCAGCCGCGCCAAATGTCTCTGTACCAGCTTTGGTTTTTTCAGGAACTGCCGATGGAGTAACGCCACCAGCAGATCATCATATCCCCATTTATCAAGGATTGACAAGCACTTGCAAAAGCTTTGTTTCTATAACCGGTGGTGCACATTGTTATTATGCAAATTCGAATTTTAATTGTGATTTTGGCGAAAGTACATCGTCACCCAATATTTCAATAACCCGCGCAGAACAGCAAACTGCCTTGTATTCTGTTCTTGATCCATGGTTAGATTTTAAGTTAAAGGATATTTGCCAATCCTATGCAGCATTTTTATTAGCGATTCAATCGACACCAGGAACAGTCAATGAAACGATTTGTCCGGCATTACCTACGGTAACAATTGTTAATGATCCTAACCAAGGTTCAGGTGTTTATTGTTCATCTTTACAAGGAAATTCATACCAATGGTATATGGATAATCAGCCAATTGTAGGTGAAACTCAACAATGCTTTAATATTCCGGTAGATTTAGGTGCAACCTACCAAGTAGAAGTGTTTTTTGCTAATGGATGTGTATTGAGTCAGCCAATTACAATGACCTCAGGACTAAATGAGCTGATTGATTCAAAAATAACACTATATCCAAATCCAGCAAATCAATTCATGACTATTGAATCCGTTAAAAGTGAATTCATGTATCAACTATTGGATTTAAATGGAAGGGTTATTAGTATGAATAAAACACTTTCAAAAATGCACATGATTGACATTTCAATATTGAGCAAGGGAATTTACCAAGTTGAAATTACGGATGGTATGAATAAAATTACGAAACAATTTATTAAAGACTAAGATGAAAAACATAATTGTATTAGTTGCTTTTTTAAGCATTTCATTTCTTGATTTTGCTCAAGATACTACGTGGGTGCAAACCTTTACGTTTGATTCAATTACCACGCGAAGGGCTAATTTCGCTTTTCCACAGGAACTGAATACAAAGCGTTTTGAGAAAGTTTTGATGTATTACAAATTGAAGTGTAGTCCACTCACAACATGGGATCAATACAATTGTGGCGAATGGGATTATTTGACCTATACACGAGTATTTGACCATACCGGTATTTATGACTCAGTTCGCAGGGATGGCAATCGTTTTTTGGCCAATTGGAATGCCCCAAATACAATTGATTATACCCCCGCTCCTAATGCAATTTTCGACACTTATTTGAAAACTGAGCAAGAACGCACCGCTACTTCGCTTACTAGCCTTCCATTAAATACAGGTAATAGTAATTCGTCTGCATTTTTTAATACAGCACAAAAGGGTTCTCGCTTTCAGCAATTAATAACGGCAAGTGAGTTATTGGCGGCCGGAATACAGGCTGGAGACATACAGGGGATGATTCTCGATATTTTGAATAGTGGATCAAATGGGGTTTTATTAAATCCAAAAATTTCAATAAAATCAACCACAGATGGAGTATTAACTTCTTTCCAATCAACTGGATTCTTGGAAGTTTACAATAGAACGAGAGATGCCGGAAACCCATTAGTAGTTGGTCCGAATGAATTTTTATTTTATCAACCATTTATTTGGGATGGAATAAGTAATATAATTATTGAATTTAATTATTCATCCGATGAGCCTTCTGCAAACGGACTTGTATTTACCACTGAAAATATAGCTGGAAATCCAGCCTTGTCTTATCCAGATCGTAATGGTTACTTGAATTTTTCTGGTACAAATTACACGATGACTGAAATGTCAGATTTTACCGTGGGGCAAGAATTAACCGTGGAGTTTTGGGCCAAAGGAAATGGAACCGCAGGAACGAACACAACCTTATTGGAGGCATATGATACGTTAAACAATAGAATACTAAACATTCACATGCCTTGGAGTGACAACAACGTCTATTTCGATGCTGGTATATCATCTGGGTATGACCGAATAAATAAAACGATGTCGGCTTCTGAAATGGATAATACGTGGAACCATTGGGCGTTTGTGAAGAAACAAAGTACAGGTGAAATGTTTATCTACAAAAATGGAGTGTTGTGGCATTCAGGAACGAATAAAACGAGAAACATTGGTTACATCAGTCGGTTTATTTTAGGTGCAAGTACAGATCAAGGGTTGAAATGGAAAGGAAAAATTGACGAATTCCGTTTCTATAATTCAGCGCTTTCTGCTGCAACAATTCAATCAAATTATTTGAATAAAATCAATGCTACTCATCCAAATTGGTCAAACTTGTTGGTGTACTATGATTTTGATAATGAAAATTATGCGCTAGATAAATCAGCTAATGATTACTTGCTTATGCCTTCAGAACACAATATGATTCGCTTTGACGAGGTGCCTGTTTGTGGTGTTCAAGCTTCAACTGAAAAACCAGTTCTTTCATTCATGCAAGGCACGGTTAATAATGTGGCTACGAACGTTACCGTTACTGAAAAACGATTAAAACCACGTACCGTTATATTTGAACAACAAGCGGTAAATCGTCATTTTGAAATTACAAATGCATATGTTGGAACGCTTCAAGGAAATAACATCCAATACGATGAAAATGGTCAAATATTGGCTCAAGTTCCTTTTGTGGCCACGAATCAATTAATAAACGAACCAATTACTTACTATAATCCGCCCTATGAGATAGTGAAGGATGTTGAAATCGCACGTTATATTACACCTTACGGAATTCAATTCGATTTAGGACCAAATGGTTTTGCTTGGATTTATGATGTAACGGATTACCAAGATTATTTGAAAAACGTAGTTGATCTGGCAGCTCATAATACACAAGAATTATTGGATTTAAAATTCGCATTTATCGAAGGTATTCCCCCAAGAGATTTGCATAAACGAGAGCCAATTTGGTCAGATTTTAGATCGTATGGATTTGCAAACATGGCCAACGATGTTGATTTACAAGCGAAGAAAATTCATTTATCGGACACTTCGGATAATTTCAAAATTAAAACAAGAATGTCTGGGCATGGTCAGGTAGGGAATAATGCATGTTGTGAATGGGTGCCCAATAATCATCAAATTAAAGTGGATGGAGTTTCGCGTTTCAATTGGAATATTTGGGAGGCTACTGATTGCGGTGATAATCCGAATATAGGACAAGGAGGAACATGGCCCTATGCCCGTGAAGGATGGTGTCCGGGTGATCAGGTTAAGGAATATGAATTTGAATTAACGCCATTTGTTACTCCAGGTGATAGTGTTGAATTAGATTATGTGATTAACGCTGTTCCTGCCAATGATCCCGGTCAAGCAGGGGGAAATTACATCGCTGCTTATGATTTGATTTCTTATTCTGCTCCAAATTTTCAAAATGATGCAGCTATAAAGGATGTATTAAATCCGAATAATTATGAGTATTACAGTAAGTATAACCCTACTTGTTCAAATCCACGCGTAATTTTGAAAAACACAGGTTCAAATCCATTAACATCTTGTAGAATAACTTGTTGGGTAACTTTTGAAAATTACATTTATTTGGATTGGACTGGCAATTTGAATTTTTTAGAGGAACAAATTGTTGAAATTCCGGTAACAGATAACAACTTTTGGTACGATTGGGATAGCTCTAAAACATTCAGAGCATTTGTACATAATGTAAACGGAACCAATGGGGACGATGAGTACAATCAAAATAGCATGAAAACAGTTCATTTTGACGCACCTGAGCGGATCGATGGACCATTTTTCGTTTGGTTAACAACGAATAACAAAGCAAGTGAAAATAATTACCGATTGCAGGATCATGCAGGAAATATCATTTTTGAACGCACTCAATTGACAAATCAAACGCAATACAAGGACACATTTAATCTGGCTCCGGGTTGTTATTCCATAATCATTGAAGATACGGATAGTGATGGATTATCTTTTTGGTATTCATCCCAAGTGGAAGGGGAGACAGCAGGATCGTTGAAAATACGATTGGTAGGCGGAAGTTACATCGAATTTTTCCCGGGTGATTTTGGAAGTTATCATCGTTATGATTTTTCTGTAGGATTTACAGTCGACGTTCCGGAAAATGAAATGAAACATGAAATCGCAGTATTCCCAAATCCATC
>CALQIX020000007.1 GCA_943330745.2 Lishizhenia tianjinensis
ATTGACCTTCTGATTTAGTTTTTCCATTTTCATGAAATGATCGATAAGATCCTTTTACCTGTTTGTTTTTGCCGCAAAGAAACCAAATTCCACTGTAGTTATAGCTACTAGGAAATTCAAGAGAAATTACTTGGACAGAATCTCTTATTTTCCCTGAAAGGTAATAGGATTTTGACTTAAAATTGGTATCAAGATTTCCAGTATTGTCGAATTTTATTTTTTGAGTGTAGGCGGCTTCTTCTGTATTGTTTTTATCTGGTGATGTTCCATCTTCCTTTCTTGGAATAGTCCATTCACCAATCATTTTACCTTTTTCCCCAATGGTTCCCTTAATAATTAAATTGTTTTTGGAATTATAGGCTAAATATTCGCCAGTACACATTGTGTTGACGTAATTCCTACTAGTGGCCATTTTTCCAGTGAGGTGGTAGATTATTTCCTTGGTTAGTTTTCCGTTATCATAAACCTCTTCATTAACTTTGGTTTGAACACCAGTATTGAAAATGTCTACCTCCTTATCGTTGAACATCATGCTTTGAATAATATTAAAATAGCTTTGACCGTATTTTACAAGAGTATATGTGATGAATTGGCCATGTTTCTCTCCATTTTTATAGTTGCCGGAAATTTTTAATTTACTAATTGCTCCACGAGTATAGTATTCTTTGTAAGCACCATTTTTAACACCATTTACATATGTTTCCTCTCCAAGCTTGGCGCCTTCATACGTATATTGAGTTAACAATCCATTATATTGTCCTGATCCATTGACATAATAAACGTATTGAGGTTTTGTTTTTTGATAGTCGTGATACGTTTTTTTAAGAATTTGAGACTGAGCTGCAAATGCCAGGAAGATAGTCAAAAGAGTAAGAATTGATTTCATAGATTTTATTTTTCGTAAATCTAGTGAATAAGAAATTGTAACCCCTGTTATTTTTGGTTCAACTAAGTTCAAGTATTTGTTTCCTTAGGGTTCTTTTCAAGGTGAATACGGAACAGTTTAGAAAAATACAATGTAGAATTCGACGAAAAGTATGTGTGGCTTGAATTACGTCCTTCCAGGACTTGTAACCGATCTTTTTGATGTCAAACATCGGACATATACCGATGTTTGAATATCTCGCTCCTTCAGAGCTTCAACATCTTTCTAATCAGAACGACAATCTAAATAGCCCTGAAAGGGCGAGTTGGTTCAATGTTGGAATCCTTTCCATCGTTGAAGTACAATCTAAATTACAGAAACCCTGCAAGGGCGAGATACTTTGTATCTTGAGTTCAATATAGTTAACATTGGGATTAATAATTACGTCCTTCCAGGACTTGTAACCGATCTTTTTGATGTCAAACATCGGACATATACCGATGTTTGAATATCTCGCTCCGCTCTTTCAGAGCTTCAACATCTTTCTAATAAGAACAACAATCTAAATAGCCCTGAAGGGGTGAGTTGGTTCAAAGATGGAATCCTTTCCATCGTTGAAGTACAATCTAAATAACAGGAGCCCTGCAAGGGGGGCATACTTTGTGCCTTGAGTTCAATATAGTTAACATTGGGATTAATAATTACGTCCTTCCAGGACTTGTAACCGATCTTTTTGATGTCAAACATCGGACATATACCGATATTTGAATATCTCGCTCCTTCAGAGCTTCAACATCTTTCTAATAAGAACAACAATCTAAATAGCCCTGAAGGGGTGAGTTGGTTCAACGATGGAAAGGATTCCATCTTTGAAGTACAATCTAAATTACAGGAGCCCTGCAAGGGGGACATACTTTGTATCTTGAGTTCATCAATCACAAATACCTTGATTGATATTCATCAAACAAGAATTAGATTAAGGCTCAAATATTGTCGATTTGAAAGTTGCGTTCAACGAATTTTTTTCTTATATTTAAGTATAAATAAATAGGTCTGTAAGGGCCATATACTTCAACGATGGATTTATTCTATCGTACATTAAAAATACATTCAGCTAAGCTCCGAAAGGGCGAAATACATTATGGGACAATCACTTGTAAAGAATTATATTCACATCGTATTCAGTACAAAACATCGAATTCATATGATCGATGATGCAATTGAAAATGAGCTTTATGCTTACCTAGGAGGAATTTGCAATAATTTGGAATGTCAGGTACTAAAAGTAGGCGGGTACACCAATCATATTCATATACTCTGTTTGCTATCCAAGAAAATCACCTTAGCAAAATTATTGGCGGAAGTAAAGGCAAATTCATCAAGATGGATGAAGACTAAGGGTGAAAAATATCAAAATTTTTATTGGCAAGACGGATACGGCGCTTTTTCAGTGAGACAGTCTGAGGTACAAGTTGTTTCGAAATATATAGCCAATCAAAAAGAACATCATAATAAGCGCTCCTTCAAAGATGAATACAGGGATGTTTTGAAAGAACACGGCGTAGAATTCGACGAAAAGTATGTGTGGGATTAATAATTACGTCCTTCCAAGACTTGTAACCCATCCTTGTGATGTCAAACATCTGACATATACCGATGTTTGAATATCTCGCTCCTTCAGAGCTGAAACATCTTTCTAATAAGAACAACAATCTAAATAGCCCTGAAAGGGCGGGCTAGTTCAATGATGGAATCCTTTCCATCGTTGAAGTATAATCAAAATCAGAGAAGCCCTGCAAGGGCGACATACTTTAATAACTCCAAAAGAAATCAAACCAATCTTCTCAACGCCTCTGCCATTGCTACCGGTACGGGAATAGTTTTGCCTGCCTCCGCATTGAAACAAACCAATACCGATCTTCCTTTGGTATGAACCTCTTCGTTGATTTTTATTTCATACAATAATGAAAAGCTTTTGTCGCCAATTTTCTCCAAGGTCATATGGATAGTAGGCTCATCGTTTAAAAGAATGGGTTTTACATAATCAATTTCATTGCGAACCAATAAAACGCCTTCTTTGCGCCAGTCCCAATTAGTCCCTACCAATTCTTTGAAGTAATGCACGCGTGTCATTTCAAAATAACTGAGGTAAACGGAATTATTTACATGTCCCATTACGTCTAAATCGGCAAAACGTACTTGAATTTTAGCAGGAGAAATCATTTGGTGTCTAGTTTTTCAAATTCAGAATTGTTGCTGATGTACTCGGGTACTATTGCTTTCATTTTCCGAACAATTTGGTCATTTTGTTGCATCTCAAAAAGGTGAATCAACTCTTCAATGGCATGAAGTTGATCTTCATTATTCTCCTTTGTTTTGGCTATCAGAATTTGAGGATTGTGAGTTGGAATGGTATTTTCTTCTGAGGCCAACAGTTCTTCGTATAATTTTTCGCCCGGCCGCAATCCGGTAACTTTGATTTCAATGTCTTTGCCTATTTCGAGTCCAGATAATTGAATCATTTTTTTAGCGAGATCTAATATCTTAACCGATTTCCCCATGTCAAACACAAAGATTTCGCCACCTTGCCCCATAGAACCTGCCTCTAATACTAATTGACACGCCTCCGGAATGGTCATGAAAAAACGGGTGATCCGCTCGTCCGTAATGGTTAAGGGCCCTCCTTGTTCAATTTGCTTTTGAAAAAGTGGAATTACCGAGCCGTTTGAGCCCAGCACATTTCCAAAACGAGTGGTTACGAACTTCGTTTTTCCAAGGTTGTTTTTCGTTTGTGCATAGATTTCCGCTACGCGTTTGGAAGCACCCATCACATTGGTAGGATTCACTGCTTTGTCAGTTGAGATCATTACAAACTTATGCACACCAAACTCCAGCGATAAGTCAACTAGGTTTTTGGTTCCTTTTACATTAGTCAAAACAGCTTCTGATGGATTATTTTCCATCAATGGAACATGCTTATATGCTGCGGCATGAAATACAAATTCCGGTTGGTAGAAATCAAATACGCGTTTCAATCGATCGTAATTTCGAATATCACCAATTACAATTTCGAATGGAAAAACAGAGCCTTTTGAGTGTAAATCCTGCTGCAAATCATACAATGCTGATTCGGCTTGATCGAGTAAAATGATGTTTTTTGGTTCGTAGTTTCCAATTTGCTTCACCAATCCGCTACCAATTGATCCCGCAGCACCAGTAACTAAAATCACTTTTCCTTTTAATTCCGATGAAATTTTAGCTTGATCCAATTGAATAGGCTTGCGTCCTAATAAATCTTCAATATTGATTTTGGAAAGTTGTTTCGAAGAAAATTCACCATTGATCCAACTGCGTGGTCGCGGAACTTTTTGAACTTCGATGCCCAGATTCAAGCATTTTTCAACCACGCGATTGATATTTTCTGTATCTGGGTTTTGTATGGCAATGATCAGGGTTTTTATCTCAAACTCACGTGCCAGATCTTCCAATTTATCGGGAGAATAAATGCGTGTTCCCTCTAACCGAGTATTGTGTAATTTTTTATTATCGTCAAGAAACCCAATGATTTTCTGGTTGATTAATCTGTCTTTGGAAATGGTTCGTTTGGTGATTAATCCGGAAACCCCAGCCCCGTATACAACAACATTTACCTTCTCAGACTTATCTTTCGTAGCCTCCAGGTAAATTAACTTAACAATGAATCTGCTTCCAACCGTAAAGGCAAAACTTACAATGAACTCCATGATTAGAATGGAGGTTGGAAATAAGTAAACACCATCCATAAATTTAGCCCGCACAATACTGGCAATAGTGAAAATCAAGGTGGTGGTGGCAATGGCAAGGAATATTCTTCTTAAATCTTCCGTAGAGGTATAACGAACCAATCCTTTTTGAATCCGAAACAATTGAAATACAGCGAATTTTACTATGATGTAAAATAAAATAGACTTAGATAAAACGTTCCATTCTTCTTGTATTTGGCTATATTCTGCCTTCAAATCAAAGCGAATCAAATACGCAAAAGCAAGCGCTGAAATGTTTAACAACAAATCAAGTAATACGATAACCCATCTTGGGGTATGCTTGCGCAAACTAATCATAGGCAAATGTAACGAATAAAACTACACTGTTTTTCTAAGAAACGTTAACGAAATGGAATCGTTTTCTGAATAATTAGCGCTTCGTTCCAATTAAAAACATAGCTGGTTTTTTAGCGATATCCACGGCTCTTTGTTTCCATTCTCCCACCGAAAGTGTTTTTACATAAGCACCGTGTAGGGTTAAGTTGTATCCAATACATAAAGGTGTTGCGTCCGATAATTCGTTTACCATATCTTCCAATACATGCATATTTCGGAAAGGGGTGTCCATGAAAATATGTGTTCTTCCATTGCGAAAAGCATCTGCTTCCATGTCCTTCAATTTTTTGATACGATCACGTCTTTCGCGAGGCAAATATCCATGAAAGGTAAATTGTTGTCCGGAAAATCCACTTCCCATTAAGGCAAGAAGAATGGAAGATGGACCCACTAGTGGAACAACCTCCATATTTAGTTCATGAGCTAAGGATACGATTTCAGCACCCGGATCGGCAACCGCAGGACACCCTGCTTCGGAAATCACTCCACAATCTTCGCCCTGTTTGGATAAATCCAAGAGTATTAAGGGCAATTTTTCTTTGATTGATTTTCCCATGATATGAAACGTACAATCATCAATTGGGAATTCACGATCCATTTTTCGTAATAAACGACGTGCAGAGCGAATTTCTTCTACAAAAAACGTACGAAGGGAAATGGCAATGGCTGAAACATCTGCAGGAATAATATCCGACAATGATTCACCGCCAAGGGTATTTGGAATTAGGTAAACGTTTGCTCTTTTCATAGTTTTTTGAGTGTTTCAATAAATGTATCGGTTGCTTCGTCAAGCAGGTTAAAAACGAATTCAAATGCTGCTTGGTCGCCATAGTAAGGGTCGGGAACTTCTGATAGTTCTGGGTAATTAACTTGCTCTAAGAACAATTTTACTTTATTTTGTTGCGTTTCATTTTTTGCGAGCGCTAGCATGTTCCGTTGATTTTCTTTGTCCATAGCAAAAACATAATCAAATGTTTCCAAATCGCTTGCCTGAAACTGACGTGCACGCAAATCACTGATATCAACACCATATTTGGCGGCAGTATCTATCATGCGATGGTCGGGTTTTGATCCAATGTGGATTCCCGAAGTTCCAGCTGAATCTGTTTCAACGTCTAAGTTGAGTTCCTGAATTTTGTGACGCAGCAGTCCTTCTGCCATCGGCGAACGACAAATGTTGCCCAAACAAACCATCAATACTTTAGTCGCCATTATAATAACCCTTTTTCAATCAATAAATGGGCAATTTGTACGGCATTGGTGGCAGCTCCTTTACGCAAATTATCAGCAACAATCCATAAATTCAAGGTATTTGCCTGACTTTCATCCCTGCGAATGCGTCCAACGAATACGTCATTTTTGTGTTGCGCGTATTTGGGCATGGGATACACGTAATTGGATGGGTCATCTTGTAAGGTAATTCCTGGTGTATTTTCTAATAGGTTCTTTACTTCTGAAAGATCGAAATCGTGTTGAAATTCTATATTAACCGCTTCAGAATGTCCACCAACAACGGGTACGCGAACTGCCGTTGCTGACACGTTGATTGCTGAATCTAGAATTTTTTTCGTTTCGTTGGTCAATTTCATTTCTTCTTTCGTATATCCATTTTCCAAGAAAACATCACATTGCGGAATACAATTTTTATCAATCGGATACTTGTAGGCCATATCTCCTTCTTTTCCGGCGCGTTCATTCTCCATTTGTTCCACGGCTTTCACCCCTGTACCTGTGATAGATTGATACGTGGAAACAATGGCACGTTTGATTCCATATTTTCTATGTAGCGGCGCCATAACCATTACGAGTTGAATGGTGCTACAATTTGGATTAGCAATAATTTTATCTGATGAGGTTAGTTCATTGCCATTAATTTCTGGCACAATCAGTTTTTTGGTAGGATCCATTCTCCATGCCGATGAATTATCAATCACAGTGGTACCTACCTCAGCAAATAGAGGTGCCCATTCTAACGATGTTTCTCCTCCTGCTGAAAAAATAGCCACATCCGGTTTCATATCAACTGCCGTTTGCAAGCCTACAACTGTGTAGGAATTGCCATTATATGCTACTGATTTTCCAACTGATTTTTCCGACGCGACAGGAATTAATTCTGTTACCGGAAAGTTTTGTTCCTTCAATACTTCAAGCATGACATTCCCAACCATACCTGTTGCGCCAACTACCGCTACTTTCATAGATGTTTGATTTCAAATTCTTTTGTAAAATTAATACAAACCGCTACATAAGAGATTTAAAAAATCACAAAGTTTAAGGGTTGAATTGTTTAAAAGTAATCAACTTCAAACATTTTAAAAATGCACTATCCTGAGACAATGCAGTAATAAATGGGCATTCCTATGGTAATATTAACGGGAAAGGTAATTCCAAGAGCCATGGGTAGGAAAATACTCGGATTGGCATTAGGTACAGAAATTTTCATCGCTGCTGGAACAGCAATATAAGATGCGCTGGCCGCTAAAATCGCCAAAATAAATTGATTTCCAATGGACGAGGTTGCGTAATGAGCGAAGTAAGCCACCAAAATTCCGTTAATTAATGGTATAAAGAATGCAATTAAAATAATAAACCAACCTTTTTTGAAAAAAGCACTTAGATTTCGGGCACTATTTATCCCCATGTCAAGTAGGAAAATAACTAAAAATCCTTTGAAAAGATCATTCGTGAATGGTTTCATTCCTTCAGCGGCTTTTTCATTGGCGAAATAACCAATAAGCAAACTCCCAAGTATTAGAAAAACACTACTATTTGTTAATGAGTGTTTAATCAAAGAGGATAAATTTCTGTTTTGAATTGATTCTTGGTTAAAACTTTGAATAAGTACTACACCAATGATAATTGCGGGAGCCTCCATTAATGCCATGATTGCAACCATATGACCATCGTACTGAATTCCGAGATTTTCTAAAAAGCTCAGAGAAGTCACAAATGTCACGGCACTTACTGATCCATAAGATGCAGCTATTGCCCCAGCATTTTCAATTCCAAGTCTTTTTTTAATTAGAAAGAAAATATAAATTGGAATCAATATAGAACTTAAAACAGCAAAAAGAATCGTTATGAAAATTTCCGTTGAAAAACTACTGTGAGCCAATTCTTGTCCTCCTTTGAATCCAATTGCAAATAATAAATACAGTGAAATAAATTTCGATGTGGTTACTGGAATTTCTAAATCGCTTTTCACTTTTACGGCTAAAATTCCTAGTGCAAAAAACAATAGTGCAGGATTAGTAAGGTTTTCAAACAATAATTGATAATTCATATTAAAGTAATTTCATTATAAACTATCCAAATTTTGAAGGAATCGATACATGTTTTGCCATTCGCTTTTTGGCGATTCTTCTTTTTTTGATTTGAATAGATTTTTAACAAAATTGATTGTCATTTTAACATACAAGCTTACTTTTTTCATTTTACTTTAAAATTGTTCTATTGATAATTTACTATAAATATTGACTTGGTCAATTTTTTGAATTTCTTCGCGAAAGTTTTTGAGTGTTTCAGATAACTTTTTGATTTTACGCTCCCTAAATTGAATATCCTCTATTTCATCGGACAGAGAGATTTTTTTTTCGTGAAATTTTATCTTAGTTAAAATCATTTCTCCGATTACTTCTCCCGCGTCCTCGCGAGAGAAAGTTCCGTCAATAAGTTCAATGTTCATAGTTGTGTTTTTTAATTATTGTCCTTGTCCTAATGAATATGCCGCAACGCCGTCAAATCGATACAAGTTTTCAGTTTTAACTACATCCACCCCAAGATTCAACGCATTTTTTAGGGATTCAATAATTTGTTCTTTTTCAATTTCGTCACCATTAATTGGCTTGAATCTACATCTCCAATGGTCCGTACAAAATGTTTCCTTGAATCCCTCTGGCCAAACTTTGATACCGCGATTGGTTATCATGGATAATTTTAGATTTTTCGCAGCTATTTTCGAAACTTTCTCAGCAAGCTCATTTGGATTTTCTCCTGTCCAATGGACAAATAAATCAATACCCTCCAGCTCTTTCTTTGCGGCATTTTTTCGCTTGTATTTCGGTAAAACCATTTGATAGGTGGAATCATATTTCACTGGAGCTAAGTGTTGAGGAGTTTTTCCTAAATTAGAAATCACTGTATCCGCAAATTCATTGGTTCCAACTTTAATCTTGCTCACCCCCTCTTTGTAAATGTCATATGTATGGGTTCCCTCTTCGAGCGTTGTTAGCCATGCATTTTGAATTTTTTCTGCAACAGTTGATTGACCAATGTGATTGAGCATCATGATTGCTCCTTGTAATAGCCCTGATGGATTAGCCACATTTTGACCGGCTCGACGTGGAGCAGAACCGTGAATTGCTTCAAACATGGCACATTCTTCACCAATATTTGCAGATCCTGCCAGTCCAACTGATCCAGTAATTTGTGCAGCTACATCACTCAATACATCGCCGTATAAATTAGGCATTACAATAACGTCAAAAGCTTCGGGAGTATCGGCTAATTTTGCCGCGCCTATATCGATAATCCAATGTTCATTTTCAATTTCTGGGTATTCAGTAGCAATTTCATCAAATACTTTGTGAAACAAACCATCTGTTTGCTTCATGATGTTGTCTTTTGTAAAACAGGTTACCTTTTTACGATTTTGTTGTTTCGCGTATTCAAAAGCATAACGAATGATTTTTTCACAACCTGGACGACTTATTAGTTTCAAGCATTGAACTACTTCATCGGTTTGTTGATGTTCAATACCTGCATACAAATCTTCTTCATTCTCACGGACAATCACTACATCCATTATTGGATGCTTCGTTTCAACAAATGGATGTAAACTTTTACAAGGGCGAACATTTGAATACAGTCCAAGAAATTTTCTTGTTGTCACATTCAGACTTTTGTATCCACCACCTTGCGGTGTTGTTATGGGTGCTTTCAAAAAGACCTTATTTTTGCGTATAATATCCCAACTTTCCTGAGAAATTCCAGAAGAATTTCCTGCGAGATAAACTTTTTCGCCCACTTCAATTTCTTCAAACTTTAGTTTAGCTCCTGCTGCAAAAAGAATTTTTAGGGTGGCATCCATTATTTCAGGACCGATTCCATCACCTTTAGCTACTGTTATAGTTTTCATTGTTTTGTGAATTTCTGACAAAGTTGAATTGTTTTTATCATATATTTGCATTTATATTTAAAATAAAAAACATAAAAAATATTTATGAACTTTACATTGAGTCAATTAAAACTGTTTGTTAAAGTTGTTGAAAAACAAAGTGTAACAAAAGCATCTTTGGAGCTTCATATGACTCAACCTGCTGTGTCAATTCAATTGAAAAATTTCCAAGATCAGTTTGATATTCCTCTTTTTGAAGTCGTTTCAAGAAAGATATTTATTACTCCATTTGGTTATGAGATTGCTGATTCAGCCAAAGAAATTTTACTTCAGGCGGAGGTGATTAAGCAAAAATCGATGGCCTTTCGTGGAGAATTAACGGGTCAGTTAAAAATATCAGTTGTTTCAACTGGAAAATACGTAATGCCTCATTTTTTATCAGAGTTTATTCAATTACACAAAGGAATTGAATTGTCTATGGATGTAACAAACAAAATGAAGGTAATTGAAAGTTTAGAAAAAAACGAAATTGATTTTGCTCTCGTTTCAATTCTTCCAGAGAATTTAAACATCGAGACCCTTGATCTTATGCCAAACATTTTGCATTTGGTGGGAAATAACGAATTTAATGGCAGCAAAAAAATTACTTCAAAAAAACTGGCGAAATTTCCAATTATTTATCGCGAAACTGGATCTGGGACTAGGCAAAGTATGGAAGCATTTTTATTTTCTAAAGGGATAGAGACTTTCCGGAAAATGGATTTAACCTCAAATGAGGCTGTCAAACAAGCTGTAATATCAGGACTTGGGATTTCAATTATGCCGATTATTGGTCTTAAACATGAACTAGAGAAAAAAGAAGTGAATATTATTCCTACCCAAGGACTTCCTATTCAAACGAAATGGCAATTGATTTGGCTAAAAGGTAAGAGACATTCACCGGTTGTTTCAAGTTTTTTAGAATATGTAAATATACATAAAGAACAAATTATTGAACAGAAATTTAGTTGGTATAAAAAATACATAAATTAATTCACTTAAAACGTTTTTCCGATGCTTATACCGGCCCACGGCATGATTTTCTGACCAAAAATGGCAGCTTCGCCAAATGTTGAATAATCAGCTGCAAATGTAAATCCGGGTAGGACAGGGGTAAATGTGGCACGGAAAAACAATCCATTTTCCATCGAATGGTAGCGATATCCCACGCGCAGGGATGGATAAACAAATGATTCGGTGATTGAATAATTATTTTCCGCGCTTTTCAGGTTTAACCCTGAAACACCAATTCCAAGTTCTAATTTATGGGGAAGGTTTTTGTTGCGCTGAAAGTCAATCAACAGGTTGTAGGAAAGTGGAATAGCAAATACACGCAAATAGGTCCAAGGAAATTGATTTAAGAAAAGTACTCCTGCACTTATTGAATGGTTCATTCCATTTGATTTATGATTTAGAATTCGATCATACCCCAATGTTCCGTAAAGAGCCTGCCCGAAAATATCGATGAACAGTGCATTAGCCGCCGATCCTTTTTTACTTGGATGCATATCTCTATCGCCAATTTCGTAAGTTAAAGATACTCCACAGTTCATCCCAGAATAATTCGCTTTAATCGGATAGGTACCCCCAACCAACCAGGGATCTCCAGTGCTAAATTGAATGGAATCACTTTTAGTCCATTGATAACCCAAATTAAATCCTGCCCTTAATTTTGAATTACCAAATCGTGCGATGGGGTAACTTGCTTTTAGTTGCAAGGAGGCTCCCCATAGATCAGAATGTAAATGATCCCTGTCAGTGATATTCCACATGGGGATTTTTGATTGAATTGTCAGGACAGACAAATTATAGGACAAGCTAACAGTTGAACTGATTTGTAAATTTTCCCAAAGGGTTGAATGATTGCAATGAGAAAGTAAAGTATTCCAATGAAATTGAAATAATACGCCTAATCCTGAATTTTTGGACGATAGTTTATTGAATACAGGTAAGGTATCTATAACATTTCCGGATTGATCGATGGAGAAGATTTCGGATTCATTTTCAATGTGAGCCTGATCCGTTTTGTAATTCATTCCCACGCTCCAAAACCGACTGGGTCGATAGATGAAACTCAAATTTCGATAGGTTCCGGGATGGATGTGTTTGGTAAAAACCCCCATTTTTGCAGCAAATGAATCGATGTAATACCGATTAAGTTCAGTCATGCTTTGTCGCTGATATCCGATTGAATATTCAAACGAAAACCGGTTTGGTTTTTTTACTGAATCGTTTTTCTGAGCGGTTAGATGAAAAGAGAAAAACAAAATAAATGAACTACAATAGAATATGCGCATAACTAGATTTACTCCACCTTCAATTTAACCACACATTTATTTTCAATTCCAAATGATGCTTCGTTTGTATAGGTTACATCTAGCAAAGTGTATTCGTGGTTCATATAACTAAATGATGATGGATAATTGGAATGGTTTAATCCAACTATAAATTGCTCGCTGTTATTGATTTTTAGTTTGACAGCCACTTGACCGGCCCATATGCATTGTACGTTGGGCGGACATCGAGATTCTTCAACAAGTTGTGTGAATTGAACCGTTAACTCAGTTCCATTTGCCGACAGTGTGCCCTGTTGATTAAAAGTTAACTCAAAAGGAACGGTAGGCAAAATTGTTTTTTTACTGCAACCTGTTAGGAGAAACAACACAAGGAAAACGATTGAAAAGTACTTAATCATAGTAGTTTAAACGTAAGATTTTCGGATAGAGTATAAATTATTGGATAAGATTTTTTCACTTTTTATGTAAAATCAACAATGAATCTATGATGCTTTGTTCAGTTACTACATAGGCCTCAACTGTTTTAGTGGGGTCAGATTGAATTACATCTACAAATGGATTTCCTTCAAAAACGCCAGTAAATAAGTCAATATGATTTCCTTTGATAGCGCCTCCCGTGTCTCCTGCAAAGAAGTAACCATCATGAATTACGTTTTGACCATTGGGCAATAAGATTGGCTTGCCTTTAACTTTTGGAATAAAAATAACCGTTCCATAAGGAATCAGGGCTTTGTCAACGGCAATAGTTCGATACGGCACAAGTTTATAGTTAAGGACTCCATCGCCAAACCCCTTGGATATTTTCCAAAGTGCTTTTCCAAAATTTTCAACTGTTAATTTACTTTTAGCATATTTATCACAAGCCCTGCAGTTTACCAAAGAATGTTGGCCTGTTTTTTCGAAATTAATCACCGTAATATTTCCTAACGAATCTTCAATAAATGCGGTTCCTTCTAAGGCTGATGCACAGAAATTACAGGTGTCTGCATAGAGCCCAGTTTCTTTTCCGTCGGAGAGTACGATTGGAATTTTACCGCTCGATTGAAATTTGTGAATATAATATTGAGTAGACCATAACGTCAATTTTGGACGTTTGGATAACTCCGTTGGCTCCGTTAAATTGAAATCTGATTGTGCGCTCTGAGAAAAGATCTTTGTATAGCTAATTGCCAAAAGAAGTGTGAGTAATAGTGGGTTTTTCAAATTCTTTTGGTGTTACTTTCAGACAACTAGTGAATAAGGAGTTTCTGTATTGAGTTACCATCCGAAATAAAATAAACTCCAGTTTTTAAATCAGATACACTTATTTGGGTTTCTTTTTCCGAAAGGTTGAAAGACTTAATTGCTCTTCCGCTGGCATCTAAAATTTTACAAGGATTAATATTATTGATTTTATTCAGCATCGAAATGGTAATCATTTCCTTTGCTGGATTTGGGAAGATTGAAAATGGAAGGGTGTTTTCTTCAGTTATACTTCCTGAACATCCCAATAAATTGATGTATTCCCAAATCTGGTCATTCAACAGAAACGGAACCAACTCATTTCCTGGTGCATCTCCCATGCGTATCCACACCAAATTTTGACTAGGCACGACATTGATAAATTGTCCGTTCGCACCCAGCGCCATAAACGTTTCAGCTGGTGCATTTGGCATGAGGGTTCCCGGAAAAACGGTTTGAAGACCAGGAACCATGAAATTTTGTTTGCCGTTGAGCCACGTTAAATACCCATAGGCTTTGTTGAGCGATTGAGAAGTATTTACCATGTCGTGAAAATAAGTAGTATCGGTCATGATCTGTGTTCCGTTCCAAGTCCCCTTGTTTTCCAAGAGTAAGCCAAATCGAGCCATAGATCGTGCATTACTTACAAAAACGTTGTTATAACCCGATTGAAAAAACCCTCCTGTAATTCCTGTAGCACCTAATTTTGAGCTGGTATACGCATTCAGGGTTTGTCCGGTTGCTGCTTCAATTACCCCATCTAGTAAGGTATACGGCGCGTTGTGATACGCCCATCTTGTACCCGGATCAGTCAGATATTCGAGGCAGGTATCCAAGGTACAAAATGAATCGGCTAATCCATCATTTAATCCACTGGTCATGGTGAGTTGATTCCTGATAGTAATAAATCCTTCCTGTTCGGCAGAACAATTTGTCCATCCTGCGCCTAAATACTGTGAAGTTGAGTCACTTAAATTCAATAATCCATCTTGTTGCGCTAACCCAACCATAAATGCAGTAAGTGTTTTGCCTGCAGATGCCCAGTACCAGTTACTCGTAGCGGTTTGTCCATTGAAGTATTGTTCTAAAACGATTTTGCCATCCTTTAATAAGATAAAAGCTTTAGAATTTTGAGTACTTAAAAAATTGTACAAACTGTCGATTCTTTCCTGACACCACCCTAAAGATGAAGGAGAAGTGGTTTCCCAAACATTGCCGTTATTCGCCGGAAAATAAGATGTTTGTGAATAACCAGCTTGGCATAGATGTAATAAAACAACCAAAATTGATATGTGTTTCTTTAGTGTCATTTAATTTTTGTGCATATTAATTAAATATTAATCTATTACTAGCATTTCAATAACTCAGAAATAAATTACTCCACACTTATTGAAATTCATGTATATTTGAAATATCAAATGTTGAAGTTACTATTTTTTATATTGGTTTGCTGGTGTTTTTTGGAAAAATCCCATGCACAAGTCATCGATGATTTCAGCGATGGAGATTTTTCGAATAACCCCACTTGGTCGGGAACAACGGGAGATTTTATTGTTAATGGTACTCAGCAATTACAGTTAACAAGTTTAGTTGCGGGAGCATCCTATTTAACCACTCCGCATAATTTAACTTCACTTAATAACAAAGAATGGAGGGTGTGGGTGAAACAAGCATTTGCCTCCTCTACAAGTAATTTTGGAAGGGTTTATTTAACCGCTGACAATCCGGATTTGACTTTGGTACAAAATGGGTATTATCTCTTATTTGGTGAGGCTAATGCATTAGATGCAATTCGCTTGTATAAATTGGAATCCGGAGTATCAACCTTGCTTTGTTCTGGAGTGGATGGTCAAATTGCAAATAGTTTTGTTGTTTCAGTTCGAGTAAAGAGATCTGCACTAGGCGATTGGAGTTTATATGCTGATCTTACCGGAGGGCAGAATTTTGTTTTACAAGCAACCGCATCAGATTTATCCGTTCTATTAGGCACACACTTTGGAATGATTGACACATACACCATTAGTAATGCAACTAAATTTTATTACGACAACGTGTATGTCGGAAATGAAATCATTGACAATCAACCCCCTCTATTAGATACAGCCATTGCTATTTCTGCCACACAAGTAGATGCCTATTTCAATGAAGCATTGGATCCGGTGAGTGCTCAAATTGCAGGTAATTATGTGTTTAATCCAACAATTGGAGCGTCTTTGGCAGTTATTGATGGTGTTAATCCATCAATTGTGCATTTAACTACAACAACACCATTGATTAACGGAACAACCTATAATCTAATCGCTAACAACATATCAGATGTTTCTGGCAACTTAAATCCTTCAACATTTACGACGTTTCAATACCTTGTTGCAGACTCAGTACTTCCGGGAGATGTAATTATTAATGAGTTTTTCCCAGACCCAACACCATTAATTGGTTTGCCAGAAGTAGAATTTGTTGAGATTTTTAATAAAAGCAACAAGATTTTTAATTTAACCGGTTGGAAAATTGGAGATGCCTCCTCAGATGGAACCATAACCGAAGGATGGTTGCTACCTGGGGAATATAAAGTGCTTACAGCAACAGCAAACATTCCTTTGTATACCACGACATCCGCCATTGGAGTAACAAGTTTTCCTAGTTTAAACAACGCAGGAGATGATGTGGTCTTGAAAGACACATATGGTCAAATTATTGACAAGTTGACCTATACCGATGACTGGTACCGAGATGATATTAAGCAAGATGGTGGATATTCTTTGGAATTAATCAACCCCAACGATCCTTGTTCAGATGCGGATAATTGGATTGCGTCCAATTGGATTTTTGGAGGGACACCCGGGTATGTAAATTCGGTTTGGAATCTAACTCCTGATACTGGTCTTCCGGAGGTAATTCTTGCTTTGGCACTTGCTCCTAATTTTTTGGAGCTGCATTTTAACGAAGGAATGGATTCAGCATCATTATTCAATTCGGTGATCTCCTTTACTCCAAATTTGACCATTCAAAATAAATTTGTGTTAGGGGCACATCCAAATTTAATGACGATTCAATTCAATGAAAATATACAAGGCTCTCAATTTTATTCATTTACTATTCAATCGATTGCAGATTGTTGGTTGAATCAAACCGATCGAAGCGGTACGTTTGTTTTACCTGAAATCCCGCAGCCGGGTGATGTGGTAATTAATGAAATCTTACAAAATCCAGTAACAGGTGGCCAAGATTGGATTGAGCTATATAACAATTCTTCCAAGGTCGTGAATTTAAAAGATTGGCAATTGGCGAATTTTGACAACGATACGATTGATAATTTTAAAACAATCCCTTCTAATTATATCCTTCAACCGAATGATTATGTGGTGTTGGGAAAAGACTCCAATTTTGTAAAACAGAATTATCCTTTTGCAATCCCGGGTAAGTTCTTATTTACAGAAATGCCAAGCTTCAACAACGATTCTGGAACAGTATACCTGCTATATAATTCGGAAATAATTGACAAAGTTTCTTACCTAGATGCCTGGCATTTTGATTTGTTAGATGTCACAGATGGAGTTTCACTTGAGCGCATAGATCCTTCTGGAGCATCTTCAAGTGAATTTAATTGGCATTCAGCAGCTGAAGACATCGGTTTTGGAACTCCGGGTAGAATCAATTCACAATATCGTCCGGCGGTTTCAAATGGTGAAATTTCTTTACCAACGGATATTTTTTCCCCCGACAATGATGGATATGAAGATGTTTTACAAATTGCTTACGCACTTAACAGTCCTGCTATGCTCGGAAAAGCACAAATTTTTGATGATCGCGGGCGGTTAGTTAGAACCATTTTCACCAATGAATTACTGGGGACGTCTGGTACATTCAGTTGGGATGGTGTGACTGACCAACAAGTAAAGGCAAGTATCGGAGTTTATGTACTCGTAGTGGAAGTCTTTTCAACAGATGGAGGTGTATTTTTTACAAAACAAAAAGCAATAACACTAGCTGGTAAATTGTAATTTTGATAAAAAATTATACCATGAAAAAGATTCTATTCCTTGGAGTGTTGCTGATTTCAGCATTTTCCTTTTCTCAATCATATAAAACGGCTATTGGATTAAAAGGAGGTTATCCTTCTTTAGGTGGATTGAATGCCAAAAAAATGCTTACTGGGAGCACCGCAGCCGAGTTTTCTATAGGCGGATTTGGTGGCGGGTTATATTTGTCTGGATTATTTGAAATTCAAAAACCACTTCCTGAACCAACAGGGTTAGACTGGTATTTGGGTGCTGGGCCAACGGTAGGATTTGGCAATGTGTTTTATTTAAGTGCAAATGGCGTAATTGGTCTCGACTATACCTTTCAAGATTTTCCGCTGAATATAGCGCTAGACTCTGGTCCAGTTATTCAATTGATTGGTGCAACTCAACTCTTTACATGGGGCGGAGGATTTGCTATTCGCTATGCGTTAAAGTAAAAAAGTGTATTATCCTGGATCATCCGGCTGGATTGAAAAGTACTGCGATTTAATCGAAAAAAAAGAGATTGCTTTTTTAGATCGATTAGCAGAATCTGAAGATTTAATTTCTTTGAGTAGGAATACGGGATTGTTGTTTGGCATTCCTTTGTCACAACTATTTTTTCCAGATTCTCAAACACAAAATTGGACCTATCACGATCGATTAAAATCATTGTTTTTTGATACTTTATTGTGGGTTTATCTCAAACATAATGGCAATGAATTTCATAAAGATCAGTTCATTGAATATTTGGCGAATTATTATTCTACCGTTAAACCGAAAAATTCATTCGATTTTTTATCTTTCTTTAAAAAAGAATCGGTGTTTCATTCCATTGAGTTAGCTATTGATGAACGACTAGAATTGAATAAACGACTCATTGAAACTAGGATGTGGTTAAGCACACTTACCAATTCTTTTGTGTTTTTGGACGTGATTTTGTTTCAGGAATTTCTTCAAACTTCAGCGGTTCGACCGTTCCAAGTTTTGACTGAGAAATCAATGTATTGCTTTATTGGCGCTGCACATTCAGATCAAGAACTAACTGAATCGGAGGAAAAATTGTTTGCTTATTTTTTAGCGTGTGCTCGCCTCAATGAAACGGATGACGAACAATTAGAAATCCGATTTAAAAATCCCAATTACCTTCCGGATCTGCAACAGGTTGTAAATGAGTCATCCGAATTTAAGTATTATCTCCTTTATTTTTGTGCGTTTATCATTTCCTGCAACCGCGAAATTCATGAAGAAGAACGCGAGTTTTTAATTCAATTAGCGAAGGAACTAGCTATTTCGGAGGATGAGGTTGATTTGGCTTTAACGTTTAATACCGCGTTCATTTTGGATCATACGCGCGAAATTCCCTATTTAGGAAATTCTTCGGCCGATATTCTGTTTTCTAATTTGTCCAAACGGTGGGGAAAAATCCTACTGCGCAATAAAGACAAATTGGTGTTGGAAATTCAACAAAGCAAAGAACTGATGATTTTATTGGGTAAATCAACCCAGCGAGACTTAACGAAAGAGGAAAAAGAACAAGTGAAAATGCAATTGATGGACATCATGAAATCCATGCCCTCACTCGCCATATTTTTAATTCCGGGCGGAAGCCTATTACTTCCTATTTTTCTGAAAATTATCCCGAGTTTAATGCCTTCCGCTTTTAGAGACAATGAAGTCTAAATAGCGGCTTAAAAGGTTGAAATGTTGTTAATAATTCTATGCTAAACACCTTTGTTTTTCTTGACTTCACATACCTTGTTTCTTATCTTTGCAAGTATTGATTTTTAATAAGTAGAAAGCAAAATTATGAGCGAAGAGGAAATAGATAGAAGTAATTATTCAGCAGATAATATTCAGGTGTTAGAAGGGTTGGAGGCAGTTCGGAAACGTCCGGCCATGTATATTGGGGATACTGGAATAAAAGGGTTGCACCACCTTGTATATGAGGTTGTCGACAATTCAATTGATGAAGCATTGGCGGGTCATTGTGACACCATCCATGTTTTTATTAACGAAGATAACTCAATTACAGTAAAAGATAATGGACGCGGTATTCCAACTGCGATGCATACAAAAGAGAAAAAATCTGCCCTCGAGGTGGTTATGACTGTTTTGCATGCAGGGGGTAAGTTTGATAAAGATACATATAAGGTTTCCGGAGGGCTTCATGGAGTTGGAGTTTCCTGTGTGAATGCACTTTCAATTGCATTAAAAGCAACGGTTCGTAGAGAAGGGAAAATTTTCCAACAAGAATACAGCATAGGTAAGCCCCTGTATGATGTAAAAGTAATTGGTGAGTCCACGGAAACGGGAACAGAGGTAACGTTTAAACCAGACGGCACCATTTTCGAATTCACTGAATATAATTTCGATACAATCGCTGCCCGCATGCGCGAGTTAGCATTTTTGAATAAAGGAATTACCATTACTTTAACCGATGTTCGGGTTCAAGATGAAAATGGCGAATCACCAATGACAACCTATCATTCAGAAGGGGGATTGAGAGAATTTGCTCAATACTTAGATCGAAACAGAGAAGCACTTATTTCCGATGTAATTTATTTCGAAGGAGAAAGAGAAAATGTACCGGTTGAAGTGGCTTTGACATATAATACATCTTATACAGAGAATATTCAAGCATACGTCAATAACATCAACACCCACGAAGGAGGTACTCATTTATCTGGTTTCCGCCGCGGATTGACAAATACCTTGAAAAAATACGCTACTGAATCTGGAATATTAGCGAAGGAAAAAATTGAAATTGATGCAGATGACTTCCGCGAGGGATTAACAGCTGTGGTTTCTGTTAAAGTACAAGAGCCTCAGTTTGAAGGACAAACAAAAACAAAATTAGGAAACAGAGAAGTTACGGCACCAGTTAGTCAGGCAGTTTCTGAAATGTTATCGGCCTATTTGGAGGAACATCCGGCTGAAGCAAAACTAATCGTTGAGAAAGTGATTTTGGCAGCACGTGCACGTCATGCAGCTCGCAAGGCGCGTGAGATGGTTCAACGTAAAAACGTTCTTAGTGGTTCTGGTTTGCCTGGAAAATTGGCCGACTGCTCCGAAAAGGATCCTGCAGCATGTGAAATCTACTTCGTTGAGGGAGATTCCGCGGGTGGAACGGCAAAACAAGGTCGTGACCGTCATTTTCAAGCAATTATGCCGCTTCGTGGTAAAATCTTGAACGTGGAAAAAGCCATGCAACACAAGATTTTTGAAAACGAGGAGATAAAAAATATTTACACGGCTCTTGGTGTTCGAATTGGAACAGAAGAAGATTCAAAAGCGTTGAACCTTGAAAAATTGCGCTACCACAAGATTATCATCATGTGTGATGCCGACGTAGATGGTTCGCATATCGAGACGCTAATTCTAACGTTCTTTTTCCGTTTCATGAAAGAGTTGATAGAAAATGGGTATATCTATATTGCCACACCACCGCTTTATCAAGTGAAAAAAGGAACCAAATCAGACTATGCATGGAATGAAGATATGCGTGATCGATTGATTCAGGAAATGAAAGGCAGCGGAAGCGAATCTTCAGTGAATGTGCAACGATATAAAGGTTTAGGAGAAATGAACGCAGAGCAGTTGTGGGAAACCACCATGAATCCTGAAAAACGAACACTTCGACAAGTAACAATAGATAACGCAGCTGAGTGCGATCAAATCTTTTCTATGTTAATGGGGGATGACGTTCCACCACGACGAGAGTTTATTGAGAAAAATGCGAAATACGCGAAAATAGACGCTTAATAGGTTTCACAAATAATTGATTAGCCCATTGGAAATTCCGGTGGGCTTTTTATTTTTTAGCTACCAAATACGAGAATAAAATTCAATGATTATACTTAGCGCATTAAGTGGAAAAAACTACTATACGTTTTATTGGTGTCTTTGATTTTTAGTAAATAAAAATAAACGCCATCTGTTAAACCATCTCCCGACCAATTATTGAGATATGGACTTGCTTGAAAAACTAAATTACCCCAGCGATTAAAAATTGTCAATTCTGTTTCATTGTATGTATCCACATAATCAAAATAAAGCACATCGTTTGAATTATCACCATTGGGTGTTATAATATTTAAGTTTTCTATTTCTGCAGGGATTATTATCAATTGCTGACATAGTGTATCTGAACAACCAAAGAGATCACTCACTGATAAACAAGTAGTATAGTTTCCTGGAGTAGAAATAATGGATGAGTATGCTGTATCATTGCTGACAAAAGAATTGTCAAATGTCCAATTAGTAGATGCTACAGGCCCAAGAGAGGCTGATGAGGCACTGATTAATGAAAAAGGGCTCTCTACAATGCAAGGATTAGGAGAGATTGAATAGTTTGCTATTGGATTAGGAATTATATAAACATTGTGTTCCAATGTGTCTGATATGCACCCATTTAATGTGGCATAAGAATAATAGCTATACATTGTAATGCTGTCATTTATTGATGATAAAATTTGATTAATAGTTCCCTGTCCGCTTATTCCATTTCCATAATAATTTACAATTCCTCCTGGCAAACATGAACTCAGGTTTATTGCTAATTCTGCGCCTTCACAAAGAGTAGAATCGTAGATTGCAATGGGAAGCGCAGCAGGTATAATGGGCTTTGTGATAAATGTAATATTTTGTATTTGCGTTCCACAAGCATCAAAAATAACAGGTGGCGGAACAGGTAATTCGGTATAATTTGAATCACAATAAATAGGACAATTAGGATTAATGAGCGTAAATACATTGTTTTTATTTCCAGTACTACAACCTGTATTTATACCTGCCACCACAGTATCTTGAGACCATGGATGCGTAAAAGTATATGGTGGGACTCCATATCGCGCATATCCTGTGGCAGTAAATTCGCAACTATTGGAACAAATAGGGGATTGAGATACATACCATTCATTTCCATAAGTCTCTGGTGTTTTACCATACATAATAACTTTAAATGGATACTGTGTAAATTGATCATAGCGGACATAAGATGCATTACAGCCACTACCAAGAGCATTTCGTCCTAAATGAAATCGAACGTAGATTGAAGTGTCAGTGCATCTTTTGGAAAAGCAACAGCTCAATGGACTCAATAAGTTAAAACTATCCAGGAAAGCTGTCCCCGGCGTATTAGCAGCTGCTCCGGTGATTGTGAAGTATTGTGAGCTAGCACAATCTGTACTGAAATTCATCGATCCTATTCCCATAGTTGCAGGGGTAAATGGATCTGCATAAAAACTACTTGACACATAAAGTCCGGTTAAAGTAACGCTTGCAGGAATTGTTACCAACAAACTATCTTTGTTATAAGTCGGCATAAAACAGGAAGGCATATTTCCATTATTCCAAAGACTTGGGATTCCTGCAATGGTTGGATCAATAATTATTGGAAAACTTCGATTATTGTGCAACCAATCACTATCAATTACGAGTTCTAAATAATGAGACCCCTCCTTAAAATGGATATTATATTTTCCCTTTAGAACATCGAAATTTTGATCAAAACAAAGAATTTGTCCAAAAAAACCAACATCATCTTTTCCATCAGAAATCCGAACCTCGTCATTTTCTTTATATAATTTCCATAATGGCGGGAGTTCAATTTTTTCAAGAATTTTTAATTCTCCATGGGGCAATGTATTTGAATTCTCAATGATATAATTTACTTTAAAGCCTCCTTCAATAAATGAAATAGACTTAGTTATTCCTTCCGTTAATTTGATTGTTTTCTTTTCTGCAGATATCGATTTTATAGGATTGTGCTCTATTTCATTTTCGTTTATAGATTCGGTTGAAATGGTGATTTTTTCATTTTTAGGAAAATAAAGATAAAGGTTGCCGTCGACTTGTAATTTTGTTCGAATAGGTTGCTGCATTGCCGACCAAGAACCATCAGCATCTTCCTTAGGAATAGAAATGATTGGCTCGAGGCTACCATCTTTCTCGAAACAAAGGGGTTTTACCGAATATTCATTTTTTATATCTCCTTTAGTCGTTTTGTATGATCGTGAAAAAATAGTTCTTTGAGTTTTATTTTCAACAAAATTTAAAAAGTTGATTTTCTCGTCTGTAGATGAAGTAGAGAAAGGTATTTTCCTAAATTCTTCTTGATAAAAATTTGGTTTTTGCGCGATAAAAACTGTCCGAATACCTACACTGAAAATGATGAAAATAGCAATTTTATACATTTTAATTAATTGAATGTCACGAATATAAAAAATAATTAAGAATATTTTAAGATTCTATTCAATCTATTGGATAGTTATTTATATTGAGTGAATTATAAATTCCGGCGGGCTTTTTTTAGTCTATTTTAATTCCAGCATAGTTTGTTACATCACCCCCTCCAAGACCGCCGCTGTATTGGGTAAAATAAATGCTATCGTGTATAAATTGAATTTCTCTATATTCATGCACATATCCTTCCTTGAATGTATTGCCCTTCCAAACTGAATCCACAAGGAATTGGTTACCAAGTAAAGTAATGTAATCTCCCTCGCGTTTCACTTCAATCGTATCAACGTAGAGCGTATCGTAATGAAATCCACCTGTCCATGAATAATGGTGAACCGTACAACGGTATTTTTCTGAATTTTTCTTGGAACCTTTTTTGCTACAAGCGGATAGCAGCATAAGCGATAAAACAGAAACAAGCAACATGGAATAGATTGGTTTCATGACATAGCTACTTTGAATTCGAAAGAAAGGTAGGGTTTTTATTTAATATGTGCCACAACGAGATGTAATTATATTACTTTTCTAACGGTTGATATAAAATTTCAAAAGCGTTGGAAACAGCCTGATGCAGTATAGTTGCGTGATTTTCTTCTGGTAAATAATCAAAAAAGACACGTACATTTTTGCTTTTAGATTGGTTAATTTTATCTGACAATAAGTTTGCATCTACTTCCATGACTCGCGGAACTTTCGTGGGGGTGAGGCCCTCTTTTCCAACGCCAATATAAATAGTTGTTTGTTGGTTATATCCTTCGGTGTAAAGGGTGGACGGAAGGTTCAAAAGCGAACCATTATCCCACCATAAACTGGGGCTTACGATAATGTACTTGGTAAAAAGTGTGGGTTTTTTCAATAGTATTTCTGTTGCCAATAATCCACCAAATGATTGTCCAATAAGTGTTTTTTCTTGATTAGTGCGGTATTTTTTTGCTATGTATGGTTGTAGTTCATTTTCAATAAATGAAATAAATGAATCAGAGTGACCGGATGTTGGAAATCGTTCATTCAATTCGTCAAGGGTTGATGGATATGTGAAATCCCTTGCTCTGTCTACATTGGCTATGCCAACCACTATGGATTTTGGTACCTTATTCACCCATTCAAAAGTGTTAAATTGAACAAGACCAACAATATGAATAAAATCTTCATCGGCTGATCCGTCCAATAAATAAATTACCGGGTATTTGATTGAGTCGCTAGGATTATATCCTTCAGGTAAATAGATATTCAATATCCTGGTTTCATTCAGTACGATGGATTGAATTTTATCAATGACACCAAGTACAAATGGTGTGCTAATTTCGGTGGTTTTCTCCTTAGTTTTTTGCCCAAACGTGAAAGAAATCCAGCATAGCGCAACTAGAAATAGGATTGAATGTTTCATGCTTTTTTTATATCTATTTGATGGATAATGGTTCTTTACTTCAACAAGTTTAGCGAATTTTGGTATAATAATTAACTCTGCTAATAAATAGAAAGTAGTTGATATAAATTACCTCACCTTCATCGAACGCCCAACCATTCCTTGTTGTATGTCTATGTCAATTCGACCTACATACAACCCGGCATATCCAACTTGATTGATGAGAACGGGTAGTCCCTTTTGGTTCAGTTCAATGGTAGGTTTTTCCAAAAAAGTATGGCTGTGTCCTCCAAGAATGAGGTCAATGTGGCACGAAAGTTTTGCTAGTTTTCTGTCTGAAACTTTGGAGGTATCCGCGTAATCATACCCCAAATGCGATAAACAAATAATTAAGTCACAGCCTTTATTTTTTAATTCCTTGGCCAATTCATTTGCCGTGATTATCGGATCTAAATACTTGGTTTTGGCAAATTTATCGGAAGGCACAAGCCCCATTAATTCAACACCTATTCCAAAAACCCCAATTTTCAATCCGCCTTTGCTGAAAAGCGTGTATCGTTGTGTTTCTCCTTTTAGTATCGTTTCTGAAAAATCATAATTGGCACAGAGAAATGGAAAATTAGCGTGTTGTTTGGCATTTTTAAATCCTTCCAAACCTATATCAAAATCATGATTTCCCATGGTGGCAGCATCATAGCCCATTTCTGTCATGAGTTTCATTTCCAAAATGCCATTAAACAAGTTAAAATAAGGTGTTCCTTGAAAAATGTCTCCGCTATCTAAAAGCAATACATGTTCTTCTTCTTGTCGTATTTGCTGAATAAGCGCATGTCGCTTGGCAACGCCTCCCATTCCTGGAAATTTGGAATGATTATCCGGAAATGGATCAATATTGGAGTGGGTATCGTTGGTGTGAAGGATTGTTATTTTCTGAGTCTTTTTAGTAAATAACGATTGACTGAAACTGGGAGCACTCAGTACAATGGCTCCGGTTCCAAGGGATAAATTTCGAACAAACTTTCTTCTATTCATGGTTATTCCTATTTAAACACGCGAATTTCATTGGTTGAAATTAATGTGGATTGTTGTTTGGCATGTTCAATCAGCACATCACGCATCAATTTACCAGTTTCATTGATTATTTTTCCTTTTTTGAAAAAGTCCATTTTATCGCCGCCATATGCCAAATAATCTGAGGTGATAATGATAAAATGGGTGCAACCTTCAGGCATGGAGTTTAATACTATTTTTCCGTTTTGAACCGTACAATTAGACAGTGGTTCTCCTCCAGTTTTAGTAACGAAGGCTCCGACTTCAGCCAACGTTTCAATGGGCATTTCAACCCAAACAAGCGTATTGTCGAAAGGCATTAACTTAAAGAAATCACCAATCGTTAAATTGCCTTTACCTAAACTAGAACGAATGCCTCCTGTGTTCAACAAGCAAATGATGGGAGTTTTCGTTTTTATCGTTTGGGTTTGCTGAATGAAAATCGCATCTGCCACCCAATTCATTAAATTGGAAGAGGGTCTTTCCACAATAAAATCGTTTTCAGAAAGGGCGATAATTTTACCCATAGAAAGATTCATGGAATCACGATACGGTTTGATTATGCTATCTGTGGAACTGTTGCCAGCGATTGAATTTCCAATTGCAATTCGGTTGGAGGACACCTGTAAATGAGAAGAGCAAGCCAATAGGCTTGCTCCAATACATAGTGTAAGAAAAATCTTAAACATTATTCAATGATGAAAGATTGTTGAACAGTGCCAAATGCTGTACCAACTGCAAGAATATACATTCCAGATTTAAACTGATTTGCCGTTAATTCTAGTACAGGTACGTCAATAGCGTTACTTTCTGCAATTACTCTTCCTTGCGCATCAACAACTTGGTAGGAAGTAATATTTAAACCATTTACCTGGGCATATACTTTATTGTTTGCTGGCACTGGGAAAATAGAGAAATTACTTTCTAATTTTTCTTGTAATCCAACTTGACATGCATCATACGTCATATTAGAAAAATTCACATGACAAACAAAATCTGTTGAATCAATGTATGGGTTTCGGTTGTTTTGAAGTGAATAAATAAACTCATGACGTGCAATTTCGTAATTGTCTGGTAAATCAGCATAATGCCAGGCTTTCAAAATTGCTTGACTTTGATTGGTTGGAATTTGCCAGTTATTACCCGATTGACCGTTGTAACACGTAGCCATATAGAAAATAGCTCTGGCTGCATTTCCTCTGTTTTCTGCACGAGGCGTAAAACACATTTGGTTTGAACTATTGTAACCAACTGCACAATCTAAATAGGAAAACACAGGCGTTCCAACGATTATATCCATCGGTAAATTACTACGTGGCGTATTTGCATTTTGAAGGTTTGTAGGATACAAATTGTGTTGGTCGTTGTATTCTTTTAATTCAGGGTTATCAGCTGGAAATGTAGGCATCCAAGAATGACAATAACTGTGTTCACGTGAATAACCAACAGCAGTCCAATCAAACGGATCATTAAATACTTTGCGCTCTCCTGAGTACGAACAAACTACAAACGATTGACCAGCAGTTGTATCTCTGATTTCAAACTGATTCATCATCGTAGTTTTATAGTTAAAATAAGAAATGAAGTTGTGTGGATTTATAAGTGCAGAAAGATCACTTAAAAAAGAAGTAGCATTAGAGTTAATTCCTGTGTAATAGTTTCCTATTTGTTGCCCTTGAGTAGTTACATTCCCAGTTGCTGGAGATGTTGTTTTATAATTTTCAAACCCATCAGGACCATTGAATGCATAAACAGCAAAATGTAAGTTTTGATTCGCAATTACGTGACGAGGGGTAAAACTCATTCCGCTTCCAATGTAAGCAACTTTTGCATCACCAATAACATCACCTCTTTTGTAGGTTGATCCGTCTGTTGGTACTCCAGTAACTGCTGAGCCAGTTTTCCATAATACCACATATTTTTCTGCATTTACTCCTGCGTTGTATTGCCCACCAAGAGTATAAGCTTTAATTAGAGGGAATGTTAAGCCTGTTGGATTGGATGTTGGTTCAGTAGCCAAGTTATCCGTTCCAACTGCTGATAAAGTAATTACATAAGGATTTTCATCACTGTCATTATTTGCAAGACTAAGTGTTGCTGTTCTTGATCCCGTTCCTGTTGGTGCGAAGTTTAATGTAAAAGTTTGGTTGCCTAACGCTGAAACAGTTCCTGTTGTATATGTGGTATTAAAATCACTTGCATTGGTACCTGAAAGGGTAGTTCCAGAAATCGTTAAATTTTGGGACCCTGTATTTTCAATAGTAACTGTTGTAGCGGCAGTTGTTCCAATAACGTAAGTTCCATTGTTCAAAACAGTAACACCACCCATTTTTACGTTGATTTCTCTCGCTGGAGCTACGTATGGAAATATATCATTTAAATCTCTAGGAACTAATTGATAATTCGCATTAAATTGTCCTACCAAGCCAATGATTGTAAGAGGACCAGTTGGTATTGCCGTACCATCGATAACGGTTGAACCATTAATGCGTACATCTAATGTTGTTGTACCATCTGTAATTTGTACTGTACTATTTCCGGTTGCAAAATTTCCTGTTTGAACAAACGTAACGTTATCAACGCGCACCAATTGAGCTTCAAGCGCCTCATTAATACTTGCTAATGGAACTAATTGAGGTGTTGGAGCACCAACAGCACCGTGGTTAACAAAACTACTCGTTGGAGAAATTTCTAATAAACCACTGAAGTCAAATAATACACCAGTAGCGGTAATTGAATCTCCTCGTTGTACGGAGCTTAAATTACTCCCAAATGCAGGTATTGCCGCTGTACCATCTTGGAGATAACGAATGTTCCCTAATTCGGAGCCATTCGCAGCAACTCCTTTAACGGTTACAGTTTGACCAATACCCATGTTACGAGCATCTGCAATCGTTTGGGCACTAGCAAAAAGTGAAGAGATTGCTAATACACCGGTTAAAATGAATTTTTTCATAATTGAAATTAAAATTGAAGACCTATTGAAACATTAAATCGAAACCCTTGACCGAACATTACTGTTGCAGACCGTGCATCAAAGGTATTATAAATATCATTCGCGTTATTCGTAGCATCTGCAATAAATACCGAATTTAACAAATTAGTGATTGAACCATTTAAAAGTAAGGCTGAATTCTTAAATTCTACTTTATATCCTGCAAATAGATTAACCAAATAATAAGATGGCATTTTCCACGATTCTCTTCCTCCATCTATTCCTTGCAGCGTAAAAGGATCAAAATTGGCGTAGTATCTGTCAAAAAACTGACCTTGTAATCTAAAATACAAATTTTTCATTGGTTCATAGCGAATGGCTGCTGAAAAAGCAGTTTGCGCTGCGTCACCCACATGAACTCCTTTTGCGTCAAAGCTAAATTCAAGTGAATCATATTGCGGAATGAAAATAGTTTTAGATGAATTCCAGAACCAATTACCATAAGAGAACATCAATTCAGTGGAAAGTTTCTTGGTCACCTTATAAGCAATGTCAATTTCTCCGCCTAAGTGAACAGCGTCCATTCCATTGATGTTTACCCGAATAAATTCAGTTGGGTCATTGGGATCTGGAACGGCAACTCCATAAGGGAATGGTTTGTTTTTCCAATTCGTAGCATAGGCATTAAAGTTGATTCCAAATACTTTGTTGGCATAATTATACCCCCCTTCTGCTGCAAGAATTTGCTCGTTCAATATTTCACCAAAAAATCTATTCGTATTGTTGTCAATCACATTGGAGAATTGAGGCGTTCGGTTTAAGAAGCCTAAATTCATATATACATTTGATAGTTTATCTAATTTGTAACTCACACCACTTTTAAAGGTGAAACCAGGTAAAAATTTCCAATCCGTACTCACGTATTTTAATCCTGGAGCATTTGAAATGCTAATTGCTTGTCCGTTAAAATTGATTGAATCATTGGCGCCCACTTGTATAACCGTATCTCCTAAATCTAAGGTGCGTTTTTGAAAATAATCGATTCCTTTGTACCCATTAACGATACCGGATAGATTAATAAAATAAGACCACTTATCACCTGAGTATTCAACTTGTCCAAAAGCCCCAGTCCATTGCACTAATCCAGAACGATCGGCATTAAATTGGTTTTTAGCAATTTTATCACCCACGTGTTTCATTGGACTTGCCGCATTTTTATCAGCATCATTAATGAAATAATCGCCACCTAATAAATCTTCAATGCGTTGGTAATGGCGACCCTCATAATAACGAACGTCAATTCCACCAGAAACTTCCAAATTTTTGGAAATGTTATAATTAAACTGTCCCAGATATCCCACCCAAAAATGATTATTGATACTAGAAAGCAAAACTTGACTTGATTTTATTTGGGTTGGGTGATAATAAGTATCAACGTTTGGTGTTCCAAATAATGAATTTACTTTGTTTTCTTGTACCACTAAATCCCAATCAATTAATCCGCTTGAATCTCGAAGTAAGGCAGATGAATTAAAAATACTGGTTCCACCGCCTCTTCCAATAGACATATAAGCCAAGTTTGAAATGGATAATTTATCATTTACCTTCCAAAAGTCTTTCAACGTTACTTGTGGTTTGGAATAAAAATTTCTTCGTTCACTAAAAACTTCTTGTTTACCATCTTCATTGGTTCGATATCCCCAATGCTGGTTGAAGCGCACCCCCATGTCATAGAAAACAACATTGGTATCAATTGGCGCACCTAATTCTCGTGCTTTTGCCTCACTAAAATATTGAATAGATTGATTATAAGACCGTTGAGCATGTTGTTGAGGAGCAGCAAAAGCAGAAAGTGTAACTAAGTGATTTTTAATTTTTTTAGATAGTTTTCCGTATCCAAAAAACCCTTGACTTGGGGTTCCATATACCCACCCATCCGATTGTTTGTAGGAGCCTGAAACGGTTAAACCCCAACCACTTTTGGTCATTCCGGTATTGTAAGAGAAAGTTGTTCGGAGCATGTTTCCTGTTGAATATTCTTGTTTCAACATTCCTCCTTTCTTGTTTCCAATTCCTTGAGTTAATATATTGATTGTTCCACCAATGGAAGGCATGGCAATTTTGGTTGCCCCAAGTCCACGTTGTACTTGCATTTGAGATGTTATTGCATCTAGACCAAACCAATTGGACCAATAAACCGAACCGTTTTCCATATCATTAACAGGAACACCGTCTATCATCACACCCACATTTCGTTGATCAAATCCACGTACATTGATACGGGCATCACCATCGCCACCCCCTTGTGTGGTAGCATAAACTCCGGCAGTACCATTTAATAACATAGGCAAATCACGAGAGCCTAATTCTTCAATGATTTTTTGAGTGGGAATTCTTGTTACGGCAATTGGCACGTTGTCTTTTACCATATTACCAATCACTTCTATTTCTGCAAATTCAACACTCCCGCCTAATTCTAAATTTCGTTCAATAATTGCCTTGTTGACACTTAATTTAACTTTCACTGTGTCATAGGTAGACATTGTGACTACCATGACGTATTCACCAAAAGGGACATTTGTTAGTTCAAACACCCCATTTGAATTAGAGAAAGCCCTGTACTTATTTTGTATGTTTACTTTGGCACCAACAATGGGTTGATCAGATGAATTATCAGTGATTTTCCCCTTAATTGTACTTGTCTGTTGGGCAAAAAATACCGTTGGCAATAGTAGAAGTAAGCCAAATAGAAATTTCATAAGATAAGATAAAGGAAATTATTGAATAGTAACCTTTTTTGTCGATGTTGCTCCTGTTTGGGAAACAATTTGAACAAAATAAACGCCTTTCAAGCGAGGTAATTCAATGGTGTAAATTCCATTTTGCATAGCACCTTTTTCCCAAACTGTTTGACCAAGGCTATTTGATATTGAGAATGAACGACAATTCTCATCCAGTTTAACTGCAATTGTTCCTGTAGATGGATTTGGATAAATATCAAATGAAGTTGACTCAATCTCGTTCACAGAAGCTGGGTTACACGCACAGTTATGATTCCCTAAAGAAGCCCAATTACCATCTAAAATAGCATTTCCACTTGTTCCAAATAATGTGTCTCCATTTGCATCCAAACGAACAATTACAGCAGGAATAGAATCCCATTCCAACAATGGATCAAAAAACGATGGGTTTGCCGTAACTCCTTTTTTAATCGCCGCTTTACGCAACAACGAGTGTTCTTTTGTAAGTAATACCCCTAAACCTGAACTGTAAGGAAATTGAGTGGACCAAGCGCCATCATTTCCCGCCGAAGAACCAGTTGCATTAGCAGGGTTTTCACCAATTTTAGCAAACACATCTATAATCGCGAAATTAGGAACGTTTGCAGCATTAATTAATACAGTTGGATCCGTTGGTAAGGTGCCTTTTGCTAGCATAACCGCATCGTTTCCATTCCAGTAAAAAGCATTACTTGTATTGTACACAGGACTATAAAAACCATCTCCACGTGCTTGTAATGAATCCCAAATAGGAGCTTCTTGTCCTACACCATTTGGATCTCTTTTATCTAAAACAGCAACATAAACATCGTAAGCAGCCACTGTTCCGCTCAATTGAACTGCATTGGCAACAGTTGCCGTTGTCGCACCATTTGAATAGCGTGCTACAAAATATTGACTTAAATCGATTGGTGCTGAGGTTGGATTATAAATCTCTAATGCCTTGTTGTTAGACCATCCTTCAACGTATTCAGAAATAAAAATTTTGGCGCAGTCTTGCGAAAATGAAAAGCCTGCTGCAAAAGTAAAAATAGCGAGTAATGATTTTTTCATAAAATTTAAATTAATAAGGGTTAAACGAGACTAGATTCAATATAATAGTGAGCAAAACAAAGCTTCTATTTTAAAAATACATTTAATTTTTTGATTCGAAATGGTTTCGGCAATCAACTGCTTCAAGGATATCACTTCAAAAATTTAGGTCAAATTTACATATTTTTTGATTGAATACTATTAGAAAATTGTTAACACATTGTTGCTTTAAATTAACTTTAGATGTTCATAAAACAAAACATTGTGTAACTTCAAGCCTCAAATAAAAAACCATGAAATATTTTTTAACGCTTGTTAGTCTTTTTTTTATAGTTCAAGTTGTTGATTCTCAAGGATTAAGTGTTGAGAAAATTTGGAAAAATTACGAGTTTCGCGCAAAAGGAATCGATGGATTTCGATCGATGAAGGACGGAGAACACTATACACAAGTTATAGATAATTCATTATATAAATTTAAAATTAAAGATTCAACCGATCAAGGAGAATTAGTGGTGAAAAAAGATAAATTAATTATTCAAGGAAAGGAATTGTCTTTCGATGATTACTTTTTTAATGAGGATGAAACCAAGATTTTATTTACGGCAGAAACTGAGCCAATTTATAGAAGAAGTTTTACAGCGGTTTATTACCTGTTTGATCTAAAAACTAATGTTTTAACAGCACTAGATACGGAACATGAGCCACAAACACTAGCTGAGTATTCTCCTGACGGCACAATGGTTTCTTATATCTTTAAAAATGATTTATTTGTTAAAAATATTCAGTCTGGAAAGGTTACCAAATTAACGAAAGGAGGCAAAAAGAATAAAGTGATTTACGGAACTACTGATTGGGTATATGAAGAAGAATTTGCAATAACAAAAGCCTACGAATGGTCTGCTGACAGTAAAATGATTGCCTATTTGCGCTTTGATGAAAAAGACGTTAAAGAATTTAATTTGGCGTTTTACGATGACCTTTATCCAACTCAATACAAATACAAATACCCGAAAGCGGGTGAAGATAATTCAAAAGTCACTGCACATGTGGTGCAAGTAAAGAATGCAAAAACAGTTGATTTGAATCTAGGAGAATATGAATATATTCCTAGGTTATGTTGGTCAAAAGCAGCAAATCATTTAGTGCTACAAACCTTGAATAGGCATCAAAATCAGTTAAAATATCATTTGGTAGATTTCACAAACAAAGGGAAACACACGGTTTTTTTCGAAGAAAAATCAGATACGTATGTCGATGTGGATAATAATTTATTGATTTTAAAAGATGGGAAATCGATACTTCGAACAAGTGAAGCGAATGGGTTTAATCATATTTATCAACTTGGATTTGATGGCTCATCTAAACAAATTACAAAGGGAAATTGGGATGTTATCGAGTTTTTGGGAATAGACAATGATAATAAAGTAATTTACTATTCTGCCGCAGAGAAATCAGCCATGGTAAAATCTATTTTTAAAATTCAAATTGACGGAACTTCTAAACAACGCATAAGCCCCGAAATGGGATATTCGGAAGCTGAGTTTACATCTGGAATGAACTACTTTGTTTTAACTCACTCAACAGCTAATACTCCTCCAACTTATAGCCTTAGAAAAAATGATGGAGCCTTACTGCAAGTGCTTGAAGACAACAAAGATTTGGCTGATAAAATTGAAGGATATAACCCTGTTAAAAGAGAATTTGTAACATTCAATTCGAATGGAACGGAATTAAATGGATGGTTGATTAAGCCTCAAAATTTTGATCCCTCCAAGAAATATCCTGTTTATATGACTGTATATGGTGGTCCTGGCCACAATGAAGTGATTGATGCTTGGGACGGAATGGATTACATGTACTATCAATTGTTAGCGGAAAATGGGTATATCGTTGCGTGTGTAGATCCTCGTGGAACTATGTTTCGTGGAGCTAAATTTAAAAAATCAACCTATCTGCAATTGGGTAAATTAGAAATTGAAGACGTAATTAATTCGGCGAAAGAATTGCAAAAAATGCCGTTTGTTGATGCTAGTCGAATTGGAATAATGGGATGGAGTTATGGGGGATTTATGGCTTCTTTGGCAATAACGAAAGGAGCGGATGTTTTCAAAATGGCCATTGCAGTGGCACCTGTTACCAATTGGAGGTATTATGACAATATTTATACGGAACGCTTCATGCGAACCCCAAAAGAAAATGAAGCGGGTTATGATGATAATTCACCGATTAATCACGTTAAAAACATAAAAGGAAAGTATTTCCTAATTCATGGGTCAACAGATGATAATGTGCATTACCAAAATGCAATGGAAATGATTAATGCGATGGTGAAAGCGAACAAGCAATTTGATATGTTTATCTATCCAAACAGAAACCATGGAATTTATGGCGGAAACACACGCAATCATTTATTTAATATGATGTTTGAGTACACCTTGAAAAACCTGTAAGGGTAATTTAAAATTAGACGAAAAAAAAGGCTGTATCAGAAGAAACAGCCTTTAATACATATCATTTTCTTGATTTTATTTTTCAATAAACTCTTCGTAAGAAACAACTTTTTCTTTTATCGTAGCTTCAGATTTACAAAGTGTAATGATTTTTTCTTCCGCTAGTCGACTTAAAATTGCATCTGTTTGACTTTTATCTTGTAAAAACTTCATTGCATTCTGAGATAATTCATTTTCATCAATATCAAAAACTCCGTAGTTTGCATAGTTTGTACGTAATAATTGTTTTGTGAAATTAATTAGCTCTAATTGATCAATAACAATTTCGTGTTTTTCAAAAAGTGTACGTTCTATCAATTGCCATTTTAACATGTTCCGGTAACTTTCGTACTCAGATTCAATTTGATCGTCCGTAACTGGTTTATCATTTACTTGTTTGATCCATCTTTTCAAAAAGGCATCTGGAAAATCAGCTTTCACTTGTTCCATCAAAGAATCTTGAATGGTGCGATACAGTTTTTTGTCTGAATCTTGGTCAAACATTCCTTGTAAATCAGACTTAATGCGTGCGGTAAAATCCGCCTCTGTTTTAACACTTTCATCAGGATAAAGTTTTGCGAATAGCTCATCATTTAATTCCGCAAATTCCATGCACTTAATCTCATTTATCGTATAGGAGAATAAGTTTCCAACGTTCGCCAAATCAGCCTCTTTAATTCCAAGCATTGCCGCTTTATCTTTAGGGCCTTTGGATACATCATCCGGACTCAATTCAACGGTTTCACCGATTTTTTTACCAACAAAAAGAGCACGAACATCCGATGAATCTAAAAATTCTAGAGAGATAGAAGAGGTATGATCAATTCCACCTTCCTTAATCGATTTATCCTCGTTTAGTTCAAGAAATCGACCTAAAATCAAATCCTTTTCACTAACAATTTCTGCGCTGATTAATTTCCCATATCTTCTTCGAATGTCCTCAGCCTGCTTAGAAATTAAAGTTTCATTTACATCCACTTTTTGAAATTCAAAAGAACTGTTTTTTGAAATAGAGATGTCAATTGAAGGTGGAAATCCTATTTCATAACTAAATTCAAAATCTGAAGGATTGCTAAAATCGCCACTAAATCCATTTTGATCCAAAGGAATAGGATTGCCCAATAAATTTAATTTCTCTTCAACAATGTATTTATTGACTGCATCCGTAACCATTTTGGATACTTCCTCAAATAAAACGGTTTTACCATATTGCTTTTGTATAAAAGATATAGGGGCGTGACCAGCTCTAAATCCTGGGATATTTGCCGTTTTACGATACTTGTTAAGTGTTTCAGAGACTTTGGATTTGTAGTCCTCTGGGGTAACTTTAATTTTTATCAATGCATTCAATGCATCAATATCCTCACGAATAACGTTCATTTTTAAAACATTAAGTTATTAAACAAAAAATGGCCTCTAAATGAGACCATAATAGTGCGGATGGAGGGACTCGAACCCGCATACCTCTCGGCACTAGATCCTAAGTCTAGCGTGTCTACCAATTTCACCACATCCGCAAAAATTCTTACTTCAAAAGTTGCGTTTAACTTCGCCCAAAATCCGGAATCAAACGGAATAGAGGGGTGCAAAGATAAAGATATTTTAAAAATCCACAAAATTTTCTTCATACTTTTTTCAATAAGCAATAGGCTGTTCAAAAAAGAAATAATTTATTGATTGTGTTCAATTGATTTTTATGAACTTTACACCTTTAACGTATATCAAATTATGCTTTCTATTCAAGATTTAATTGATTCTAAATTTAGTGGTGAACCAAGTTTTACCTATACGTATGTCCAATTGGCGGCTCAAGCTGCTGCTATTTTGATAGCAGGATTTGTCTTGTGGAGAATCAATTCATACCTTAATAATAAACGCATCGCAAAAAGAAGAAGAAATAATTTTTTCGAAACAAATTACTCAAAAAATTGGAGAAAATGATACAGGAAGAAGGGAAGAAAGCTATTATCGTGGGCGCTGGGCTTGTGGGCTCGTTATGGGCTGTTTATTTAGCTAAAGCAGGTTATAAAGTGACTATTTATGAGCGAAGGACAGATATTCGGAATACTGTTATTTCAGCCGGAAAATCGATAAATCTTGCCTTGTCCAATCGAGGATGGAAAGCCTTGGATGCAGTTGGTGTGGGTGATGAGGTCAGAAAGTTTGCAATCCCGATGTACGGTAGAATGATGCATGATTTAGAAGGTAATTTAACGTATCAGCAATACGGAAAAGAGGATCAAGCTATTTATTCGGTTTCGCGTGGACTAGTAAATGCGCGGATGATGGATATGGCCGAACAGAAAGGCAACGCAACTATCTTTTTTCAGCATGAATGTAGAAAGGTTGATTTAGAAAAAGGAATTGTGTACCTAACAAATATGCAAACGCAAGAGCAGTTCGAAGATCATGCCGATTTGGTTTTTGCAATTGATGGAGCATTCTCTGCCGTGCGTTATAATTCCATGCAAAAATTAGATCGATTTAATTACAGTCAAAATTTTATTGCAGATGGTTACCGTGAAATCTTATTGCCAGCCAATGAGGATGGAACAGCAAAAATGGATACAAATGCCTTGCATATTTGGCCACGCGGCCGATTCATGATGATAGCGCTTGCAAACAATGACAATTCTTTTACATGCACTTTGTTTATGCCGCATAGCGACCATAAATATGCATTCGATAAACTACAATCCAAAGAAAAAGTAAATGATTTTTTCCATGAGGTTTTTCCTGATTTCTATCACATGCTTCCTTCGATTGCAGACGAGTGGGAAAAGCATCCATTGGCTTCTCTTGCAATCATTCGTTGTCACCCATGGACTGCTGGAAAAGTAGCCTTGATGGGGGATGCCGCTCATGCTACTGTCCCTTTTTATGGTCAGGGAATGAATGCAGGGTTTGAAGATTGTACCGTGATGTTTGAATTAATGGAGAAACATGGTGAAGATTGGAAATCCATCTTTGAAGAATACAATCGAGAAAGAAAGCCTGATGGTGATGCCTTACAGGATTTATCGTTGGGGAATTATTTTGAAATGCGCGATTTTGTTGCTGATCCGATGTTTTTGTTACGAAAAAAAATTGAAGCAAAGTTTAGTACAATGTACCCTGACAAATGGATGCCGTTGTACTCTCAAGTAACCTTCAGTTCCATTCGATATAGCGTTGCGCTAAAGCAGGGGGAAGTGCAAAAAGGTATCATGGATCAAATTATGGAACAGTCGGACATTGTTGAAAAATGGGATTCTCCAGAAGTAATGGATCAAATATTAAGTCTATGCGTGTAATAGTTAGTCTGTTTTTTTTTATCGGCATCGTAAATTCAACCTTTTCACAACGAGTTTTCAAAAAAGGAGAAGTGAATGAAAAGAGTTTACGCAAGGAAGCTAAAATGGATAAAATGGTCATGAATTATGGCATTCAATTCAATTTTGGACCTACGTATATGATGACAGGAAAAACAAAAGCCTATAATATTACTGATAACGGTGGAGCAAGGGGTGTTTACAGTTTAGATCCTGCTGGCAAACTTGGCTTTAATGCAGAATTTGGTTATACCTATTTTCCCTTGTGGAAAGGGATTGGAATTCCGGCACTGAAAAAATCTAGGATTTTAGACTACATCGAAGGAGGTTTAGGCTTCAAACAACTGGCGGGGAAAGAAGAAACACACATTGATTTAAAAAATGCGTCTGGTCAAATAACGAATTCTGAAGATGGATTAGGAAAATTTAGAAATAATTTTGTTTACCTCAGAACGTCCTTTCATTCAATTGTATTTGTGGGTAAGGCAAAAATAGATAAATCCCGAAAGTATTACATTGATAATGCCCTTGGTTTTAATGTAGATTTTAATATTATTCAAGGCAATAAAACCTATGAGGACCCGGGTTTATCGTACACGCCAGTTATGAAATTTCACAATCCGTTTGTTGCGCAAATGAATTATTCTTTGGGCTTTGGCATCCGCTTGGATCGCGCTTGGATGTTCATCCCGACAATCAATTTACCCGTAATTGGGTTTTACCAATGGAATGGGTTTAATGCCCGAATGAATTGGTTTTCAAGTCAATATTGGCCAATTCAATTAAGCTTTAAATTTATGAAGCTACGCGAAAAGACGCGTAGTTCATGCAAGGGGGCAAGACTAAATGACATCGATAAACAAATGTTGCGCGAACTTCAAAAAAACAATTAGTTAAAATTTCTATTTTTATTTCAATGATTTTAAAAAATCCTCTTGCTACTATTGAAAGTTTATCTACCTTTGCACGAATTTTTGCAGATCGTCAGATGAAAATTGTTAGTATGAGCATTATCAAGTTATTAGCTTTCACGTTATTAGTAGTTTTTTCTACATCCCTTTCTTTTGCCTCAGGAGGCTCATCCACTGAGAAAGAATTTAATGTGGGTGAAATGATTATGCACCACATTAAAGATGCTCATGAATGGCATTTGTGGGGTCCTGAGCATGGAGGAACGTCCATTTACTTACCTGTAATATTGATGGATGAAGGAATGAAAGTGTTTTCTTCAAAAAATTTATACCACGGAGAATTAGCAACAGCTATCGATCACAAAACACATCAATCGGTAACTTATTATAAAGGAAGCGGAAGTGCAGAAGGATATGGAATGTTCCATGAGAAAATCTATAAATTAAACAACGGTGAATTGTCTTTTGAAGACGGACACGTTCATGGAAATGCTAAAGTATTCGATTTTTCAATAACTAAAAATGTGCTTTCTTTGTTTTTTGGGGCTGCAATTATTCTTGCCATGATGCTTACAGTTGCAGGATATTACAAGAAAAATGGTGCTGTTGCTCCAAAAGGATTAGCTAAATTTATGGAACCTATTATTGTAATGGTGCGTGACGATATAGCAAAAGCAAACATTGATAAACACAAATACCATAAATACGTTCCTTATTTAACCACTATTTTCTTCTTTATTTGGTTAAATAATATGTTGGGTTTAGTGCCGATTTTGCCAGGTGGAGCTAATTTAACAGGTAATATTACCGTGACGCTTTTTTTAGCGGTTTGCACCCTGTTGGTTACTGTATTTTCTGCAAACAAAAACTATTGGTCACATATTTTCGCAACTCCTGGAGTTCCTAAATTACTGCTTCCAATTATGATTCCAATAGAGATTGTTGGTATTTTCACAAAGCCTTTCGCGTTAATGATTCGTTTATTTGCCAATATTACTGCTGGTCACATCATTGTTTTGGCATTGATTTCAATAATTTTCATAAATAAAAATGCAGCATGGGGAATGTTATCTGTACCTATGGCATTATTTATTTCGGTTTTGGAGTTGTTAGTTGCGTTCCTTCAAGCATATTTATTTGCAATGTTGTCCTCCTTGTTCATTGGAGCAGCAGTTGAAGAGGCGCATCATTAATTTGTAATTTTTTAATCTATATAGTATGTACGGAAGTATAGCAGCAATTGGAGCAGGTTTAGCAGTTTTAGGAGCAGGTATTGGCATTGGTCAAATCGGTGGAAAAGCTGTTGAGGGTATCGCAAGAAATCCTGAAGCATCAGGAAAAATTCAAACAGCAATGATCATCGCAGCAGCGTTAATCGAAGGTGTTGCGCTTTTCGGTGTAGTAGTTGGTCTACTAGGAGGAGCGAAGAATTAATTTTCAATCCCTAACGGTTGGTTGGGGATTGATTTTTTAACCTTGTAAAAAGAAAAAAAATGGATTTAATATTACCAGATTTAGGTTTATTGTTTTGGACAGGTATTGTTTTTTGTACCTTGTTATTCATACTAACGAAATTTGCTTGGAAACCGATTTTAGGTGCTGTAAATGCGCGTGAGCAAAAAATTTCTGAAGCATTGGAATTGGCTGAGAAAACAAAAGCAGAAATGAAGGCGTTACAGTCTGAAAATGAAAATTTGTTAAAAGAAGCTAGAGCTCAAAGAGATTCGATGTTGAAGGATGCTAAAAATGCAGCAGATAAATTGATTGAAGAATCAAAGGACAAAGCCAAATTAGAAGCTGATAAAATTGTTACAGCTGCGAAGGAAGCAATCAAAAATGAGAAATTGCAAGCAATGAGCGAACTAAAAACTCATGTAGCTGGTTTGTCGTTGGAAATTGCAGAAAAAATCATTCGTGGAGAATTATCTTCTGATGAAAAGCAAAAAGCACTTGCCGAAAAAATGGCTGAGGATATCAATATGAATTAATGCATCATGAAAAGTACTAAATCAGCAATTCGATATTCAAAAGCACTTCTAGAGTTAGCAATTGAGCAAAACAAAGTTGACCTTGTTTTAAGTGATATGAATTTCTTTTATAATTCTAGTAGAGACAATAATGATTTATTAGTTTTCTTAAAATCACCGGTAATTCGATCAGATAAAAAATTGAATGTGCTTCATGAATTGTTTAGTCATTTTGATGTATTAACAACTTCATTCATGCAACTAATTACTAAAAATAGAAGAGAAGCATTGTTAGTAGAAATTGCTGCTTCCTTTATCAAAATAGTAAAAGACCACAAAGGTATTATTCCCGTTACTTTAATTTCAGCATCTGTTCTTTCCAAAGAAAGTAAGGATAAAATCATATCCAAAATTAAAGTTTCCGGACAAATTGAACTTACAGAAGTAATAGACACCAAATTGATTGGTGGATTTGTTGTCCGAATTGGGGACATTCAAATTGATGCTTCAGTAAATAACCAATTGAAAAAGTTAAAATTAGACTTGATTACAAACAATTAATAGATAAAAATACAGATCATGGCAGATATTAAACCAGCAGAAGTTTCTGCAATCTTACGTGAGCAATTATCAGGCTTTAGAAGTGAAGCTGAGTTGCAAGAGGTGGGTACCGTTTTACAAATTGGGGATGGTATTTCTCGAGTTTATGGATTAACTGGAGTTCAGTACGGAGAACTTGTTGAATTTGACGGAGGAATTCGTGGAATTGCATTGAACTTGGAAGAAGACAATGTTGGAGTTGTTGTACTTGGACGTGCCTCTGAGGTAAAGGAAGGCGATACTGTGAAACGTTTAGGCCGTATTGCCTCTGTAAACGTAGGTGAAGGAATGGTTGGGCGTGTTGTTGATACATTAGGTCAACCAATAGATGGTAAAGGAGTGATTACTGGTGAGTTGTTCGAAATGCCAATTGAGAGAAAAGCTCCTGGTGTTATCTTTCGTCAACCGGTAAATGAACCTCTTCAAACGGGGATTAAGGCAATTGATGCAATGATTCCAGTCGGTCGTGGTCAACGTGAGTTAATCATTGGTGACAGACAAACAGGTAAAACAACCGTTGCCATTGATACCATTATTAATCAAAAAGAATTCTACGATAGAGGAGAAACTGTTTTTTGTATTTATGTGGCAATCGGTCAAAAAGGATCTACTGTTGCAGGAATCGTGAAAAAATTTGAAGATGCAGGTGCCATGGCTTATACTGTTGTTGTAGCTGCAAATGCTTCTGATCCAGCTCCGATGCAGTTTTATGCCCCGATGACGGGTGCTGCCATTGGTGAGTTTTTCCGTGACTCTGGAAAACCTGCTTTAATCGTATATGATGATTTAACAAAGCAAGCGGCTGCTTACCGTGAGGTTTCGCTTTTATTGCGTCGTCCACCCGGCCGTGAGGCTTATCCAGGAGATGTATTCTACTTACATTCTCGCTTATTAGAAAGAGCGGCAAAAGTAATTGCTGATGATACGATAGCACGACAAATGAATGATTTACCTGAATCCTTGAAAGGTCGAGTTAAAGGTGGGGGATCATTAACAGCCTTGCCAATTATCGAAACACAAGCAGGTGATGTCTCTGCTTATATTCCAACGAATGTTATTTCAATTACAGATGGTCAAATTTTCCTTGAGTCAGATTTGTTTAACTCAGGCATTCGTCCAGCGATAAATGTTGGTATTTCTGTTTCTCGTGTTGGAGGATCTGCGCAAATTAAGTCAATGAAAAAAGTTGCCGGAACGTTGAAATTAGATCAAGCTCAATACCGTGAACTAGAAGCGTTTTCTAAATTTGGTTCTGATTTAGATGCTGCTACCAAATCTGTTTTGGATAAAGGAGCTCGAAATGTGGAGATTTTGAAACAACGCGAAGGTGATCCTTACCCAGTTGAAAAGCAAATCGCGATTATTTATTGTGGTACAAAAGGATTAATGCAACGTGTTCCAATCAATAAAATTAAAGAATTCGAAAAAGAATATTTGACTGTTCTAGAATCACAACATGCGCAAGTATTGGCTGATTTGAAAGCGGGTAAATATACCGATGAAATGACTGATGTTATGAGTCGTGTGGCTAAAGAAATAGCAGATAGATATTAATTAGGTTTTAAGAACTAAGTCACATGCCTAGCTTAAAAGAAATACGAAATCGAATTACTTCCGTTGGTTCAACGATGCAGATTACTTCGGCCATGAAAATGGTTTCAGCTGCAAAATTGAAGCGCGCTCAAGATGCAATTACGCAAATGCGCCCTTACTCAGTGAAGCTTCAGGAAATTCTTGGGAATTTAAGTGCCACACTGGATTTATCTGAAAATGCATATTCTGAAGTTCGAACGGAAGGTAAAACCTTGATTATTGGAATTACTTCCAATCGAGGTCTTTGTGGTGGATTTAATAATTATGCAATTAAACAAGTTAATGCATTAGTGCTTGAAAATCCAAACGCACAAATTCTTTGCTTGGGTAAAAAAATCAAGGATGTAACGAAAAAGACACCTCGTTACTATATCAATGATGTGATAGAACCAGTCGAAGATATCTTTTCAAATTTGTCATTCGAATCTATTTCAATCATCTGTGGCGATATCATGAATCGATTTGTAAATAAGGAATTTAATAAGGTTCTAATTGTCTATAATCGATTTGTAAATGCAGCAACTCAGGTTGTTCAAACGGAACAGTTATTACCAATAATTCCTGCGGTTTCCACAAGTGCATCTTCCGGAGATTATTTATTTGAGCCTTCAAAAACAGAGATAGTTGAGGATCTTATTCCAAAAACACTTAAAATTCAATTATTTAAGGCTGTTTTAGATTCTTATGCAGCTGAACATGGCGCGCGAATGACAGCAATGCACAAGGCAACGGATAATGCGAATGACCTGAAAAAAGCACTTAAATTGAGTTATAATAAGGCACGTCAAGCTGCAATTACCAACGAAATCTTAGAAATTGTGGGAGGTGCTGAAGCATTGAACTCATAAATTACTTATCTTGCGACTATTATGGAAACAACAATCAAGGTTCTAATAGTTGACGATCACAAATTAATTAGTGAAGCTTGGACTTCATTATTAAAAGATGCTCCTAATATTTGGGTAGTGGGAACAGCAGATAATGCAGAAGACGCCTTTTCAATGACCCACGCACACAAACCTGACATCGTTTTAATGGACATAAATCTTGGCGCAGGTAGCGGTTTTGATGCCACAGCAAAGATTACAGACAGTATGCCAAAAACACGGGTAATAGGATTATCATTGCATGACGATATTACATACGTCAAAAAATTTCTTTCTATCGGAGCAAAGGGATATTTAACCAAAAACACTTCTAAAACCGAATTAATTGAGGCGATCCATAGTGTTTTTAATGGAACTGTTTTTATTGGATCAGATATAAAAGATCGCTATTTTACTGCTTTATTGAATGTTGACTCTTCTGAATCAAAAAAGGACCTAACAATGAAGGAAATTGAAATTGTTAAATTGATTTCGCAAGGACTTACTTCCAAAGAGATTGCTGATAAACTTTTTATTTCGCACCGAACTGTGGAAACCCATCGGCACAACATTCTTAAAAAATTAGACATGCCGAATGCTGCGCAATTGAGTAGTTGGGCAAAGGATAAAGGCTACGTATAACAAGGAAAGTTTTCAACACTATTGCATACGAAATCTTTATTCACTATATTTAATACCTAAACTAAATATGGATGCTTGAGCTAACAAAAAAGATTCTACGAAATGTGTCTTTTGATCCCAAATTGTTTCGTAAAGAATTATTAAAATCATTGAATTGGATTCGCGATATTGATGAATTAAAGAAATTTAAAGATTGGTGCTTGAACGAATTTGGCTCAATTTATCCAATAATATTACAGGAAGTTTTTATAGGATTACCAAAAAGATAGAATGTGAAATGTAGAACCATTTTAATTTTTTTTCTTAGTCTTTCTAGTGTTAACGTGCAATCTCAATTTTATAAATTAGCTGATAAGGACTTTTGCATAGAACCTGTCGAGGGAAAGTTACTTCAGCATGATATCACTCAGATTAGAAAAACAATTATTGCTGCCCACCCTGATCCATTTATCTATCGATCTAAGGCGGCGTGGGATTCTAGTTATGTTGAATTGTTGCGTTATTTCAAAAGTCCACGTACAATGTTTGATTTTATATCCAAAACAGCAACATGGTTAGGCGAATTAAAAGATTCTCATGTGGGCATGGATATCGATCAAATACTCGAATTATATAAGGAAGATAATTCATGGTTAATTTTTAAACCAGCGCGCATAGAGGGAAAATTCTATTCAGCTTCTGAAGCTGAGATCGAGTTTGTGCCATTTGGTAACGAGTTACTGGAAATTAATTCAGTTCCCGTGGATACTCTTTTTAATCAAGCAATGATTTTTTCTTTGGAAGAAGGTGGTTCATATGAAGCGCGACAAAAATATGCAGTTACTTTAATGAGTCCCTTAATTAATTTATTGAATTCATTTGATTCAGAAGGAGAGAAAATACTTGTTAAACATTGCAATCCAAAGGGAGATACCTTATTTTCTTATGTAAAAACTTACACTTCCAAGGAGCGCCGAAAAATGGAATGGAGGAATTATAGTAAAACACAGGACATTGAATTCACGATTGATTCAACACGAGGAACGGGGATATTAAAAATCTCCACATTTTTGCCACGATCAAAACGAGCCTTTGAAGAAAAAGTGGACTCTTTTTTCGACTCAGTTGCGAAATGTGATGTTTCTAAAATTTTAATTGATGTAAGATGGAACAGGGGTGGGTACTTTGAACAAGTAGAATACCTCTATAATTACATTGATACAATTCCAACTAAACGAACTAAAACATACGTTTCTAAACGCAGTGAATTTGATAGTTTCTCAACGATGTCTTGGCTTTCAAAATTGTTTTACTTAAGCTATGCTAAAACACAAAAGTCAAATAGTAAGACAAGACAAAATTATTCATTCTATAAATTACCGTTAGGAGCATTGGATACCATTCGAGAAACCAACCAATTTGATCAACCAATTCGAGAAAATAAATACCTTGGAACCTGTTTTCTAGCGATGAATGGCGTTTCAATTTCAGCAAGTGTAGATTTTGCTTCGTGGTTTAAAGAGTCAAAAAGAGGATTAATTTTGGGAGAACAATGCATGGGTCCTTTAACCGGTACGTGCGGCAATCCGGTGTTATTTGATTTAAAAAATACTCAAATTTCTGTTGCAACTTCTACCATGCGAAGCTACACGAATTCAAAACTAAAGATTGAATCCGACCCAATATTTCCAGATGTCCCAATAAAATATTCCGTAACCGAGTTCAGAATAAAAAAGGATCCAATCATTGAATATATTAACAACTTAAAATAAAACAAATGAAATACTTTTTGTTCTTATGCATTTGCTACTTCAATATTACAAGTAGCTGGGCTCAATTAACATGTGATTCAATAGGTAATTTAATTATTTATTCTAATTATGATGGTGGAATTCTAACCATCAACATTGATCAAAACATACCAAATTTAAAGGTTGGTATCTGCACCTATGAGCCCGTTCAAGTTAATTTTACAGGTGCTTTTGTTGGAAATATTTCTCAGGTTGTTTATGCCGGATTTAACTCAACTCAAAATAATAATAATTGTGGACAAGGAAATTTTGTGACTTCAATTTCTGGAGTACCTCCAGGAATAGTTTCAATTCTTACCAATCCACAGGTTGGATATACCCCAGCGCATGGAAATGGTTCTGGGCTTTGGGGAGGTGGTATGATCGGTGAATCTGGCCAATGTGATACATTAACAAATGCCGGAGGAGCTAATACACCCGATGAAGTAGTTTATTATTTTCAGCAGGCTACAGGAGGACAATTGTTATTTCATAAAACTCAATATGCCTGTTGGTTAAATGAAACAGTGAGTATTTCTGAAAGAGGAAATTGTTGTATTATTCCTCCAGCCCCGCCTTCTGGATGTAATTTAAATGCCACAGTGGCCGTTCAGCCAAATTCGGTGTGTCAACCCTGCAATTATAATGGCCCTTCGATTTTAATAAATGAAATTAATATTTATCCGATCAACGGTGATGGGTCAATTTTTGGGCCTTCACCAACAGGAGCAGGAATGGGGGAATGGATCGAATTATTTAATCCAAATTGGTGTGATTCGGCAGATATTTCTGGATATATTTTAGGTAGTTATAATTCAACGTTTTCAACTAATCCAGCTACCTCAAATGGAATGACATTTGTTCTACCTCCTGGCACAATCGTTCCTCCTCTTGGATTTGTTATGGTTCGCGGACAAAATGCTGCAGCGCCACCATCTGGTACAATTGACGTAGTTGTGAATAATGGATCTAACCAAGCATGTATCCAAGGAGGTATTGCCACAAGTAGAATTTGGTTTCAGAATTCAGGCTCATGGTTTGCTTTTTATGATTCACAAGGGGTTCCTCAAGATGCAATTCGATGGTCCAATGTAACGGTTGGTGATTTAAATCAAAGTCCTTGTATTCCTATTAACAGCAATTTACCAGTTGGAACAACTACTCTGCCAACATTTAACCAGATATCAGCATTGGGTCTTACTGCAACATTGGGAGCATCAGCTCAAGGAATGACTTATCAACGATTGCCGGACGGTGGTTCTTGGTCAACAACATTAGCCAATGAGGCAACATCTTATGGTTCATGTAATGACCCTTCAAATTGCGCAGTATTTAGTGGCGTTGCTCAATGTAATGGAACAGGAACCGTGAATGTAATTTCAGGTCAAGCACCATATAGTTATCAATGGAATGATCCCTTATTACAAAATACACAGGTAGCAACAAACCTATGTGAAGGAACTTATGAGGTTGTTGTGACTGATGCCAATAATTGCCAAGAAACATACACTGTAAATGTTATAACAAATCCTTTTAATCTCTCAACCACTGTTCAGAATCCGGGCTGTCAACAATCAAATGGTTCAATAACAATAGATCCTTTTGACCCAAATTATTCCTATACGTGGTCGCCAAATGTTTCTACCTCAAATTCTGCAAGTAATTTGCCTCAAGGAACTTATACAATTTCTATTTCACAAGGTTTTTGTTCATTAGACACGACAATTGTGCTCCAAAATCCAGTTCCTTTTTTGGTCGCTGCTCAATCTATACAAACAACTTGTGGCGAAAACAATGGATCAATAGTATTTAACAATACACCCGTTGGAAATTATTTATATACATGGTTGCCAAATGTTTCAGTATCGGACAGTGCATTAAATTTAGCTGCAGGAACTTATCAAATATCAGTAACTGACAATATCTGTATTTATGATACAACGATTACAATTTCACCAAGCGTTGGATTAACCTCAGCAGCAACAATTTACAATTCTACTTGTCAGCTGTCAAATGGCGCAATTGCCTTGGATGTATTTCCATTGGGTACTTATACTTTTACGTGGCCAGCCTCTGTTAGTTCGAACTTAGATAGTGCAAGTAATCTGGCAGCAGGCAACTACTTGATTTCATTTACCGATGGGATATGTAGCAATGATACATTAATTACGCTTACAACAACCAATTCACCAACAGATATTGTCACAAATATTACGGCTACTCAATGTGATGAAAACACGGGGGAAATTGCGGTAGCATCAACTATAGGAGGGGTTTCACCTTATACATATGCTATAGGAAATGGAGTTTTTGCCAGCAATCTTGTTTTTGATAGTTTAGCACAAGGTTCTTATATTATATCGGTTCAGGACATCAATAATTGTTCATATCAAGAAACAATATCTATACCTGTTTTCTCGGGGCCTACACTTATTCAAATAAGTCAAAATAATCCAAATTGTGGACTGTCAAATGGTAATTTAGTTGTTAATGGAACGATAGGTGGAACCGCCCCTTATACTTATTCCTTTGGTAGTGTTTCGATTATTCCAGGAGATACACTGACTGATTTAGGCATTGGACAATATTCAATTTCTGTTACAGATGCTAATGGCTGTGCCTTATTGCAAAATGAGAATTTGATTATGACAGCGGGAGTATCGTCAATTTTTATTCCAAATGTTTTAACTGCCAATGAAGATGCAACCAATGATATTTGGAAGATCAATGCCATCTGTGTTGAATCAATTGAATGTGTGATATTAAATCGATGGGGCAACAAAATCTATGAATTTAGTGACTTAAATGGAGGGTGGGATGGCAAAACATCAGGAGGTACAAATGCTATTGATGGGGTCTATTTTTACCGTTTAACTGCCAATTATTTTGGTGGAGACTCTGAAATCTTTCACGGGCATATTACACTTATTCGATAAGGTAATTAATCAAACGTTTTTACAACAACAAAACTGTTGGTATTTCTTGGTTTTTAGAATAAAAGGCGTACCTTTGCACCCTTAATTATTTTTATTATGAATTTATACGAAACTGTTTTCATTTTAACTCCCGTTTTGTCTGATGATCAGGCAAAGGAAGCAGTGCAAAAAGTAGAGAACGAGATTAAGTCTCTCGGCGGTGAAGTCCAGCACATTGAGAATTGGGGCCTCCGCAAATTAGCCTATCCAATCCAAAAGAAATCAACAGGATTTTATTTCCTGATTGAGTTCAGCGCACCTGGTACATTGGTAGCAGATTTTGAACTAATGATGAAGCGAGATGAACGTGTTTTGCGTTTCTTGACCGTTAGAATGGACGAACATCATGCTGCCTATGCCGAAAAACGTAAAGTACGTTTGGGATACAAAAAAGCTGAAGCTTAATTAATTGTTAATTTCTTAAAATTGTAGATATGTCAAACGATATTAGATACCTAACCCCGATTAACATTGATATTAAAAGGGAAAAATATTGCCGCTTCAAAAAAAGTGGAATAAAATTTATTGATTACAAAGATGCTGACTACTTATTGAAATTGGTAAATGAGCAAGGTAAAATTTTACCTCGTCGTTTAACTGGAACTTCTGCTAAATATCAGAAGAGGGTGAGTCAAGCAATTAAACGTGCACGTCATTTGGCCCTTATGCCTTATGTAGCCGATTTATTAAAATAATACTAGAAGTCATGGAAGTAATCTTAAAGAAAAATGTAGACAAGCTTGGTTACGCGAATGAAATCGTGACTGTTAAGCCAGGATATGGAAGAAATTTCTTAATTCCTCAAGGATATGCTATTTTGGCAACGGCTTCTGCGAAAAAAGCGCACGAAGAAATTATGCGTCAAAAAGCCCATAAAGAAACAAAAATGGCTGCTGAAGCGCAAGAAATGGCTGCTAAATTAGTAGACCTTAAAATTTCTATTTTTACTAAAGCGGGTGAGAATGGCAAAATTTTCGGTTCTGTGAATACAGTTCAGTTATCTGAAGCATTGAAAAAAGCAGGATTTGAAATAGACCGTAGATCAATCAGCATTAAAAATGAACCAATCAAAGAAGTTGGATCATATACTGCAGAAGCAAATTTATTCAAAGGAGTAAAACAAACTTTTTCTTTTGATGTAGTTGCTGAATAAGAGAATAAAATTTCTTACTTATATGAAGGCTCCTTATGGGGCCTTTTTTAATTTAATAATAAGTGCTCGATGCCCTCTTTAGTAATTTTTTCAATGCATTTACATCTTTTACTTTTCATGCAAACAGGACATTCATCATCAAACACAATAGTTTGAACGTTTATTCCTATCGGTTTCCATCTGCCAGGATGAATTGGTTTTCTGGGAGAAAATATGCCAATTGTTTTTATTCCTGAAATTCCTGCAATATGTAATGGTCCTGTAGAGCAAGCTACTAGTGCGGTACTAATTGAAATTAAATACATTAGTTGTTTTAAGCTTAATTGTCCCGTTGTATCTAATAAATTAGTACGCCTAGGTAATTGGTTTCGAAACAAGTCTCCTTCAGTTTCTGTACCTGTAACAAGGATTTTCCACCCTTTCGGAATGAGTAAATTTGCTAAAGAAATATAATTTTCGATCGGCCATTCTTTTGCGCTTCCCTGGGATTTTGGGTGAAGAATAAGAATGTTTCTTGAATCACTAATAAATTCATTGACAAAAGAGGGTAAAATCACCTGTGAAACATTCCATTGAGACAAATTGCAATTGATTTCTCCCAAAGGTGGAATATGATTTAATCCGAAAGGTTTGAGGAGATTAAAATTTAATTGTGATTCATGAAGGTCTGAATTTTTCCTAGAAAACGAAACGCGATAGTTGCAAGTCAATAAATGGTAAGATCTGTGCGAAGTACCAATGCGAACGGGTATTTTTGCTTTTTTTGCTATTCTAGCAATTTCTTTATGAGGAAATACATGAAGTATACAATCAGCTTCAAATGATTTAAATTTCTCTATCTGTTCTAATTTCGGCATGTTTTTATGATCTTCCCAACTGATAAATTCATCAATCATTGAAAAGGATTCAATTATGCTTTGGGTATAGTTTCTTCCTAAATAAATTAGATATGCATTAGGGAATTTCTTTCTGAGCCAAACACAAAAAGGAAAAGTGAGTATTACATCACCGATACTATCTGTGCGGGAAATGATTATTCGTGAGGGGGTAATTTCTTTCAAGGATTGATTTTTCAGGAAATTATTTAATGTTACTTTTTTCGCGGTATAGACGCAGAAGTTCTTTGTATTTAACAATGTTTGATTGAGCACTTATTTTTGCAATCATGAAACCACTATATCCATCTAGAAAACCCCGTTTCAATATATACATGGATAAAAATCGACTACATGCACTTAAATAAGGACTTATAACACTAACGGTTTTCTTTTGTTCAAAATATTTCCTAGCTGTTAGCAATGAGTATTTGTCTGCTTTTTCTTTATGCTGTTGATGCGAATAATAAGAATAATGATAGAGTAATCCGCTCAGTTGAGTCGATTCTATTTTTAGTGAATGCACTAATTCTTCATGTACAATTTCATTGTTCCAATAGCTGATTTCTTTAGAAAAAAGCCTTGTTTTCCAATCAGGAAACCATCCGCTATAATAAATCCAATGATTGCAATAGTTAGTAAGTCGATTAACCGAATAATTTCCTTTTATTTTTTGTGACTTCAGTAAGATAAGTTCATTTTGCAAATCTTCTGAAATGCTTTCATCCGCGTCAATTGAGAAGATAAATTCATATTTGGCGAGTGAATTGCCAAAATTTTTTGCATCAGAATAACCTTCCCACGATTTTTCCTTGAACACAACGGGATAGCTTAGGCATAATTCTTTAGTTCGATCGGTAGAAAATGAATCGATAATAATGATTTCATCCATCACGGGAAGAAGGGATTCGATACAACGTTTTATATTGCGTTCTTCATTAAATGTGATTATGACCGCTGAAATTGACGTCATTTTAATCGATCAATTCAACGCTTCTAATAACTGCTTGAACTTCTCTTAAAGAATGGGTCCAACTGGTGGTAGAAGGGGCGTCAACATAGCCGCTAATGCAAATAATTTTCTTTCTCTTCGGATGAATAAAATGAAAGGCCCAAAAAGCTCCACCGGTTCCTTTCAACGTCCGATGCTGAAAAAGGAACATTCCCCGCATATCATATCCAGAGATTTTTCCTGATTCATTTTTAGTTCGTTCTAGAATTGGAAAAATTTCTTTCTGATATTGTGTTCCCATATACATGTCTTCTACTTGATGGGGCACATTGTATCTTAGCATTGTATCTCGATCTTTTAATAATTGATTCAGCGAAAACTGGGATGAATCTTTAAAATCATATTGATAGATTAAAAGGCCTGAAAAAATCGTGCCTGGATCTTGAGTCCCTGTACCTGAAAATTCTATAGGTTTGGATCCTGAAGGAAATTCTAATCGATAGAAATTATCGCGTTTCCAGACATTTTTTGTTCCTTCTGGAAGTTTTAAGGATATGCCAAAATTCTTTTCAATTGGAGTTGTAATTACTCCATTATTGTTAGGTTTAAACTGATTTAAAATTCTTTTCCAATCATAATAATCATAAGCCGCATGTACACCGGGCATTCCGTTTTTGCAAAAATCAACCAGTTGGTTATAATCCTTGGCTGTTATTTCAATCAACAATTGATCGTGTGCCCAGGTATGGTATTTTTTCTCAACAGAAACTTGTTTTCCTTTGTATTTTGAATCTATGGATAAAATCAAGGTGTTTCTGTAACGTTTAATAGCATCTGTAAACTTAGCCGGTGTCCGGTGAATCAATTCAAAGGTTGCAACATCTGGATAGTAGGGCATAATGAATTGAGTTAAATTAGAATCTAACAGTTCATGAATTTCTGAATCCCACAAACTTTTGTCGCAAACAACTAAAATTTCGCCTGTTTTACCTGTCACCATTAATCCTTGTGCGCCATATTTTTTTGTAACGGTTTCACAGCTTATTAAACTCAAGCCAGCAAGAAGAAGAAAAAGTGAATATTTCATGTTATTTGATTCTTATTTTTTGTCCTACATAAATGGATCCTGCATTAACACCTGGATTGAGGTTTTTCAATTGCTGAACGGATAATCCATTATTAACTGCAATACGAGTAAAGGTGTCCCCTTTTTTAACAAAATGATATTTTTTAGTATCAACGGGTTTTTTATTTTGTTGCGGATTGGTAATCGTAGTTTGGTTGGTTTGTTTAGGGGTTGTTTGAGTTGTTTTTGGTGTTTTTGTTTTAACTTGTGTTACAGTGTTCGTTGCTTTAGGAGCTGCCTTTTGTTGGATGACTAATTCCTGTCCAACAGACAGTGTTGCGGTTGAAAGTGAATTCCAAGCCATTAGTTCCTCAACTGTTACATTGTATTTAACTGAAATTGTCTTCACTGTTTCTCCCATTTTTACCTGGTGTTTCAGGTTGTTTGTGGAGGCAAGAGAAGAGTCTCTTTTTTGCAAAGTCGTATCAACCACTGGAATAGGATCTGGTTTTTTTGGGAAATAAATGGATTCTTCTAACGCATATAAACTATCTTCCAAACCAGCTAATTTGCTAATTATTTCAGATGGGCCATACATACAACTTCCTGGATTGGCCTTAGGTATGTATGCCGTTTTATAGATAGGGTTGATTTCCTTAATCTCCTCTAAACTCCAATCCATTAATTTAGATACCGTTGCCATATGAACGGCTTTGGTTAAACAAATGGTATCCAGCGTTAGGAAATTTGTCTTTACTTCTGCTGGTTTAATATTATGTTCATTGTAGTAGTTCATGTAATAAGCTGCCGCAATAAATGCAGGAACATATCCCTGGGTTTCAGTCGGTAAATAAGGCCTAACCTCCCAATACGTTTTTAAATTACCTGATCTTCTGATAGCTTTATTTACTGTTCCGGGACCTGCGTTATAGGCTGCGAGTGCTAAATTCCAATCTCCATAAATGTCATACAATTGTTTTAGAAAACGACATGCCGCATCAGTTTCTTTTTCTGGGTCCATTCTTTCGTCGATGTACGAATTTTCCTTTAATCCGAAATATTGTCCAGTTCCATACATGAATTGCCATAATCCGCATGCTCCTGCTTTTGATTTTACTTGAGGCCTAAGTCCACTTTCAATTACTGATAAATATTTCAGTTCTATAGGTAATCCATATTCGGCAAGTTTTGCTTCATACATGGGGAAATACAATCCAGATCTCCCCATTACGATTTTAATAAAAGATCGTTTTTTCTCTCCCCAATTTTTTAATACGGAAAGTGTCGTTGGGTTGCAGTCTAAATGAAAAGGGCTCATGTCATTTAAAGCTTCCAATCGTTCACAATAAACCTCATCGCTAAAAGTAGGAATTGCGGTTGATTCGTAATTTAACTTTTCAGCCAATTCAGTCGAAGAGTATTTCTTGGACATTTCGTTCAAGTATAATTTCAAACTTTGTTCTACTGTATTGATAAATGCAACTTTATCGAGGGAATCACCAGGTTTAATTAAATGTTTTTTTGTTTGACCAAAAGATAAGGTTAAAAAAACGAACGAAAAGAAAAACAGAAAATGTTGTAATTTCATAAAAAATATTTTTTGCGATGATATTTAAAATCGCGTTCAATAAATATGAAATTACGAAAACCGAGCCAAAAGGTTTAGTTATTTAACAATTTTTCAAGTAAAATGGATGTGTTTAACAAATTTTGTTCATCTTCTCTTCGTGCCATCAACTGAATACCAAATGGTAGTCCGGAAGAGTGCTTCCCTAACGGCAAAGAAATAGCTGGATTTCCACTAATATTTGCGTGCACGGTAAAAATATCCTGTAAATACATTTGTAAAGGGTCATTCACTGAAGCTAAATCAAATGCTACACTTGGGGTGGTTGGCATTAATATTACATCACATTTGCTGAGAATTTCATCCGTTTTTTGTTTTACCAACTGACGAACTTTTTGTGCTTTTGTATAGTAAGCATCATAATAACCATGGGAAAGCACAAAACTTCCGGCCATAATCCTGCGTTTTACTTCTTTACCAAAACCTGTAGATCTTGATTTTACATACGTTTGTTCAACTCCTATAGCTTCAGGATTGCGATAACCATAATGAACTCCATCAAAACGCGATAAGTTAGAGGAAGCTTCAGCGGTAGTTAGTACATAATACAAAGGAACCAATACATCCAAATAAGGAAAAGATTCATAAACAATCGTATGCCCATAAGCCTCCAATTTTTTAATGGAGGAAAGTAAAAAATCTTTTACTTCAGTATCCATTCCTGCAGCATTCAAATATTCATTAAATACCGTAAAAGTTAGTTTGTTTTCCGGTGCATGAACAGCAGTTAGTTCATTTTTATGTTGAATACAGGTAGAATCAAAATCATCTGGACCTGACATGATATTGAATAAAACACCAGAATCTTCAACAGAATGTGTAAAAACACCAATTTGATCGAAAGAAGAAGCATAAGCAATCAGGCCATATCGGCTAACAGAACCATAAGTAGGTTTTAATCCGTATGTTCCTGTAAAGGAAGCGGGTTGTCGAATAGATCCTCCTGTGTCCGACCCTAGTGATGCAATACATAATCCTGCTTGTACCGCTACAGCTGAACCACCAGAAGAACCACCAGGAACTTTTGAATTATCTTGGGCGTTTAGAACAGGGCCAAAAGCACTATTTTCATTGGAGCTTCCCATGGCAAACTCGTCACAATTTAGTCGCCCGATAATGATAGCGTCTTCATCAATTAATCGCTGTAAGGCAGTAGCAGTATAAAGCGATTCAAAACCTTCTAAAATCTTGGAACTTGCAGAAACTTTATGATTTTCGTAGCAAATGTTATCTTTTATACCTAAAACAACACCCGCTAATTTACCTTGTGTACCGAGTTTAATTTTTTCATCGATACGTTTAGCTTGATTAATAGCCGATTCGGTAAAAACCTCTAAAAAAGCATTTAAATGCTTGGATGATTCAATTTTATTTAGAAAGTAATGGGTTAAATCCAAAGAAGAAGTACCAGACAGCAATGCTTTCTGAATGTCTGCAATAGAATTGTACATATTATTTTTCTTCCGATGGAACTTCTTTGGTTGCAGGGTCTACAGTTTTGGAAGAATCATCGCTTTTGGATGCGTCTTTAAACTCTTTCATACCTTGACCTAATCCTTTCATTAATTCAGGAATTTTTTTACCACCAAAAAACAAAAGAATTATCACTAAAACAATTACAACTTGCCATGGACCAACTATACCTAGTATCATAAGATGAATATTTATTATACAAAGTTACGTAAATAAAACTGAATTAGTTTTTACAACCACCTAAATAAATCTTCAAAAAAGTTCATGCCCTTTCCCCAAGATGAATTACTCATTTCAGTTTCTATTTTCTTCTTTAATTCAGAGAGTGTAAGGGTTTTATTCTTGCCTATTTCAAGCACTAAATCTTCTTTTTTAGCTTGAATGACGTCAACGGATTTTGCAAAGTAAATTATTCCTCCGTCCTCAGTAGCTACTCCCAAAATGGTTCCAGGCAATCCACCAAATCCTTCCGGACCTACTGATGGAGCAATATCAGGAGAATACCAAGCATAGATTCGTGTCGAATCATTTTTTTGATAGATGGCTTTTCTGCATTCGTACCCGCAAATTGTTCGCTTATTTTCAGTGATTTTCCAATTTCTGGTTGGAAGTGAATCTTTGATATAAATATTTTGTCCAAACAAGTTAAAAACGATTAATTGACTGTTTTTACTGAGTTGTTGATAATAACTATTCTTGCTGGTCATCCAACCCATTGGGTCTTCCTCATTACTCAATATAGGTTTGAAAACAGAGATCGTATCGTTAAAATAGAAGGAAAAAGATTCCATTTTTATTTTATTGGTTTCGTTGATCATCCGCTTCATTCGCCCATCCTTGTATCGTTTTTCTAGGTTTGTTCTACGTTCAAACACAATTTTACCGTGCGTAATAACTTGTTGACCAAATGATTGGTTGAACCAAGCAATCAAAAACAATAAAAAAGTCAGTTTAATGCCACCCTTTGAATTCATCTTCTTTGGTTTTATTATTGTTAAATTTATAGGTCAAACGAAGTAAAAAATAACGAGAAATTATTTTCGTGTAATTATCCGTAATTACGTTGCCGTTTACCTGTCTTTGCACGTTGAGATTTTGATTCAATAAATCATTTCCAGAAATTCCCACGATGAAATTTTCTGTTTTGGTAAATGCCTTGCTAATCTCTGTATTGATGATGAATATATTTCGATTGAATCCTTGTGCACGTCTCGAATTGATAGTATAATCTGCTTCAGCTTTAAATTTGATATGAAACGGAAGCTGCCAATTGATATCCATAGAATAGGTTTGAGAAGTATATGGCGTATTAGAAACAGACGAAAGGGAGCTTACCGGACTCGTGTAACTAAAATTGTTCCCAAAATTTATTTCTATTGAATCTAAATTTATTTCAAAATCAATTCCTCCAGAAATGCTTGTGTTTTGGGTAATATTCTCTTGGTTGTTTATGAAGTTCGTGTATTTATTATATGTGGCATTCATATTCGGAGCAATTTCTAATTTCCTTTTGAATAAAGGATAACCAGCTCCTGCGAAAACAGTAACGAACATATTTCCATTAACATTTTCTGATTTTGATACAGTTCTACCATCTGGTTTATAACTAGTTGAATTGGCAAAAGCATTATTTGTAAGACTGGCAGTTAATCCACTCCAAATATACTTACCGGACATAGCAGACCATGTATTGAAATTGAATCTCAACATGTGTACATAGTTTGGTTTTAAGTCCGGATTTCCTTCTTGAATTCTATTTGGATTGGAGTTATCCTGAACGGGTTGAAGTTCATTGATCGAAGGCTGAGCAGAATTAGTGGTGTACACTAAACTAGCTCTTTTACTTATACTCGGTTTAAATTGATAACTAAATTGTGGTAGGAAGTTATTGAAGTTTTGAGGAATCGTACTATTGGAAACTAAATTTCTGTTTTGAATATCAATATTTCTAAAACCAATACCACCAGTTACAGTATGTTTGCGATTTTCAAATATACCAACGGCTGTTCCACGATGTTGTTGCCTAATGTTATCAAAGGTATTCGATAAAGAGGCAATTTCAGCTCCCCCCAAAGATCCATCGTATGTTTTTCGATTTTGTTTCATGAATCCATTTTCATACAAATACTCAAATTGTAGTTTTATTTTCTTAGACAATGGCTCGGTGTAGGTAATAATTCCGAATTGATTGGTTGAAGAGTTATCGTTAATTTTTGTTTGATAAATCAGGGTCGTATCTGGCGTTTGATAATAAATGGAAGAATTATATAGTGAACCATCTGTCTGATTGTTAGATGCCACCAAGAGATATTTTAGTTCCAGTTCACGTTTGGGTTTTTTAAATTTTCTTCGAAGAATTGCCTCTGAATTGGAGGATATTCCTTGAGAGACATTATTATTATTTATTAAAGTACTTAATGATTTTTCATTTGTTTCACTTAAGAAACTAGTTGCCGTTTGGTTTTCTGTTGTAGCGTTATCAAAGGTAATTCCAGGTTTGATTTCTAAGTAAGTTAGTGAATCTAGGTTCGTTGAAAGTGTGAGGTTAATCTTGTGAGATTTATTAATTGAATTATTTTGAAGTGAATCTTTCGTAAAATAACTAGAATCAGCAAGAAAATACTGGGACAAACTACTGGAATAAGCGGCTAGTTTACTTTCATAATAGGAATAATTGAACCCAATTTTGCCTGTTTTTCCAAATTTATCCGAAAAATAAATACCTGTTTTTAATGTTCTTGGAACACCACTTGTGTTGTTTTGTCCATTTTGATTCCACATGGACATTCCACTATTGTTTCGTTCATTTTCCAATCCAAACTTATTCATATCTCCAAATTTAAAATTGGATTTTGGTGTATTGGAGGTTAACAGAAAGACGGACAATTTTTGCTTTCCACTAAATTTATTGAATAATAGTTCCCCTTCATAAAATGCAGTTTCTTCAAATGCACCAAAATCACTGGCGCCTGAAACCTTTCCAAAATATCCTTTTTTAGCGGAATCCTTCAGTTTAAGATCTAATACTTGAATCTTTTCATCCTCTCCAGCCTTTGCATTTTCGTTGTCTTTCTCATAAATCTGAACAGATTCAACACCTTTTGCTCCTAAGTTCTTAGTTGCAATTGTTGGGTCCGAACCAAAAAATTCATCTCCATCCACAAGTACCTTACTAATATCTTTTCCTTGAGAGGAAATTTTCCCGTTGTCATCGACTTTTATACCGGGCAATTTTTTTAAAAGGTCTTCAACTACTGCATTTTCATTCACTTTAAAAGAATCAGCCGCATACACGAGTGTATCTCCTCGATAAAATATGGCGCTTTTATTAGAGAAAATCACGATTTCTTCCAAATCCTTGGATTTGGCTGATAGTTTAATGGAAGGAATATTGATTTCATTATTGGAGTTGTTTCCAAAGATGAAGTAGCTTTTTTCGTCATATCCCTTATATTCAATAATCAATGTAAAGGAATCCGGTGGAAAACTATTCAGATGAAAATTCCCAGTTAAGTCAGTGCGGGTAAACCCTAACAGCAAGGAATCTTTAAATCGAACTGCGAGAACAGATGCTTTTTCAATAGGATAAATCCCCGTTGAATCAAAAACACGTCCGGAAACGTTCATTTTTTGAGCAGCCAAATCTGTTGTAAATAAAGCCAGAAATAATGAAATAAAGAAAAAGAATTTTACATTGAATTGCATAGTACAAGTTTACAAAACACGAAACTATGCTTTTAAGTTTAATAAGAAGCTTAAAAAATTGTAAAAGTTATAGAAACTAATATGAAAGCGATTCCAATCGTTGAAAATCAAACCCGTTTTTATTTTTAATACTAAAGCTAACTTTTAGCTTTTTACCAATGTTTGATGTTGATTTTTCCAAATTGCGAATAGAGTCAGACATTTCAGGAATGATGATATCTGACCAAAGTCCCTCTGCAGATTTTTTCCCAACTCTCAAAAAATCAATTCCTTCGAAATGTATTAATCCTACAAATTTTGTTTCATAATTTCCTTTGGCATCCTTGATATCCATACATTCCTTGAAGTTGTGTAAAACAAAATCACACGGCTTTAGAGCAGCTTTTTCCAACTCATCATAAGATTTGGATGAACGATTACTCGAGTAAATCCCTTCCATTTTTTCATTGTAATATGAATTTGATTCCAAAATAAGTTCTTCTTCGAATGTAATTTCTTTTGAATGAAATAATTTTCCATTGTTGAAGTAAAAACGCACAATGCGTTTTTTACCATTCTTTTTTTCTTCTTCAAATACCCATTTTGTACTTGAAATATTTCCGTAATAAAAAAGATGTAATTGTTTTTTCATGAATTCGTCATTCTCAAAACGTAAAGAAGAGGTTGAGTCAGATGGAGTTGATGCATCCATGGCCGATACTAAATTATCGAATTCACTTTGTTTGTCAGGGTCTATCATCACCTTGTTTTTTTTAGCGGGTGTTTTATCATCTTTGCAAGAATTAAGTGAAATAACTATCGAAAAGAGGCTAAACAGGAAAAATAGAGAGGTTTTCATGGGGCTATAGATAATTGATTAAAACAAATTATGGGATACAAAGTTACACAATAACCTTATTCATAAAAACAGCGTATAGATTAATTGTGTGTTTTGATTGAATCGCATTACTTTTGTTATTTACATTCAAATCGTATAAGAAATAAATGAGATTTACGCTAACCAAGGAGTTTATTGATGTGCTTCGACAAAAATATGTCGAACAAGACACTTCGTGGTTTCATGAAAATGTATTGGAACTTCATTACGCTGATATAGCTGAAATCCTAGATCAATTAACGAATGATGAAGCAAAATTCATTTATTTCCTTGTTGATGAAGATACACAGGCCGATATTCTTATGGAATTGGATGAGGATGTGCGAGATCGTTTTTTGGCATCTTTAACCACTAAAGAAATTGCAGATCAATTAGAAAATCTTGATTCTGATGATGCGGCGGATATCTTAGGTGAATTATCCGATGAACAAATTCATGAAGTTATCTCTCAAATGGAGGATGATGAGGCAGCTGAAGACATAGTTGATTTATTAAATTATGATGAGAATACAGCCGGTGGATTGATGCAAAAAGAGTTTATTCAAGCAAATATGAATTGGACAGTGGATCGTGCAATTGTTGAGCTGCGAAGGCAAGCAGAAGATGTTGAGAAGGTTTACAATATTTATGTCGTTGATGAATTAAACAAACTGATTGGCTTGCTATCATTGAAAAGATTACTTTTTGCCAGTCCTAAAACTCAAATTTCAGAAATATTTCAATCTAAAAATATTATTTCGGTGAAGACGAGTGATCCCGACGAGGAGGTGGCAAAAATCATGGAAAAATATGATTTAGTAGCAATTCCTGTTGTAGATTTTCAGAATAAATTAGTAGGCCGAATTACATTGGATGATGTCGTAAATCTAATTAAAGAAGAAGCGGACAAAGATTTTCAATTGGCATCAGGTATATCAGAACGAATTGAATTAAACGCGAGTGTTTGGAGAATATCCCGTGCCCGTTTGCCTTGGTTATTGATTGGTATGGTTGGGGGAATTTTTAGTGCCCAAGTTATTTCTCAGTACGAAAATGGAATTACTTTGGTTCCGTCGTTAGCATTTTTTATTCCGCTTATTACTGCAACCGGCGGTAATGTAGGTGTTCAATCCTCAGCAATCGTTGTTCAGTCTTTGGCAAAAGGAAATGATCAAATTGGATCAATTATGCAAAAGCTAATGAAGGAAGGATTAGTTGGGTTAATGAATGGAGCGCTTTTATCTGTTTTGATTTATGGAATTGCTTTTATTTTTGCTAGTTCAACACTTGGATTTGTCGTAAGTATTTCCCTATTTGTTGTTGTGGTTTTTGCCGCGATAATTGGAACGTTAATTCCATTGATTTTACATAAAAACAATATCGATCCAGCGCTTGCAACCGGGCCTTTTATCACCACATTGAATGATGTTATCGGACTTTTTATTTATTTTACGGTTGGTATGTTGCTTTATCAAATTTAATTGGTGAAAAAAGTTGTTTTTATTGATACGGTTCATCCAATATTGGCTGAGCGTTTATCCAAATTAGGATATTTATGTGAAGACGCCACTTGTTATAATGATAATGAAGTTAAGGAAACCATTAAAGATGCTTGTGGCCTGGTCATTCGCGCAAAATATAAATTAACAGAAGGTTTATTAAAATTGTGTAGTAATCTAAGATTTATTGCTCGTTCTGGATCTGGACTTGAAAATATAGACTTAGATTATTGTAATCATAACAATATTGCTGTGTTCAATTCTCCCGAAGGTAATAGAAATGCTGTTGCAGAACATGCCTTGGGTATGATATTAAGTCTTTTTAATCGTTTGAATAAAGGGGATCAAGAGGTGCGAAAGGGTATTTGGAATAGAGAAGATAATCGTGGAATTGAATTAGACGGAAAAACGATTGGCATCATTGGATTCGGAAACAACGGAAGCGCCTTTGCAAAAAAACTGGAAGGATTTGATTGTAAGGTACTAGCCTACGACAAATACAATCAAAATTTTTCAAATCGAAATGTAATTAAAGCTTCGATGCAGGAAATTTTCGCACAAGCAGAAGTGTTGAGTTTTCATGTTCCATTGACTCAGGAAACTGATCAACTTTTTGATAATCAGTATATAAATAAATTCCATCATCCATTTTTTTTGTTGAACTTATCGCGCGGCAAAATAGTTAACACAAAAGCATTAGTTGAAGGATTGAAAACAGGAAAAGTGAGAGGTGCCTGCTTGGATGTTTTGGAATATGAGCCAAGCGATTTCTCCTCATTTTTTACAAACCAAGTTCCTGAAGAATTAAATTTTTTGTTAAGGCAAGAGAATGTATTATTTTCCCCTCATGTAGGTGGTTGGACAACAGAAAGTTATTACAAATTAAGTGAGGTATTGGCTAATAAAATTGAACAAACGTTTCATTCATGAAAATCAAATTTATTTGTGTTGGAAAAACGGTTGAATCCTTTTTAAAGGAGGGCGAGTTAAATTTCCAAAATAGATTAAAACATTACATCCCTTTTGAACGGATGGATCTACCAGATTTAAAAAACCTCAAAAATTTATCAACCGATCAAATCAAATTGGAGGAGGGAAAATTGATTTTGAAACAGTTGTCACCCCACCAAGAAATCATACTGCTAGATGAAAATGGCCATCAATTTTCTTCGGTTGATTTTGCCCACTTTTTGGATAGTACATTTCTACGAAGCAGCAAAGATCTTGTATTTGTAATTGGAGGACCATATGGATTTTCTGAGGAAGTTTACGCGCGAGCAAACAATAAATTTAGTCTTTCAAAAATGACTTTTTCACATCAGATGGTTCGAATGATTTTTTTAGAACAATTGTATCGAGCCCTGACAATCCGCAAGGGAGAGCCCTATCACCATAGCTGATTTTCTATTCAGAAGGTTTTAAAAGCAATTCTTCTTCATCGCTTTCTTTTTGGGGTGTTATTGTTAGAATGAGTAAAAAGAAGGGCAAAAGAGGTGCTCTCAATCTTACTAATACACCAAAAATCATTGAGGTAAAACCGGTCATAAAGGCAAAAATTATTACAAAGTAAATTGCAAAAGTTAATATATCGGAATTTCTAATTTTTGAGATCTTTTTACCCAAATTTCTGAATAGAAAAATAAAGGTGAGGTAGACTAAAAATAGGCATTCAATACCGTTTATCAATAGTCCTGGAGATAACGCCTCCCAAGGAAATGGCCTGTAAATTCCTGTAAAAATAGACAGAGGCATAGCCTTCAACAATCCAGTTGGAGTATAACTAACTTCGCCTAAATTATATTTTGCCCCTGTATATGTCTTATTGGTTTTGAAATCTTGCTGAGTAACCTCCGCCTCCTTGAGGTATTTTTGAGCTGTTTCACCAGAAAAATATACACCAATAAACCCAAATCCTAAAAGGATGATAATAGTTCGCGTTAGCCCCCGCATGAATTTATTGCTAAATACCCTGTTTGCAAATTGAACATTGAAAGCAAAAATAAAAGGTACAGCAATTGCTGCAATCATAAATGATCGAATATTCAATAGAATCCATCCAAGAAATAGGATTACAAGTATATTCCAAAGTTTAATTTTTGATTTCCCAGTGAACAAATTATAAATTGTAGGAATTAGATAATACAAGCATACTACGATTAAAGTATCTTTTGAGACTCCTGTGCACCAAAAACTTAAAGAAGGGATAAATAGAAAATACAATGCAAGCTTTTTGTAATCATGAATACCAAAAGAAACAATAAAATCATACAACTTAAAGGATGCTAATGATGTAATAAAGGCCGATAAAACCGTTGTTGCTAAGTAACCACTACCAGTTAATACATTAATAACCGAAAACAACTTACTAACAAAATATCCTTCTGGTTCACGTGCTATCCAGCCAGGAGGAAAGCCTGTTTCGGGTGTGAAATGATTGATGTACCCCTCATTGGTTGAGTAAGTCGACCATTCTTGTATATAATACTCAGGATATTTAAGCAAGAGGTTGGTGAGTACTCTGGAGGTATCAAAAAAAGCAACCGTGTCACCTCCGTGAATAAAAAAGATATAATAAAAAGCAAAAACGAATGAGAATCCTAGTTTAAAATACAAGTTTCTCATGAAATATTTGTAATGCTCTTTATGGGCGTTTTTGGTTTTAATCCAGCTTGAAATTATTATTATTATGGTTAGCCATAATAACAACATCAAGATATCCAACCCCGTGAAAAAAGTTAGTTTATTGGTGTGATCATTATAAAGTACTATCGAAAAATCGATGTTTTTCATGGCGTAAATTGTAAACGATTCAAAAATAGAGAAAATAAGTCTGCAATTGCATTCTTTTTCCTACTACTTTTGTGAAACCGACAACCTTAAACTACTATGTGCGGAATTTCTGGTTTTATTGATTTTAAAAAAAAATCGGGCATTGATATATTACAATCAATGACAAATACTTTGTTTCATCGTGGACCTGATGGAAGTGGTTTTGAATTAATTGATCATTCAAACGCTCAGGTTGGTTTTGGTCACCGAAGGCTTTCAATCATTGATTTATCTGAACATGGTAAACAACCCATGCAATTTGAGCATTTATGGATTTGTTTCAATGGAGAGGTGTATAATTATGCTGAAATAAAAAAAGAGCTTTTAGAGCTAGGACATTCCTTTTCAGGAAATTCTGATACAGAGGTAATCATTCATAGTTTTGCCCAATGGGGAGAAAAATGCATAGATCGATTTATTGGAATGTTTGCTTTCGTGATTTATGATTCCCTAAAGGAAATAGTTTTTTGTGTAAGAGATCGTGCAGGTGTTAAACCATTTTTTTATTATTACCAAGATGGATTGTTTTTATTTTCATCTGAACTTAAATCGTTTCATAAACATCCTCGATTTAAAAAGGAATTAAATAAGCGTTCCGTTGCTGCCTTTATGCAGTATGGAAATGTTCCAACGCCACATTGTATCTTTAGTAATTGTTTTAAACTCAAACCTGGCCATAGCATCACTTTTTCTTTGACGGAAAATAACATGGATGCAGCAATCAATCCAGATGGTCAAACTCAATATTGGAATGTGTATGACGCATACAATAAACCAAAATTGACGATAGATTTTGAAACTGCCAAAAGGGAAACTGAAGACCTTTTGTCTTCCGCTTGTAATTATAGAATGGTTGCTGATGTTCCTGTTGGTGTGTTTTTGAGTGGTGGTTATGATAGCACTGCAGTTACTGCCTTGCTACAAAAAGACCGAACAGAAAAATTAAAAACATTCACTATTTCGGTTCCAGATATTGGATTGAATGAAGCAGAATATGCTAGACAAACGGCAGATTTTCTGGGTACGGACCACACAGAAATTGAATGTACTCAAAAAGATGCCTTGGATTTGATTTCCGATTTGCCTTATTACTACGACGAACCATTTGCTGACAGCAGTGCTATTCCAACTACCTTGGTAAGCATTATGGCCCGTAAACAAGTCACAGTTGCGTTATCTGCTGATGCAGGCGATGAGGTTTTTGCTGGATATAATAGATACGATTACCTGATGAGGTATGGTAAAAAATTACAATCGATTCCTGGGTTTGCTCGAAAAACCATGGCAGAATTAATGAATTTTGTGCCGGCTAATCGCATTCCTGTTTTAAAAAACAAGTATAATTTCCCAAATAGGTATGAAAAGCTAAAATCTCTGCTTAGGGATCCATCTCCTGAGCAAATGATGTTGAGTTTGAGTCAACAATATACTCAAAATCAATTGACAGAATTATTGGAATTTCACCCAGAAAACTTGATTACTGCTTATACATCAAAAGAATTAGGCAATGAATCATTTTCACCCCTTTCTTACATGATGGCAATTGATTATCAAACGTATTTAGTAGATGATATTCTTCAAAAGGTAGATCGAGCAACGATGACAGCGAGTTTGGAGGGTAGAGAGCCCTTTCTAGATCACCGAGTTATTGAGTATGCTGCACAATTACCGGATGATTATAAATACCATAATGGAATTAAAAAGCACATTGTTCGAGAAATCGTTCATAACTATATCCCAAAGGAAAAAATGGATCGACCAAAAATGGGCTTTGCTATTCCTCTTGCTGCTTGGATGAATAATGAATTGAAAGATATGGTAAATTCCTATGTCAATGAAAAATCGATCAAAGAGCAGGGCTTGTTCAATTGGGAAGCGGTCAATCGCTTAAAAACAGCGTTCTTTTCTGGAAAATCGGAATATGATTTTAAGTTGTGGTATTTATTGATGTTCCAAATGTGGTATGAAAGATGGATGAAGTAAAAAAGAATGTTCTATACATTTCTTATGACGGAATGACGGATCCTCTTGGTCAATCGCAGGTTCTTCCTTATATTTTTGGTCTTACAAAAAAAGGATATGTTTTTCATTTAATTAGTTTTGAAAAACCTGAAAAGTTTGAACAGCTCAAAGATCATATTCAACGACTGTGTGATGAAAACAATGTTAGTTGGCATCCTTTAACGTATACTAAAAAACCTCCGCTTCTCTCAACCTTGTATGATGTTTGGAGAATGAAGAAACTTGCGTTCAGCTTGCATAAAAAGCATTCTTTTGTTCTCTCTCATTGTAGAAGTTATTTGGCTGCATTGGTTGGATTAGAAATGAAAAGGAAAAAAGGGGTTAAATTTCTTTTTGATATGCGCGGATTTTGGGCTGATGAACGAGTAGATGGGAAAATATGGTCGCTTTCCAATCCGATTTTCCGGACGGTATATAACTATTTCAAGCGTACAGAAAAGCAGTTTTTTCTTGAATCAGATCACGTTATTTCTTTAACGCACAAAGGCAAAAATGAAATTTGCTCCTGGTCTGGATTTGAAGGATTCACCGAAAAAATCGAAGTAATACCATGTTGTGCAGATTTATCCAAATTTGATCCTAAACAAATTCATGATTCACAAAAACATGAGTTATCATCAAAATTGAAAATTGCTGATAATCAGTTTGTGTTGGGATATGTCGGGTCAATTGGAACTTGGTATATGTTAGATGAAATGCTTCAAGCATTTGCTGCACTTTTAACTAAAAAGCCCGATGCACTTTTTTTAATTGTTTCTGGTGATCATCCTGATTTTATTATGGAGCAAGCCGATAAGAATGGAGTTTCACGTTCGTCGATTCGAATTCAATCTGCCACTCACAAGGATGTTGCAGCGTATATAAGTTTATTTCATGTTTCTATTTTCTTTATTCGTTCAACCTATTCCAAAAAAGCATCTTCACCCACAAAGCAAGGCGAATTAATGTCTATGGGGATCCCAATAATTTGCAATGCCGGAGTTGGTGATACGGACATGGTGATTGAAAACTACCAAGCTGGTATTGTTCTCAATGTTCTTACTAAAACCGTTTTCTCAGAAATTAATTGGGATACTATTGCGTTTAATCAATCCCTAGCGCAACAAGGTGCGGTTGAATTTTATGGATTAGAAACCGGTGTAAATAGGTATTTGAAGGTCTATGAAAAAATAGCTAATTAATTTTCGTACATGCAGAAAAAACGAATATTCTTCATAGCTCCGTATCCCCATAATTCGGCTCCTTCACAGCGATTTCGTTTTGAACAGTATTTTTCTTTTTTGGAGAAGGAAGGTTTTGACGTTCGTCTGTTTCCTTTCTTAAATCAACCCACATGGAAAACCCTGTACAGTAAGGGAAAGGTAGGCTCAAAAATATTAGGGGTAGTTAAAAGTTTTTTCCAACGTTTTTCGCTCTTGTTAAAATTACACAAGGCTGATTATATTTTTATTCATCGCGAAGCATCACATTTAGGACCTCCAATTTTTGAATGGCTTATTGCAAAGGTATTTCGAAAAAAATACATCTATGATTTTGATGATGCTATTTGGTTGCCAAATTACAGCGAAACGAATGCACGGTTTCATCGTTTGAAGGCTTATTGGAAGGTAAAATACTGTATGAAATGGGCTTATCAAATATCGGCAGGTAATCAGTTTTTAGCAGATTATGCTCGACAATATAATCCGAATGTGATAATTATTCCAACCACCATTGATACTGAAAATTATCATTCTGGAAATACAGATTATACACCTGAAAAATTAGTAATTGGATGGACAGGTACTCATACAACCATGAGGTATTTGGATGAATTGATCCCGGTTTTTGAATACTTGAATACGAAATACACGTATACCATACAAATTATTTCAAACGAAAAACCCGTATTTCATTTCCCAAATTTGGAATTTATCCCTTGGAAGAAAGAAACAGAAATTAAAGATTTATTGAATTTTTCAATTGGAATAATGCCTCTCGTCGAGGATCAATGGTCGGCTGGAAAATGTGGGTTTAAGGGATTGCAATACATGTCTTTAGGAATTCCGACTGTCATGTCCCCGATTGGGGTGAATACAGATATTGTGCAACATAATACAAACGGGTTAATTGCAAGTTCAAAAGAAGATTGGCAATCAGCTTTAGAATTACTTTTATCGGATGAGGAACAACGCAGGCGATTAGGAAAAAGAGGGAAACAAACGATAGAATCTCGCTATTCGGTAAACGCTCAACGCGAGGTTTATTTATCATTATTTTCTGAATAAAATTAAATAATCTAAATCATTTTTTATACTTTAGCTACTTAAACTATAAACTATGAAAACTGTATTTGCACTTATTTTTGGTGTATTATCAATCACGACTTTTCAAGCTCAAAATTATTCCCGGATAAAGGTCTTTGGAGACAATGAGGACTTGTATCGACTTGGGGAATTAGGTGTTGCTGTAGATCATGGAATTCGTAAAGAAGGAATGTTCTTTATATCCGATTTTTCGAAGCAAGAAATTGAAATCATGAAACAATTTGGTTTTGATCATGAAATATTAATTGCTGATGTTGAGGCCTATTATGTGGAAATATTAAATAATCCAAGTAAAGATCCGAATCAAATTCTAAAAAATGCTTCATGTAGTGGTACATCGGGCGGAGGATCGTCGGCATTTTCACCAGCTACTCCGTCGAATTTTAACTTAGGTACAATGGGCGGATATTTGAAATATGCCGAAATGCTCGCAGAATTAGATGCTATGGCAGCTCAATACCCCAATTTAATTACCGCTAAAGCACCTATATCAACTTTTCTTACCTTTGAAAATCGTCCAATTTATCATGTGAAAATTTCAGACAACCCTTCAACAAACGAAGCAGGAGAGCCTAAAATTTTATATACTGCAATTCACCATGCTCGTGAACCAATGAGTTTAATGGAAACAATCTTCTATATGTGGTATGTGTTGGAAAATTACGGGACTAATGATGAGGTAACTTACTTGGTGAATAACACTCAAATGTTCTTTGTGCCTTGTATCAATCCTGATGGTTATGTTTATAATGAAACCACCAATCCTAATGGGGGTGGAATGTGGAGAAAAAATCGTAGACTTAACAGCAATGGGTCGTTTGGCGTTGATTTAAATAGGAATTATTCATACGGCTGGGGAACAACAGGAACAAGCGCAACTCCAAGCAATGATACTTATAGAGGAACTTCTGCTTTTTCAGAACCTGAAACTCAAGCGATGCGTTGGCTAGTTCAAAACAACGATTTTGAAATGGCTTTCAATGCTCATACCTACGCTGAAGATATACTCTTTCCTATCGGAACAACCACTGCTGAATTTGCACCACATCACAATTATTTGCAAGATTATACAAACCATATGGTAGAATTGAATGGCTATACGGCAATGAAAAGTTCTGCATTGTATCCTGCTTCGGGTGATTCAGACGATTATATGTACAAAGTAGATGTAGGAGTAGGTCTTAAAGATACCATATTTGCTCATACTCCAGAGGTTGGAACAGCATTTTGGCAGCCCTCTTCAGAAATTATTGCAACATGTAAGGAAATGGTTTTTCCTAATTTAATTTTAGCTCATTTGACAAGAAATTATTCGATTGTTAAAGATTCAGACCCATCAACTGTTGCAACATTGACTGGGAATTTCAACCACTCAATTAAACGACTAGGAAGACAATCTGGACCTGTAACGATTTCCATTGAACCTTTATTAAATATTTCATCGGTTGGGTCTTCCCTTGTATATAATTTAAACAGTCAACAATCATCTACAGGTTCCATTTCTTATGTTCTAAATCCAACAATCCAATTTGGTGATCAAATCAAGTATATTCTTAAAACAGATAATGGATTATGGATTAAAAAAGATACAATAATCAAAACGTATGGTGCACTAACTTTGCAAACTCTTGAGGATGCCACAGCAGCTACAAACTGGACAGGAACTTGGTCAACGACAGGCACAACTTTTGTTTCACCGTCGAAATCATTTTTTGATGGATCAGCAAATAACTACGGAAGTAATACCAATAAAACGTATACGTATGTTCCTGTTATTAATTTGACGAATGCTTCATCAGCTATGATCTCTTTTTACGCGAAATGGGCTATTGAGGCAGATTATGATTTTGTTCAGTTTCAAGTCTCCACAGATGGTGGTACAACTTGGATTGGACAATGTGGTAATTATACAGTTCCAGGCACAAGTGCAAATGGTAGTGTTCAACCAAATAATCAACCGGTTTATGAAGGAACTCAATCAACTTGGGTGTTGGAAGAAGTTAATTTGAGTGACTATCTGGGACAACAAATAAAAGTTCGTTTCCAATTGCGTTCCGATGGTGGAACCAATGCGGATGGGTATTATTTTGATGACTTTAAGGTTTTATTCAATGAAAATACTCCGGCTGCTGCTCCTGTAGCCTCATTTACGTCCTCGTCAAATTCAATTTGTGAAGGAAATAGCATTGCTTTCACTGACTTTTCAACGAACACACCAACATCTTGGTCATGGAATTTTGGGGATGGAACCACCTCTACTGTGCCCAACCCATCTCATGTATTTGCTGCTTCCGGAACATATTCTATTGATTTAACAGTTACAAATGCAGCGGGTACTAACACGAACACGCAAACGATAATCGTAAATCAAAATCCAGTTGTTTCAATCACAACAAACGATTCTGATAACATTGTTTGCTCAAACGCAGGATTAGTCCAATTAATTCCAACCCCTTCAACGGCAGTACTTTCAGGAGCTGGAGTTGTAGGTTCAACATTTGATCCAACTATATCAGGTGTCGGTGTATCAACTATTTCAGCAAATTACACGGACGCAAATGGATGCCAAGGATCGGGACAAGTTTCCATAACCGTTGATCAATGTGCATCAATTGAAGATCAAATACTGGCTCAGATTTTAATTGTACCTAATCCGAACAATGCAGTGTTTCAAATTGTAGGATTACCGGAAGGAGTTCAAACAGAAATTCGAGACATTAACGGAAGAGTAGTCTACTCATTCCGAGCGAAGCAAGAGGTTGAACAAGTTTCAATCCCTGAAATAGCAAATGGAGTGTATTATTTACGCATTCAAAATGACCTTAAGTGGTTACAAAAACGATTCATTGTTCTGAAATAAAGAGATATGAATAATTAAATTGAATGGGTTAGCATTATGTTAGCCCATTTTAATTATATGCTAAATGCGGTTAATTTACACAGAACAATTAAGCAAAAACCAACACCAACAAATCGACTTTCTTTGGAATAAAGAATACCCAAAAAATTTAATGAATCAGTTTTCAATGTTATTGGACGATGCAATTAATCATCGCCATTTTATAATAGAAAACAAACAAGATAGTATCGTTGGATGGGCAGTTTTATTTGATAAAGAAAATGAAACTCGTTTTTCAATTATTGTAGCGGATTCATTCAAAGGAAAAGGCCTCGGAAGTCAATTAATTACTGAATTAAAAAAGGAAAGTCATTGTTTTTATGGCTGGGTTATTGATCACAGTAATGACATGAAAAATGATGGTTCAATCTACCATTCCCCCCTTTCTTTTTATACCAAATTGAACTTTGAGATATTGTCTGATATACGCCTTAATACACCCGTAATTTCTGCCGTTAAAATTAAATGGCAAGCAGAAATCCATTAGTTTAATACCTCAAAAATTAGTTCCTTATTTAATTTGATATTGTAATTGAATAACAAAGTTTCGTGGTGCTTGAATATCACCTGGCCGCGATACATATTCAGCATTGAAAATATTATTGGTTACTAAATTAATTTTAAGGCTTTTGTATACCTCAAACATGATTCTTGTATCAAAAACCAAAGCGCCTTTGTTGTAGATATCGCGATAACTTTCCATGCCAACTAATAATTCAGTACCCAATACACCTTCTTCAAAAACTTTGTCAATGTTTTTCATGTTGCTGTTATATCTGCAGGAAATACCCATACTAAATTTCTTATATGAAACTTGAATATCCGCTTTAAACATGTGTCTAAATCGATATTTTAACATCCGTGATGTGGTATCTGAGAAAGTGCCAAGATAGGCTGGGTTGGAATTTAAACTTCTTGGGTTTAGGTAGGTGTATCCAATCAATGAGGTAATATCCACATTTTTTATTTTACCTGTACTATTAAAAGAAAACTCTAAGCCGGTAATGCGCGCCCTCTCTGCATTTTGTGCTTGAAAACCAACCCATTTATAAAAATAATCAATGGCATTTGGGTCTGTCACCTGCAATGGGCCTATTGAATCTGGTTTATATAATCCAAAAGTAAATTCCGTCATATTACTGTACTCGTTAATAAAAGCGGCTACATCAATTGCTCCTTTCCATTCCCCCATTTTTACTAATTGTTTCCACCCAATTTCACCTGACCACCCTTTTTCTGGCTTTAAATCAGGGTTTTTGAAAATTACTAGCCCTCCAACAGATGTAGAGACAAATCGTTCGGCGATGGATGGAAAACGGATTCCTTGACCGGCAGAAATTCTCAAATGGCTATATTTATTTATTGCGTAATGGGCTGCTGTTCTAAAAACCGGGTAGATCGGCATAGAAACAGAATCAGTGAAATTAAACCTTGAATCTGGTTTGAGGGTATCTAATTGGTAGTATTCCACCCGCATTCCTGCTGTCCAGTCTAGTTTTTTCCAAAATTTACCTTCAAATTGCCCGTAAACTGCTGCATTTTGGGATGTGTGGTCTCCAAAAACCCAACTGCGAATAAAGCTGTTGTTATTCATGGCTCCCAATGTGATATTTTTATTTTCACCGATTTTTTTCTGGAACTGATAATCTGCATAAATCATTTGGGCAAAAGAAGCATCATAGTAATTTTGATCATTTCCGGTTGTTACCAAATAATACCGACTCCTTAAAAAGTGCCGGTTGTTTTTCTTGTCATAATATTTCAAATAAGGATCGACATTAAATCGAATGGCTTTTTGACGAGACAAGGTATTATCCATTGCCTGATATCCCATAGAATCATTTTTCCAAAGGACAAAAACTCCCATGTCTTGATATTGGAAATTATAACTTAATCCTGTTTTGAAATTTTTTATGTTTAATGGCTTGTAGTAGATAGAACCATTCACCCGTAATCTTTTTTCTTGTTCCCCTTGCCTAAATCCTGAATCCAAATACAGATTGGTTCCAATAGTGTATCCCCAGTTTTTTTGAGCTTTGCTGTGATAGATATCAGCTAAATAGAACATAGGATTTTTAACCCACCATTGCATGGATTTTCTCCGTGGATTGTCATAAATTCCTGATTGAACCTTGATTTTTAGCTCCCCTTTTGGATTTGCTTCTTTTTCGCTTAATGAAATTATCCCATTTAATGCACCACTACCATATAGTACAGATGAGGCACCTTTTATAATCTCAATTTGATCGGTTTGCTCCATTGGGATAGCATTCCATTTTGCATCTCCAATATCGGGTGAAAGCATAGGGACACCATTCCACAATAAAACAACTCGACTTCCTGCTCCATAAGCATAACCACCGCCACCGCGAATGCTTACTTGCCCATCCATCGCATATACTCCGGGGCTTTGGTCAACAACTTGTTCCAAGTTCGATAATCCCTTGTTATCAATTAAGGCGGGTTTGATTACCTCCATCGAAACGGGGACTTCTTCAATCGCTTGACTTCTTCTACTAGAAGAAATAACCATTGTTTTCATGTTTTGAGCGGTAGGATTAAGTTTCCAATCCAACACCGTATCTTTGGTTACGAACAATGAGTCTGTATCAAAATCTGCATATTTAACTTTTATCCAAACTGGGTATTTTTTTATAGTGATAGAAAAGCCCCCTGAACTGTTTGTAGAAGTTTTAGAGCCATCTGAACAAATTAATTTCACCCCCGGTATACCGATATCTGTCGATGCATCTACTATAACACCTTTCGTTTGAGAATAACTTACAAGCGTCGTTGATAAAAAAAATAGTGCAAAAATTACTCGTTTACCATGCATAACTCAAAAATTCTTTGTAAATTAAAGTGTTCGAAACTACTAAAAAAAATTGAAAGCACAACAACAACTATATCAAATCGCCTTGACATATTTAAAAGGAATTGGGCCGCGAAAGGCTACTCTCTTGTTATCCAAGGTTCCAGCTATTGAGGTCATTTTTACATCAACTATTAGTGATTTACAAAATCTTACAGGAATTTCAAAATCTTTGCTAACAAATATGCAACGTGATCAAGCAATAGAATTAGCGAAAGTGCAATTGGAGTTTGTGGAAAAGTATAATTTAAACACTCATTTTTTACTCGATAGCAACTATCCACGCCGATTAAAACAATGTGCAGATGCTCCGTTATTGCTCTATTCTAAAGGTAATTTTGATCCAAATCCTGCGAAAGTGCTTTCAATAGTAGGAACAAGAACTGCATCCGATTATGGTAAAGAAATTACTAAGCAACTTATCGATGAATTTAAACCTTATGATGTTCAAATTATTAGTGGTTTGGCATACGGTACAGATTACAACGCGCACAAGGCAGCATTAACATCTGGCTTATCTACAGTGGGAGTTTTAGGTCACGGTTTGGATCGAGTTTATCCTTTTGCACACCAATCAATCGCGAAAGAAATGTGCGAAAATAAAGGGGGATTACTCACTGAATTCCCTGCGAAAACCATGCCTGATCGAGTAAATTTTCCGATGCGAAATAGGATTGTCGCAGGAATGGTTGATGGCTTAGTTATTATTGAAAGTAAAGTTAAAGGAGGCTCGATGATTACTGCTGAATTAGCTTTTGATTATAATAAGGACGTATTTGCGTTTCCAGGTGGAATTAGCCAAGAAAATTCTAAAGGATGCAATTTGCTCATTCAAAAGAATATGGCTCACTTGGTTACTTCAACTGCTGATATTATAAAGCTTATGAGCTGGGAGCTGCAATATAATAATGTTCGTAAAAGGGCTGCTGTCCCCTCTATTCCTCAGGATTTATTGGACCCTAACGCCATAAGAATATTTCATTTACTTGCCCAGAAAGGTAAAATGCATTTTGATCACATTATGTTGGATTTGAATAAATCTGTGGCAGAAGTAAATTCAATGTTGTTTTCAATGGAAATGGATGGAATTGTCAAATCGTTTCCTGGAAGAAATTATTCCTTGTAAAATAGCTACTTACGGAAAATGATTCGAATTGAAAATGAATTTATACAAGCTGAAATTGCACCGATAGGTGCTGAAATAATTGTATTAAAACGTCGTGGAGCTCAAAATGTCTTATGGAAAAAAGAGGATTCAATATGGAATCGAACTTCACCCAACTTGTTTCCAATTGTTGGAAGATTAATTGATGATAATTATACTTTAAGAGGTCAAAAATTTCAAATGAATCAACATGGATTTGCTCGTGATTGTTTATTTGAAGTTATAAAAATTGCAACCGATGAGGTTAGGCTATTACTGAGGTCTTCCGAACAAACGAAAGTGAAGTATCCATTTGAATTTGAATTTATAGTTACCTATCGCTTGATGTTTAATCAAATAGAAGTTTCATTTCAAACAAAAAATTTGAATTCTCATATTATGCCGTATTCAGTTGGTGGTCATCCCGGATTTGCGATTGGGGGTGAGTTAAGTGAATATCAACTTGATTTTCATGAATCAATGATATTGGAACGATCTATATTAGATGGACCATTTTATTCCGGTAAATTGGAAACTATGGATATTAATAAAGAACTTTCCCTTGAAAATGAATTGTTTGAAAATGAAGCTTTAGTTTTTAAATCACCACCTTTTTCAGCGGTCACATTAACACATAAAAGCCAAGGGCCAATGGTGACCTTATCATCTAATAATTGGGAGGCAGTAGGTTTTTGGACAAAGACCTTCGCTCCGTTCTTTTGCATAGAACCATGGTGGGGCTGGGCAGATCATCTTAATTCATCTGGTGATTTAGAGAAAAAAATAGGTGTACATTTATTACTCCCAAATCAGATGGAATCGGTTTCATTTACCATTGAATTACATTAATTATTTTTGGAGTTCAGGTTAAATTGTCATTCTGCCTAATAATTTGATTCACTTAAAAATATGAATTCTGTTTTCTATGCATGCGTTTTTTAATGTACTTTTGTCATCACTGAATTATCTATGAAAAACATCCGAAACTTTTGCATAATCGCGCACATTGACCATGGTAAGAGTACTCTTGCTGATCGTTTATTACAAACTACTGGAACGATTGCTGATCGTGATATGCAAGCACAAGCGCTGGATGATATGGATATTGAGCGTGAACGTGGCATTACAATCAAGAGTCATGCAATTCAGATGAATTATAAATTTGAAGGAGAAGATTATATTCTAAATTTAATTGATACACCAGGACATGTTGATTTTTCCTACGAAGTATCGCGATCTATTGCAGCCTGTGAGGGAGCTTTGTTAATTGTTGATGCCACTCAAGGAATTGAAGCGCAGACGATTTCTAATTTGTATTTGGCGATTGAACACGATTTGGAGATAATTCCAATTTTAAACAAAATGGATTTGGCTAGCGCCATGCCTGAAGAAGTTTCTGATCAAATAATAGATTTAATTGGATGTAAACCCGAAGAAATCATTCCTGCTTCTGGTAAAACGGGTTTAGGGGTGGATGAGATCTTAAAAGCTGTAATCCATCGTGTTCCCGCTCCAAAAGGAGATGAAAATGCTCCCTTGCAAGCGATGATTTTTGATTCTGTTTTTAATCCATTTCGAGGGATTATTGCATATTATCGCATTTTAAATGGAACCCTGAAAAAAGGTCAAAAAGTAAAATTCTTTAATACAGGAAAATCGTATAATGCAGATGAAATTGGGGTCTTAAAAATGGACTTACTACCTAAAACTGTAGTCAAAGCTGGTGATGTTGGATATATTATTTCAGGCATTAAGCAGGCAAATGAGGTAAAGGTTGGAGATACGATTACAGGAACTGAAAATCCTTGTTTATCCGCTGTTAAGGGTTTTGAGGATGTAAAACCTATGGTTTTTGCGGGGATTTATCCTGTAGATACGGAGGATTACGAGGAATTGCGTTATTCCATGGAAAAACTACAATTGAATGATTCTTCTTTGGTTTTCGAACCGGAATCTTCAGCTGCCCTAGGATTTGGTTTCCGCTGTGGATTTTTAGGTATGTTGCATATGGAAATCATTCAAGAACGCTTGGAACGTGAGTTCAATATGACTGTTATCACAACAGTTCCCAATGTATCTTATCATGCTTTTATGAATAGAACTCCAGATGTACATGTGATTGTCAATAATCCATCAGAATTACCTGATCCAGGGACAATGGCACGTATAGAGGAACCATACATCAAGGCACAGGTGATCACAAAATCCGAGTATGTTGGATCGATAATGACTTTGTGTATTGAAAAGCGCGGAGAAATAAGTAATCAAGTTTATTTGACACAGGATCGGGTTGAATTAACATTTGAAATGCCTTTAGCAGAAATAGTCTTTGATTTTTATGATCGATTAAAAACGGTTTCAAGAGGATACGCGTCATTTGACTATCACCCAATTGGGTACAAAGAATCTGATCTTATTAAAATGGATCTGTTACTCAATGCGGAGCAAGTAGACGCTTTGTCAGCTCTGGTTCATAGGAATAATGCATTTGAGTTAGGGAAAAGAATTTGTTTGAAATTAAAAGAGTTGATACCACGTCAACAATTCGAAATTCCAATTCAGGCAGCAATTGGTGCAAAAATAATTGCGCGTGAAACCATAAAAGCATTGAGAAAGGACGTAACGGCTAAATGTTATGGTGGTGATATTTCTCGAAAAAGGAAATTATTAGAGAAACAAAAAGTTGGTAAAAAACGAATGCGCCAAGTAGGAAGGGTAGAAGTACCGCAAGAGGCTTTCTTGGCCGTGTTAAAACTCAATGACTAATCTTAGTTAGTCGATTTATTTCGGCATTTAAATATTCGAACTCTAAATTTAATTTAGGATTGTAGTCCTTGTTTGATACGACACCTTTTTTTTCTAGTGCAATAACATCGGATAGTACCATCATTGGATCAACTATTTTAGTGGTAATTTCTTCTGGCAAAGCCACATTCAATAGCTTCCAAGTTTCAGCATACTTTAATTCATTATCTAGAATGCATTCAGCAATTGATATAATTTTCGACAAAGATGTTGCTTGGTATAGCAGCGTGAAAAATTGATTCTTTACACGGTGAAAAGCGTGGAAGTCTGATAAAATAAGCCCAGTATAATTAAAAGGCTCACAGTAAAAATCAGTTGGATCATGGCTCTCTTTAGACTGAATTATTGCAAAGGCTTCTATTGCTTTTTTAATCTTAATAAATTTTGATTCGTACAGTTTGGGGTGCACTTGTTTTTCCTTAAAAAACCGTTTTTGCTCGAAAACATAATCTTCGTAACATTCCTGAATTTCCTCAAATTGATCCAAGGAAAGATATGCTCTTGCCTCGCTTAATGTCATTTAATGCTGACTTTTATTTTTCCTCATTCGAATATTCAAAAATTCCACAAATAAAGAATAGGATAATGCAAAATATACATACCCTTTAGGAATGTGCTGCCCGAAAGCTTCCGCAACTAATAAAACACCAATTGTAACTAAAAAACCAAGGGCAATCATCTTTACAGTAGGGTTGTTTTGAATAAAATCACTGATTTGCTTGGAGAAAATCAACATGACTATCATAGAAATAATCACGGCGAGATAGATAATTACAAGCGGATCACCGCCAGTATCTTCTTTCATACCATTTGTCATTCCTATTGCAGAAATTATGGAGTCAAAACTAAAAACGATATCAATTAAAACAATTTGAAGTATTATTGCTGACAGTGCTTTTTTTCCTGGTTTTTCAGTTTCTTCATGTCCTTTAACGCTATTATGCATTTCAACGGTGCTCTTGTAAATCAGAAAGAGGCCACCCAATAATAAAACAAAACTTTGACCAGAAAATGGATGTCCCATAACTTCAAAGAATGGTTTTGTCATACCCATAATCCATGAAACAAATCCTAATAGTACTAAACGAACCACCAAAGCAAGGGTTAGTCCAATATTTCTTGCAAACCTTCTTTTTTCACTTGGAAGTTTTTCAGTAACAATACTTATGAAAATAATATTATCAATACCTAAAACGATTTCCAACAAGGAAAGAACCAATAAATAGAATAGACCTTGAAGTCCAAATAGGGCACTAAAATCTAAGTTCATAATAATTCTTCTATGATTTTATCCATGGAATATCCTTCCGCTTCTGCACGGTAATTGCGAACAAGTCGATGCCTAAGGATTGGTTTAGCTATTGCTTTCACATCTTCAATATCGGGAGAAAATTTACCATTGATTGCAGCATGAGTTTTAGCTCCCAAAATCAAGTATTGTGAGGCTCTTGGTCCAGCTCCCCAAGTTAAATAATCTTTGGTCAATTTCGGGGCAGTTGCATCGTTCAAACGCGTACTAGCAACTAGTTTCACTGCATATTCTAACACATTATCTGCGACAGGAATTCGTCTAATCAAATCTTGATACGCCATTATTTCATCTCCTGAGATGATAGGGTTCAAGGTTATAACTTGATTGGTTGTAGTGGATTTCACGATCGCCATTTCCTCAGCAAATGACGGATAATCAACCCATACATTGAACATAAAACGATCGAGTTGCGCCTCAGGCAACGGATAGGTCCCTTCTTGTTCAATTGGGTTTTGTGTTGCTAAAACGAAAAATGGAGCAGGTAATTTGTAATTAGTCCCACCTGCCGTAACACTTCTTTCTTGCATCGCTTCGAGCAAAGCAGATTGTGTTTTAGGCGGAGTTCGATTGATTTCATCGGCCAAAATGATATTCGAAAATAACGGGCCTTTTATAAATTTAAAATTTCTATTCTCATCCAAAATTTCTGCACCAATGATATCAGAAGGCATTAAATCGGGTGTAAATTGAATTCGATTAAAAGTTAATCCAAGAGTTTGAGCAATTGTGTTTACTAATAATGTTTTTGCCAATCCGGGCACACCAACCAAAAGACAATGTCCCTTAGAAAAAATCGAAATTAACACTTGGTCAACAACCTCTTCCTGTCCAACAATGACTTTGTGAATTTCAGATTTTAATTCCTGATAGTGTTTTACTAAATTTTCAATTGCAAGAGTATCTGACATATTAGTTTGATTGTGTTAGCCAATTATATTTGAAGTCACAATTTTTAAGTGATTCATCTAAGCGAATATACACATTAGTCACTTTTGATTGCACCCATTTTTCAAGAACTTTTTGCATTTTATCATTTTCGGCTGCCCGTTTTATTAACATATAGTCATCTGTTAAATTGGCAATATGCGGTGGAAATCTCTTCATTAAACGAACAATTCGAAAACCTTGTTTACGAGATTGCATATCAAAATAAAGATTGGGTTGTGTAAATTTATTTTCATCCAATGCATCCGTTAATATATAAATTTCACGGTCGATTTCATTTAAATCTTGCATATCCCATGTTTGCTCACCCGTTTTTGGATTAGTTATAATTCCTTTATTTTGCTTGGTATTATCGTCATTTGAAAAACGAAGAACTGCTTCATCCCAAGTAATTTTATTTTCATTTAAAAGAGCATAGCAGGAGTCAATTTTTAAAGCTGCTTCGTTTAGCGATTCTTCATTAAATTCCACGGATAACAAAATATGTTGACAGGTGTAATCATCACCTAATCTCGAGAGTAATTTAACAATATGGTACCCATATTCCGTTTCAAAAACTTCCGATAATTCTCCGGGTTTTAAATCCAAGGCAGCAGCTTCAAAAGCAGGAACCATCATTCCTTTTGATGCGCTTAATTTACCTCCTTGTGCCGCCGATCCTGGATCTTTCGATTTGGTTCGTGCCATAAACTCGAAAGATTTCTCACCTGAAACTATTTTCGAGCGAATTTCGCGTAATTCATTATAGGTTCTGTCTTTATCTGCTTTGGATAGTTTTGGAAAATAAACAATTTGCTGAAAAGCTAATTTCATATTGATGTAAGGTACACTATCTTTGGGAAGTGCCTTGAAATACGTTTCAACTTCTTTGGGTGTAACAGTAATGGATGCAGTAATTTTTTGCTGCATATCACGCGCCAAAATTTGATTTCTAATAATTACGCGAAAGTCTTCTTTTATTTGAGTGATAGACTTCCCATAAAACTTTTCGAATTGATCTTTACCGCCGGGCATAGAGCTTATGATATACCTGAGACGATTTTCCATTTCAGAATCAACTTGCTCGTCAGAAACTGGTAAACTATCTAAACGTGCTTGATTCAACAATAAATTTTGATACATTAAGTCTTCCACTAATTTGCAATTTGAAATCGATGAAGCATCCTTAACTTCCACCGCATTTTCTTGAATCATTTGCAATTTGAGGGCTTGTACATTAGAGAGCAAGATAATTTCATCACCAACTTGTGCGACGATTTTATCGACCACTTGGGTTTTTGCGCTAAATCCAATGAAAAGTAGGAATGAAATAAAAAATAATTTGACCATACTTATTTATCTAAAGAATAAAGTAGATCAAAATTAAAGGTAATCTTGTGTTTTTTCTCTAATTCCTCTAACCATGTTTGCTCCATGAAGTTTTGATAATCAGAAGTAACTATTCCTTTGGCTTCATTAAATTCTTTTTTCATTATCGGTAATTCTTTATTGAGAAAAACGACATAGAATTTATCCTCAAAATTGTATGGTTTATTGCGGCCTTGTGAGAAGTATCTTCCTTTCAAATAAGTGATTTGTTCCGCATCAAATTTGTTCATTTTTACGCGAAGATTTAATTCTGATTGAACATTAACTTTTTCAATGATTTCTTTCGATGTATTTTTCTTTTTCTTCAATAATTTATAAACCAATTCTGCATTTTTTTGAGAATTACATTCATAAATGGTTGCGTCCAATCTTTTTGGCCACATATACTTGTCGCGATTTAAATTAAAAAAGCTTTTCAGACCTGAAGTATCTTTTACAGACTTATTCCAAATTTTGTCTGACATAATTTCATAGAGTAAAATACCGTCGTGGTATTCTTTCACTAAGGCTTTATATTCAGGATATTTACTTTCAAGTTTAGACTCTTCGTAATCCAACACGGTCATTTTTACCCATGTATTAAATTGACCTTCCACTACTTTTTTAAACTCATCGCGTTTAATCCCTCTGTATCCTTTTTCCAAGAAATCTGCAAATTGTTTTTGCGTGTAGGATTTACCGTCCAATGAAAAAACCTCTAAATCTGTTTTTAATTTTTCTGCTTTCCATTTTCCCTGAAAATAAGTTGAGTCTAGATTTGTTTCGAACCAAGTTAATCCGTTCAATTTCGAAAGATTAAAATTGTATTGTTTTTTCATTTTATCCACAAAAGAATCTTGTGTTTTTTTAGCACGTTCATCCTTATTAACTTTGGATTGAATTTCTTTTTTCATTTCATTAAATGGTCGAACAGGCTTCCACTCTAATCGTTTTATAATGTGAAAACCAAAATCAGTTTGAACGGGTTCACTTATTTCACCATCACTTTTTAATCCAAAAGCAACTTCTTCAAAAACGGGTACCATACGTTGGTTAGTTCCAGAACCAAACATGGGTAATTCTCCTCCTTTTTGATTAGAGCTTGGGTCATCAGAGTAAAGTTTTACTAAATCCTCCCATTTTTCTCCAGATTTCAATTTTGCATATAATTCACCCGCTTTTTTCTGAGCATTGTTCTTTTCTTCTTGTGTTGCATTTTTCCCTGCTGAAACGAGCAGATGAGCAACTTTAATTGATCCTCGCGCTGCACGAGTTCCAGTCGTTTTTAAAATGTGATATCCATATCTTGTTCTAAAAATATCTGATAATTGTCCAATGGGAGTTTTATAAGCCCTATCTTCAAAAGGGTAAATCATTTGAAAAGCGGTGAAATAACCTAAGTCACCACCATTATTAACTGCTGATGGATCTTCAGAGCCATTTTTTGATTTAGCGATAGAAGCAAAGTCTTCTCCTTTTTCTAGTCTGCGTTTAATTTCAGAAATTTTATTCCAGGCGATTAAAGTATCTTGCGGCTTGGCATTTTGTTCAACGCGCACAAGGATGTGAGACGCTCTTATTTCATTGGAAGTACGTTCATAGGCTTCACGTACTAAATTTTCATTTTGAGCTGAATCAATCATGTAAGGATTAGCCAGTTGTTTTTTGTACCCGTCTAATTCTTTTTTTAATTTAGGAATGGTATCATACCCTAAGGCCTCTGCTTCAGCAACTTTTAATTTGAATTTTTTGAAAAGCACCAAGTATTTATCTATCGAATCTTTATGAAATTGTGGATTATTGTTGTTTTTCAAATAAATCTGTAAGAATTCACTCTTTGTAACTCCTTTTCCATCAATTTCCATTACAAAGGGATCGTTGGAAACTGTTTTTTGAGAAAAACTACCCAGTGCAAGTAGCATGAAACCAAAAGATAAAAGCTGTTTTTTCATTATTTTTTATTTTTTTCTATTGAATTAACTCAATTTTTTCAAATTTATTTTAAACTGTAATTGGGTGCTTCGCGTGTTATTGTAACGTCATGTGGGTGAGATTCCTTTATTCCGGCTGACGTGATTCGTATAAATTTAGCACCTTTCAAATTGGAAATATCGGGAGCACCACAGTAACCCATTCCGGCACGCAGTCCACCCATTATTTGGAACATTACCTCTGTAAGATTCCCTTTAAAAGGAACACGCCCAGAAATTCCCTCGGGCACTAATTTTTTAATATCATCTTCTGCATCTTGAAAATAACGGTCTTTGGAACCATGTTGCATAGCTTCTAGCGAACCCATTCCGCGGTACGATTTAAATTTTCGACCTTCATAAATAATGGTTTCACCTGGTGACTCTTCTACACCGGCAAACATGGAGCCAAGCATTACAGTATCTGCTCCTGCTGCAATTGCTTTTACAATATCACCCGTATATCGAATTCCTCCATCTGCAATAACTGGAACACCGGTTCCCGCAATTGCATTCGCTACTTCATTTATTGCAGTTAGTTGAGGAACACCAACTCCGGCAATTATTCGGGTGGTACAAATACTTCCAGGACCAATACCAACTTTCACTGCGTCGGCACCAGCATCCACTAAATATCTAGCTGCTTCAGCTGTTGCTATATTTCCAACAACAACATCAAGATTAGGGAACGCTTTCTTAACTTCCTTCAATTGCATAACCACTCCCTTTGAATGTCCATGAGCAGTATCTATTACAATTGCATCTACTCCCGCTTCAACTAAAGCGCTAACGCGTTCCATGGTATCAAAAGTAACTCCAACTGCCGCTGCAACACGAAGCCGTCCTAATTGATCTTTACACGAATATGGATGTTCTTTGACTTTTATAATATCACGGTATGTTATTAATCCAATTAATCGATTGTTTTGATCAACAACAGGTAATTTTTCAATTTTATTTTCTTGTAAAATTCCTTCAGCAGTTTGCAGATCAGTGCCATCCCCTGTTGTAATAATATTTTCGGAAGTCATTATTTCCTTTACTGGACGATCCATGTTTTTTTCAAAGCGAAGATCTCGGTTGGTTAAAATGCCCTTTAGAACACGAGAACCATCGATTACTGGAATACCGCCAATTCCATGTTCAGTCATTACTGCCAATGCATCTTTTACGATCGCATCTTCTAGCAATGTAATTGGATCGATAATCATTCCACTTTCAGATCGTTTCACTTTTCGCACATTCATGGCTTGCATAGCGATACTCATATTCTTATGAATTACGCCTATTCCTCCTTGTTGAGCAATAGCAATAGCAAGTTTTGATTCGGTTACTGTATCCATCGCTGCAGATAGGATCGGTGTATTTACGCTAATGTTTCTAGTAAATTTACTTTTCAATTCAACTTCTCTCGGTAATACTTCAGAATAGGCTGGTGCGAGCAGGACATCGTCGTATGTTAACCCTTCAATAACTTGATTTAAATTTTGTAAAGACATCTGAATCTATTTAAGATATAAATTCTTACAAATGTACGTAATTCAAACCAACTTTAAAAAGAATTCCCACGATTCGAAATTTGATTTTTGAAGTTTTTTTTTCCCTTAATTTGATTTTTAAGAGTAACTTTATGATTTGCGTGACGTTCAATACCTTATGAGAGTTTCATCCCTTCTAATTTTTTGTTTTTTCTTTTACCAATCGGGGAATGCTCAACTCGCATTGCCTCAAGTTGAGTCTAAATTAATTCAGCTTTTCCAAGAGGTGAAAAAGCAAGAGACCTTTGATGAAAAAATTAGTTCTAATGATCAATTTCGGACTCAGTTTAAAACAGTATTACAAAATAAAGAGTCATTTGTCTTTCCTTTCGATTCACTCAAAATGCAAAAGGGAATTAAAGAAATTACAAGTTCAGACGATAAAGTTCGCCTTTTTACATGGGTAATAAATAATTCATTTGACGGAACGTATCAGTATTTTGGATTCATTGTCCGAAAAGAATCTGGTAAAATAAATACAGTACATGAATTAAAGGATAATGAAGATCCAATGAATCAACGCGTGTCTAAAGTGATTGATCCAGCAAATTGGTATGGCGCTTTATATATAGATGTAATCGTTCGTAAAATTGGTTCAAAAACCTATTATACCTTATTGGGGTGGGATGGCAACAACCCAAGTAGCAACATTCGAATCATTGACGCACTCGTTTTTTCAGGAAAATCAGTTAAGATTGGTGCACCGATTTTTAAAAACCAAAAGGAAAAATTAAATCGTGTTTATTTTGAATATTCGGAGAGTGCCCTTATGAATATGACCTATGAAACAAAATATAAACGCATCATGTTTGATCATTTGATTCCAGAAGCTCCAAATTTGAAAGGCATTTATTCTTTTTATATCCCCGATTTCTCCTATGATTCTTATTCTTGGAAAAGCGATGGTTGGCATTTAATGGAAGATGTCATTGGAGTCAATCCGGAAGGGGATAAAAACCTAACAATCATGACGCAAGATCGTAAGGGTAAATTGAAAAAACGCAGGGTAAAAAATAAATGGGAAAATCCAGGAGAGGAAATGGATGAATCAAATGAATTTAAACATGTTGCACGAACGCCTGAATCTGAGCGACAAGTGGAAACTCCAGATCGAGTAAAGCAGAAAAAATATAAGTCTTCCAAAAAAAACAACCCATTGCTTCCTGAATCTATTTATGGAAAGAAGAAAAAAAAGCGTAAACGGGGGAATAAACGCTGATATTACTGTCTCCTTTAAAAAAATCACGTAATTTTGTTTGCAGCTTTTTAATACTTCAATCATGCAACTCGAATCTTGGACTTCCTTCCTAACTGTAACATTATTAATTTTTATAGGAGTTGTGCTTTACATGAGATTGTTACGACATTTTTCTAAAAACAGAATTAAGCCAGAAGATTATTGTATTTTATATGATTTGGAGCTTCATAAGGTGGTTGATGAGGTAGAATTTTATTTCACTTTACCCGCTAAAACTCATGTAACTTTTGAAATTCTAAACCAAGATTGGCAGGTAGTTGAAGAACTTGCAGCGAAAGAATTCGATCAAGGAGGCCACATCATTCGTCTGAATGCCTCTGGGTATCCAAGTGGTATCTATTTTTATGGAATACGTACAGAAGTACAGAAACAATACAAAAAATTCGAGAAAGCCTAATTAGTACTCATTATTTCTTCTATCATTTGAAAATAGTCGAATGAGTAAAGGGATGAATTTACAGTAGGTTTTATTAGTTGCTCCTGAATAAGCCGCGTAAAATTGGCAATAAAAGGACGTGCAATTTTTTCATACTCGTATGTCCCATCATTTACAATATCGTCTGAATTGACATACAAACTTACAGAAAAAAGAAAGTCTTTTTGATTGTCAAAATCAATAATATATCCGGATTCTGTAACAAATCCATAAGCAATCCCAATTTTACTAAAAATTCTGTATCTATGAGATGAAGCTAACTCTGGCTTATTTCCAATTATCGCATATTTGTAATAGTTATCGGGAAATTGAATTTGATTATGATAGGTTTTGTTTTGCATTTCACGAGGAAAATTTCCCATGCATTTAAGTAAAAATTTTCGTGAATTTGAGGAAAGATGAAATCGTTCACCAGAATTGAAATGTTGTGGGAAAACCAATCGAAAAACTGTTGAATGAATATCTTTTAAAGGATAGTCTAAGTGATAATTGAAATTGTAGGGTTTATCAATTTTTTTTCCATTTTCTATCTGATATTTTCCGACAAGTTTTGAAGCACTGTAGGGGAGACGATGCATGTAATCAATCGAATCTAATTTCGTTTCCTTTTGATAGAATTGCATTTCTCCAGTTGAATTGAAAATTGAATATGAATTAGTTGTAACATCTTTTCCCCTAGGACAACCCGAAAAACTACTATAAATCATTGAGTTATTTAATTCATGTTTCATTAAAAAATGATTTAAGTTTCGTGGAGTTACAACATGAAAAAATAAGGAGTAATAATTATTGTCACTAATAGACAGCATATCTTCCAGCGCTAAACTAATAGGGATGTTCCGTTTTTGAGTGAGTTCTGCAAAGGTACTTGACCCACACAACACATCTCTATTCATTTTAATATAGTTCTCTCTTGGCATTTGCATAGAGTCTAGCATCTCTAGGGTCGCAATTGCAGTTGGGAGTTTTACCATACTTGCTGGATAGAAGTACTCATTCGTACTAAAATCATACGTTTGGAATAATTCAGTTCCATCCTCGTCACGTTCAATATCCGTAACAATAAATTGCAGATGGAATTTATCCCGGTTTTTCAGCACATAATCCACTAATGAATCTTTTCCTAGCAGTGATGCATAAAAATCAGTTTTTGATTTTTGAGAAAATCCTAATCCAATTATGCAAAACAAAAAGAAGGAAAAGAGAACTATTTTCATTCTGAGTTTTTCGGTGATAAAAGATAAATAACTACGGCAATGAGTATTGTTACAAGTGTCCATACCAATCGCATGGGTTCCATTTGAACAAAATAAATGATCATCCAAAGTGTTACTCCAATGAATAAGAGGGGAGTAAAAGGATATCCCCATGTTTTTATGGATGTTTCATCTCCTAATTTACGTGCTCTGATAACGAATACACCGATTACAGTTAACAAACAGAAAAGGGATAAGGTGAGTTCAATGTATTGTAATATCATTCTGAAATCAAAAAGTAGAACGATACAAACGGAGATTAATGTTTGTAAAAGTATCGCATTTACGGGTGCTCCTTTTTCATTTTGTCCCTTCAAAAAAGAAAATACTCGATAGTCTTCCCCCATTCTTTGTGCAACTCGGGGTCCAGCAATGAACATAGCATTGATCCCTGATACCAACGCAATGGCAAATAATCCCGCAAAAGTCAAAGCTGCTTGGTCGCCGAATACTTTGCCAATAACTATATTACCAATCGCAACTTTACCACGCATTTCATCGAAGGTGCAAACGTACATGAAAACACCTGTTAATGCGAGATAAACTAATGTTACAATTGCAGTACCAACGACTAATGAAAAAGGCAAGTTTTTTTTAGGGTTTTCCATGTTGCCAACTATATACGATGACGAATTCCACCCACTATAAGCAAACATCACATAGACCAAGGAGCCAGCAAAAGGTAAGCTAAAAATCGTATTCCAACTTGCATCAGTTGGAGCAAATGACACATGACTTTTCCCAGAATCAGCCAAAAATAGAAATGGAGTAATAATTAAAACGACTATAAACAAGAGTTTTATTGTTGTTATGATATTTTGAAATAAGCCTCCTGTGACAACTCCTCCTAACTGAATAAGTGTCACTAAGATTATAAGTGAAATAGCTACAACTTTTGGAATGTATACCGGTAAGTTTGCCCCTAATAATTCGTTCATAATGGGCATTAAATAATCTCCTGAGGCTAAAGCTAATGCTGCAATTGCCGCTGAAAATCCAACGATAATGGAAACCCATCCGCTCGCAAAACCAACTATGGGATGATAGATCTTAGATAAAAACGTATATTCTCCCCCAGATTCTTTAAAAGTTGTTGCCACTTCTGCATAGGCTGTTGCACCACACAACGCAAACACACCACCAATAAACCAAATAAACATAATGGCAAATGGATCTGGGATCCCAATTGGTGGATTCATTACCTGAAATCCAATTGATGTAAAGATACCCGTTCCAATCATGTTAGCGATAACCATATTTGTGGCTACGCTACGCGAATATTTTTTGAAAGTCATGCCTTATTTTTTGATTGCAACCATTTCATTTTGATTTCCAGAATTCCAATGGTACCCCAAAGAAAAAGGTAATTTTGCTACAAATTCTTTTGTGGTATAGGCTTGTGCTAAGTCTTTTTGGAACAAATTAGCGCTAAAATCTTTTATGGGTTTCTCATACGTACCGTGTAATTCAATTTTGAATTTTGATTTATCGAAATAGATATATGGAATACCAGTATCGTCTTGAACGAGATAAACTGCTTTGTCTAACACTGTAGAACGGATGGTTGAAAATGTTGCATAATGCATTAAATAAGAAGCGGATTTCACAAAACAATTTGAAGGAGGAAGGTTTTTTAATACGCCCGCTAACCCTTTGTCTTTTTCAATTCCTGTATCGGAAATATCACATGAATAATAAGTCAATGTTTTTGGTTCACCCGTTGCTTTGTTGCCAAATGTTATTCGCACAGCCTTTGCAGTTGTCGCACCGATTTTAAAAGGTATAAAGGTCTTTTTACCGGTTTGATCTAGTTGTACTTCTTCAACATTCATGATTGTATGCCCCGTTTTGGATACCGACCAAAGTAGAACAGGTAGCATTCCATTTACGGGAGATTGTTTTGTGTCTTTGATCATATTCATGGTTATGAAATAACTTTTTGCATAGATATCTCTTAAAATAAAATCTACGGCTTCAATATACTCTTTGCTTTGTGTTTTGTCCATTTTTTTAAAATCAGGAATAGACCCCACCGATTCTTGAGCCATCATTACATAATGATTTGCATTGGGATAAAGTGAGTTTACGTGTAAAAAATCACCCCCAGAAAATGGATAAAAAACAGAAGTGGTATCCGATTTTGAATTTCGTTTGAAATTTGCCGCATTCCAATTTGTGATTGGGGTTAATCTATTTTTTCCAATTTCTGCTAACTTTTGATTAAGCGTTTTAGTAAATGAATTATAATAGTTGGCTTCAACATTTTCGGGTGAACCTTCAAAATTTCCACAAATTATCTGAGCAAATTCATTGTAAACTGGATCTGCCTGAACTGCGACAGCAGTATTGGTCACTTTTGCGTTTTGAGTACTATTTTGGCTTCCTCCTTTTTCTCCGCCACAACTGTAAAATAATCCTACGAGTAAAACGGAGCTAATTAGTAAACTTTTCATTTTCATCCTGTCTTTTTTAATACTTACGATATACTAGGAAAAATGAAATAGGTTACATTAATTTCCTACTTTGGGTTGATTGTCCATTCTCTATCTTGATAAATTGAAAGTAAGGTATTGATAGTTAGTATGTTTGAATTTGATTCAACAATCGTTTTAACGGAGTTGATTAAAGGCTTGGCCGGTGCACTATCTGAATGTTGTTCCAATAAAACAAACCATTTTCTTAGTAATTCAATGGCTTCATTACTATGCACATTGAAATCAACGGATCGAACGCTAGCAAAAAAAGAGATTTTTTGCCGGGCGCGTGAGAATAATACATTTAATCGCTTTGACCCATTCGAAAAATTTATCGGACCAAAACGCATGAAGAAATCACCATCCTTTTCAGTAAATCCATACCCAAAACTAATTATGAGTTCATCACATTCATCGCCTTGAACATTCTCAACGGCCTTAAAAAAAACTTGATCTAATTCTATTCGATCGTGTAACTTGGTTTTTATATGATGCGGTAAAAATGAGTAAATACAGGCGAGTTGTGTCTCAGAAAATGCTACAATCCCAAGTGATTTTTCACTGTCTATCCTTGATGATATGTAAGCAGCAACCTCTTTTGCTTCTATTGTATTCACTCGATTTTCAAAATAAGCATTTTCTACAAAATGAAAGTTTAGAGGGCTTCCATCGTGTTTCGCGTGTTGAAATGTCCTCAGTTTATTTTCATAAAAATAGGAGTTTGAAAAGTGAATTAAAGCTGGGTGCAAACTTCGATAATGATAGGACAGAAATAGACTGGGCAAATAGTAATTTGCTTGATGCAATAAATCAATAGATTCTGTGCGGCTGGAAAAATAGGAACTTGGACTCATTTGCTGCGGATCTCCAGCAATTAATATTCTATCGGCTCGTTGCAGGGTGCCAATGGCATGTTCAAAAGGTATTTGGCTCGCTTCATCAAATATAGCAACAGAAAACAATGAGGTGTTTAAAGGAAAACAAGTTGCCATGCGGGCTGGATTGACTAACCAAACAGGTTTCAATAAGTTGATCCAAATTTGTGCCTCCGATTCAATTAATAATCGAATGGAAGTATGATTTCTACTTTTACTAAACTCCTTGACTAAAATTCGCTTACCTACTTTTAATTTTTGCTTCAGTTCTCTGTTTTCTTTGGAAAGTTTTTGATTGGGTGTTCTCAGGATAGAATGAAAATTCTCGAATTGTCTCTTTTGTTCTTGTATTAAAAACTGAATAAAACTTATGGCTTCGAGTTGTTCAGTTGCCGATGCTTGTTTCGTCTTTTCATGAAATTTTTCCCAGCTAAAATCAATTAACTGAGGGAAATCAATTTTTACTTTTGACCAAGCACTGCTTAAAACTGCGGATTCCATATCGGAAAGTGAGCTGTAATTTTTTAGTAAAAATGGAATAGTTTTACTTGATGCTGAAAATTTTGATTCGACGATCAAAAGCTGATGAAAATTCTGCTCCAATAAATTAAAATAATCGATTAAATCCACCTCATTTTCGAACCTAAAATACAACTGAAAGTCAGTAATTAGCCTACTGAGTGTGGGGTGCAAATTACAAAAGTATTTTCTCTTTTCTGGCGTTGTAGAATTATACAAACTAACTTCTTCTGGAGAAATCGAACGAATAAAAGTTATTGCTTCCTCAAGTTCCAGTTCCGTCTCTATACCGTATTCAATTAGACCGGATAATAAATTCCGTTTCTTACTTAGAATTTTTAACTGGAATAATCTTGATTCTAAGGAACTGCAAGGGTTCAAAAAAGGGGACCGAGTCCATGATTTCCAAGTTTTCCGTTGTTTTATGCCTTGAATAACTCCTTTCTTGCTAAATAATTCAATTAACCCTTTTGTTTCCTCTAAGTTTGGTAATTTGATCCAATGATTATTCTCTAAATTAAATTTTTCTAACTCGGAATTAATTTTTAACAGACCAAGCCGAATTTTCTCAATTTTTTTTCTTTTTGTTGGATAGTTGATAATTTGACCATCAAATTTTTTAGCGATTTGTGTCTCAAATTTTGAAAATTGTAGTGCAGTTCGAGTAAGTTCATAGATTTCTTGGTAATTTAAATGAATTCCCTCTTCAGAAAGTTTTTTAAGGTCTTGTTTCCACGATTGAATTTTTGATTCTAAGGACACTAAATATGATTTTTCAAGCAACTCAGTTTTTAAGCTTTTAATTAGATCTGTTAGTTGATACTCTAAAATATATTCAATACTGTTTTTGATCTTAACCCATTCCTCATAGATTGGTAATGAACTAGAATACGGATGGATAGAATCGTTGTCTTCATTATCTATTTTTTTCAATAAGTCAATAACACTAATTCCACCGGCTAGACCTGGATGGTGCAATAAGTTAAGTATGTTTTGTAACTCCTGAATTTGAAGGGTATATTGCCCAAAATAATCGGGTTTTTCTATATTACAATCTTCAATTCTTTTCCACTCTTTTCTTAAATCAACTATAAAATGCGTATTGGAAAAATGACTGGTTGTTGTGAAACAAAATCCACCGATTCCTAATGCCGTCATTTTTTTTTGAATCACGTCAAGTGCTACTCGTTTTTCAGACACCACCACTGTCGATTTTTTTGCTTCAATTAGCTTTCCTATGGTGTTAATGATTACCTGTGATTTACCGGTTCCCGGAGGTCCTTGTACCAAACAATTCGTTGATTCAATCATTTTTAATACGCCCAATTGATCAGGATCGGCTTGAACTAAGTTGGAATTACTCAGCGCTAAAAGGGTGATTTCACCTTGATCTTGTAATCCAATGAGTTGTTTTAATGGTTCGGAGAAGGTATCAACATGTATTAAATTTTCTAAGTCTCGAACTATTTCATAGCGGTGCGGGTGAAAATTACCGATGAATTGCAGATTTGTCTCAATGGAAAGCTGAGGATAATTTCCAATGAGTGATTGAATTTCTTCTAGTGTTTCTGGTATCGTTAGTTGGAATTGTTGCTCAAAAAAATGAACCAAAAACGGATTAACTTGTGATTCCCCAAGAGCGATTAATGTAAGTTGGTTTGTTAATTTATCATTTGTTGCTTTAATTTCGGTTAAAAAAAGTGGAAAATGATATTCTTTCTCATTCCAAATCATTGACAATACCCCTAAAGCCTTGCATAATGGATTTAAACCAAATTCTTTTTCCGTTGTTTTCGCTGATCGAATCAACTTTTCCCATTCAGGAGTAGAATTTAGATTATCATCATGTAAGGACAGGACACCCTTTGTGTATACATTAGCCAATGGGTCATTGCTGTTCATAGAATAGGCATTCCCTAAGAAGGAATTCAGTATTTCTTTCATCTCCTTATGAAGCAATGTGTCAGACATGTTTTTGGATAAGATAAAAAAATCCCGGAATCATAAGAAACCGGGATCGAAATATAGTGAATGTTAATTACAAACCAAAAGCTTCTTTTACTTTATCGACGTAATCTAATTTTTCCCATGTGAATAATTCAACTTCTTTGGTTAGAATCGTTCCATCTGGTGCTCTAAAACTTTTGGTTACTACTTCATTTTTTCGCCCCATGTGACCATATGCGGCAGTTTCTTGGTAGATAGGATTTCGTAATTTCAATCGCTGCTCGATGAAGTAAGGACGCATATCAAAAATCTCAGAAACTTTATTTGCAATTTCTCCATCGCTTAATCCTACTTTTGAAGTTCCATAGGTGTTAACATATAAACCACAAGGTTTTGCAACCCCAATGGCATAAGATACTTGAACTAATACTTCATCACATAATCCCGCAGCTACTAAATTTTTTGCAATATGTCTTGTGGCATAAGCAGCTGATCTATCAACCTTGGAAGGATCTTTTCCGGAAAATGCGCCACCACCATGAGCTCCTTTTCCACCATATGTATCAACAATGATTTTTCTACCAGTCAAACCAGTATCTCCGTGAGGACCACCAATCACAAATTTTCCAGTAGGATTAATATGATACTGAATTTTGTCATTGAAGAGTGCTTGTAATTCAGAAGTCAATTTCGCTTTTACACGTGGAATTACGATTTCAATAATATCTTTTTTAATTTTAGCTAACATTACTGCTTCAGTATCAAAATCATCATGTTGTGTTGAGACAACAATTGTATCTATTCTCTGAGGAACATTATCATCGGAATATTCAATTGTTACCTGTGATTTTGCATCAGGGCGTAAATAAGGAATTAATTCTGGTTCGTTATTGCGAATATAAGATAGTTCTTGTAAAATTTTGTGTGCTAAATCTAAAGCTAACGGCATGTAATTATCAGTCTCACGTGTAGCATAGCCAAACATCATTCCTTGGTCACCTGCACCTTGGTCTTCCGGATTCGTTTTTTCAACTCCTTGATTGATGTCCGATGATTGTTCATGCAAGGCTGAAAAAATCCCACAAGAATTAGCATCAAACATATATTCTGACTTGGTGTAACCAATTTGTCTAATGGTTTCGCGCGCAATTGATTGAACGTCTAGGTATGCATTTGTTTTAATTTCACCAGCCAAAACTACTTGTCCGGTTGTAACTAGAGTTTCGCATGCAACCTTGGAGGTTGGGTCAAAAGCCATAAAATGGTCAATCAATGCATCTGAAATCTGATCAGATACTTTGTCTGGGTGTCCCTCTGATACGGACTCAGATGTAAATAAATAAGGCATCTTTATATTAAATTTAGTTAGGCAAAAGTAATAAATCTATACTGAACGCGAAAGTGTTGAAAGAAATTTCTGCAATATTCAAAAAACGAATCATTTTAAGCTGAAATTTGCGGTATGAAATGGATTAAGAAAATAGTAGTGTTTCCCTTAGTGGCATTGGTGAAAATGTATCAGCTTTTAATCTCTCCACTTTTCCCTTCTGTATGTAGATTTCAACCGACTTGCTCGCATTATATGATAGAAAGCTTAAACGTTTGGGGGCCAATTAAAGGTTTGTATCTCGGTTTAAGAAGAATTATGCGTTGCCATCCTTGGGGAGGTCACGGTCATGATCCCGTCCCACACAAAAAATAAAAAAACCGCCTGAACTTCAAGCGGTTTAAGTATAAAAACAAATCGAATTAAGCCTCAGTTACTTCTAACGATTTAACAGAAACAAATGAACGATTATCTTTTCGTTTTCTGAATTCTACAACTCCGTCAACTAATGCAAACAATGTATGGTCTTTTCCAATACCTACATTATTTCCAGGGTGATGTGTTGTTCCACGTTGACGAACAATAATATTTCCTGCAATTGCAGCTTGTCCACCAAAAATTTTAACTCCCAAGCGTTTGCTATGCGATTCGCGACCATTCTTGGAACTACCGACTCCTTTCTTATGTGCCATGGTTCAAACTTTTTAACTTAATTTACTTTAATGTCTTTAATCGTGATACTGGTAAAAGATTGACGGTGTCCGTTTTTCTTTTTATACCCTTTTCTACGTTTTTTCTTGAAAACAATCACCTTGTCTCCTTTTACGTGATCATTCACTTCTACAGAAACCACTGCTCCTGCTATAGCTGGGGCGCCAACCTGAATTTTGCCATCATTGTCAATCAACAAAACGCGCTCAAAATCTAGTTTTGCTCCACTTTCTGCTGCTAAACGATGTACAAAAATCTTTTGATCTTTTTGCACTTTGAATTGCTGCCCTGCTATCTCTACAATTGCGTACATATAGCTTAATTTTTATTTAGTAATCCCAAATTGGGGATGCAAAGATATAATAAAATCTTTAAATACCAACTATTGGAAGAGAAACTTTACACTCTTTTGAGTATCTTCATTTCGGATGTAATACGTGTTTGTTTTCATTAGAGGTAAGGCTAATAAATCAACTGTTCGTTTAGGCTCAATGGACTTAAGTTGGGCGATTTTATTACCTGAAAGATCTAAGAAACTCAAGTTTTTAAAGACCCAAGGTAGTGTTAACTCATGATTGGATGGATTTGGAAATACTAATACCGGCTCCTCTTCCGTAGATTGAATGGAGGATTGAGAATTTTCAAAATAGGATTGGAAATTAAATGAAAATAGTTTAGGTAGGATGGTAATGATACTTGAGGTAATTTTCTCTGAACTTATAAAACCGCTTGTGCTGCTATTAAAAGTTATTCCTTCAGTTTGCGAAACAGTCAACATATTACCTATTTCAATTCTTCGTTTATTTCCTGAAAAAAAGTTGTTCGTAGGGAAGTCAAACAGTAGATAAACAAAACTGGTGTAAAAATTTGACCCATTGTTTTTATATCCTAATAGCAACAATCTTCCTGTTGTGCTGTCAATGGTTGCATCAGTAATGAGCCCATCCACCCACATACTATCTCTTAAAATGGCTTCAACAGTGTCCACTGAGTTGATGGGTAAAACATAATGTTTGGTAAAAAGATTTTGCCATCCTTTGGTGAATAAATGCAGCGAATCTTGAAAGTAAACAAACGCTTCACAATCGAAATTATGATTATTACTGCTATTCGAAAATGAATTTTGATCAGGATAGGTGAACCAAAACTTACTCATGCCAACGGTATCATTTCCAATTAATTGGTTTTTGGGAATTCGATAAATGCATAAATTTTGTCGATTCCCCCCATTATTTCCAAAATCCCCTAAAAAAATAGTAGAATCATTTTGACTTATGGCTTCCCAATCGATATTTTGTGATTCAGAAACGTTTATCGAACGCACAATAGTTCCTAGGGTATCTAATTCTTGAAAATCCGTTGAATTGCCCCCATCATTGATACTGTATAAATGACTATTATGAAATATCAACCCTGAATTCTCTTGTAATTCATCAGGGAAGTCAGTGACAAATTGAAGGCTGTAATTGGTTGTGGAGTAGATGCATGAACCATCATTCCAGATTGCATTTGGGTTATAATTTTGAGCCTGTGGATCAATGCACCCATTTTGTCCCAAACTGAAATGAGTGAAAAATAGAAAAAGAAGTAGGAAAGCCCCAAAAATTAATTTCATGAACAACTAATTGTATTTTTTTACTAAATTCGTTTCAAAATTAGAAAATATGAACAAAATTGGATTATTTATTTTGGTAATTGGCTTAGGAGCTGGTTTCTCTTCATGTAAAAAGAAAGGTTGCACAGACGCTACAGCAACAAATTTTAATAGCAAAGCAAAAAAAGATGACGGAAGTTGTTTATACAAACCAATGATCACTATTACAGGTGCAGCAGATACCACGGTTAGCGTGGGTTCAACGTATACTGATTTGGGTGCTACCGCTACAAACAAAGATGGATCTTCAGTAGCAGTTACTGTTGATAATCAAGTTGTAACTACTACAACTGGCGTGAATTATGTAAATTATTCAGCAACAAACGCTAACGGAACCTCTACTGCTAAACGTACTGTAAATGTAGTGATAGGTCAAGATAACTGGACCGTGGCTTGGGATGTGACAACTGGTGGTTCACAATGTAGTGCAACATTATTTCCTTTAGCAGGTGCGCCAACCATTTCTGCTGGAGCAACCGCAAATGATTTGGTGATTGACGGAATGTTTACTTTAGTGGGTGGTACCGCTAACGCTACAGTGAATGGTGCAACTATAACGGTTCCACAACAAACCATTAGTATTACAGTGGGCGACGTTATTTTTTCAGGAGTTGGAACAATGAATCCAGCAGGAAATATTATTACGATAACTTATACATGGGAAAATAACACACCATTTATTGGTGGATCAGGTGTTTGTGTAGCAACCTATGTAAAACAATAAAGAATATCATAGTATAAATTGAGGCGGACTTAGGTTCGCCTTTTTTGTTTTTAGTAAATTTGTAACCTCGCACCATTAATATAAAACTATGGATATTTTAAAATCGCTTCATATCATTTTCATGGTGAGTTGGTTCGCTGGCTTGTTTTATATGGTTCGGTTGTTTATTTATCATGTTGAGGCACAAGAAAAGGAAGGTCAGGTGCGTTCAATTTTATCCAATCAGTTTGTGATTATGGAGAAAAAACTATGGTGGATTATTACCACTCCTGCCATGGTTTTAACTGTTGTTTTTGGAGTTTGGATGCTTGTCTTGAATTGGGATTACTACAAACAAGCGCCGTGGATGCATATCAAGCTAACGTTTGTCGTGTTTTTACTGATCTATCATTTCATTTGTCAAAAAATCATGTTTCAGTTTCATCAAAATAAATTTAATTGGACATCTATGAAGTTGAGGTTGTGGAATGAGGTTGCCACCTTATTTTTGGTAAGTATTGTATTTATAGTCGTTTTAAAAGATTCTTTTAATTGGATTAAAGGAGTACTCGGTTTTTTTGGTGTAGCAATTCTTTTGATGATAGGCATTCAATGGTACAAAAGATTGCGAAAATCGAATTAACAATCTTTCGTTTGCATTAATATGTGAAAAATAGCTTAGTTTGATTGAAAGCAACTACTTTTGCCAAAAATGTATACATGAAAAACAAATTTCTTTTAATAAGTACCACAATCCTTTTATTCGCTTGTCAATCAGAATCGAATAAACAAGAAGCGAAAGTTATTATAAAACCATCTAAGGAAACATCGGAAAAGCAAATCTCTGTAGAATTGGTGAGTGTTGAATTAAACGCAATTGCCTCTTTTTTGGGTGGCAATCAACCAAAATCTGTTGGTGATTATTCAACAGCATTTGCCAACTCAGAATGGAAAAACCATCAGTCATTGCTCAATACTGCTTGGTCTAAAGCTCTTATAGAGAAAGTGGTTCCAATGCGCGATTGGTCAAAAACTGAAAAAATTGAGAGAAAATCACAGACACTCTTATATCCTTTTAGTGGCGCAGATTTTCTCCATGTATATTCAGCTCATTCGGACTATACTTCCTATTATCTATTTGGATTAGAGCCGGCAGGTGAAATTCCTAAAAAAGAGAATATTCTTAATCCTGCTTTAACAAGTAATGTGTTAAGTACCATATATAAATCGGTGGACGAAAACATGAGTCAAAGTTTTTTTCATACGAAATATATGGCGGTTGAATTTAATAACCCAGTTTTAAAAGGGACTATTCCTGTTTTTATGTTTTTCATGAATCGAATGGGAGTAGAGCTGACAAGCATAAAACCTATCACGTTTAATGATAAAGGAGAAATTGTTGATGCAAAGGATTTTTCAAAAGGGGTTCGAATTGGTTTTATAGATGGTGGAAAAAACAAGGAGTTATTTTATTTTCCTGGTGATATTTCGGATACCGGATTGAAAGCTACACCCGGCTTGAAAAATATGATCAATTCAATTTCAAAAGATGCTACAACCATGATGAAATCAGCTTCTTATTTATGTCATTTACCTGTTTTTTCAGGCGTAAGGGATATGATTTTAGCTAATTCCTTTGCGATTATGCAGGATGATACGGGAATTCCTTTCCGTTTCTACGATCAAAACAAATGGAAAATCCAACATTATGGTATTTATACTCAACCCATTCCGCTTTTTGCTTCGCGTGGACAAGCGGATTTAAAAGCTGCCGTTGCGGGGAAAGAAAAACCAATTAAGTTTAGATATGGATATAATAATCCACCAAATTTGATGGTAGCTACAAAAAAGTAAAACCGTAACCTTTTTATTGACATTCGTTTCGGGAGAAGTTTACTTTTAATCCCAAGCTATATGAAACGAATTATCCTTGTGGGAATACTATTCTCATGCCTAGCTTTTGCTTACCGGAAGATATCTAATAATTTAGATTCACAAGAAATTAGCGATCTTAAAATAAATTGGTCAGCCCCAATTGGAAATGTCTCCTTTCGCACGAATATTGACTTTTTAGATGGTGATTTAATCATTGGATCAAATGGGGGAAATTACATGGATTATTTCATTGATAAAGGAAATGGAGTGTATATCCTAGATCCAAAAACCGGAAAAATTCAATTGAATTTTGCTAATGAGAGTTTTGGTGATATGGATGTAAATGGGGTTCTTGTGTACAACAATCGTATTTATTTTGGAAATGATAATGATGAAATAATTTGTGCCGATCAAAAAGGTAAAATAATCTTTCGTCAGGATGCTTCGGGGGATATTGAACATCGACCAATTCTAATCCAATCCGGAACTAAAACCCAACTTGTTTTTGCCATGGAAACTGGCGAAGTTAGATCAATAGATCCTGAAAGTGGGACTATCAACTGGACGTATTATCATCCAAATTTCCAAGGCCAAAAAGTTGGAGACAATCGAACAATGTTTAAATTAAAGATGCACTTTTATTCAGGTGACAAGTTCTTTCTTGAGCCAGTACTGAGAGACTTGAACAATGATAAAGTCCAAGATTTAATATATATAGCTGAAGAAATAGATGTTTTTGCAATAGATGGAAAGACGGGCAAATTAATCACTTCGATTTTAAATGAATACCCCGATCAATATTATGGAACATTTCATTGTACTCTTTCACACAGTAGTCCAGCGATTATAGAATCGGACAATCAACTTTATCTAGCGCTTCCTTTTCAATGTAATTTCGAAGAAGATTTTGACGGCAAAAAAACAATCAATCAGTTACGGATTTTTAACCTTAATGGTAAGGAGGTTAAGCGAATAGACCTTGGAAAAGAGCTCATTACTTACCGCAGTTTCCAACATGATAATCGTATATTTTTTGGAGGTAAATGGATTGATTTTACAAATGGATTGGATAATTATTCCATACACACTTATGATACGAATATAAAGAATTATTCGGCTCCTAGAATTGCTCAAAATAGCTTGACCATCGATGGAGATGAATGCTTAGTTCTATGTTTTGAGCATGGATATAGGAAAGAAGAAACCTATGACAAGTCAACAATTGGGATATATAACTTACGAAAAAAAGCATTTGAGAATTTACACCATGTAAATGTTACCAGTGAGTTTATCCCTGTTATTGGCGATATGAATAAAGATAATAAAGTGGATATTCTTCTGGGCTGCCACGATGGTGTCTTATACAATTTTGACTTGAATATCGCTGCTTCTGCTATTAATTATTAAAAACATCAAGAAATGAAAACTATCGAAAAAAATAAGTTTCACAAAGAATTAATTTTAGTTTCCTCTTTGTTTATGCTATGTGGTTTTGCCTTATATCAATTTTCTGAGATCAATAACGAAATACCGAAGGAGAAACCTAAAATTACTAATATAGTTAACGCTGCAGAAATTAGTGCCGGAATTCACGAACCGTTAGATAAAAAAATTGCATTTACCCAGTATGATTTTGATGTTTTGAATGGCATTGAATTTCATCAACCAACCGGGACGCATGTAGTTATTCCTAAAAGCGCGATTGTCGACGCCAAGGGAAAGTTAATTTCGGGAAAGGTGAAAGTGAAATTCAGAGAAATACATGATGCAAAGTCAATTTTCCTTTCAGGAATTCCAATGGAAACAGACGCGAATCAAGGCTTGTTCCTAGAATCAAATGGGATGGTTGAAATACGAGTTTTTCAAGGAGAAAATGAACTTTCATTGAGAGAAGGAAAACAAGTTCAGGTTGATTTGGCAGCGAAATCTCGACCTTCTAGCGATTTTAAATTGTGGGTGTTAGACAAGGATAAGAAATGGTTAAGTGCAGGAACTTTTCAAACAGTTAATAATAGTCGTCGTGACCAAAAACTACTTCTTTTGGATGATGAAAAGAAAAAGCGCAAAAATAAAAAAGCATCAAAGAAATCAGATTTGCAATTTGAATTCAATTCCAACTTAGAGAATTTTCCTCATATGGCAGCATGGAAAGGAGTAAAATGGAATTTAATTCAGGAAGATGTTAATTTCCCCACGGTGGATATTTCAAGAATTGACTGGACGGATATTACAATGAAAAAAATTAGCAATAGTTCCATTGAGTATTCCATAAAGTTGACTTTTTCAAAAGAGGATTACTTGGGTAATTTTATTGATAAAACCTGTTCAATTGTTGCTGTTCCCGCTGATTTAAGTAAAAAGGAGCTTCAAGCCAAAAATGATGAGTTTTCTGACTTGAATAAGCAATATGAAGCATTTCTTGTTTTAGCGAAAAAAGAGGAAGAAAGATTGCGTGCTGAATCTGCATTACTCAATCAATTTCGTGCCAATGGCTTTGGAATTTATAATGTAGATAAATTAACGAATGCAGAACAATTAGTTAAATTAGATGTACATTTTGATTTTGAGAGTGAAATGCTGCTTTCTAAGAATCCAATTCAATTGGTGGTAGTTTCTCCAGACCGGAATACTGTATTGAACTTTTTGCCCGCAAATTGGAATAATATTCCTTATTTAGGACCAAAAACTGAGATTTTCGCTTCGTTACCTGGTGGTAAATATGCCTTTGTTGATTCAAAAATGTTTGCTGAAGCGGTTAATGAAGAAAAACTTTCTAAAACGTATCAAAATAAGGTTTCTTTTAAAACGAGGCGTCTATCCAAAGAAGAGATAAACAATTATTTCTGACATGAGAAGTATTTAGGCAGCATAGTTGTACTTTTGTGTCATGTTTATAGAAATAAATCCGTTTAATATTGATACTCGTTTGATTAATCAGGCCGTACAATGTTTTAAATCAGGCGGTATTGTTATCATTCCTACTGATTCAGTGTATGCGATTGGATGTGATTTACGCAGTAAAAAAGGCTTGCAAAAGCTAGCAGATTTTAAAGGTGTCAAATTAAATAAAGCGAACTTTTCTATCATTTGTAATGATTTATCTCATCTTTCTGATTACACAAAACAATTGGATCGATCTATTTTTAAACTACTCAAACAATGTTTACCAGGGCCATTTACCTTTATTTTGGAAGCATCACAAGAAGTTCCGAAGTTATTCGATTCGAACAAAAAGGAGATTGGTATTCGTATTCCAAATAATGCCATCACACTTGCACTTGTAGAGGCGCTCGGAAATCCAATAGCGGTAACATCTTTGCACGATGAAGAAGATGAAATCATGGAGTATTTTTCTGATCCTTCAGCAATTTATGAACGATTAGATGATCAAGTAGATTTTATTATCGATGGTGGTTATGGTAATTTAAAAGGGTCAACAATTATCGATTGTACCGATGGTAGTCCCGTTGTTGTGCGAGAAGGCCTGGGAATATTACCCGATTAAAAGTGAATGGATTCTGATTGAATATCAATTCCTAAAAAACGAGCCGCATTTGCATTAAATATCTCCGCATTTTCCGTTGTTAAATACTGCATGCCTCCAGCTTTACTACATTTACCCTCAATTTCAGGATGATTCAATAAGTAACTTTTTAATTTATCGGCCACTATTTTCCCCTGAGAAATAATGTTGATGTGGGAAGGAACGAGTGATTCAATATAGGATTGAACTAAGGGGTAATGCGTACATCCTAAAACGATTGCGTCAATTTCCGGATCCTTTAGTAGGAGGGCATTCAAATCATCTGAGATAATCTGTTTACCTGCCGCAGAATCTTGTTTATTGTTTTCAATTAATGGAACCCAAAGTGGGCAGGCGTGTTGATTTACAATTATTTCAGGGGCAAATTTTTGTAGTTCAAGAATATAGGATTTGGATTGTACAGTACCTTCCGTTGCTAGAATACCTACATGTTTTGAATGGGTTTGTCTTCCAATTTCTTCCGCGCTGGGCCTAATAACCCCAAGAACACGTTTTGAGGGGGCTAAAGTTGGTAAATCTTGTTGTTGTATACTCCGTAATGCCTTGGCCGATGCCGTATTACATGCCAAAATAACCAAATGACATCCTTGATCAAATAATAATTTTACAGCTTCTAAGGTATATTCATAAACAACATCAAAGGAGCGATTCCCATAGGGGGCTCTGGCGTTATCGCCCAGGTATAAATAGTCGTATTCAGGCATTAATCTCCTGATTTCGGACAAAATGGTCAATCCCCCATAGCCTGAATCAAAAACGCCAATGGGATTTTTACCTTTCATATCAATGAGTGTATTGATTTAAAAAAGTACAGACGTTAGTATCAATTCGTTTTTCAAGCGACTCACAATCATCTTTTTCGAAAGTCAATCCTGTAATTCTTTCATATAATTCTATGTATCTCGCAGTAATGGTATCAACAAATTCATCGGGCATAAATGGCATACTTTCTCCTTCTTTGCCCTGAAAATTATTTTCCATTAACCATTCACGCACAAATTCTTTGGATAATTGCCTTTGGGGTTGATTTAGTTTCTGTCTCTCTTCATAACCGTCAGCATAAAAATAACGGGAAGAATCTGGTGTATGAATTTCATCAATTAGGATAACCTCGCCATTAAATAGCCCAAATTCATATTTTGTATCAACAAGAATTAGCCCTCGTTCTCTTGCCATTTCGCTTCCTCGTTGAAAAAGTGCTCTTGTATATTTTTCCATTGTTTCGTAGATTTCCCTCGAAACCAATCCTTGAGCAATAATTTCCGCTTTAGAAATATCAATGTCGTGTCCTTCATCTGCTTTTGCGGCAGGAGTAATTATTGGGGTTGGAAATACATCGTTTTCAATTAAACCATCCGGTAATTTTTCACCGCATAATTCGCGTTTACCTAATTTATACTCCCGAGCAGCGTGTCCAGCAAGGTAGCCACGAATAACCATTTCAATTCGAATCGGTTCGCATGCTTTACCAATAGCTACCATTGGATCAGGTGTAGCCACTAACCAATTGGGAACAATATCTTGAGTTGCCTTTAAAAACATGGTTGCAACTTGGTTTAATACCTGTCCTTTGTATGGAATTCCCTTGGGAAGTATGTGGTCGAATGCGGAAATTCTGTCAGAGGCAACCATAACCACTAATTCATTATCCAAAGTATACACATCGCGTACCTTACCATGATATACATGCGTTTGTCCTGGAAAATTAAATTCTGTTTTTGTTAATGCCCTCATTTTCTTTTTTGCTTTTTTCTTCTGCCTCTGCTATCTCAAATGCTTCAATTATTTTTTTAACCAATCGATGACGAATAACATCACTTTGCCCCAATCGTATTACACCAATTTCATCCACATCTTTTAGGTTGTCCAATGCAAAAGCCAATCCCGAAGTTTGTTTATTAGGTAAATCAATTTGAGATAAATCACCTGTAATAACAAATTTTGCTGTCATACCCATTCGGGTTAGGAACATTTTCATTTGCATTTTGGTCGTATTTTGCGCTTCATCTAAAATCACAAACGCTTTATCCAATGTTCTTCCGCGCATAAAAGCCAATGGGGCAATTTCAATTATCCCATATTCCAACATATCAGCTAATTTTTCTCCAGGAATCATATCCCGAAGCGCATCATACAACGGCATTAGATAAGGGTCTAATTTTTCTTTTAAATCTCCCGGTAGAAATCCAAGATTTTCACCCGCTTCCACCGCCGGACGTGTTAACACAATTCGTTTGACTTCTTTGTTTTTCAATGCTCGAACAGCTAAAGCAACTGCGGTATAGGTTTTTCCCGTTCCGGCTGGCCCAACCGCAAATACCATATCAAACTCATTAACTGCCTGAACTAATTTCTTTTGATTTACAGTGCGCGCTTTAATTTTAACTCCACCATTGCCATGAACCAATGTTTCAGATCCATCTGCATTTGAGAGCATTTTGGATCCATCTTCGAGCATCAAATTGTCGATATTATTTTCTGTTAATGAATTATATTGATTAAAATGTGCCAGCAGCAGATTTATTTTCCGTTCAAATTCATCCATGGTTTCCTCATCACCAGCGTATGAAAGCACATCGCCTCGAGAGGAAATTTTTAGAGTCGGAAAAAAATTCTTAAAGTGCTTCAGGTTTGAGTTGTTTGCTCCAAAGAACTCAGCTGGATTTATTTTTTCTATTTGTAAAGTTCTTGTTAGCAATTCTCTAATTATTCAAAGGTTTATTTGACTTTTTTCCCTATTTCAGTTACATTTGAGTCAAATTTAAAAAAACTCCGGCAAAGGGGAATCTTTTTGTATGCAAATTCTTACACTTACAACAGATAATGGAACCAAGGATCATTATGTTGCCTCGATAAAAGGTAAGGTTTTAAGTCTCTATTCCGCGGCTACAATTATTGATATTTCACATGATATACGTCCGTTTGATATTTCTGAAGCGGCATATCAAGTAAGGAATTGTTTTCGGGATTTCCCAATGGGTACGGTTCATGTGATTGGGGTAGATTCGGAGCCACAAATTGCCCCGGGAACCGATGATGGAATGTATCCTAGTATTTTAAAGTTTCAAGGTCAATATTTTATTTCAAATGACAACGGTTTTTTTGGAGCATTTTTGAATCAAGATGAACCCGACGAATTTTATCAAGTTCAAAGCATTATTGACGAAGGAAAATATTATTCATTCCCAACAAAGCAATTATTGATTCCACTTGCTTGTAGAATATTAAATGGCGATCACATTGCAAGTTTTGCGCATCCAAAGGAGAAGTTCAAAAGAGCATATTCGCCGAGTGTTCTGGTTGAAACGAATGTAATTAAAGGCTATGTGGTACATATTGATGCCTTCGGCAACTTGATATCGAATATTCATCGATCTTATTTTGAGCGGCACAGTCCAGAAATACCATTCACTATCTATTACCGCAACAAAGAGTATTTCATTGAACTCATTTCTCCAGGATATAATGCTGTTCCTCCTGGTGAAAAAGTGGCTATTTTTAATAGTAATGATTTTTTAGAAATCGCGATTAATCGTGGAGCTAATGGAACGAGTGGTGGAGTTGAACAATTGTGTGGTGTGCGTGTTGGAGATATGATTCGCGTTGAATTTACACCACGTGGTTCTCATGAAAATTTTGATTCACTTTTTGGACTGTAACAAAAAGGCGACCGAAGCCGCCTTTAAAAAGTGTGAAACAAATTCAATTTTTTTAAATTAAGTCAGAACAAACTCTCAACTTAACGAACTACAAATTTAGAAAACAAATCTTAATCCATATCCTAAATAGTAATTTGGTAGACCTGTCATTTTAAAATCTTTAACTTTAAAAGAAATATTTTCAATAGGTTCCTTGTTATAAATATTAAATGCTCCAATATTTGAATGAGCCTTTAAAATCAAAGAAACATTTTTATACAATCGTATATCTGCCCCAATACCTAATCTAAAGCCTAATCTATATATTGATTGGATAGATCCCAGATTATTGTTAATTCCAGTTTCAGTATAACTTGATAAATTTAAACCTCCTTGACCTCTAAATTTCACTCTGTTTGAAACAGAAATTTCTTTCATTAAGCCTAAAGCCAAAGATCCAAAGCCAACACTTGAACCTGAGGTAGAATTTAATGATCCAGTTGAATCTTCAAAATTCATTGTGAAACTAGGATTCGCATTATTGTAATTCTCCGCTGCAAAATAGATTCTTGCCTTTTCATTTTTCATTAAAAAATCTACTTGAATCCCTTGCTGACCTTTTGTTCCTAAATTAATCTCAACTCCAACAGTTGGAGAGCCTTCATCAATTGAGTTTACATAATTTACTCTTTCAACAGGATTCATCAAAGTTTGATATTGTTGTATTGATTTCGGTAAAGAATCTACTTGAGTAATTTTAGAATACTTAGCGGGTAAACCAGTTAGTTTAATTTGAATTTCCTTGGTTTTGCCATTTATATCAGTATAAGTATTTGTGTAGATAGGATCAACTATAAAATCACAATTGTGAGTTTCTAAAAATAATTGCTTTGCATTTGCCTTTCGATCAGAATCGGAAATATTAATTTTTGCAGCATAGGTAATTTCCTTGCGTACATTATCAACAGATAAATCTGCAAGCAATGGTCGAGAAACCATTCCATTTACATTTTGATTCATTACCGGGTTTTTCGAATCGGTAATTTTTGTAATTTTTTTTGTGTTTGCGCATGATGATAAAATCACTACGCCTAATCCAAATAATAGAATTTTCTTCATAAATTATAACTAATTGTATTTTTTCCTACTCTTTTAAGGTTTTTCGGAATTCACCAAATCAAAATTACACAGCATTGTTTGTTTATTGTTTTAAATGAAAGTATTTTTATTCACAATTTGATGTTTAGTTTCAAAATGTGCTAATAAATAATTAATTTGGTGAACACATGTCAGGCATCTATATCCATATTCCGTTTTGTTCTAAAAAATGCTCCTACTGTGATTTTCATTTTTCGACATCCTTTGCTGGTTATCGTGATAAAATGATTGGTTCAATTCAACAAGAGTTAGAAACTCGATTAGCTGATTTAAAAGATGATGCACCTAACACACTCTATTTTGGTGGTGGAACACCTAGTTTATTGACAGAAAGCGAGCTTCAATTACTTTGCGAAACAGTTAATGGAATCAAACCACTGATTGAATTTGAGGAAATTACGCTTGAAGCAAATCCTGAAGATATCACGGAGTTGGCTATCGCAGGATGGAAAAGATGTGGCGTGAATCGCTTGAGTATTGGAATTCAATCATTTAATCCGGAAGATTTGTCATGGATGAATCGTGCTCATACTGTGGAGCAAAGTAGAAATGCAGTGAAACTGGTGCAAAATAATGAATTTGAGAATTTAACTATTGATCTCATGTATGGTTTACCAAATATGACCATTTCGCAGTGGAAGGACCATATTCAAGAAGTTTTGAGTTGGAATGTTCCTCATATTTCATCCTATTGTCTAACGATTGAAAACGGAACATTACTTGAAAAAAAAGTGCGATCGGGGGAGATAATTCAACCACAGGACGATGAAGCTATCGCACAATTTGAAATATTGATTGAATTATTGGAAGCTGCCGGTTATGATCATTATGAGATATCCAATTTTGCAAAAAAAGGACAACGATCTAAGCATAATTCTTCATATTGGACCGGAGATTCTTATATCGGAATTGGTCCTTCAGCTCATTCCTTTGATGGAAAAAAGCGCAGGTGGAACGTGTCAAACAATTCCCTTTATATGAAACGCCAAGACTGGTTTGAGGATGAGGTATTAACGAAGCAAGAACATTGGAACGAATATTTTTTGACTCGATTGAGAACCGCTGAAGGTGTTTCACTTACTTTTTTAACCAAGCAATTTGAACTCACAGACGAATTTTTCGCAACGAAAAAGAAATTTATTGAGGCCAATTGGTTGCAAGAAACGAATGAATATCTGTTTCTTACGCCATCCGGTAAATTGAGGGCGGATTATATTGCATCTGAATTTTTTAGGGTGTAATGTTCACTGAGTAATTGCAAACCGTACCTTTGTTTATGCACATTTCCCACTTGCATTTAGTGAATTTTAAAAATTACGAGGAAGCTGATATTTCCTTGGTGGATGGAATTAATGGATTTGTTGGTCCCAATGGTTCGGGTAAAACAAATGTTTTAGATGCTATCTATTATTTGAGCATGTGCAAATCTTATCTTAATGTAATGGATCGTCAGAATATTCGATTCAACGAACATTTTTTTTCCATCATGGGAGATTGGGTTAAGGAGGATCAACTTGCTCAAATTCATTGTGCGGTTAAGCTAAATGCGAAGAAAGTTTTCCGTAAAAATAAAAAAGAGTACGATAAATTAGCAGACCATATCGGGCAATACCCTGTCGTGATGATTTCACCTTATGATCGTGATTTAATTGCCGAAGGTAGTGAATTACGCCGTCGGTGGATGGATGGAATTTTGAGTCAGTTGGACCGAGAGTACTTGGATCAAATTCAGCGGTATTCCAAAGTCTTGGATCAACGAAATGCTCTTCTGAAAAACATGCACGAGCATCGGTTATTTGATAAAGAGTCAATTGAGCCATGGAATGTTCAGTTAGCAGCATTAGGAACCGAAATACATGGAAAAAGGTCTGTTTTTGTAGAACAATTTATTCCGTATTTCCAACAGTTTTATGAAAACATAAGTTCTGGAAGTGAAAAAGTGGCGTTTACTTACAAATCTCAATTGGAGGAGGGCAACATGCTAGAGTTACTCGTTCAATCCGAACGAAGGGACGCGATTACTCAGTACACGCATGTTGGAACACACAAAGACGATTTGCTTTTTACGATTAATGACCATCCCGTAAAAAAATTCGGTTCACAAGGACAACAAAAATCCTATATAATTGCTCTTCGATTGGCACAATACGAATGGCTAAAGAACCACCTCAACATGAAGCCTGTTTTATTACTGGATGATATTTTTGATAAACTAGACGCATTACGTGTTGCTAAATTGTTGGAATTGGTATCGAATAATTATTTCGGTCAAGTAGTCGTTACTGATACGGATGAAGAACGTTTGGCGCGGATATTAAATGAATTACCGATTCAAAAAAAGTTGTATCGGGTTAATTTTGGTAGTGTTTCTGAACCTGAAAAAGTAATCTAATGAGCAACAATGATTTTTTGAGAGATTCAGATGACAAACCATTGAATGAGCTGGTGGATAAAATCATGCGTGCTTATGGATTAGAAAAACGTATGAAAGAAATGGATATTTTGAAAGGTTGGCCCGAAATGATGGGAATTGCCGTATCCAATCGAACAACCAAACTATACATTTCAAATCGCACTTTATACATCACAATGGATTCATCGGTTATGCGTGAAGAATTAAGAAATGGAAAACAAATTATAATTGAGCGCGTTAATCAATTTGCTGGATCAAAGATTATTGATGATGTATGGTTTCAATAATGCTAAAAAACTATTCGCTCAAAGGAAAGATTTTTTGCTCGAATAATTTTAACAACTTCAGGTAATAATATTTTTAGCCGTTCAAAACTTTTGGGGTTGTCATGAAATACTAAAATGTCTCCACCTTTGATGTTTTGCGCTGAATTCAGAATAACTTCTATTGGCACGGTAGAATCATAATCGTAGGATAACCAACTCCACATGATTACTTTAAATTGGGAAGAAATGTTGCATCCTTTCCAAAACGGTAAACGCCCGTATGGAGGCCGGAATAAGTTGCTGCCAATAAGTTGATCTGCTTCTTGAATTGAACTGGTGTAAGCGTTGATAGAAACAGAATTACCACGTTCATGATGCATGGTATGATTACCAATTGCGTGTCCTGATCTTCTTACGTTTTCAAAAATGGATGTGTGTTTCAATACATTATTTCCCACACAAAAAAATGTAGCGTAAATCCCCTCTCTTTCTAAGAATTGTAAAATCCAATCGGTTATTTCAGGCTGAGGGCCGTCATCAAACGTTAAAAATACTGATGTTTTAGAATCCATTTTCCATATTCTCCTCGGAAAAACCCAAGGAATGAAAAATGGAATTCTAAAGGGTGTCATTCATTATTTCTTTTTGATTGAATCTGTTTTCACTTTGGCAGCATTCATCATTTGACGCATCATGGCAGTATCCATTTTTTCTTGTCCAGTCATATCCGCTTTTGGCGCAGTTCCTTTTAACTTGTTGAAGTGGATTCCAATTAATTCAACATATAAATCAAATTCAGATTTTGTGTTTTCTAATTGTTTGATTTCTTCACTCATTCTTTTGAAATCATTACCATACCACTTGTCGATTTTACTCGTAGTATAGGTTGCTAATTCACCTTTTGGATTGTATTTTTTGGATGCTTCTTGCACTTTGAAAAAAGCAGCTAAATTCGCATAAAAATCTTCAGCATTTTCTGCTGCACCAATAAATCGAATATCACTACTCACAAAATAGTGAACAACACTTTCAACTTGTTGGGCTATTTGCTTGCCGTATTTTTCCGCAGATTTAGTATCTCCTGCTTGATAAAATAATTCGATATAATCTTGAATTACTCCATCTTGGTAACTTTGTCTTTCTCTATCTCCATCTTTATAGGATTCCCTGCTCGGATTTGGTTCGCCGCCATCAATCACTGTAGTTAATGGCATTACTTCCAATGAGCGATTTAATAAATTTTTCGCTTTGTCCTTATACCCTTGTATCCGTGTTTTGGCAGATGCTTGTCCATCCAGCAAGAATTTTGCTTTTGTTTCCTCTCCACTTCTACGATAATATTCGGCAGATTCAGTTGGGTTTTTATAAAATGCTTCCTCTTCTTCTACCAAAGTCAAATAGTGTTGAGCTAAGGCCATAAACTGGAAACGATATTGAGATGTATGCCTTCTGGCGTAATAATCAGTTAAAACAGAAGGACTACTCATGTTGCCAAAATCGTATTTTTTCATCATATTGGCATACATTACCTCATCGTCAAAACGGTTTCTTCTATCATTCACTGGAGTAAAGACATAGGCAACACCATTCTGCTTAATATAACCTGATTTATTTAAGGCCATCGCCACATCAGAACCACCTGGACTGGAGAAGAAAATACCACGTTTCCACTCATTATTCGCCATGATATCGAGCATCATTACTTGTTCTCTAGTTAATCCTTGTTCATCAAATTGGAATTTGATTTCTTTAAAACAACTTCCTTTCTGAGCAGCGGTAATAATTCCTGATTTAACTGCGTTTTCAGCATTTACAGGAAGAACAAATCCGGAAGACGGAAAAACACGTAATTTTCTTTGTCCTTCATAAACCACTTGGTTTTCATCATTGCGAACAAATTCCATTGCGGTAGTTAAATTCGTATAATCCCATGGTTTTTCATAGTTATCAAATTCTTTCTGAAGTTGTTTCATTAGCTCTTCAGTTCCTTTGAATTGGCTATTACTCATTCCTTGAATTAACTCTAAGGTACCGTAGGTTTTCATAAATGCATCATTCACAAGATTCGTTGAATCTAAAGTCATAAACTTCGCTTTTACCTTGTTCAATAGCGCTTGATTTTCGCCTTCAGCAGTAATTACATTAATTATTGGTTGAATATTATTTAGGAATCTTTTTGTGCTAATTAACGCTTCATTTGGCATTTGTTTAACACGAAGCCCAATGATTTTTTTCAAATTTGCATCGCCCACATTCATATTAGCAAGGGACAATAAACTTGAAAATAAAACTTGATCTGTGTTTCCGGCGTACATTAATATTTGGTCTTCTCTGAACTTGATTGGCAACGGATCTGAGTTATATGCCTTCATTTTCATTTGCTCAGTATACCAATCGGTTTGCATTAATGATAGGTTACACACCCGCACATCTGTTTTCATGCCTTCAACTTCCTGCATGTACCAAAGTGGGAACGTATCATTATCGCCATTTGTAAACAGGATAGAGTTTTGAGAACAAGAATTTAAATAATTTGAGGCTAATTCATGGGCAGAAGTTTTTCCACTTCTATCGTGATCATCCCAGCCCTGCATTCCCATAATAAATGGTGCAGTAAGACCAATCACAGTGGCTAAAATTGCTCCTGAGTTTTCGTTTGGAATAATTTTCTTAATGAAACTCATGATAAACATCAACCCAAGTCCGCCAGCAGAAACAATTAACCACGTATAGGCAGAGGATAAACCACTATCTCCTTTGGTATCAATAACTGCAAAAACTATGAATCCACCTAAAAATGCATAAACAAGGCGCAGATATTCCTTCATAACAAATCGTTTGAAGGTGTCATACAATGCATAAACACTGATACCAATCCAAAACGCAAAGAAATAGAATGATCCAGCATAGGCATAATCTCGTTCACGAGGCTCAAAAGGTTTTTGATTTAGATAAACAACGATGGCTAAACCCGTAAAAATAAATGCTAAAAACAATACAAAAGCATCTTTTGGCGCTTTGTAAAAATGAAAAAATAGTCCCAAAATTCCGAGAATCAATGGAATTAAAAAGAACTTATTATTGGATTTATTTTCTTTGGTGTAGTAAGGTGCATTTTCCTGACTTCCCAAGCGCATTTCATCAATGAACGAGAATCCGCTCAACCAATTTCCGCGCATGGCATCTCCATGACCTTGAATGTCGTTTTGTCGACCTGCAAAATTCCACATGAAATAGCGGACATACATCCAATTTACCTGATAATTCAAGAAATAGGAAATGTTTTCTCCCATGGTTGGTAAGCGCTGCCCATCTTTTCCGATAGCAGTTCCTTCATCTGATGTTTCATCATAACCTGACCATCGTTTGTAGCCATCTATACGCTGTTGTTCTTGATTCCAATACATCCGTGGAAAGAACGTTGCTTGATCTCCTGAATAGGTTGCAACACTTTTCTCACGAACAGATGAATTACTTTCAAAGTATTTTTCTTGAACTTCTCCCCCTTCTTTGGAGGCAAAAGCTTGCGCATCTGCTTCATTTTTAAATGCTTTGATTTCCAAATCACCTTTAGAAACAACAAAACGGCGCAGGTAAAACGGAGATAAACTTTTAAATTCGTCTCCATCATTTTCTACAGAATTCCAATGTTGTCCATAAATTAAAGGTGCTGATCCATACTGTTCTCTTTTTAAGTAGGCATGCAACGTAACCAGATTTTCAGGATCATTTTCATCTAAAGGTGTATTGGCGTTTGAGCGAATAACGATTACTGCGAAGGAGCCATAGCCGATTAATAAAACTATTAATCCCATCACTGCATTGTAGATAATGTATTTTTTCTTTTTACGCGCTATTCGAATAGCAATAACACAAACTAAAAGCAGTAGAATAAAGAAGAAAATAGTACCTGAGAAAAAAGGAAGTCCAAATGAGTTTACAAAAGCAACTTCAAATGCTGAAGCCATTGAAATAGACCCAGGGATGATTCCTTCTTGAATAAAACCGAGAACTAATACAGAAATTAGTGCTGTATACATGAGTCCTTTGGGAGTGATATTCGGTTGATACCTGAAGTACAAGATAAATCCAATTGCCGGAACAACTAATATTCCTAATAAATGGACCCCAACGGCAAGTCCAAGAAGGAACATAATCAAGATTAACCACCTTGCTTGCCCCTCATCAGAGAGTTTTCGGTTGTCTTTGATTAAAGCCATCTCTTCGTCCCACTTCAGCGCAGCCCAAAAAATGATTGCCGTGAAAAGAGATGCCATCGCATACACTTCCCCTTCAACTGCCGAAAACCAGAAAGATTCAGAGAACGTGTAGGCTAATGAACCGACAACAGCACTACCAAATATGGCAATTTGATCGCCCATTGACAGTTCTTCTTTTTTCATTAGCACCATTTTTTTAATCAAAATAGTGAGTGACCAAAACATGAATAAAATGGTGAAAGAGCTTGAAAGGGCAGATAGACGGTTAATCCATACCGCAACATCAGTTGGATCAGCGAAGAACGTAAACATTCGTCCAATTACCATGAACAAAGGCGCGCCAGGAGGGTGACCAACTTCTAGTTTATACGCAGCCGTAATATATTCGCCACAATCCCATAAACTCACGGTGTCTTCAAGAGTAATGAAATATACAGCGGTTGCTATTAGAAAAACAAGCCATCCTAGAATTGTATTGGTTTTTTTATAATTCGTCATTGACATTCAATTTTGTAAGTTGCGAATATAATAAATACTTAGTTTGAATGTGTTAGTTGATTGCAAAACCCACTACAAAAAGTGGATAAAAATGAGATCCGAAGAAAGAAATTTATTTTTTTTCATTTTTTTTCGGAATTTCGAAAGAAGTTTATAAATTTGCACCCCGTAATGGCCCATGGTGTAACTGGCAACACGTCTGTTTTTGGTACAGAAGAGTCTAGGTTCGAGCCCTAGTGGGCCAACAAAGAAGGAGCGTAACAGCTCCTTTTTTCATTAAATAACACTTATTTTTACCTATTCTCGTAAAAAAGTGTGAAATATCGAAAAATCAAAAAGTATCTAAAACCAACTAAACAGTAATAAAATTACAACAATTCGAGGACAGAATTTTTGTTGTAGTTTTGTTCACTTTTGGTCTGTATCCCTTGTTAATTCTACATGCCAGTTGTTTCAATTTTTCCGTTTTACCCATTGATGGGGTCATAATAGTGTGATTTGCAGTGAACAAAAATTCATAGCATGTACAACAATGTTCATCCGCCAATGCACCTCTTATTTTGGATAAATAGTAGGCGAATTCAAAAAAATGGAATGGCTCCAATCTACGTTAGAATAACGGTTGACGGGCTTCGTGTAGAGTTATCCCTCGCAAGAACGGTACCCGAAGAGTACTGGGATAAAAGTGCGCAAATCGTCTCAAATAAGTACGAAGATGGCGGTGTCCTAAATTCATATTTAACGATGATAAAGGGACAACTCATGTCAATTTACAACCAATCAATAGCCTGTCAGGAGAAAATAACGGCAGTATTAATTCGGGATAAATACCTCGGAAAAGATGCAAAAAGCAAGAAAAAAACCTTGACAGACGCATTTGAATACCACAATGTAAAGATGGAAGAACTCGTGAAAATTGATAAAATAACGAAAAAGACGCTCATGCGGTATCAATCCACCTTGTCCAAAATAAAATATTTCATGCAGACCTACAAAGGGATAAAAGACATAGCCTTAGAAGATGTAAAATTATCTTTCATTACAGAATACGAACATTATTTAGTAACCAAAGAAAGACTTCAAAACAACACAATACACAAAGAAGTAAAAATAGTCAAGAAGGTATTTAACATGGCAGTAGCTTTAGATTGGATACCCTCGCATCCCCTTAATGCGTTCAAAACAGCGTATCGAAATCCGGTAAGACAAGTATTAACGCAGGAAGAATTATACGTCTTAATCAACAAAGAATTCACTATAGAAAGGTTGGCGGAGGTTAGAGACGTATTTATCTTCTGTTGTTATACAGGGTTTGCTTACGGAGATATATATGATTTCGAACAAGGAGACGAAGAGTTGGGAATCGATGGAAATTTATGGTTAAGTACACAGCGAAGAAAGACTGGGGTGCAAGAGCGCGTTCCCTTGTTACCAATAGCGGTAAAAATAATAGAGAGATACAAGAACCACGAATACTGCAAACGAAACAACAAGTTATTGCCGGTAAATTCAAATCAGCGGTACAATGCCTATTTGCAGGAAATTGGAATCATCTGTAATATCAAAAAGAAACTCACAACGCATATTGCCCGGCATACCTTCGCAACAACGGTCACCTTGGCCAACGGAGTTCCAATAGAAACAGTAAGTGCCATGTTGGGACATACAAGTATCAAGACCACACAAATTTATGCCAAGGTATTAGAGAAAAAAGTCAGTGAAGATATGAACCAATTGAGAAGCAAACTTTTTGGAACAAACATGCCTTGGGATATCGGAAAAGAAAGTAAGATAAGCTAGGGGTTTATACCTAAATATGGTAGGGTTTACCCTGAAATTCAAGTCAAAATGAAACTTCATAACAAGATAACGTATGCATTTGCAAAATTATAAGGTAGAGTAAATATGCAAGTGGGTGTTTTTAATCTTACGGAATTGACTTCACTGTGGCAAGAGGTTCGAAACAGCAAAAACGTAGAAAACTATTGCAACATTTTACAAGAAAATCAACCTGCACCTAAAATCATAGAAGTAATTCAGGAGAGAAATCCGAAGAAAACGGAAAAGAACTACCAAAGTTTGGGCAGAATTATGCAGGAACATCCCATGTACGAAGATTATCTCAGGCGATTTTGCGAACAAGAGCGAGCAGAGCAAAATGATAAAAAGCAAATCGAAATCCTTGAAAAGGAGTGTAGGAAGATCGGAAGATTAGAAAAAATAACCCGCATTAGTGCGAATGGACGCAACACCTGGTTATTGCTTTACACAGCAACATGGAAGGAACTCAGCCAAACTGAGATTCAATTTGCATACCTGAATTGGAAATTAAGGACAGAAACAGTAAGAATAGAACATGAAATAACCAACAATCTATACCGCATAGAATCACCCGAAAGAGTAAAGCATTGGGTTTCCGAAATACAAAATTCATTGCTGAATGAGGCAATGGAGTTGCTAGCACAAAACAATCAGAACATACCATTGGCATCGGAGTTAATAAAAACCGAATACAATCAGAAAGAACTGGAATCCCTAACCCTCTATTATATAAATCAAGTAATACTCAAGTTAAAACGAAAATACGGACACCATTTCAGCGAAGAAGTAAATGAATGTTTGAGAACCTATGCCATATCTATCAATGAGTTACGCAGAGAAATTGCCCAATTAAAAAAAGCCATATCAACATGGGAAGATCCAAAGCTAGGCCAACTCATACAATCCCAAATTCAGGTCGTAGAAGATTTCATAAAAGGAGATTTTATTTCCCTCCGAGAGTTTACCTATGCCAAAGCGGTCATTCACGATATTGTACAAAAATGCTGGGAAAAAGAAGGAATGGAGTGGAATTCACGAAAGATGAGATACCTCTTATTGTATCATAATTTCAATCACCTAGACTTCATAGCATGGCTAACAAATAATTTCAGGTATGAAATGAATAAATTCAGTAATCCATGGGAATTAAAACAATGGTTGCTCAAAGAACAAAAGAAAATCAAGCAAATAATTCCCCATTCAAATAGAATGTACAAATCAGGAATTCCTGGAGCAAAAGAATTAATCACCACATGGATACAAGAAGAATTGCTGTACATAGACGGAATACATGCTGCCAATCCGGAGCAATTGATTTATCAACCGGTAAACGATAAGCAAGAACAGAAACTAACTACAACCCTAAATGTTCCTCAGTTGGCACTGTTTGCAGCATTATTGGTAGAGGAAGGGATTATACAAGAAAAAAACAAAACCCATGTCTTTTCAGCTTTTTCCAACGTATTCAAAACCAAACACCAATCAAGCATTGCTGTTACCAGTTTACGAAATAACTATTACGATAAAGATCCCAAAAACATGACCGTATTAAAAACAAAACTAATTCAAATGATTAACCGACTCAATATCAGTCTAAATTCAAATGAGAGTTTTTCAGAACGTTAATTTCCAATAAAAGATGAACAGAAATACCCTTCATAGTCCACAGCTCTTCCTCACTGAGGTACAACAACGCTTTCCAATCAATAATCTGATGAATATGCATAAACAACAAAAGCTCGGAACTTAAATGAGGTAGGTTTTTTGAATTTTCCATCGCATGTTTTGTACTAAAAAGTAGCGTGGTCAACAGTTTGCAGGTAACCCGGAACCGCCAAGCTCCTTCCCCAAAGCAAACTGTGCCCACGCCATGCGAGGACGACCAGCTTGTCTTTTTAGGGGAGTTTGATAATTGGCGGTTTCGATTACCCAAAAAAGCGTGTCGCTACTGAATCTTTTTATTTACAGTCAAAGCTACTCATTTTTTAACTTTTTAGCTGCTCAATCCAACAACATTTAATTATTTATCACAAGACGAAAAGCTATTGTTTTCAAACAATTCAATAGAGGTTGCACAACCCCTTGCAACCCCATTAGCCTATTTTTTTACATTCTATTTGCAGAGAATTTAAAACAAAAAATATGGCAGCTACAATTGTAACAATTGAGGATTTATTATCCTTCAAACAAGACTTAATCCATGAAGTGAGATTAATCTTACAAGACTCTTTAAAACAAACGGACGAAAAAAAGGAAGAGAAAAAAAATGAAAAATCCTGGTTAAAATCGAATCAGGTACAACGCATGTTAGCAATTTCTCCAAGTACGCTTCAAAACCTCCGATTAACCGGAAAAATCCCATACACCAAAATTGGCGGAGTAATCTTTTATCCAAAAGAAGACATAAACCAACTGCTTGAGTCCAAAATTCGAAACCGAGTTTAAATGGAAAGAAGATTATACAAGATCAATTACATTACCCATTTGAATCGTGTGAGTCAAATGCTTATGGAGGATAATAGACTCACAGCATGGCACATCAGTCTGTATTATGCACTGTTTCATTTGTGGAATGCAAATAATTTCAATAATCCATTTTTAATTCATCGAATTGAAATCATGAAGGCGGCAAAAATCGGCTCTTTAAATACCTATCACAAAGGCTTATACCAACTGCAAGAATGGAGTTATATCGCCTATTTTCCCTCGTACAATTCATTCAATGGAAGCAGGGTACACATGTTCATTTTTGATACAACACTAAGTACAACAAATAAGAGAACCCGTGATAGAGGTACAAAGAGTGCTACAGGACAACAAGTGAGTCCTATTATAAAAAGAAAAGAAACAACTAATAAAGTATTAAAAACAAAAAAAAGCACGAGACAAAAAACTCTATTTGAACCTCCAACTTTTGAATTCATAAAGGACTTTTTTAAAGAAAATAATACGCTTGAAAGGGAGGCAGAATTATTTTTTCACCATTATGAATCCGTTGGATGGAAATCCGGAAAAAACAACATTCAAAACTGGCAAGCACTAGCAAAAAAATGGATGATCAACAGTCAGAAATTCCAGGCAGAGAAAACCGGCAAAATTGCCACAAATCACTTACACGCAAAACCCACCAATTATGAAGAAACACTATAATCCGGCAATTGAAAAGCCGTTTTTAATAGATGAAGAAGGTTCACGTCTTTATAATTACGAGCATACTCTTCAGTTTTTACAATACCGGGGCCGACAAAGATTTGGAAAAAGCTTCACCATTCAAAAAGAAGACTTGCCAATTATTTTCAAGTTGTTGATTTACTTCACCAGAAGCGATAATTTGTGCAAAGAGAAGGGCATTGATCCAAACAAAGGAATCTTACTTGCAGGCCCCATTGGCAGTGGAAAAACATCACTCATTACTCTAATGACAGAGTTTACGCTACAAAGTAATCATTTCTTTATCCGTTCCACCCGCGCAATTGCAGCAGAGTTTCACGATGACGGGTATCAAGTCATACAGAAGTATTCCTGGATACCCAAGATTTATTGCTTTGATGATTTAGGAGTGGAGCAAAACATGAAGTATTACGGAAACGAGTGCAATACCATTGCAGAGATTCTCTTAAATCGCTATGATTTGATGGTCAAGCACGGGCATGTCACCCACGCCACCACCAACCTAAGTGCTTCAGATTTAGAATCACTTTATGGCAATCGCTTACGCTCCCGAATGCGTGAAATGTTCAACCTCATCGCATTTCCCAACAACACCCCCGACAAACGAAAATGACTCAATTTCCTCTCCCCTTGAGGGGAGATCGAGAGGGGTGATATCCTCTCCCGTGCCCTTCTCCCGTGGCAGTAGGGGAGACAAAAAGGGGTGATATCCTCTCCCGTGACTGTCTGCCTTGGCAGAAGAGGAGATCGAGAGGGGTGACAAAATTCTTTTCTCGAGTGGAGATCGAGAGGGGTTACAACATCCCAAAATAAAATTATTAATAACTAAAAAATCAATTCATGAAAATCAAAGACCTCATCCAATTCCCATTAACCAAAGCCCAATACTACCCGGAAGTATTTCCGAAAAAACAAATTGTGTTGCACCATACCGTGAGTGGCGCTAATGCCAAAAACGTCATCAGCGGTTGGGGCTATACCCCGGTTCGGGTAGCCACAGCCTTTGTAATCGATGGAGAAGGAAATATATACCAATGTTTCAGTTCAGCACATTGGGCCCATCATTTAGGAACACACAACCGAAACAACACCCAGTTGAACCAACAATCTATCGGCATTGAAATTTGCAATTGGGGAGCGTTAATCGAAAAAGGTGGAAGGTACTTTTCCACTTTCAACCGAGAGGTTCCCAAAGAAGAAGTCATTGACTACGGCATGCAATGGCGAGGACACCGCTATTTCCACAAGTACAAAGACGAGCAACTCGAATCTTTAAAAATTCTTCTCGAATACCTCTGCGAGAAATACGCCATCCCCAATACCTACCAACCCGACATGTGGAAACTCAACACCCAAGCCCTCGATGGAACACCCGGCATCTGGACACACGTTTCTTTCCGCGCGGATAAATCCGATTGCCATCCGCAGTTGAGTTTGATTAAGTTGTTGAAGAGTTTGGGAGAAGACAGATGATTTTTTCGCTTTAATAAGACCTAATATTACTTCTTTAAATCTTTACATTTCGATTAAGGAAAGGTCCTATTTTTTACCACATATCTTTTATCGGAATGTAAGAAATAGTACTTACCCCTATTTTTACTAGTATAAATACTATTTTTTCGCAATTCAATTTAAATTGCATTAGTTTACTCTATACTGCGAAACCTAGGGATGAATAACATAATCTATGATTCGGCAATTAGCTAAAATTTTTGCCGTTTCTTAGAAAATTTTTATATTTGAGAATCGCAAAAAAATCATTACATATAAAAGAACTTAAAAATGCTTTTGTTCATGACCAAAGAATTTCGGTACATAACCTAATTCAGTTCTTTCAAAGGTTTGAGGAACAGGTCAACAGAACAACAGTTGATTGGCGTATCTATGAACTTACAAAGCTGGGGATTTTGCATAGAATTGGCAGAGGTTGTTATTCTCTTTCTGAGACTTATTATTTTAAACCAGAGGTATCACGTTCGTTAAAACATCTTTTCGGAATAGTTAAAAATCAATTCCCTTACCTAAATATATGTGTATGGAATACAAAAATCATTAATGAATTCATGTTGCACCAACCAGGTCGATTTTTCACCATACTTGAAGTGGATAAAGATGCTATGGAATCGGTGTTTTATAACTTGAAAGATCAGGGAAGAGACGTATTTCTTAATCCATCAGAGGAAGTGTTTAGCAAATATGTGGCAAGTAAAAAAGAGCCAATAATAATAACCAGTCTTATAACAGAGGCTCCAATTGAAGAAATTGATGGAGTCAAAACTGCCACTTTGGAGAAGGTACTAGTTGATATATGTAGTAATGAAACTTTGTTTAGCTCGCAGCAAGGTGCTGAATTGACAAGGATTTATGAAACTGCATTTGAAAAATACACAATAAGTGAAACAAAACTGTTGCGGTACGCAACAAGGAGGAATAAAAAAGAAGTCATTGAACAACTATTAAATAAACAAAGAAACGGCAATAAATATTAAATTCTGCCAAATCATAGGGAAATGATAAATAAGGAATCTTTAAACGTAAGCTGGATAAAAGACATTGCTAAAAAGCAAAAGTCAGACCCTATTCTTGTTGAAAAAGTAATACGAGCACTTTATCTGCTGGAAACACTAAAGCTGACTAATCTCAAATTTATTTTCAAGGGAGGAACAGCTCTTATGTTAATGCTACCAGAACCAAAACGTTTTTCTATTGACATTGATATTATTGTGCCTGATAAGTCTCAAGATATTGAGACTTATTTAGATCAGGTTATTCAAAATTCTGATTTTATCGAATACAAACTGAATGAGCGGAAAGCAAAATCAAACATTGAAAAAGCTCATTACAAATTCTACTACAAACCGGTTACAAATGCTTGGGCAGAAAGCGAATACATATTACTTGATGTTCTTTATGAAAATAGTCACTATGGTGAACACACAAATGAAATACCTGTAAATTCATCATTTCTTTTATTTGAGGGGGAAAATGTTTTGGTTACCGTTCCTTTACCTGAAGCTATACTTGGTGATAAATTAACTGCATATGCTCCAAATACTACAGGTATTCCATATGGAAGAGACAAAGAAGTAGAAATTATTAAACAGCTATTTGATATTGGTCAATTATTCGATATAGTCGATAATGTGGATGTAATTTCAAATGTATTTGATCAGTTTGCTAAAACAGAGTTGAAATACAGAGAACTTGACCAACTCCCATCCAATGTATTAGAAGATACTTATCAAACAGGAATAGTAATTGGAACAAGAGGAAAAAGTGGAGAAGGAAAATTTGATGAACTCCAAAAAGGAATTCAAAATATTCGCAACTTCATATTTTCAGAAAGTTTCCATTTAGATCGCGCTATGATTCCTGCAGCTAAAGCAGCTTACATTACAGCAGTTCTAAGGACAAATGAGAAAGAGCTAAAAAGATATACTGACCCAAAGGAAATGGCTGAATGGAATATTGAACAACCGTTTGAAACCAGATTAAACAAGTTGAAGAAGTCAAATCCAGAAGCATTCTTTTATTGGTACCAAACATTTGAATTAATGACAAGATAAGACTGTTTCAAAAGTCATTAATCGAGGCTTTTTAAAAATTTAACACCGGAGTTAACCCTTGTTAATGAGGACATTAAATTTTTGAAGTAACGATGAGAAATGGGTTTTGCAACGGTCTTAGATTATAATCTATCCTGAATACATAGGATTTACGATTAGCGAGAAACAACCCCAAACTTTAAGTAAAACGAAAAGTTTGTCAAGTTTTTTGCGCAATAAACTTGACATTTCAATCCTCCACAAAAACCCAACCCGGTTTCCCGAAGTTGGTTTTTTACGCAGCACCTTATTTTTTCGTTGTATTCTTTTTCAATGGCTTCGTTTTACCCTTTTCCCAAGATTTATTTCCCACACCGAGCCTCTAGTGCTGAGCGAAGTCGAAGAAGCCGAGGTGCAACTCTCAATTCTCAATTATACCTCCAATGACAAGGTTTGCAACATTCACTACAGCCATCCACATGAGTATAACCCAAAGCCCGTGCGCGTTGCATTGCCGTAGAACAAAACATAAACTCACCAAGATCAATATAGTGTTTTAGTTGATGGAAGAGAGGACATGTATCCTCATGTATAACGTAAAATGATTTTGAATTTTCACGCTTGGTATTCATACGAAATTGATGCATAGTTTTGATATTTTGGCCTTAAAGTTAAAACTTAAGATATAATGTAAAATCATACATAAAAATTGAAATCTTACAGTTTAACGAAAAATAAAGGCTTTAAATAGGTAAATATTAGTACAAGTACTACGATTTATAGTACAGATACTATAAATCTTCCTCGTTAGAAGACATGTCTTGATACCTTGATCGTTTTATAGCTTTTTTCTTATCTTCCTCCAATTTTTCCTCTTCCTCAATTTGCTCATCAGTTCGTGCTTGATACAAGCCCAGTACGATACTTTTTCGCGCCAGTTCAGTCGGGTTTTTAGCACCAATTCGCTTCAATAGGTCAGAACGTACAGCATCAATCGATTTCTTAGAAAGATTCATTCTGTCAGCAATTTCCTCACTGGTTTTACCGTCACAAATCAATTTAAGTACAATCAATTCCCGGGAAGTTAGTTGAAAACGTATAGTATTGTCGTGAAATTTATGAGTTTTATCAATTGTCCCAAATAACGAAGACTCAACCAATTCATTGGAATGACTACCCTTGAATTTTACATCAAATAGAGCGTTAACCATTTCATCAAAAGAACAATCTTTTTTCAAATAACTTTTTGCCCCTTCGTGAATCAATTCCGAAACAATCCAAGGATCTTCGTGCATGCTCAGCATGATAACCTTTACTTCGGGGAAATCACGACGTAAAATCCTTAAGGTTTCCCTGCCGTCCATCACTGGCATATCCAAATCAAGTAAAACGACATCAATATCGTGGTTGGGTAGTTTCTCTATGAATTCGTATCCATTTTGAGCTTGTAATGCTACAACAATTTGAGGTTCTTTTTTTAGAGTAAAAACCAACGAATGCCTAACCAGTTGATGGTCTTCCACAACAGCAACGCGCACATTATAATTAGACTTCTTATAAATTGATTTTTTCATTGGAAAGAGTTGATTCATTAATGGGCATCGATAGTTCAATTGTTCCACCGGGCGTGTTACGCTGATACAATAATTCACCGTTAATCATAGTTAATCGAAGAGCAATAGATTCCAGTCCCATACCATCTCCGTTAATCAAAAGATATTCATATTCTGATTGACTTATAGCTACACCATCGTGTCTCATTTTCAACAGAAGATGAGTCGAATTTAATTCTAGATTTATGTGAATCGACTTAGAATGAGAATGTTTCATTAGATTATTCAATAATTCAAGCGTAATAGAATAAAAATGAATGCAATGCTGTTGTTCCAATTGGTACTCTTCTGTAATACTTGAAGTAAACGTGCAAGAATGACCCAAGGTCTTTTCAGTTTGAACCATCAATCGTTCAAGGGTTTTTTGCAAACCAAACTTCACCAAAAAATGAGGCAACATTCCGTGTGATATGGAACGAAGTTTTTCAACAGACTGCTGCAAAATATCCATAGTAAACAACAAATCTTCGCGATTTTTTTGTTTTTCAGGAATCTCTTTTAAGAAACTTTTTAAATTTCTACTGACCATAGTTAAAACAGATCCCACCTCATCATGCAGGTTTCGCGCTATTTTTGATCGCTCTTGCTCTTGTGCTTGCACTACTGCATTCATCAATTCTAAGGCATGTTTGGTTTTTATTAAATTTATTTTCTGCTTTGAGTTTTTTATGATTGATAAAATAAAAACCATAATTCCAAATGAAAAAACTAGTCCCGAAATACTGACTAAGATTATTAATTTCCTCTCCTCCATAGTGTCCATCCAATTATTGAATTTAATAAAATTGTACTAACCACAGGAATTGGCCATAATACATTATATACTGAAGGTTCAAGTTTAATAACTTCCTCAAATAAGCTGTAATAAAAAATAGATAAAGAATAAAAACATAAAACCAAAAGAACAATGAAAGTAGCCAGTGAATAATTAATGCTAACTATACTCTTATACTCCTCATAAGCATAGATAATTGAAAAAACAATAAAAACAATTTTGTTGAGTACATTAGAATAGAAATTATTTAATAGTCCTGATGATTGAATGAACTCGCAAATCAATAGTAGGAATTGAATTGCTAATATTAATGAGAGTATTTGTTTTTGATATTTTGTAGTCGACAAATTTCTGAAAATAAAATAGAAGCAAATTATTTCAAATAAGCCATAAAAATATAAAAGAGGGAAATTATCACTATTGAAAAATATAAGAACTAAGCTCAATGAGTCTGTAATGAATCCTGAAATAAACAGAAATAACAGAGGCTTCCAAATGATTGGAAGCCTAGTTGAACCATTTTTTGATATTGAATAAATTGCAAAAGATTCGCAAATTAATCCAAGAATTATTAATCCAAAATATACTATTTCCAAAAACTAAGAGTTTAGTGAATTGCTTTTGCTGCAACGAATAGGACATGTAATCATTCTCTCAAGAATAATTCCATCAACCATATCATTCTCATCACTACCAGCTCCAACAGCGATCAAATTCTTTTTGCCATCATCACCTAATCCATAATAAAAACGAATACCCATGCATCCCTTTTGGTTCAAAATTTTCATCAATTGATTCTTACCAACAAACTGCCCGATAATCTCGCCAGCAGGAATTGTTTTTCTGTAATTCGCTGTCCATCCAGCCGCTTCTGCTAGGGTTACCACTGCGCCCTCATCTCCATTAAATGCCATAATATAAATTTTTAAAGTTTCTCAAAGTTAAACAGTAGTCTCATCAAGTTAATTAAGCATTTCTACACCAAAATTATTAATACCCCAAAAATACTGCAAATCAAGCTCTTTTTTGCGTAAAAAATTTAGTACATATACTATAAAAAATAGTATATGTACTATTTTTTAAACGCGTTACAAGTATAAAAAAAGCAAGGTAATCTACCACAAATCAATTATTTCTTTGCCTATTAAATATAAATACGGATATCTCTTTTTTAATATTGGATCAAAAAAACAGTTCAAAATAAATAATTCATTAGTTCAGAGTCATAAAATCATTCTTTTTTCCGAAGCCTATTTTGTCTCCTTATTACTCGCTGATTTTCTTCCATTTGTTTTTCCATAAATATTTGATCATCAGATTTTGGAATATAATAACCTAAATGAATGCTCTTTCTTACAAGTGACGCAATCGTTGACACTCCCATTTTTTTCATAATTCTGGATCGAATTAAATCAACCAATTTCTTTGAGCAAGGAATTCTAAGTGCAATTTCACTACTCAAAAGTCCATCACAAATTAATTCTAGGATCTTAGTTTCTCGTTCTTCAAAAACAATCACCTCTTTTTGTTTATAAGTCCCAAGTTTATTTATTGCTTTAGCAATTATTTCAGAAGAATGAAAACCTTTGTACTGCACATTAAAAATAGCGTCTATAATTTCGTCAAACGATGAACTTTTATTCAGGAAGCCCTTTGCACCAAGTTTTAACAATTCAAAAACAGTCTCCTCGTCTTGATGTATACTAAATATAATAACTCCTATCCGAGAGTGGTTTCGACATAACTGGTTCAATGTTTGAATGCCGTTCATACGAGGCATCTCTAAATCAAGAAGTACAATATCTACTTCGTTTAGATGTAAACTGTTTAATAATTCTAAACCATCTTGGGCTTCAATAACTACTTTGATTCCAGCTTCTCGTTTTAAATGGGTAGCTAATCCGGATAAAACCACAGGATGATCCTCAACAATAGCAAGTCGTATCTGATTAGTAGTTTTTATTAATTCTTTTGTCATATTGTATACATTAACTCCATTTCATGCTCTTTCCCAAATTCGTGTTGTAATAAATCTAATTTTTAGTTTTGCGTCCTCAAAGAATGTAATTACATTCGCTTAGTGTTGAATAGTGTATTAATTTCCCTTAAAGTTTAGCTTTTTTACGAAATAAAAAATTTGCAATTATTTTTCGTTCGATGTAAATTTTTTACTTTCTTTATGTAAACCTTTACAAATCGGTTATTCCAAAAATTTTAGTAAATCAATTTTTTAGTACAAATGATAAAAATTTTAGTACTAATACTAAATTCTATTTCTTAAAACCAAAAAGAAACCCTGTCCTCCGAGCGTCTCGCGCTGAGCTTTTATACTGAGCTTTTATGCTGAGCTTTTATGCTGAGCTCGTCGAAGCATGCCGAAGTATGTCGAAGCATGCCGAGGTGCATCTCTCAACTCTCATCTCTCATCTCTCATCTCTCATCTCTCATCTCTCATCTCTCATCTCTCATCTCTCAACTCTCATCTCTCATCTCTCATCTCTCAACTCTCATCTCTCAACTCTCATCTCTCAACTCTCATCTCTCATCTCTCAACTCTAAATTCTCAATTCTCCAAACCGAGCTTTTATGCTGAGCATTCTAAGATAAAACCAAATTTTTAAGCTACTAATTTTACAAAAGGTTCATTTCTGTTTGCTACGGCAAAAATCCGAAGTACGATTTTGTTTGCCACGGCGTTCAGAACGGATAGTTTATGTTTG
>CALQIX020000008.1 GCA_943330745.2 Lishizhenia tianjinensis
GATTTAGACAGGTTCTTTTTGGATTGATTGCCGCAGCCATTACCTTCGGAATTGGTCATCTAATAGGAGTTAGCGTAGCAGGTTAAAAAATAAATTAAAATTAAAATTATGAATGAAGCACATGTACATTTGGTAACGAACCATTTACCGATTATTATCCCGTTTATTGCCTTATTGGTGTTAATTATTGGAATGATCTCTAAGTCGGATGCAATAAAACGAACGGCTTTCTTTTTGTTTATTTTGGGAGCTATTTCCACGTTCCCTGCTTTTGAATCAGGCGAAGAAGCGGAGGAAATTGTGGAACACCTCGCAGGAGTGAGTCATGATTTGATTCACGAACACGAGGAAAAAGCAGAATTATTTGCGATACTCTCCTATTTCTTGGGTGGATTAGCATTGGTTGGGCTATGGGCAAATTGGAAAAAGAAGAAATTTGCAGAAACCTTAGGGTATGTCATTGCATTGTATAGCGTAATTGTTTTATACGTTGCGAAAGAAACCGGCACAACAGGTGGAGAAATTCGTCATCCCGAAATAAGATCAACGTTCAAAAAGTCGGTAGAGAAAAACGGAGAGAAAGAACACGAGGATTGAAATAAAGTTATTCTTTTTGTCCAGTTTTTGCAATAAAAATGAACAAACACCCAAAATGTGTCCATTTTTTTGAAAACTGCGCAGAAAATAGAGGGGTTTCTCGTCCTAGAAAAAAGATCAAATTTCATGATAAGGAAAACTTGTAACAGGAAGAACCAATCTTATCCCTTCAAAACACCCCTTGAAATTACAATTTTTTGTACTTCTGAAGTTCCTTCGTAGATCTGTGTGATTTTTGCATCGCGCATCATTCGCTCCACATGGTATTCTTTCACGAAACCGTATCCGCCATGAATTTGAACAGCCTCAACCGTTTGTTCCATTGCCACTTTGGATGCGTATAATTTGGCCATCGCTGAAGATTGATCGTAGTTTCTACCCTGGTCTTTGTCCGTTGCTGATTTGTAAACCAACATACGCGCTGCTTCAATCTCCGTAGCCATATCTGCTAATTTGAATGCAATTGCCTGGTGTTTGTAAATTTCCTTTCCAAATGCTTTTCGTTGTTTCGAATATTCAGTAGATAATTCAAATGCTCCTCCGGCAATTCCTAATGCTTGTGCAGCGATACCGATTCTACCTCCAGAAAGTACTTTCATGGCAAATGTGAATCCAAAACCATCTTCACCAATTCTATTTTCTTTCGGAACTTTTACGTCATTGAACAACAAGGTGTGGGTATCACTTCCGCGAATTCCCATTTTGTCTTCTTTTGCACCAACAATGAATCCGTCCATTCCGCGTTCCACGATAAGCGCATTGATTCCTTTGTGACCCAATTCCACATTAGTCTGAGCAATCACTAAATAAACAGAAGCTGATGAACCATTGGTAATCCAATTTTTTGTTCCGTTCAATAAATAATGGTCGCCCATATCTATTGCTGTTGTACTTTGAGAAGTTGCATCCGAACCCGCTTCTGGCTCTGACAAACAAAATGCTCCGATTTTTTCACCGGTAGCAAGTGCAACTAAATATTTTTGTTTTTGTTCTTCTGTACCAAATTTTTCTATTCCCCAGCAAACCAATGAATTATTCACCGACATACAAACAGATGTAGACGCATCAACTTTGGAAATTTCTTCCATAGCCAACACATACGACAAGGTATCCATTCCGCTTCCGCCATATTTTGGGTCTACCATCATTCCCATAAAGCCAAGTTCTGCCAATTGCTTGATTTCTTCTGCTGGAAACTTCTGAAGGTTATCACGCTCGATAACTCCCGGTTTTAATACGTTTTGCGCAAAATCTCTTGCAGCATCTCTTACGGCAATTTGTTCTTCGGTTAGTTCAAAATTCATAGTTTATGAAGTTTTAATTGTTTCTTTGTATGCAAATTTAATGGTTTCAATTGTTTTTTCACAACATTAAAGTATGGTTGAATTAGAAATTCTTGGTTTGATGTCCGGAACATCCTTAGATGGCTTGGATATTGCGCATGTAAAATTCTCAATAGCCGCTAAAAAAACGCAGTTTAACTTATTGAATTACAAAACGTTTGGCTATTCAACTGAGTTTATGGATGAGGTAAAAAATGCTGTTAATTTATCCGCCATTGATCTGTTTAAATTAGATAAAAAAATTGGTAGTGAGTTCGCTTCTCTCGTTAATCAGTTTTTGGATGAAAATAAGATTGACCGAAATCAAATCGCTGCAATCGCTTCGCATGGTCAAACCATTTTGCATCAACCTCAAAATGGATTTACCCTTCAAATTGGATGCGGTGCCACGATTGCGTATCATACCAATCTTCCCGTAATTAATGATTTTCGAACGATGGACGTGGTAGCCGGTGGACAAGGTGCGCCTCTCGTTCCTATTGGAGATTTTGATTTATTCAATGATCTAGCCGAAGGATTTTTGAATTTGGGCGGATTTGCGAATATCAGTTTGAAAAAAGAAGAACAAATTAGTGCGTTTGATATTTGTCCGGCAAACTTACCATTCAATGAATTGGTAAAAGAACTAGGTGTTAATTTTGATAACCAAGGGAAAATAGCCCGAACAGGAAGAATTAATTCAGATCTTTTGTCTTGTTTAAACGACTTGGCATATTATTCTTTGGAAGCACCTAAATCTTTAGGGACAGAATGGTTGGAAGAGTTTTTTAATCCAGTTCTGAAGTCTTTTAAAATTAGTATCGAAGATAAATTAGCTACTATTTCAGAACATATCGCATTGCAAGTCGCCAAGGTTATTGCTGAAAATCAATTACAAAACGTGATGACAACCGGAGGAGGCACAAAAAACAGATTTTTGATAGAGCGCATTCAATTTCACTCAAAAAACAAATTGGTTTTTATGGATGCACACACTTCGGATTTCAAGGAGGCAATAGTCTTTGCGTATCTGGGAGTGCTTTATTTACTGGATCAACCCAACTGCATTTCCTCGGTTACAGGGGCGAATGAAAATGTTATTGGTGGATGTTTACACAAGGCATAATACGTTCATATACAGCTTGTTTTAAGGATTAAAATCCAGCGGTAAAAATCTCCTTATTATCAATCAAGACATTCTTAAATTGCTTTAAAACAAAGTGAGTGGGTTTAATCTATCTTTCTCGAAATGTATAACCCATCGCGCACAGGTAATAAAATAGATTCTAGTTGCGGGTGATTTTGAACATAATCATTGAACTCATTAATCATTCTTGTATCTACATCCATTTTTTCTTTCAGCATGGTCACTTTACCCGACCACAACACATTGTCTGTAAGAATGTATCCTCCAGAATTTAGCTTGTTCAAAACAAGGTCGAGGTAATTCTTGTAATTTCGTTTATCGGCATCAATAAAAACTAAGTCAAAATTTTCTGTGAGTGTTGGAATTATTTCTAGGGCATTTCCGGTAATTTGTTCAATTTTATCGGATAATTCGGCTTCAAGTATAAAATTAGAAATCATTTTTTCCAATTCCACATTCACATCAATGGTGATCAATTTTCCTCCCGTTTTTAGACCTTGTGCCAGCGCAATAGCTGAATAACCGGTATAAGTTCCAATTTCGAGAATATGTTTCGGTTGTATCATTTCAACCAAGAACCGAAGTAATTGCCCTTGAAAATGTCCACTAAGCATGCGCGGCTGCATTACTTTTAGGTGTGTTTCCCTGTTTATTTTTTGTAAAACGGCAGACTCTTGTGGAGTATGACGCAGCACGTATTCTTCAATGTCTTTCGGTAAAAATTCCATCTATTGTACTTTTGGACCAATGTATTCAATGCAAGGAGTAAATCCTACAAAACACTTCCCTTTTAATTCAACGTGTATTGACCCTGAATTGCTAACCGAAAAGCTATAATCCGGTTCTTTTTTCCATAATTCAAGGCATTTTGTACCATTAAATCGATAATTTGTAGAATCCGCAATAAATATTTTTAGTTGTTTCATCAATTCTTCATCGGGTAAAAATTTGTCTGTGCGATACACATCATAATTTCCGACAATTAATTTACCCGTCCAACTACCAGAAGTGTCAGTGACAATCCATTTTTCTACTTTTTTCGCCCCTTTTTGGGTCAGTGCAAACTTAGCTTTGGAAGCCATAACAACTGTGCCTCGTGCCATTTCTGGTGTTGGCCTTGCTCCTCCGCAATAGGGCGTATGTTTAATAAACACTAATGTTTGGTGTTGCGATGAACAGCCATAAATGGACAAGATTATGAAAAGTAAAAAAAGTAATTTCATATACAGATTTAGAGTTGCTAAGTTAAAAAGATAAGCCGCGGTTTTACCTAATCAATAGATGATTTTTTTTATTCTACTTTTTTCGATCACGTTTTGGTCTGTTTTTTGAAAAAAGAATACCTTTATACTAAGTAATATAACATGGCACTAAAGCAGCATTTGATTCAAAAACTAGAGCAAAAACTTTCTCCTCAACAAATTCAGTTGATGAAACTGCTTCAAGTACCAACCATCGAACTGGATCAGCGAATTAAACAAGAACTTGAGCAAAACCCTGCGCTAGAGGAAGGTGAAGAAAGAGAAGAGGAGGAGGATGAGTATGATGCGGAAGAGAATGACGATGAGTTTGACGAGGACGAGGAAGAGTTTGATTTGTCGGACTATCTGGATGATGATTCCGCAGACTATAAAACACAAGCAAATAATCAATCTAAAGACGAGGAAGAACGTGTTATACCACTGTCTGGAGAGCAATCTTTTCGCGAAAAATTAATGGAACAAATACAATTGCTTCCGTTGATTGATAATCAATACTTGATTGCAGATACAATAATCGGTAATTTGGATGAATCTGGCTACCTCAATCGCGAAGTAGATGCCTTAGTGGATGACTTGGCTTTTTCAGTTGGAATAAGTGTTTCTGAGGCAGAAATCGAGGAAACTTTAGTCCTAATTCATGAACTAGATCCGGCTGGAGTGGGCGCGAGAGACCTTCAGGAATGCCTCGTGCTTCAAATGAAACGAAAACAAGATGGTAAACAACATCGCTCTCATGCCTTAGTGATTTTGCAAAAATTCTTCGAGGAGTTTACGAAAAAACATTACGATAAGATTTCAAAGAAATTGGATTTAACCGATGAAGAACTCAAAAAAGCAATCGACGAAATTCTTAAATTGAATCCAAAACCAGGAGGAAGCACCAGAGATGCTGCACAAAATTTCCAACAAATCATTCCCGATTTTTTATTATTTGAATCGGATGGAAAATTGGACTTGACCTTAAATTCTCGAAATGCCCCCGATTTGAAAGTCAGTCGTGAATATGCAAACATGCTTCGGACCTATGCAGAAGGAGCAAAAACTTCGAAATCCGACAAAGAAGCACTTTCATTCGTGAAGCAAAAACTGGATAGCGCCAAATGGTTTATCGACGCAATTAAACAACGACAAACCACATTATTGATCACAATGACGGCTATTATGGAATATCAACGCAATTTTTTCTTGACGGGCGATGAAACCAATCTTCGGCCAATGATTTTGAAAGATATTGCGGATGTGGTTTTAATGGATATTTCTACTGTTTCGCGTGTAGCAAATAGTAAATATGTTCAGACGAATTTTGGAATTTACTCGCTCAAGTATTTCTTTTCGGAATCATTATCTACAGATAGTGGCGAGGAAGTGTCTACTCGTGAGGTGAAGAAAATATTGTCCAATGCAATTGAGGCGGAGGATAAAAAAAGACCCTTGCCAGACGAAAAACTGATGGAATTATTAAAAGATAAGGGCTACAACATTGCACGAAGAACGGTTGCGAAATACCGTGAACAATTGAATATTCCGGTTGCCCGCTTAAGAAAAGAACTATAATGCGATTAGTTGCACATATTACTTCCTGGCTATTTATGCCACTGTTTATACCCATTTATTGTTTGATACTAACTTTTTTCACCATTTCCTTTGAGGATTTTGTAATTAATCAAAATTCATTGTGGAGTTTGCCTAATCCCATGAAATGGGCAGTTCTTAACTTATATGTGATTTTTACTGTGATTGCACCGGGTGTATCAATTCTCATTTTACGCAATAGAAAAATGATTTCATCCATTGAATTGACGGACCGTACGCAACGATTTTTCCCAATTCTCCTCATGGTGTTTTATACCGCAGCTTTATATTTACTTTTTGTATTAAAGGCAGGTGACGCGTTAATTCCAACATTCATTTATTCACTCCCACTTTCCGGAGCCCTCGTTTCAATGACCCTTTTCTTGGTGAATTTTAACTTTAAAGTAAGCTTACACGCCGCTGGTGGAGGAATCTTATTTGGATATATTTTAGCGTACTGTATGAAACAACAGTACTTTGAGTTTTGGATTATTCTACTAGCTGCAATTAGTACTGGATTAACAATTTCTGCAAGGCTTTACCTAAAAAAACACACCATGGAAGAGGTAGTACATGGTTGGTTAATTGCTTTTTTAATTACTTTTTCAGTTAATTACCTATATCAGTAGAATAAATAGGCAAGGAAAATTGAAGCAATAAACCCGGAAAAATCTGCGACCAATCCCGCCACTGGAGCATACCGCATTTTTTTGATGCCCACCGAACCAAAATACACGGCTAAAATATAGAAGGTTGTATCTGTACAGCCCTGAAAAGTGGATGCTAATTTCCCCAAGAAGGAATCGACACCGTGAATTTTAAATGTTTCCAACATCATGGCGCGTGCACCGGGTCCGCTAAATGGTTTCATAAACGCAACTGGCAATGCTTCAATAAAAGAGAGCGTTTTGACTCCAAGAGCCGTTAGTCCAACCGCAATACCATCAAACAAAACTTGCATGGCTCCTGAGGCTCTAAATACTGAAACAGCTGCTAATATTCCAATTACATAAGGTAAAACTGTGAGCGCAACTTCGAATCCTCCTTTGGCACCTTCGATAAAGGTGTCATAGACATTTATTTTTTTTCGAACTCCCAATAAGATGAATAAAACGATAACACTGAGCAAAATAAAATTACCTCCCACATCAGAAATTAATTGAATGTGTCCTGGATGATAGATACACCAACCCAATAACCCAAAGATAAATAGCGCTATACCACCCAAATAGGCAAGTACAACGGGCTGTAATAAGTTTATTTTTTGTTTGAATGATAGAAAAATTAATCCAGCCATGGTTGAAAAAAAAGTCGCAATTAAAATCGGCATGAAAACAACCGTTGGATCTTTGGACATGGCGCCGCTCCGGTAGGCCAAAATACTCACTGGAATAATGGTTAATCCAGAAGTGTTCAATACCAAGAACATGATTTGGGCATTACTAGCAGTTTCCTTGTTTGGATTGAGTTCTTGCAAATAATTCATTGCTTTCAATCCAATTGGGGTTGCTGCATTATCAAGTCCTAACATATTCGCACTGTAATTCATCATAATTGCTCCTTGCGCTGGATGATCTTTGGGGATTTCAGGAAATAATTTGCAAAAAAGTGGGTTCACCAATTTAGATAACAAGTTCACAACTCCGGATTTTTCTCCAATATTCATGATTCCCATCCACAAACAAAGTGCGCCAACCAAACCAAGGATTAATTCGAAGCCGTTTTTCACAGAATCAAATAGGGCTTGAACAATTACTTTGAAAATTTCAGTGTCGTGTAAAAAAACAAATTTCCCCACACCCATTATCATGGCGATAACAAACATGGCGATCCATAATCGATTTAAAAGCATGGCTTTAGTTATTTATTCCTTCACAGGATCTATCGATTCCTTGAACGTAGTTTTTAATCATATCAATTTCCTTGGCACTTTCACTTCCTAGGAATCCTTTGATGTCTGAGTAGGAAACATTTTTTAGGTAATTATCTAAATAATAACTGGAAAGAGGCATGTATGACCAATGCCATACTTCTTGATTATATCCGGTCCGTTTAGAAGATTTTTTATCGGAATAAACTTGGCAGAATCCATATTTTGACGCATTTTCAACTAACCAACGATACACTTTTTTTCCTTTCCCGTCCTTGAAATAATCGTCGTCAACCGAATTGATGTCCATATCTGTCCCCCAATGATGCCGGGAAGTTGCGGGCATAGAACTAAAAGTTAAAATCTTTTTGGCATTAGCTGCTTTTTCTTTTATTTTTCTTTCATTGTCTTTCCATTTGCGTTCCCAAATTTTCTTTTGATCATCAAAATTTCGAGTTCCTGAAACTATTTTTAGGTCAATTCCATCCTTTTGTGCTGCTTCTGCCATTTTCACAAACGCCTCGTAAGTTTTTTTCTGCAAATAAATTTCTTTGTCGCACCATTTACTTCCAACTAATTGGAATTTTTCATCTTTTGTATAGTCAAATTTGCCCAACAAGAAATCTTTCGAAACGTCGGGATTTGACATGACAGGTGAACTTTCTTCCTGTGGTTTCCCCGGACCTTTATCATATTCTTGCTCCTTAATTTTAAATTCACATGCGAATAAAACAAGAAGAAGGCTTAGTGCGATGAGATGTTTCATTAATGACAGCTTTTATCAATTCCGTTTACGTAATCTTCAATTGATTTGAGTTTGGGTGCTAATTCACTTGCTTGAAACCCTTTCACCTGTTTGTAGGTAATCAATTCCTCGTATTTTTTCAAGTAATGCGAGGATATTGGAATGTATGACCAATGCCATTTTTCCATTTCATATCCTGTTCTATCAGAGTTTTTCTTATCTGTGTATACTTGACAGAACCCAAATTTAGCCGCGTTTTTCTTCAACCAGGTATATTCTTTTAATCCTTGGCCAGATGCAAAATAACTATTTTCTAAACTATTGATATCCATGTCCGTTCCCCAATGATGGCGCGAGGTAGTTGGCATTGAGCTATACAAAAGAATAGTTTTTGCAGCTTTCAGGCTATCCATGGTTTTAATATTTGTATTCCATTTGCGTTCCCAAATAGCTTTCTGTTCATTAAAATTACGTGTACCTGATATAATTTTTAAAGAAACACCGTCTTTTTTAGCTGCGGAGTACATTTCCTTGAATTTTTTATACGTTTCTTTTTGAAGGTACATGGGTTTCGAGCAATGTTCTGTTGCAACCGAAATGAAAAAAGAATCTTTTGAATAATCAAATTTCCCCAGCAAATGATTGATTAATAATGAATCATTCGGGAAGTTTGGTTTAGGAAATGATTTTGCGATTGAATCAGATTGGGTTTCTTTGTTTGCGGGAGCTTTCATCATTTTGTGGGGTGATAAAAGTCGCGTGTTTTTATAAATACAACTGGGTTCTGAATAAGTAGTTATGGCAAAATAGCCAACCAAGAAAACACTAGATAACACAAATAAGAAAACAGTAATTTTTTTCATTATAATTTCTGAATGAATTTACCAAATACCCATCCATCTATTCCAGATGAGGTAGTAATATGATACCAAACATCACCTGATATAAATTCTAATTGACCAGAAGATATTTTGGCATACCCTGTCTTACCTGTTTTATCATCTTCATAGGAAATTTTGTATTGATTTCCCTCGTAGCTTTCTATCATAACTGCTTTACCTTTGTTCAAAGTAAAAACAAGGTTTCCAGAATAATCGTTGTAAAATGGAGTGGCTGAACGTAAAATAGCCTCATTATCATTTCCCTCAGGTCTATATTCATCAACAATTTTAACAAGTTGACCGTTTGTTAAAACTGCCTTTCTATTTCCTTGAATGGAATGCTCACTTCTTACCAAAACGTTATTACCATTTATTTTTCCGTTGTTGCCACTTGATGCTTGCTGGTCAACTTGAGTTGATTTCCCATCCTCTTTTGCAGGTTCTGCTCCTTTATTTTTTTCTAAATTCAGTTTTTCCTGTTCAAGTTTTAGTTTTTCTTTTTCTAACTTGAGTTTTTCTGCCTCCAAATTCCCGTCCGAACAACTTGTAACAAGTAGAATAAAAGCAAAAAAGAAATTAATTCTATACATATTTAATCCATTTAGTGATTTTCAAAAGTAATAAATTGATTTGATATACACTCATTGAATGGTTGGATTAAAAACAGTATTTATTTTCAAGAATAAGTTGTTGCGCAATCTGCTGACGTGCTTGCTTTGGATTGAAAGAGCCAACTTTTGTGAAGCGTTTTACTCCCATTAACATCATTCTACATTCGTCTCCTTCAGCAAAAGAATTGATGGAGTCTTTGCCGTGTTTTTCTATGCGCGATGCTGCATCGTAAAAATGTGTTTTCACAATAGCAATATCCAATTCACAGGCTTTTTCTCCGAGTAATTCTATCTTTTTTTCTACACGAAGTAAAGTCGATTCTGCTAAATAGGTTTCAATAGCAATATCAGCAATATTCATTAACACCTCTTGTTCTTTGGCCAATGATTGCATCAATTTTTGAACCGCTGAACCGGCAACCAGTAATAAGGTTTTTTTAAATCCTTTCAGGTACACCCTTTCCTGAGCGAGCGGCGTTTCGGGTAAATCTTCCATTTCTGGAATACTCATTAATTCATTAGCAACCTGCATTGCGGGACCCAGTAAATCCAATTCTCCTTTTAGTGCTTTTCTGAGAACCATGTCCACGGCAAGCATTCGATTGATTTCATTTGTTCCTTCGAAAATTCGGTTAATGCGGGCGTCTCGGTATGCACGTTCGACCATTGATTCAGCAGAATATCCCATGCCACCATGAATTTGAACGGCTTCATCTACGACATAATCTAAACACTCTGATCCAGCAACTTTCAGTACAGCGCATTCTGCCGCAAATTGTTCGATTCCTTTTAGCGTGGCCTCACCTTTGGATACCCCTGACTGAATAAGTGCTTCAATGGCATCATCAATATTTTGTCCGGCGCGGTATGTTGCGGATTCCAACACATATGTTCGAATTACTTGTTCGGCTAATTTGTAGCGAATTGCCCCATATTTTGAAATAGCACGATCAAATTGCTCACGTTCATTGGCATATTTTACGGCTAAATTGATAGCTCCTTTAGCTCCTCCAAGTACACCAGCGGCAAGCTTAATCCTACCAATGTTTAATATATTTAACGCAATTTTGAATCCATTTTCGCGTGTAGATAATATGTTTTCAATGGGAACAAGTACATTGTTAAAGAACACTTGTCGTGTGGAGGAACCCTTGATCCCCATCTTTTTCTCCTCTGGATTTAAGGTAATACCCTGTGTATTTGCTTCAACAATAAAAGCTGTCAAATTTTTATCATCATTAATTTTGGCAAAAACAGTAAATAGATTTGCAAAACCAGCGTTGGTTATCCACATTTTTTGTCCATTTAAAATGTAGTTTTTACCATCTTCAGAAAGGATTGCTTTGGTTTTGCCTGAATTAGCATCAGATCCCGCTCCTGGTTCAGTTAAACAATACGCTGCTTTCCATTCACCACTAGCCAATTTGGGAATGTATTTGGATTTTTGTTCCTCGTTTCCGTAATATAGTAGGGGTAGGGTCCCAATTCCGGTATGTGCACCAAAAGAAACCGAAAATGAATATCCTGTACCGAGGTGTTCCGTTGCCAATAAAGAAGTTTTAAAATCAACGCCCATTCCACCGAGATTTTCAGGGACAGACAGGCCCAATAAGCCCAATTCACCAGCCTTCAGAACAATGGATTCCATTAACCCTTCCTCCATTTTATCTATTCTTTCGATATACGGTAAGACTTCTTGTTGGATGAAATTATCACACGTTTGGGCAATCATTTTATGTTCTTCATTCCATTCTTCAGGAATAAAGACCTCAGAAAAATGAACATCTTTAATAATAAATTCACCCCCTTTTATTGCTTGATTTTCCATAGTTCCAATTTTGATAAGCTAAGTTAGGGAAAAAAATATTATGCACGCATAAAATAATTACAGCCTTTTAGGATTTTTTATATTTTACTAAAGGCAGAAGGGCCTACTTTTGCAGTGATGAAAAAAATGAAACTATTACTTACAATTGGGCTCGTGTTCTTTACACTCCAGTTGGATGCACAATCAACAAATGTAAAGTCAGCGACACCGCAAAATTCTAATGCGGATGAAATAATCAATTTTGCAAAGACTTTTTTAGGAGTTCCATATGTTTATGGTGGAGCGTCTCCTGCCGGATTTGATTGTTCAGGATTTATACAATATATTTTTAAAGAATATGGCTTTTCTTTAGCGCGCACTGCTGGAGCTCAGTCTTTATTTGGAATGGATGTAACTTTGGATGAATTACAACCCGGTGATTTATTGTATTTCAAAGGAAGAAATATCAATAGCACGTCAATCGGTCACGTTGGAATGGTAACAGGTGTGGTGAATGGTAAAGTAGAATTTATACACGCTGCCGGGAAAAGTGTTAAAATGGAGACCTTGAATAAAAATAGCTATTACGTTCCTCGGTTCATCAAGGCACGCCGCAACTTATAATCGCAATTTAATCAACGATTAAAACGCTATTTCTGCTTGTATTCGATGAATTATTTCTTCTGGTGAAAGCGCATTCTCAATCGAAAAATCTCCGGATTTAATTCTCCTTAAGGCAATTAAGGTCCCACCTGAATTCAGAAGCCTCCCAAAATCATAGGCAATGCTTCGAATGTAGGTTCCTTTGGAGCATGTAATTTCGAAATCAATCTCAGGGAATCGCCTAATATCAATGGTGAATTCAGTAATTTCTACTTGAACCGTCTTCATTTCAATTTCTTTCCCGGCTCGAGCCAAATCATACGCTCGTTTTCCATCGATTTGTTTTGCTGAAAATACAGGCGGTTTTTGCTGAATTATACCCGTTAATTCCATTCGTGCTTGATCGAGCATTTTGGGTAAAATGTGTTCAGTAGAAAAAGATTCATTAAACTCAGTTTCTAAGTCGTATGATGGAGTTGTTTTTCCGAGTAGAATTGTCCCAGTGTATGTTTTAAGACCAGGCATGTATTGGTCAATTTTTTTAGTGTCTTTGCCAATACACAAGATCAATAAACCAGTTGCTAAAGGATCGAGTGTTCCAGCATGACCTACTTTAATGTTTTTAACACCTAATTTTTGTTTTAGATTCCACCGAATTTTATTCACAACATCGAAAGAAGTCCAGCCGAAAGGTTTATCAACCACCACTGTTTTTCCGGCTTGATAATCTATCATCTTACTTGAATGCTGAAAAATAGATAAGAAAAATAATTCCTAAAACAATTCGATACCAACCCCACATGTGGAAGCCATACTTTTTTAATATTCCAATAAAGAACTTGATGGCAATGACTGCCACTACAAATGCTATGAGATTACCCAAAACAAACAAAATCAGGTTGTCACCCTTCAAAATCATTTCAAATCCTTTTTGTTCTGCCCCTTGATAATTCCAATCTTTTAGGAAAACGGAATAAAGGGTAACTGCTAGCATGGTTGGAACGGCTAAGAAAAAACTAAATTCGGCGGCCATCCGCATCGTCAATCGTTGTTGCATTCCACCTATGATTGATGCTGCCGCTCTGCTTGTACCTGGCATCATTGCCAAACATTGCCAAAAACCGATAATTAATCCTGTTTTAGTACTAATTTGTTTTTCATCGTCAATCGTTTGATTATTGAATAATCGATCAATAAATAATAAAACAATGCCTCCTACGATTAATGCAATCGCAATAGGGATAGGCTTTTCTAAAACTTCTTCAATTTTATCATCAAATAATTTACCCAAAACCATAGCAGGAATTACGGCGATACCTAATTTCACATAAAAATGGAGAGAGGTTTGCTGAAAGAATTTTTTCCAGTACAAAACAACTACCGCCAAAATAGCGCCAAATTGAATAGACACCTGAAACATTTTAACGAATTCATCCTCCTGAATACCGAAACAGGAACTCATAAAAATCATGTGTGCGGTTGAAGAAACGGGTAAAAATTCCGTTAACCCCTCCAAAATGGCCAGAAAAATAGCCTCTAAGAAATTCATGGTTATTTTTTCGTGTCAGAAATGGAATCCTCGTCAGATTTAACTGGTTTTTTCATGATTGCGTAGAGAATTACAATGTATCCTGCAATTATGAGCATGGGAGAAACAGTTATACGAATAGGGCTAAAAAGCTCGTCTGCATTAAAATTGTTGGGATTATCTGTTCCACCACCGATCATTAAAATAAATCCAACAACATTGATTGCAACACCAATTAATAACAAGCGATAATTTTCTTTTTGAAAACCGAAATGATTGAATTTCATAAGTATGTGTTTAATATAAATCGTCTATTTTCATTTTTAGGTATTTGTTTAAAGCTAACCACGTTGAAATAAAGGTTATAAAAACTCCTAAAAAAATTAAACTTCCACCCAAAATTACAAATAATGTGGCAGAATAGGTGATTGCTAGTTCATCAAAATAATTTTGAATGGAATAAAACAAGGTTACCAATAATGCCATTCCAAGAATAGCGGACACAAAGCCTTGCAAAATTGCTTGTATCATAAATGGTTTGCGAATAAAATTGGCTTTTGCCCCAACCATTTGCATCGTTTTTATGGTGAAGCGACGCGAATATAAAGCCAATCGAATCGTGTTGTTTATCATTGCAATGGCTATTATAATAAGTATGACCGCAATTGATAATACGAGAAAAACGAACTGTCTGAAACCTAAGTTTATGTTCTCAATATTCGCCTCATTGTAGCTTACTTCAATGATTTGGTCCGGGAATGATTTAATCAACTTATTTTTCACTTGATTCATTCCTGCTTTTGTGGCATAATCTTCTTTCGGACAAAAGGTTATACTTGGGGGCAATGGGTTTTCTCCATCAAAAATTTCATTTAGTTCCTTCTTATCCCCTTGATTTTCATAAAAAACTTCCATGGCTGCTTCGGGGGACATGTATTTTACTGATTTAAACTCAGGCCATTTTTTGAGTTGAACTTCAATTTGTTTAATATCTGACTCATTCATTCTTTCTTGGAAAAAAACATCTCCAAACAAATTTTCTTTGGCTTGCCGCTGAAAGTCTGTTATACCTAAAACGCCACCCAATATTAGCCCAATCATAAATAACACTAAGGAAATACCAACCACAGTTGAAATATAACTCGTTCGTAATCCTTTTTTGCTATATTTTTCTATATCAGAACTCATTTTACGAAATTATTCATTTATTTCGACCTTTTTTTTAACTTAACGGAAGGTTTTCAAAAGTAAAATGTTATGAATGACCTTTTTTTTCTTGTTTCGAACAATTTTACAAAAAAGTTGCTTTTATTTGTAGTTGAATTTAAATTTATACAAGGCTTGTTTTGTCAGTAGATTTTGCTCTTATCGTTTTCTCAATTGTTGCAATTCTTGCATTCTTTTCCTTTTTAACAGGGAGGGATACATTTTTGAGTTTTTTTAGCTTGCTTCTAACCGGAGCAACTGCATCTCTTATTTCAAGCGAACTTAAATCCGATCCCAGAACTGGCTTGTTGCAAATAATGATTTTTTCTTTTCTCATTTTTAATTTTTTACTTTCTCGCATCGAGGTTTTGAGGAATATTAAGTTTGGCGTTTATGGAACAGCACTTTCTACTTTTATGCTGCTAGCAGTCGGTTCCGCGAATTTTTCTATGTATGGTTTTGAATTCTCGCTACATTCAACCACAACATGGATTCTTCCAATTATTGGAACATTAATTTTTGTCATTTCCGAGTTGCTTTCTGGAATTTTTTCGCAATTTGTTGGGTTTGAAACGCGTGTATCTTTTCAACAATTAATTCAATTGTTTTTGCTGAGTATCGCTCTTTTTGTTGGTTTTTTTCTTGCTTCATATTTTGGTCTATTTCTAATTGCATTAGGGTATATCGCGAGTAGTTTTTACCGAGAAGACCAAACAGCAAACAGTGGTTTTTCGCTTCTAATTTTATGCTTGACTCCCTTTTTATCCACTCTTGCAGGATTAGAGATTATAGACATTTCTATTGGAAAAAACCTGTTTGGATTAATGAGTGGTTTTGCTGGTATTTGGTTTTTGTATGTTTTGGCCCAATCTAAAGTGAACCCAATTGCATTCTCTATGATTGGATATATACTTCATTTGGTCTTTTCTGTGGTGATTATTATTTTAGGTTCACAAAAAGCAGATTTAGGTGGTCTGGACTCATATTTAGCGTATTTGGTTGGCTCAGCCATAGCATTAACTGTATATCATGACTTTAAACTGACACAGCTTGTTTATCCTTCTTTAATAGGAATCGGTATGTATTTTGGTCCGAAAGCAACCGAAACAATCACACCCTCAAACAACAAAGGTCCCGCGACAGAAAATGTTAAAGGAAAAGGAAAGTCTCTAACACTGAAGGATTCTTTTGGCGCGAAGGGTCTTTCTATTGATGAGCTTGTGGGAGAGTATGAAATTATCACTAGCAGTTCAATAATTAATTTTAGTTTGGGTCCAAAAGGTGGAATTACCACAGGAAAAATACAAGGTTTTACGGGATCTGTTAAAATTGATGAGAAAACAGGATCTTCTCTTTTTTCCGTTACGTTGCCTGTTAAAAAGTTGACAACGAATAATGAATTGCGTGATGAGTCGTTAATGGAAAAAGCCTATTTCAACGTGGGTAAATATCCATCGATGAAATTTAGGTCTAAAAAATTGATTTCAAAAGATGATTATTATGAACTAGATGGCGAGTTTACAATGATTGGAGAAACTAATCCATTGAAGGTTCAAGTAAAATATATTGGCTCGGTTGTAAAGGATGGAGTAAAAACACCTCAATTTATTGGAAAAGCATCTATTAACCGTACAACATTTGGAATGAAAGCGGATTCCAAAGAGGGAAATATTGTAGACTTTGATTTTAAAATGGAATTGAAAAAGAAGACTGAAAAAGAAGCTAAAAAATCTGAAGGAAAACCGAAAAAAAAGAGTGGTAGCGCGGAGAACAGAAGAGACCGATCTAGAAGAAACTCAGATTAAATCTGTTAACGGCAATTTGCCAGTATGAATGACTTTTTTCAAACACCAATAGAATTTTTAAAAGGCGTTGGTCCTCAACGGGCAGAACTTCTGAAGAAAGAATTGAATATCTATTCATACAAAGATTTATTATATCATTTCCCCTTCCGTTATATCAATCGATCCATTTATTGTCTAATTAAAGATCTTCCATACCTGGAAAACTCAGCACAATTCAAGGGAACAATTACAAGAATCTCAGAAGGTGGAAGGGGTAGAGCAAAAAATCTTTCTGCACTGGTAGAAGATGAAACAGGAAAACTTGAATTGATTTGGTTTCAAGGAGCTAGCTGGATAAAAAACACATTGAAAGTGGGAGCAAGTTATCAAATTTTCGGGAAACCTAAAATCTATAATAATCAATGGACTATTGCTCATCCTGAAATAACACCTTGGAACACAGCGGCATTAAGTAGTGGCTTTCAACCGGTGTATTCTACCACTGAAAAATTAACAGCCAATGGACTCGGCTCAAAGGGAATTGAGAAAATTATACAGGCATTGTTGCAACTTGTTCCTACACAATGTAATGAAATTCTTTCTCTCGAAATAGTGAACCAACTCCATTGTGTTTCTTTGGTGCAGGCCTTATTGCATATACATGCTCCTGCAACGGAAAATGATTTTGCACACGCAAGATATCGGCTCAAGTTTGATGAACTTTTTTATTTGCAACTTGAAATGCAAATTCGTAAGCAAGTGGCAGCAAAAAAAGAAAGAGGTTTTGTTTTTCCCGAAGTTGGCCATGTGTTTAATGAATTTTATACCAATCACCTGCCATTTCAACTTACTGGAGCTCAGAAAAAAGTACTTAAAGAAATCAGAAAGGATTTTTTATTAGGGAAACACATGAATCGCTTGTTGCAGGGTGATGTGGGAAGTGGAAAAACCCTTGTAGCTTTGTTAACTGCATTAATCGCTATTGGAAATAATTTTCAAGCTGCACTCATGGCGCCTACTGAGATATTGGCAACCCAACATTATGAAACAATTTGTAACCTAGTTGAAAAACTACCAATCAATGTAAGTTTGCTAACTGGGTCAACGAAAAAAAGCAAACGAAATCAAATTCATGAGGGACTTGAAAATGGAGAAATTCATTTATTAATAGGAACACATGCTCTTTTAGAAAACGTGGTTCAATTTCAGAATTTGGGCGTAGTTGTTATTGATGAGCAACATCGTTTTGGAGTTGCGCAACGAGCAAAAATGTGGAGAAAAAACACTCAGCCACCGCACGTATTAATAATGACAGCAACCCCTATTCCCCGGACATTGGCAATGACCTTCTATGGTGATTTAGATGTTTCCGTAATTGATGAACTTCCTCCTGGTCGCAAACCTATTTCTACCACACATCGTTTTGAAAGTCATCGGTTGCGTTTGTTCGAATTTATGCGTGAACAAATTAAGTTGGGCAGGCAAATATATGTTGTTTATCCGTTGATTAAAGAGTCTGAGAAATTGGATTTTGCTAATTTAATAGATGGATATGAGGCAATTACTCGTTCATTTCCTCTTCCTCAATATCGGGTGAGTATTGTACATGGACAAATGAAACCAGAGGAGAAAGACTTTGAAATGCAACGTTTCATCAAAGGAGAAACTCAAATCATGGTGGCAACAACCGTAATTGAAGTGGGTGTAAACGTGCCTAATGCGTCCGTAATGATTATTGAAAGCGCAGAGCGTTTTGGGCTTTCTCAATTGCATCAGTTGCGGGGTAGAGTAGGGCGTGGTGCAGAAAAGTCCTATTGTGTTTTACTTACTGGGAATAAACTCTCCAAGGAAGCAAAATTACGCATGGAGACAATGGAAAGAACAAACGACGGATTTGAAATAGCTGAAGTAGATTTAAAATTACGTGGACCCGGCGATTTAATGGGGACACAACAAAGCGGTGTATTGGATCTTAAAATTGCAGATATTAGTAAAGACAATCAATTGGTGGTTTTGGCCAGAGATATTGCTATAAAATTAGTAGAGTCTGATCCGACTTTAAGCAATCCATCCAATGTACCAATCAGAAATGAAATTTTAAAAATTGTGAAGTCAAAACCCAACTGGGGGAAAATCGCTTAAAATTCCGATTCGTCTAACGTGAAATCATCAATTGATGTATCGAAAGAGTCATCATCGTCGGAATCACTGTCAATTAAATCTTCCGGTGAGTAGTCCCCGTCTCGCGTTACTGGACGTAGTATGTTTGTTTTGGAAACATTTAGCCGAATTTCTGTTCGAATTTCGCCGTCTTCCTGTTGATATGCTTTTGCGAAGGGGGACCCCATTAGTTCCACCATCGTACCTCTTTTAAGAAAATCAACAATCCGGATATTACTTCCCTCTCTCTTCCAGATGGTACAGTTAACCCAAGTCGTTTTTGTTTTCGTCTGCCCTGTTCGTTTATCTTTCCAGTTTTTATTGTGAGCAACAGGAAAATTAATTGCTAATACATTTCTTTCCATCGTTTTTACGATAGCGTCTTTACCGATATTTCCAATCAATCTGGTTTCAAAAACAGTTGCCATGTCTCTGGTTTATTTATAGTTAGTTGTATTCAAAATCCAAGCTAAGTTAAATAAAATAATGACTTTTGTTTCTAAAATGTTAAAAAATAATAATTTACATTAAAATTTTTTGTCAGATCGTCATTCAGGAATGAATAATATTATTTTAGAGTGATTTTGTTCTACCGCCATCAACTGGTAAATTAATACCATTAATATATGAGGCATCAGGCGAAGCTAAAAACGCAATCGCTGCAGCAATTTCTTCTGGTTGTGCAATGCGTTTCATGGGAGATTCTGAAGCCATTTCCTTAAAAATTTCAGTCACGGTTTCTCCAGTTTTTTCTGATTTTGCCTCGGCAATTCCTTGTAAACGAATCGTATTTGTGGCGCCAGGTAATACATTGTTGACAGTAATGCCAAATTCACCAAGTTCGTTGGCCAATGTTTTGCTCCAACTTGCAACAGCTCCGCGAATGGTATTTGATACACCTAGATTAGGCAATGGTTGTTTTACTGAGGTTGAAATAACATTTATGATTCTTCCATAACCAGATTCAATCATTCCTGGATAAATAGCTTGAACAAGAATGTGATTACAGATTAAATGTTGATTAAACGTATTGATAAACTCTTCTGTTGAGGCATCTTTAATCGGGCCTCCTTTTGGCCCACCCGTATTGTTAACCAAAATATTTATTGTAATTCCTTGGGAAAGAAAATCGGTAATTACTTTTTTTAAACCGCTTGGATCCGAAAAATCTGCAACAATATAATGGTGCTTCTGGTTGTTTTCTGTTGATAATTCCAATAATACATCTTTCAGTTTTTGTTCGTTGCGCGCAAGCAATATTACATTTGCTCCCATCTCTGCCAGTTTCATTGCCGTTGCTTTTCCGATTCCTTGTGTGCTACCACAAACTAATGCTGTTTTATTTGTTAACATATTATTCATGAGATTTTTATATATTCTTTTTGTAAATTTAACATTAATGTTTTTCGAAGAAAAAAAATATTTAGTTTTGCAATATTACTTAAAGTTTTAACTATGAAAAATTTATTACGATTTTCTTTACTCTTTTTGATGTCATTTCTCGTTTTTAATGGGAAGACTCAGGTTAGCACATACACATTTTCTCAATCATCTGGGACATATGCTGACTTAGTTGGAGGAACTGTTTTAGCAACAGCAAGCGGTGCGAGTGGTGCCCCATCTTTAGATGCGGAGATTTACAATTTAAATTCGCTTCCATTTTCATTTATGTTTGATGGGGTGCTTTATAATCAAATATATGTTTCCTCAAATGGGTTCATTACATTTGGATCTACTGCTCCTTTAGGGACCAATAATTCTCCTTTAAGCAACACAGCAACTTATGCTGGTGCAGTAGCTCCTTGGGGAGGTGATTTAAATGGTGTTTTTAATATTGCAGGTAGAACAAGTTCAATTTCATGGGGTGTAGAAGGAACTGCTCCTAACCGCGTATTGGTTGTTCAGTGGAAAGATTTTCGCCCAACCTATTCAACAAGTACAACTATTGGTGCAGTGCTTGACTTTCAAGTTAGATTGTATGAAACTACGAATATTATTCAAACAATGTATGGACCATCGTCTCAAATAATTGGTGCTACCAACATAAGTACAACAAGACAAGTAGGTCTTAGAGGTGGTTCGAATGCATTTCCTCTAAACATAAACAATCGAACCAATGGAACGACACTTTCAATTAACTCAAGTAATGCAGGAACACTGAACACCAGTACTCAGGCATTTTCGAGTGTAAATGCAACACCTGGTAGACATACCAATGGTAAAATTTATCAATGGGTGCCACCAACCTGTTTTTCTCCAGGTGGTTTAACTTCGGTAATAACTTCTCTTACTTCTGCCACAATATCATGGAACAGCACTGTTTCTGCAGCAGGTTATCAATATTATGTTTCTACTGTGAATACTGCACCTACTGCAGGAACTACCCCAACAGGAACTACGCTAACAACTTCTGCTTCATTATCAGGTTTAACAGCAAACACAACCTACTATTTTTGGGTGCGTTCAGATTGTGGATCAGGCACAGTAAGTAATTGGTCTGCCACAGGAACTTTCTTTACAGGATATTGTGTGCCTACATCCAACTGTACTTTGGGAGATGTAATTGCCTCGGTTACTTTAAATACATTATCGAATAGCACCGGAACTGCTTGTTCAACAGCACCAGCAGGATATTCTGACTTTACAGGTAATCCTGCATTGACAACTACATTGGTTCCTTCAACAACATATACTGTTACGGTAGGGGCAGCAGCTTATGCACAAAGTGTTGCTGTTTGGATTGACTATAATGATGATTTAACTTTTGATAATGTCACTGAGCGCGTTGGAAATACTCCTGCAGCATCTCCGATTCCGATTAATGGTACTTCCTCTTTTAGTATCACTTTGGGCTGTACCCCACCAGCTGGGGTTCACCGAATGCGAGTTCGCTGCTCTGATAATTCGTTCGTAAATGGGCCTGCTCAAACGCCATGTACTACTTATTCATATGGTGAAACCGAAGATTATTTAATTACAATTGCAGCTCCACCAGCATGTCCTTCAACTGGTGCACCTATTACATCAAGCAACGTAACTGCCTACACCGCTGACTTTACATTCCCTCTTGGATGTTCAGCTGCAACTAATTTTGATGTTGAATATGGTCCAGCTGGATTCACTCAAGGCACTGGCACAGTTATTCAAAATATAGCTGCTACTATTTCCGGAGCAAATGCAACAATAACATTATCTGGATTGAATGCCACAACAGCTTATAATGTTTATGTTAGAGCAAATTGCGGAAGTGGATTGGTAAGTGCGTGGACTGGAACAGGTTCTGCAACTACCTTAGAGCCTCCTTGTACAGGTGCGCCAAACATTGCAGAGGCACTTGCTACAACTGCTACTTCAGTTTGTCCTAACGGAATTGTTTCCATGAATGCAACAGGTTTATCTACAGGATTATCAGGCTTGACGAATCAATGGCAATTTTCTACAACCACTGGTGGTCCATATACCAATGTAATTGGTGGTAGTGGTGCAGCCACAACAACCTATTCAACAGGCGCATTAGTTTCGCCAGGAACATATTATTACGTGTTGTCTTCTACTTGTAATCTATCAGGACAAACCTCTAATTCAACTGAAGTAGTTGTCACGGTTAATTCTTTACCTACAATTGCAATTTCTGCAACGACAGGCGGTAATTTCTGTGGTGTTGGTGATTTAACAGCAACTGGTGCTTCAACATATACTTGGACTCCAGCTGCATCTTTATTAAGTAATACTGGGGCTACCGTTACTTCAATTGCAACTACCAATGAGACTTTTACTGCAACAGGTACAGATGCAAACGGATGTGTTAATACGGCTACTGCATCAATTACTTATACTGCACCTCCAGCAATAGCAATTACAGCATCTACTGCAAGTTTTTGCGGTACGGGAGGCACTTCTACATTAACCGCTGCTTCAACAGGAGCCTATTCTTATGCTTGGACTGCATTGGATGGAGCAACCATTTCAGCGACAACTGGAAATTCTACGTCAGCTACGGTTTCCCAAACAAGCGTAATTCGAGTTACTGGAACTGAATCAGCTACGGGATGTGTTGCAATTGGAAATTATAGTATTGGAGTTTATCCTTTGCCTTCTGCAACTGTAACAACCACTGCAAATGGAGTATGTCCTGGAACATCGGCAACTATTAATTCTGGTTTGAGTGCAGGTAACTTCTCGAGTCAGGTAATTGCTCACGCACCAATTACAGCGCCTGGATATGCTACCACTCTAGTTACTGGTGGAGTTGGTAATCCCGCTCCTCAAGGATCGTTTGGTGTGAGCTACGATGATGGTGGTTGGGCAAATATTCCTATTGGATTCTCCTTTAATTTCTTCGGGACACCATACAGTACGATAAATGCTGGAACAAATGGTAATGTAATGTTTGGGGCTTTTAATGCAGGTTCACTCGCTGACTTTACCTTTACAACACTTCCAAGTACAACAGAACCGTTTAATATGGTAGCACTTCTTGCAATGGATAATGATTTGGCAGGTTCTACCGGTGGAACTGTAAAATATTGGACGGATGGTTATGCTCCAAATAGACGCTTTATTATTAGTTATGAGGCAGTAAAAGAATTCGGAGACACTAAATTCAGTACTGTTCAAGGAGTTTTTTATGAAACCACAGGGATAATCGAAGTACACGTTTCTTCGTCAACAAATGTCGATCGTAACAAAGTTGTTGGTGTTAACAGTGGAGACGGAACTATTGGTGTTTTAGCTTTCGCCTCAGGAACAACAGCTACTGCTACTAATCCAATTGCTAATCCTTTTGCATTCAGATTTTCTCCTCCATCCAACTACACAACAACTTGGACAGCCACAGATGCTAATGGAACAACTACTATTGCAAGTGGAACAAATATTTTCTCGCAGTCAGTTGCTCCTTCAATAACAACTTCTTACGCAATTTCCTATACGAATCAAACAACAGGTTGTACGAATGCAGCAGGGTCTGCACAAGTGACAATGGCTGTACTTGGAACAGTAGCACCAGCTGGTGTGAACGTAATTGCTTCTACCAATTCTGCTTGTAGTGGTGTTACTTTGAATTTAACGACTGATTACACAGGTTTACCTGATGGATTAACTTACCAATGGCAAGTTTCTACGGACAATGGTGCTAACTGGTCAGATATTACTGGAGCAACAGCTTTAACTTACAGTACTTCTATCACAGTTGCGTCTTCGTTTAGAATTGGTATTACTTCTTGTGGTGGTACAATTGCATATTCTTCTCAAGCGAATGTGGCTTTAGCACCTCCAACAGATTGTTATTGTATACCTACTTATACTTCAGGAACAATCTATGGTGATTTAATTTCCAATGTAGAAATCGTTGGTACAACTTTATCTAACAATACAGGTTTTGTAGCTGGTACACCTGCGTATACATTCTACACTGGTCAACCTAATTATACGGCGACCTTGCTTCCTTCTTCTTCTTATACATTGAATGTATCTACAGGAGAATGGGGTGATGAAGGAATTACTGCTTGGATTGACTATAATGATGATGGAGTATTTGACAACACAGAGCGTGTTGGTTCTACACCAACAGTTATTGGTTCGGGGTATACTCCAGGTGTAATTAATGCCTCATCTTCTTTTACCATTTCATTAGCTTGTAATCCACCTGTTGGTGTTCATAGAATGCGTGTTAGAATGGCATATTTTCAAAATGGTCCATTAATTGACCCATGTGCTAATTATGGATATGGCGAAACTGAGGATTATTTAATTACCATTGCGCCTGCTCCTACCTGTCCTGCACCTAGTACAATGTCAGTTGCAACGACAACGACAACTACAGCTGACTTGACATGGGCATTGGGCTGTTCTTCAGCAACTAATTATGATTTTGAATATGGTCCAGTAGGATTTACTCCAGGAACAGGTACATTAGTTTCTAATGCTACTGCAACAGTTGTTGCTCCTAACGGTTCTTATACATTAATTGGTTTGACACCAAACACACAGTATTCTGTATATTACAGAGCCAATTGTGGAGGGGGAGATCTAAGTGCATGGTCTGTTGCATCTAACTTTACTACCCAGTGTGCTCCTATAACTTTAAATACAATTAACCCAGGAATTGCGTGTGATTCGTATGCATTGGTTCCAGTAACTGAAGCTACACCATCAAATAATACCGGATTAACAATGGGGTATTATACAGGTCCAAATGGAACAGGAACTGCTATAACGGGTGCTCTGTCATCTAATCAAAATATTTTTGCATATGCTTCTGCAGGAACTTGTTCTGCTCAACAAGCAGTAAGTGTAACTATTTATTATACTCCTCAGTTAACTTCGATAAATCCAACTCTGTGTTTGGGTGATTCAACTGTTCTTTGGGCTACTCAAGGAAACGCTATCGACTTCATATACACGTTGAATAGTAACTTTATCGGAAGTGGTATAGGGTATCATGTTACTCCGTCAACGACAACAACATATGGAATCAGCGCTGTTGGTATTGGAGGATGTATTTCAGCTGAACAACAAGCAACTGTAACTGTTAACCAACCAACAACTTCAAATACATCTTTTATTGCTTGTAATACCTACACTTGGAATAACCAAACGTATACTCAATCTGGTACATATACTTACACTACTTCTAATGCCGCAGGATGTGATTCAATTGCTACTTTGAATTTAACCATTAATAATTCAACAACAAGTACGCAATCGATGACAGCATGTGATTCTTATTCTTGGAATGGTCAAACGTATACACAATCTGGAACGTATACCTATCAGACTACGAATGCTGTTGGATGTGATTCTACTGCAACATTGAACTTAACGATTAATAATTCAACAACAAGTTCAACAAATATTACGGCTTGTGTATCTTATTCTTGGAATGGTCAGACGTATACGCAATCAGGAACATATACATATGTAACTCCTAATGCCGTAGGATGTGATTCAACTGCTACATTGAACTTATCAATTAATAATGCATTGTTTACTTCTGAAACAGTTTCTGCTTGTATAAATTATCTTTGGAATGGTCAAACGTACACGCAGTCAGGAACATATACATACCTCACTACAAGTGTTAATGGATGTGATTCAACGGTAACATTGAATTTGACAATCAACCAACCAAATACAAGTTCAACCACTCAAACAGCATGTAATTCATATACTTGGAATGGTCAAACGTATACACAATCAGGAACTTATGTATTTAATACGACAACGGTTGCAGGTTGCGATTCAACTGCTACATTGAATTTAACTATTAATGTTTCCTCAACAAGTACCTCATCTGCATCTGCATGTGGTTCATATACTTGGAATGGTCAAACGTATACACAGTCCGGAACCTATACCTATGTAACGCCAAATGCAGCGGGATGTGACTCCACAGCAACATTGAACTTAACCATTAATGCCATTCCTGTTGCAACGGTTACGAATAATGGTGATGGCACAGGTACTGCTTCTGCTGGGGCAACTTACCAGTGGATTGACTGCGCAACCAACGCGGCCATTGCAGGTGCTACAGCGCAGACATTTGCTCCAACAATTACAGGAAGTTATGGTGTTGTTGTTACCAACGCGGGAGGTTGTTCAGATACATCTGCTTGTGTTACCATCGATGTAATTGGTTTAGATGAGAACAAAGAAACGTTAGTGCAAGTTCTACCAAATCCATCAACAGGATTATTTAACATCTTATTTGGAGAAAACACAATTGGTACAGTTATAATTACAGATGCGACAGGAAGAATCATAGGAACAGAAGTTGTAAACGGTTCAACTAAAGCAATTGATTTAACATCAGCTGTAACAGGTATTTATTACTTTACAATACAAACTGATAACCTTGAAAAAGTTATCCGAGTAATTAAAAACTAATTATTTTTAATTGATCGAGAGCCGCCCATTGTGGCGGCTCTTTTTTTCGTTAAATTATTTTTTATGAATAAAACTTTTATTTTTTCTCTCTTGCTAATTGCAGTTTCTTTTTTTGAATTGCGTGCACAGAACATTACAATAGGAACAAGTACGAATGCAACCAATGGTTATTTATACGGACCCTATTACCGAAGTTCTGCTGCATCTGCAATTAACTATTCGAAATACGCTTATTTGTACACTGCAAATGAATTAGCATCAATACCCGTGGGGTCCACAATAACAATGATTGAGTGGGAAAAATCCGCAGGAACAATAACAGCACCCAATAATTTTCAAATTTATTTAGAAAACAATGCTGCCACAGCCTTAACCGCAGGCACCACTTGGGGAGCTTTTACGGCATTAGCAACAAATGTATATTCTAATGTAAATCAAGGTTTTGCTGTCACTGGGCCTGGTTGGGAGGGGTTTACATTGTCTTCTGGCTTTGTTTATACCGGAGGATCTCTTCAAGTATTAACTGACTTTGTTAAACAAGGAACAGCAAGTGGACCGAATAATTTTTATTTCACCAATACTCCAGGTAAGGCGTTGGGCTGGGCTTCAAATGTTGTTGGATCAGCCGCAACTACCTTGTCAACAACCACCTATGGTAACAATCGTCCAAATATCCGAATAACCTTTACTCCTCCGCCAACTTGTACGGGAGTCCCAAATGGAGGAACATCAACTTCTTCGGTTTCATCCATATGTCCAGCTATTAATTTTGTATCTCAATTAACAAATGCTTCTCAAGGGGATGGAATAACTTATCAATGGCAGTCATCCACGGATGGAACAAATTACTCTTCCATTTCCGGTGCTACGAATGCAAGTTTAACGGCTAATCAAACGGCTAATACCTATTATCAATGTATTGTGACCTGTGGTCCATCAGGTCAGTCTGGAACCTCCACTCCTTTGTTTGTCTCTACAGAGCCTTTTTCAAATTGTTATTGTACAAGTGCCGCAACCACCACTTTTAATGAAGAAATTTTAAATGTTTCATTAGGAACTTTGAATAACTCGTCTACCTGCTCATCGGTTGGTGGAGTAGGATCAGTTCAAAGTCAATATTCTAATTATACTGCCTTAAGCGCACCAAATTTAGCTGCTACTGCTACTTATAATTTAAGCGTTTCCATAGGAACATGTGGAACTAATAACAACAACATGATGAAAGTCTTTATTGACTATAATCAAAATGGTTTGTTTACGGATGCTGGCGAAACCGTATATGCAACAATAAGCCCGTCTGTTGGTGCGAATATACAAAATGCATCAATTGTGATTCCTGCCACAGCCTTGACCGGTCAAACTAGGATGCGTGTCGTAACCGTCCAAACCACATCTGCAAGTAATGTAAATTCATGTGGTACTTATTCTTGGGGTGAAACAGAAGATTATACTGTAACAATTGCTCCGGCACCAACATGCCCGCAGCCAACGAATATAACATTGGTCGATGCTAACAACACAACAGCTCTGGTCCAATGGAACAACGGTGGAAGTGAAACGCAATGGCAAATTGAATATGGAGTAACGGGTTTTACTCCTGGAACAGGCTCAACGACTATTGTGAATTCTAATCCGGGTGCAATAAATGGGTTAGTTCCAAATTCGTTTTATGAGGCATATGTGCGAGCAATCTGTTCTCCTGGAGACACATCATTTTATACAGGCCCAATTACTTTTAATTCGTACAACCAAGGTGTATTTGTTGAATGGGATAATTCCTGTCCATCCACCGGGTTTGTTGATATTTCAGCCACAGGAAGCATTTTAACCTTAAATGATAATGAAGAAGCGCCGCTGACATTCCAATTTCCAGTATTTTTTCAAGCAACCCCATTCTCCAATGCGACAATTGGAAATAATGGCGCCCTAGTTTTTGGAACTACCACTGCTCAGATTGATTTTAATAATACATCCATGGCTACTGCTGCTGCAGGGCTCTATCCTTTTTGGGATGATTTGGCTTCATCGGGTGCAGGAATTTGGACACAAATAATCGGTGTTGCTCCAAATAGAAAACAAATAGTTATGTGGGATAAAGATCGTGTTGGTGCGCCAGGTAATAGTGTTAAGTTTGAATTAATAATTGAGGAAGCATCACAGGAAATTTATTATATTTATGATGATGTTTTAACAGGGGCACTTAATTTTGATAATGCTGCGTCTGCAACAATTGGTTTAGCGGGCAGTAACCAATACATAGATGTTTCTTTGAATTCCCAAACATACCTTACTAATAATACATGCATCCATTTTCAATATACGGATTGTCCAAAACCAACAAATCTTATTATAAATAATGTTCTTTCCGATGGGGCTTCATTTTCTTGGTCAACAGGATTAGGGAATGAAACCGCATGGACAATCATTTATGGTCCTCAAGGATTTGATCCAACTACAAGTGGGACTATTTTACCGTCAACTACTCAAAATATTACCCTTTCAGGATTAACACAACTCACGCAATATGATATTTATGTCTATGCTAATTGTGCAATAGGTTTAGAAAGTGTTGGACTGTTCGGAACTTTTTTCACACCTCCGTATTGTGCCAATCCAACGAGTATGTTAAATACAACAGCTCCTGATGCCATTTTAGCAAACTGGGCATGGGCTGCTTCATCGGTAAATTATCCTGCCACAGCTTTTAATGTTCAATATGGTCCAACAGGATTTGATTTGTATACGGGGACTACAGCAACATTTGATAATAATTTAACGGATATTATTTCCAATCCAAATTTGATGGCAGGTGGAGTTTATCAGCTTTATGTGCAGGCAGTTTGTGGAAATGACACATCGGTATTCGTTGGACCATTTTCAGTGATTATGCCATTGACCAATGATAGCATTTGTGGGGCAGAATTAATTCCTGTAAATGGAAATGCGTTTACTTTTAATAACGCTGGGGCAACTGTTACTTCCAATGAAGCACCATTAACCCCTCCCGCCACTGGAGCAAACACAACTGATGGTTGGATTTATTCGACTCTTAACCTAACGACTTGGTTTAAATTCAATGCACCTGCATCAGGAAATGTCAGGATCAATTGTACAACTGTATTATACGACGGCCAGGTAGCAGTTTATAGCCCAAGCAATTGTTCAACCATTCAATTAACTGATTTAATAGGGGCTAATGATAATGAAGTTGGAGGTTCAAGTACAGCGCCTAACTTTACTTTATGTGGATTAACACCTAATCAAACCTATTATTTGATGCATGATGGACTTTTTACTGTTCCCGGAAATTATTCTATTTCAATTAGCGAAATTGATTTGAATGCCGGTGTGACAGGAAATCAGATGAATATTTGTTTTGGTGATACGGCAAATTTATTTAATGGGATCTCAAATTACGATGCCGGCGGAATTTGGACACAACAAATACCTACATTGGGTCTTCAGGATAGCTTATTCATCACAACAGGGTTGGCAAGTATCGTTTTTAATTTTACTTATACTTTGTTAGATGGCTGTGCAACAGATAATGTTTCTGCTTCAGTTAAAGTATTTAGTCCTTCAAGCGCAGGAAATGATGGAATATTAACCGTTTGTAAGAAAGAGCCTTTTTTACTGTTAGCAGCCCTTTCCGGCAATGTGGACGTTGGTGGAACATGGTATGATCCGCAAAATCAGCCTTTGGCTAGCAATTTAGATACTGCCGGAAATTTCCCTGGACAATTTAACTATGACTATATTGTTGGAAATGGTATTTGCCCAGACGATACCGCGAATGTATTAATCGTGGTAGACCCAACATGTACGTATGTTGGAGTGGATGAACAATTGTTCTCTGAAATTGAAATTTACCCAAATCCAACTTCGGGGTTATTTCAAATTTCAAATCCAGGAAATTTAACTTTGGAAATTGAAATTACAGATATTCAATCAATGAGAATTCTGAATACAACACTAGACTCAACAACTAAGTCAATTAATTTGGAGTCATGCACGCCAGGAGTATATTTTGTGAAATTAGGAGACGCGAAAAATCAGAAAGTATATCGCGTTATAAAAAATTAATATGAAAAAGATGAAAAAAATAAATCTAATCGTTTTTCTGTTCGTTGGTCTTATTGGTCATTCCATTTTTAGTCAATGTAACAATGCTAATGCTTATGCAACAGCAATAGCACCGACTTCCGGTTCGGTGACAATTTCAACTTGTTCATTTCAGACAGAATATTCAACAATTGATGGCGTTGCAGCAGCTACAATTTATCAGTGTACTATTTCTGATGGAAGTTACATTACAATTAGGCAAGGTACTCCAAGTGGACCTGTTATTGCATCTGGCTTGAGCCCTTTGACGTGGAATTCAACCGTTGCAGGCACCTACTACGCACATTGGAATACTAACGCAGCTTGTGGTACTGCTTCTAATTGTATGACAACAACCATAACATACATAAGTCCTGCCGTGCCTTGTGCTAATCCTGTGCTGGCAGGAACCGCTGTTTCGTCTCCTGCTAATGCGTGTCCCGCTCAGAATATTAGTTTATCGTTGAATGGAGTAACCGTAGGAACAGGTCTTACTTATCAGTGGGAATCTTCAACGGACAATGTGAATTTCACACCTATTTCTGGAGCAACCAGTGCAACGTATTCTACCACTCAAAGTAGTACTGTATATTATCGTTGTATTGTTTCGTGTAACGCAGGCTCAACAGCTACTTCATCTAGTATACAAGTTAATATGAATCCATTTTATAATTGCTATTGTACGCCTACTAATGCAGGAGGGTCTTGCATTACAAATGTTAATTTCAATTTATTGAATAATACAACACCAGGTTGCTCAGGTGGAACTAATTACAGTCAACAAACCGCTACTACCAATTTATCATTAGGTGTAACTTATAATTTTAGTGTAACGTGCGATGCATCCGCCATCACATCCGTTTGGTTTGACTGGAATCAAAATGGAATTTATGAAGTGTCAGAATGGGCACAACCATATATTACTGGAACTACAGGTATTGTTCAAATTACTGTACCAATAACAGCTTTACAAGGACAAACGGGAATGCGCGTGCGCTCACGAGCAGTTGGTAATATTAACGGGTCAACAGATCCTTGTACCGTTTTTGGTTCAGGAGAAACGGAAGACTATACAATTTCTGTTGGACCTCCACCTACCTGTCCACAGCCTACCAATTTTGGTGTTATTCAATCAAACCTAACAAGCGCTCAAATTGATTGGGTTGCCGGAGGTGCAGAAACAACATGGCAAATTCAATATGGCACGCAAGGGTTTATATTAGGTACAGGTACATTGATTACAACGACAAATAATCCATACACAGTAGCTGGATTAACTCCGTACTCTTTTTACCAAGCGTATGTTCGAGCTATTTGTGGACCTGGAGATACTTCTTTCTGGGCACCACCGATTTCTTGGAATACCTACAATCAAGGCCAATTTTTAGAATGGGACAATCAGTGTCCAACTAACGGGTTTATTGATATTTCTTCGACGGGAACAAATTTAAATTTAGCAGATGATACAGAAGCTCCTGTAACGCTTCCTTTTCCAATTTTGTATCAAGGTTCCCTATTTACAAACATCACTGTTGGTAATAATGGTGGAATTGTGTTAGGGACTGCAGCTGCACAAGTTGGATATACTATGACAGCTGGCAGCGGTTTGTATCCGTATGTACAGGATTTGAATACTGCAAATGGAGGTGGTGCAGTTTATCATGGAGTAGTAGGATCCGCACCCAATAGGAAATTCATTGTTTCTTGGAATAATATACCTCATTTTGGAGGGGGGACAGATGGAGCGACTTTTCAAGTAATAATTGAAGAAGCTACGATGGAAATATATTATGTTTACCAAGATGTTCAAATGTCAAATGTTGCATGGACAAACGGTGCAGATGCTGAAATTGGTTTAAGAGGGAATGTTCAAAATATTGATGTTTCAATGAATAATGCAAACTATTTAACAGCTAATTCTTGTGTACATTTTAATTATACGAATTGTCCTAAACCAACAAATTTAACGGTAACTAACTTATTACCTACAACTGCTACTATATCATGGACTCCTGGATTGGCGAATGAAAATTCGTGGACGGTCATTTATGGTCCAGCTGGTTTTAATCCATTAACAAGTGGAACAAGTCAGGTAGTTACCGCACCAACAACACAAATTAATGGACTAGTTCAACTTACGGAATACGATGTTTATATATATTCAGCATGTGGTTCTGGTTTAGTAAGTAATGGATTATTGGGAACTATCTTCACGCCTCCCTATTGTTCAAATCCTACTATGATGTTCAACTCAACCGCAGTTGATTCTATTTTTTCAACATGGACATGGTTGGCTAGTTCGGTAAATTATCCATCTACAAGTTTTAATTTACAATATGGACCAGCAGGATTTGAATTATACACAGGGGGAACTGTAGTTTCCGCAGACAATAATTTGAATGAAACGATTCAGAATTCAAATTTACTTTCGGGTGGTGTGTATAATGTTTATGTTCAAGCAGTGTGCGCCTCAGACACATCGCAATTTGTAGGTCCATTTAGTGTAACCATGCCTTTAACCAATGATTCAATTTGTTATGCTGAAACATTGCCTGTCAATGGAGTTGCTTATGTATTTAATAATACCGGTGCAACTGTTGATGCTCAGGATGTAGATATTGCACCACCGGCAACCGGAGCAAATACAACTACGGGTTGGGCAAATAATTTCATGAATAATACAACTTGGTTTAAATTTATTGCTCCTGCTTCTGGAGATATTCGAATCAATGGTACGGCGGTAAATTTTAATGGGCAAATTGCCGTTTATAGTCCGACTAATTGTACTTCGATTATTGCAAATGATTTAGAGGGAGCAAATGATGACGCAATTGGTGGAACAAGTGTCGCTCCTAACTTTACAATATGTAATTTGATTCCAGGCCAAATGTATTATTTAATGCACGATGGTTTTAGTGCTCCAGGAATTTATTCGATTGCAATTTCTGAAATTACATTGAACGCTGGAGTTTCAACAGGTATACTAAATGTTTGTTATGGCGACACTGCACTACTTTTTAGCGGGTTAACTAACTATTCCAATGGTGGTATTTGGACACAACAAATTCCAACTTTAGGACTTCAAGATAGTTTGTTTAATACAATCGGTTTGGCTAGCTCAATATATCCATTTACATATACGCTTACTGATGGATGCGCAACAGACGCAGAAATTGTCGATGTCCAAATTTACAGTCCGTCACGTGCTGGTGATAATGGTTCCATTACAGTTTGTTTGAATGAACCATTTAATTTATTGGCTGCCCTTGTTGGCAATGTTGATTTTGGTGGATATTGGCTTAACCCTCAAAACATTCAATTGCCAGGCAGTTTGGATACTGCAGGCGGGATAGGTGGTCAGTTCAATTATGAATATGTTGTAACAAATGGAGTTTGCCCTGAAGACACGGCATTAATTTTAGTAAATGTTGATCCAAGTTGTGATTACTCTCTTGGATTGGTTGAATTGAATGTGAACATAACAATTTATCCAAATCCTTCAACAGGTATTTTCCAAGCTAATGTAAATGGATTGGATGAACAAATGGATGTAGAAATTGAAGACATGAATGGAAGAATCATTCAATATAATAAAGGTATGATCCAAGGAGATGGCAATTATACAATTGATCTTTCCGGCTATATATCAGGAATTTATTTTGTGAAGTTAAAATCACAGCATACCAATCGGATTTATAAAATTAGTAAACTATAATTTTTAAGTAAAGGGGGTCATTTAGACCTCCTTTTTGTTTTATGATTTTCCGAATAGAGGTATTATTCTTCTTTTTATACTAGCTTTGTTTAAAATAATTTAATTATGAAACATTTAGTCTTTTTTCTTTTTCTTGCTTTTGGATTTTCACAAGTACAAGCTCAGTGCAATTACACCTTGGTTCTTGCCGATAGTTATGGCGATAGTTGGAATGGCGGACAAATGATTATGGTTCAAAATGGTGATACAATAGCATTTCTAAATGGCCCTGGTTTTAATCCAAATACAGGGGCGAATGATACAACTGTTATTGTTTCTGTAACACCTGGTCTTCCTGTAGATTTAATTTGGAATATCGCTGGAAATTATCCTGCAGAAATGTCAGTTACTTTGTATGATGAAAATGGAATGCAAGTATTTTCAATCCCAAATAATTCAGGTACATTAGCATTAACTACCTTATTTACTTCTACACCAACCTGTGCCCCTTGTAATGGAAATCCAACTCCTGGAAATACACTTTCAAGTAATGGTTTTGCATTGTGTAATGGTGCAACAACCGTATTTTCACTTCAAACGCCTACAGTAGGTTCAGGTGTGACATACCAATGGTTTAATTCACCAGATGGGGTTAGTTTCACACCAATTACGGGCGCAACATCCCCTACATATTCAATCACTGCTTTAGTTGATGAATATTTTTATTGTGCAGTAACATGTGCCGGCTTTACAACGACCAATTCTACAATCGCTCATATTACCATTAATCAACCCAATCAATGTTATTGTGTACCAATTTATTTTAATGGCACTCAGGCTGGGGATTTAATTTCAAATGTCGAAATTATCGGAACAACCCTTGCCAATAACACAGGTTTTATTGCTGGTGGACCATCCTATACTTTCTTTACAGGGCAACCAAATTATACAGCCACGTTGTTACCGTCAGCATCCTATAGCCTTGCCATCGCAACAGGTGAATATGGAAGCCAAGGGTATGCTGCATGGATTGATTATAATGACGATGGTTTTTTCACAATTAATGAAAGAATAGGGTATACTATCGGGACAATTGGTACAGGATTTACAATGGGTCAAGTGAATGATTCGTCTTCTTTCATCATTAGTTTAACATGTAACCCTCCAACAGGAGTCCATCGGTTACGCATAAGAGGAGCCTATTTTACGGATGGTGATCAAATAGATCCATGTGTGAGTTACGGTTTTGGTGAAACTGAAGATTATAACATCACGATTGCACCAGCGCCTGCTTGTCCTTCAGCTGGATTAGTGGTTTCAACTACAACAACGCAAACATCGGCAACAGTTGGTTGGTTACTAAGCTGTTCCTCTTCAACAAATTTTGATTTGGAATATGGTCCTATTGGATTCACTCCAGGAACGGGAACAATCTTAAGTAATCAATCGGTTAATCTATCTACGGACACTGCTTTTTTTACTTTTAATGGTCTAACACCCAATACGGAGTATACTTTTTATTACCGCGCTAGATGTGGGGCAAATTCTAGTCTGTGGTCTGCAGCAAATGATTTCAGAACACTGTGTAGTTCGATTGCAGCACTTGGTTGGTGTGAAGGATTTGACTCAGATTCTCAAACAGAACAGTGTTGGACTATTTTAAATGCCAATAACGACTTTTCAGCATGGGATACAAATACAGATTTTAATCAATTAAACGGGAATAATTGTGCATCAATTTCAACAGATTTTAATGCAGGAGCAAACGATGATTGGCTTATTACTCCACAGCTAACATTGACGGGAACAGAAATCTTATCGTTTAATTACCGTGTGATTAGTTCTTTTGAACCAAATGATTTGAAAGTTAAAATTTCAACCAGTGGTAATAATCCAGCCGATTTCACACAGACACTTATGTCATTAGATTCAATTACAAATATCATCTATCAGGACACATCAATAAATTTGGGTTCTTTTACTGGAAATGTATACATTGCATTCCACGTTCCTGCAGGTGGATTGGATGGTTGGATACTGTATTTAGATCAGATTTGTATTCAAGCTTGTGTTCCTGCTACAATTACAAATGATAGTATTGAAATTTGTCAAACAGCTGATTCACTTGATTTAACTACTGTTTTAAATATTGGTCAAAGCATTGGATCTTGGTCCTTAACTCAAAATCCAACAGCATTATCTGGTTCAATGTTAGATTTAAACGCGTTGACAACAGGTAATTATTTGGTGAATTATTTGGTGAATAATGCATGTCAATCGACCTCTGCTTATGCTCTTGTTAATTTGTATGAGCCATCTAATGCCGGAATTGATAGCGCTGTAATTTTGTGTAAGGGACAACCGTTTGATTTGTTTAATGCGCTTACTGGCACCTTCCAGACAAGCGGAACATGGTATAGTCCTTCAAACCAACCCTTGCTTGGATCATTTATTGTTACCGGAAATTTTCCTGGTCAATTTAATTATGATTATATTATGACAAATGGTGTTTGTCCAAGCGATACGTCGAATGCCTTACTAATTATTAATGATTGTATTTATGTTGGATTAGATGAGTTGAATAATGAGAAAGTAACCGTTTATCCAAATCCTACAAGTGATTTATTGAATATCAACGCAACGGGTATATCAGGAAAATCAATGTTTTATGTTCAAGATTTGAATGGACGACTTGTTTATCAGCAGGAATCAACTTTTGAAACATTAATGAAACAAACAATAGATGTGTCGAAATTAGGTACAGGATTATATCATTTGATTGTAATAAATAAGGATGAAAAATGGGTGATTCCTTTTTCAAAAAACTAATACTACAAATCGGTTATTTTGGAAGGAGGCCTTTGGGTCTCCTTTTTCATTTTATCTTTGTAAATAAAAGTTAATGTCAGAACAACGAACAGAAATAAGCAGCTTAGGTGAGTTTGGATTAATCAAACACCTGGCCAGTAAAATTGAAGTAAAAAATGCCTCAACTCTAAAAGGAATTGGCGACGATGCTGCAGTTATTGATATCGGAAATGGTGAAGTTCAGTTAATTTCTACAGACATGTTGGTCGAAGGCGTACATTTTGACCTAACTTACCTTCCGTTAAAATATTTAGGATACAAAGCAGTTGCTGTCAACGTTTCAGATATTTGTGCCATGAATGGTATTGCCGAACAGATTACCGTTTCAATTGCATTTTCAAATCGTTTTCCAGTTGAAGCCATAGATGAGTTATACCTGGGAATGCGTGAAGCGTGTGAAAAATATAATGTGGATTTAGTGGGGGGAGATACAACCTCCTCATTATCTGGACTAGTTATTAGTATCACTGCAATTGGAAAAGCAAAAAAAGAACAAGTGGTATATCGATCAAATGCTGGTGAACACGATTTAATTGTTGTTTCAGGTGATCTTGGTGGTGCTTATATGGGATTACAGATTTTAGAAAGAGAAAAACAAATTTTTAAAGAAAACCCATCTGTTCAGCCTGACTTAGACGGCAATGATTACATTTTACAACGCCAAATGAAACCCGAAGCTCGGGTCGATGTAATTCAATTTTTAAAAGAATTGGATGTTGTTCCTACTTCTATGATTGATATTTCTGATGGCTTAGCCTCTGAGTTATTTCATATTTGTTCAACAAGCAATACAGGGTGTCATATTTACGATGAAAAAATCCCAATTGATGCTCAAACATCGATGGCAGCAATAGATTTTGAAATGGATCCAAGTACGTGTGCCTTGAATGGGGGAGAAGATTATGAATTGTTATTTACGATTAAACAAGCCGATTTTGATAAAATAAAGGGAAATCCACACATGACAATAATAGGACATATTACAGATCTAAATGATGGCATGTATTTTATTGACAAACAAGGAAGTGCTATTCATTTGCAGGCACAAGGCTGGCAACATTTTAATTCGTGATATTAATCATCTTTTAATCCATTATAAGTCATTTTTTGATGAGCCATTAGCGACTAATTTAGCATTTTAAATGTTAAATTAATTCCAAGTTAAATGGCAAATACAACAGTTTCACAATCGGATTTTATAAAAAATGCAGAGTTTAATCGATTTGGATTAATCACTGTAATCTTAACGTTAGTTGGGTGTTTGGGTGGGCTAACGGTTGGATTAGGTGCTATTGAAAGTACAGTAGCACTAATAGTCGTGATAATTCCAACAATGATTACATTAAGCTTTCTTTTAGCAGTTTCTCCCATGAAATGGATATTTTCTGCTGCTACGGTAAGTTTGTCAATTGACTTAATTTTAATGACTTACTATCTTCTTACTTGAAACTAAAGTCTAGTAGATTCCGTAAAGATTGTTTGCAAGTTTGAATGGATTTTATATCTTTGACTAACTCAATATGAATATGAAAGCAATCTCATCGTTTTTTCTTATCGGTTTTTTAGTTACTTCATGTTATAAATATGAAGAAGGACCCCGAATTTCATTACTTAGTCGTAAGGCAAGAATATGTAATGAATGGAGATTGGGAACATATTTAGATAATGGTACTGACAAAACTAATTTGGACGAAACAACTACATTAACCATTGAAAAAGATGGAACATATTCTATTTCAACTGTTAAATCAGAATTGGGACAATTGCAGTCTACGTTTTCTCATGGTACTTGGGTCTTTCAAAATGGACAAGGTCAAATTATTATGACTGGAAGTCAAACCGGAGCTACACCCGTTACTTACGATATTTTGGAACTTAGAAATTCACAATTACAATTGCGCAAAAAAGTGGTTGGAATTTACTATACCTATATTTATCAAGGGAAATAAATTTATTTCTCCGGAAAAAATAATTCTTTCGCTTCTTTCAATAAGTCCCTTGTGTCCATTGCAAATTCTTTGATTTGTAATTCCTCGGTAGAGGTGAGGTTATATTTAGATGGATTCTTTTCCCAACTTGAAACTGGAATTACATAATATCCTCTTGGTTTACCGCCTAATTGCACCCAAAATGGATAATATCCCCAATCATTCCAGGTGATTTTTCCTGCAACAATTTCTAAGTTCAATTCAACACCGATTCCTCCATTTTTATAACGATCTCGTTGATTACTGATAAAATTCCCTAAGCTAAATGCTACCGGCACATTTTTTTTAGGATTGTTTTTAGGGTGAATTATTTTTAAAGGTTGGATAACATGTGGATGCATTCCGATAATTGCATCTACGCCTAAATCCGCCATCCACTGCGCTAATTTATCTTGATAAGTGTTCTCTTTGCGTTGGTATTCATCTCCCCAGTGTATTGTGGTAATAATAAAATCAGCTCCTTTTTCTTTTGCTTTTTTAATATCCTTTCGCATGATTGCCGTATCAATGAGATTCACAATATTTGGTGGTGTTACAGCAATTCCATTTGTTCCATAAGAATAATTTAAAAAAGCGATTTGAGCACCATTTGTTTCCCATAAATACGGATAAAGTTTATCTCGATCAGCTTTATTTTTAAAAGTACCTGTATGCATGAATTTTAAGGTGTCTAATACATCAAGTGTCCTTTCAAGTCCTTTTTTCCCTTTGTCCTGGGAATGATTATTGGCAGTAATTAAGAACTTGAATCCTGTTTCCATAATGGCTTTAGCATACGAATCTGGCGAACAAAATAAGGGATATCCAGAATAAGGAGCACCTGCTAATGTAACTTCTAGGTTTGCAATGGCTAAATCATAGGAAGACACATGTTCTTTAATGTATTGAAACCAATGCTCGTAAACGTATTCTTCTGTTGTTCCTTGTTTAGCCGCATCAATCATTGGTTTATGTCCCATCATATCTCCCACAAAAAACAAGGAGATTTTCTTGGGGATAGTATCTAATTTTGTTTCAGTGGAATGGTTACTATTTGAGGGGTGTGTTCCTTTATTGACCAATAGAAAGCCTGCTAAAATCACTGCAATTGCAATAGAAGTACCCAATACATAGTTTTTCCTTTGACTAATCCATTGAATTATATTTTTATAAAGCATATAGTATATTTTATTCATTTTTTAACTGATTTAGATGGCCGAAAAAACCTTGCTATTTAATCAACGTTTAACAAATTTACCATTTTTAATATAAGTTAATGAACTGTTTAAAAAATCAACTGTTGTTACTATCAATAAATAAGCTTTCTACAGTATATTTGCATACACAAACTTGAAAATAAATACCATGAACTCTTTTTCAAAAAGACATATCGGGCCGAACGCAGCGGAGCGAAAAGAAATGTTAGATACTATCGGTGTTACTTCCTTAAACGAGTTGATTGATAAAACAATTCCTGCCCCAATTCGACTAAATCGAGAGCTGAATATAGACGATGCCATGACCGAATATGAGTATCTTAATCACGTTCAACAGCTTGGTAATAAAAACAAGGTATTTAAGTCCTTTATTGGTTTAGGATATAATGAAACCATTGTTCCTCCAGTGATTTTAAGAAATGTTCTCGAAAATCCGGGATGGTATACGGCTTATACCCCTTATCAAGCTGAGATAGCGCAAGGAAGGTTGGAAGCGTTATTGAATTTTCAGACAATGATAATTGATTTGACTGGGCTAGAAATGGCAAATGCATCTCTTTTGGATGAAGCTACTTCTGCGTCGGAGGCAATGATTATGTTTTATAATTCGCGTTCAAGATCCGATGTGAAGGAAGGAAAAAATAAATTTTTCGTTGCTGAGAATACTTTTGCACAAACGATAGAGGTAGTTCAGGGGAGAGCGAAAAATTTGGGTATAGAATTAGTGATTGGAAGTCCTGAGCAAATAGATCTATCTACAGGATTTTTTGGGTCCCTTGTACAATACCCTGATGCAAATGGGCACGTATTGGATTTACAAGCATTTATTAATAAAGCGAAAAATCAGGGTGTTCAAGTAGCTGTAGCTGCTGATCTTTTATCGTTAGTCTTGCTAAAGTCGCCAGGTTCAATGGCTGCTGATGTGGTTTTAGGTAATTCTCAACGTTTTGGCGTCCCAATGGGATATGGTGGACCTCATGCCGCTTTTTTTGCTGCCAAGGATGAGTATAAACGAAATATGCCTGGTCGTATAATTGGTGTATCAAAAGATGCAGATGATAATTTGGCTTTAAGAATGGCACTTCAAACGAGAGAACAACATATTAAAAGAGATAAAGCTACTTCAAACATTTGTACCGCGCAGGCACTTTTGGCGGTAATGGCAAGTATGTATGCCGTATATCATGGTCCAGATGGATTGAAGGAAATTTCAGTGCACGTCCACGAATTGGCTAAAAAAACAGCTCATGAACTAAAAAAATCAGGAATTACTTTAGGAAGCGAAAGTTTCTTTGATACGATTTGGATTAAAAATGTTCCTGCCACACAAATTCAATCTGTCCTTCAAACGAATGGTATGAATGTGAATTGTATCAATGAATCTGAAATTACAATTAGTTTTGGCGAGCCGCATACTTCAACAGACGTTGATCAACTAGTTTCATTGATTATACAGGCATCTAATCCACAACCTGTTGCCCCTTTCCAAGAGATTTTGAATGGTATAACTTTACGTTCCGATACTATATTAACGCATCCTGTTTTTAATTCGCATCATTCTGAATCAAAAATGATGAGGTATTTGAAACGGTTGGAGAATAAAGATTTGTCATTAGTTCATAGCATGATCGCATTAGGTTCTTGTACCATGAAATTAAATGCCGCTGCTGAGTTAATGCCAATTACAAATCCTCTATTTGCTAACATGCACCCATTTGCACCACTTGATCAAGCTGCCGGATATCATGAGATGTTCCGTCAGTTAGAAAAAGATTTATGTGAATGTACGGGCTTCTCGGCTGTTTCTCTTCAGCCTAATTCTGGCGCACAAGGTGAATATGCTGGATTAATGGTTATTAAAGCGTATCATGAGTCAAGAGGAGATTTACATAGAAACAAAATGATTATTCCTTCATCTGCTCATGGAACAAATCCAGCTTCGGCCGTAATGGCTGGCTTTGAGGTCGTTGTTACTGGTTGTGATGAAAATGGAAACATTAACATTGATGAATTACAAAAGGTAGCAGTAGAATTGAAAGATTCATTGGCTGGATTAATGGTTACATATCCATCAACTCACGGTGTATTTGAAGAAGGAATTCGCGAAATAACTGCAATCATTCATGAAAACGGTGGACAGGTTTATATGGACGGAGCAAACATGAATGCTCAAGTAGGTTTAACAAATCCGGGTAATATTGGAGCGGACGTTTGTCACTTAAATTTACACAAAACATTTGCAATTCCTCATGGAGGAGGCGGGCCTGGAATGGGTCCAATTGGGGTTGCATCACATTTAGCACCTTTCTTACCGAGCAATCCTTTTGTAAAAACGGGCGGAGTTCAACCAATTAAAGCAATTTCAGCTGCACCTTATGGCAGCGCATTGATATTATTGATTTCATACGGTTACATTAAGATGCTAGGGTCAAAAGGGCTAAGAGAATCTACTGAAATTGCCATTTTGAATGCAAATTATATTGCCGCAAAATTAAAAGGGCATTACGATATTTTGTACACGGGTAAAAATGGAACGGTGGCACACGAAATGATTTTGGATTGTCGTGATTTCAAAAAAACTTCTGAGGTTGAAGTGGCGGATATGGCAAAGCGATTGATTGATTTTGGATTCCATGCGCCAACGGTATCTTTTCCAGTTGCTGGAACATTGATGATTGAACCAACGGAATCCGAGGATAAAGCTGAGCTGGATCGTTTTATTGTAGCAATGATCAAAATCCGTGAAGAAATTAAGGAGATTGAAAATGGTCATGCTGATAAAGAAAACAACTTGTTGAAAAATGCTCCACATACAGCTGATTGCATTATCAATCAAAATTGGAATTATCCATACACACCTCAAGAAGCGGTTTATCCAGTTTCGTATTTGAAAGAGTATAAATATTGGGTTCCCGTTCGTCGAGTTGACAATGCTTTTGGAGATAGGAATTTAATTTGCTCATGTCCTAGTATTGAAAGTTACGCGTAACTCATGAATTTAGATATCCTTGCTTTTGGTGCCCATCCTGATGATGTGGAAATCTCTATGGGTGGAACAATCCTACATTATATTGAGGAGGGGAAAAAAGTGGGTATAATTGATATTACTGAAGGTGAATTAGGAACAAGAGGATCTGTTGAAACTAGGTATGCTGAATCACAAGAATCTAGTGAACTTCTCGGAATTCATATGAGACAAAATCTCCAACTTAAAGATGGTTTTTTTCAACACAATGAAGAAAGTTTGAAGAAAATCATTCAACAAATTCGAAGATTAAAGCCGGAAATTGTTTTCGCCAATTCCATTGTTGATAGACACCCTGACCATGCACGTGCGGCTAAATTAGTTGCTGAAGCAGCCTTTCTTTCAGGATTAAGCAAGATTCATACTGAATGGGAGGGAGAGTCTCAAGAGGCGCATCGCCCTAGATTATTACTTCATTATATTCAGGATTATTTAATAGAGCCCAACATCTTATTTGATGTAACACCCTATATGACCAAAAAAGTGGAATCTATAAAGTGTTATAAAACCCAGTTTTATGATCCCAATTCAGCAGAGCCCAACACACCAATTTCAGGAAAAGATTTTTTAGATTTTCTAACGGGTAGAATGCGTGAATTTGGCCGACCCATTAACGCTGAATTTGCGGAAGGATTTACCTGTAATAAACTTCTTGGGGTTACCGATTTATTTAATCTGAAATAAAAAAAGCCGTCTTTTTGAGACGACTTTTTAATAATTTATTTTTGAATGATTAATGGTGTCCTTTATCTTTGGAGCAACATTCTTTTTTGTCTGATTTACATCCCTTGGCATCTCCACCAATCCATTTTCCATCTTTTCCATAATGTGACATGCAAATTGCTTTTTCTTCTGGAGAACATCCTTTTTCATCACACATTTTAGCACATTTAGCTTGAGTCATTTTAGCACACTTTGACATGTCGCATTTCATGTTCATTTCTTTGCCTTTACAACATGCCTTGTCTTTTCCGTGACATGCTTCCATTTTGTTCCCCGCTGTCGCCGATTTTTTATCAGAATCATGTCCAGAACCTAAAATCGGAGCAATAACTAAACCGATTAAACAGGTTAATTTAATTAAGATATTCATGGAAGGCCCGGAGGTGTCTTTAAATGGATCACCTACAGTATCACCGGTAACCGCTGCTTTGTGAGCGTCAGAGCCTTTAAAAGTCATTTCACCGTTGATTTCAACACCTGCTTCAAAAGATTTTTTTGCATTATCCCAAGCACCACCAGCATTGTTTTGGAAAACAGCCCAAAGTACACCAGAAACAGTTACCCCTGCCATATATCCACCTAACATTTCTGCAATTAACTGATTGTCATACCCTAATAACATCGGAAGTGTAGCGATAAGAATTGGAAAACCGATTGTTAAAACACCTGGTAACATCATTTCACGAAGTGCAGCTTTGGTTGAAATTTCAACGCATTTTCCGTATTCTGGTTTACCCGTTCCTTCCATAATCCCTGGAATTTCTTTGAACTGACGACGAACTTCATATACCATATCCATGGCAGCTTTCCCCACAGAATTCATTGCTAAAGCGGAAAACACGACTGGTATCATACCACCCACAAATAACATAGCTAAAACGGGAGCTTTGAAGATATTGATTCCATCAATTCCAGTGAAAGTTACATATGCAGCAAATAAAGCCAACGAAGTTAACGCTGCAGATGCTATAGCAAAACCTTTTCCAGTTGCAGCGGTTGTATTACCTACTGAGTCTAAAATATCAGTACGTTGACGCACTTCTTTCGGTAATTCACTCATTTCAGCGATACCACCTGCATTATCTGAGATAGGTCCAAATGCGTCAATTGCTAATTGCATAGCTGTTGTTGCCATCATTGCGGAAGCAGCTAAAGCAACACCGTAGAATCCAGCTAATGCGTATGATCCCCAAATTGCACCAGCAAATAATAATACTGTAGGAAACGTTGAAATCATACCTGTTGCCAGACCAGCAATAACATTTGTTCCAGCTCCTGTTGCAGATTTTTGAACAATTTTCAAGACTGGTTTTGTTCCTAAACCTGTATAATATTCAGTCACTGAAGAGATAACACCACCAACAACTAAACCAACGATTGCCGCAAAGAAAACGCGCAGGGAAGAAATATCTTTAATTCCCTCACCAAAGAAATCCATTTTCATTGTCGTAGGTAACATCCAAGTAACTAATCCATAACAAGCAATTGCCGTTAAGCCAATTGAAACCCAGTTGCCTAAATTTAATGCACCCTGTACTTGTTTCTCTTTTGCGTCATTACTTGAAATTTTAACAAGCATTGTTCCAATAATTGAGAATAAAATTCCAAAACCAGCTATAGCCATTGGCAACAAGATTGGACCGATTCCTCCAAAAGAATCATTTATAGCCCCACCCATGTCTTTAATAACATAGTTCCCTAGAACCATCGCTGCTAAAACAGTTGCCACATAAGAACCAAATAAATCGGCCCCCATTCCAGCAACATCACCTACATTGTCTCCCACATTATCTGCAATAGTAGCAGGATTTCTAGGGTCATCTTCTGGAATACCTGCTTCAACTTTACCAACAAGGTCAGCACCAACGTCGGCAGCTTTGGTATAAATACCACCTCCAACGCGTGCAAACAAAGCAATTGATTCAGCACCCAAAGAAAAACCAGCTAAGGTTTCAAGTACAATTGTCATGTCCTCTGTATTTGTCCATTTACCACCCATGAAGAAATGGAAGAAAAATATAAAGAATGCAGTTAAACCCAAAACGGCTAATCCAGCAACACCTAATCCCATTACAGTTCCGCCTCCAAAAGAAACTTTCAATGCTTGGGGCAGGCTTGTGCGAGCGGCTTGTGTGGTGCGAACATTCGTTTTAGTCGCGATTTTCATCCCCATATTCCCAGCTAAGGCTGAAAAGAAAGCTCCGAATATAAAAGCGATAATAATTAATAAATGTGTATGAACACCTGGAACAAAAGTAATTCCTGCTAAAACTACACTTGCAATGACAACAAAAATTGTTAATAATTTATACTCTGCTTTTAAAAATGCCAATGCACCTTCATAGATGTAGTCTGAAATTTCTTTCATTTTTCCATCGCCAGCATCCTGTTTCAATACCCAAGCTCTTTTCATTGCCATAAAAAGCAAACCTATAATTGCCATTACAATAGGCACATAAATCATCATTGACTCCATACTTAGTTTTAAATTTGATTAAATTTATTTCGCGGGCGCAAAAGTACATTTTTCTACCCAACTGTGCAAGTACGAGTGATTTAAAAAAGTGTTACGCTACTGTTAAGAAATAATTTTAGTTTCCATTTTGTAATTGCTTTTCAATTTTATATATTTGCACTCCAAATAGGCTGGTACCTTAGCTCAGTTGGTAGAGCAAAGGACTGAAAATCCTTGTGTCCCTGGTTCGATTCCTGGAGGTACCACGTAAAAAACCCCAACTGCTAAGTTGGGGTTTTTTGTTTTAGATAATATTCAGTGGATTATTTAAAGAGCGTCTTTAAAAGAAGTACTCACAAGCATTTAATCATATGTAAATTCAATTTTTATTTCATGATGCGACAAATACTCGGGTAAAACACTTTTTAATTTCTCATTATATTCTTGTAGATTGTCAATTTCAATTTCTGTGAATTCCTCAATGTTCCTTAATTTCAATTTCAGTTTCATGCCGGCTATTCCACGATATGATTTCTTAATGATTAAATTAACTGACTCAACAGTTGAAAGTTCAAATTTCTGCTCAATTTTCTTTTTGGATACAACAATTTGATTTTTCTCTAACCGAATTTCATCATGTCGATCACGAATTTCTTTAAAAATAGTGTACATACCAAACATCGTTAAACCTATCATCATTAAATGTGATAATATCCCATTTTCATTAATTATGGAATAATAGGTTCCAAATCCAAAAATAAGAACCCAAACAATATTGGTAAAAATTGATAAATACTCCATCCAAGATGGTTGATTGAAAATGTACTCTCCTTTAATTGGTTTTAAATTTTTATAATGAAAATGCTTAATTATAAATAATAAAACCCAGAAAAGCAATATAATGCCCACTACAGCATAATCTTTGATTGAATAGTTGTCCATAAAAGTGTTTAAATTGTGTTGTAAAAATAAGTAAAAATCTGAAGGAATGAAGGTTAAAAATAGATTTTTCATTTTATTCAACAAATAGTTATGTAAAACGTATAAAAAAGAGAAGGCTCAAATTAAGTAACGTTTCTCATGCCATAAAGCTTGTAAAGTATATGTTTCGCTTGAATCAGTATTAATTTTAAAATAACTAATAAAATTAACGACTGACTTTTTTCAATCTAGATTTTTTCAGAACATCGAAAATATCATAAATTAAATTTGATAATTTCTTACCTTTAATGCACTGATCATATGGACAATCAAGAATGAATCTAAAAATCAAAAAACGAATTATCTCTGTGTTAATTTTATTGAAAATCAAGATGATATTAAAATAAAACGAATTGTTTAGTAGGATTGTATATAATGCACACCCCAAACGGAATGGTTTAAATAGAGAATTTAATCCTTCAACCGATTCATAACCAATCAACCTATTGAAATATGAGGTTTCGTATTTGAAACAACTGCTGGAGAAAGTATTGAAGTGAAAACGAACTAGTTTTTTAGTGGACGAGTGAAAACTGAAAGTTGAATCTCAATTATTAAGCATCTAAAATTCATTATTTGATCTCTTTCCAACTTACCTTTTCAAAAAGAACGGGCATTTCCTCTAAATCTGCATCCTCAAAATAAGTTAAACTTTTACGTGCCATAAGTTCCATATCCCCTTCACAAGGGAAAAATATAACTTTTTTAGTACTATGTATTGCATAATACAATTTAAAACATATATCTTTGTATAAAATTTTACCATGAACGCGGAAAACACACAAGCGCAAATGCGGAAAGGTATTCTGGAGTATTGTATTTTAAGTATCCTTTCTCGAGGAGAAGCTTATCCTTCTGAGATTTTAGAATCGCTTGAAAGCGCCAAATTATTGGTAGTGGAAGGCACCTTGTATCCCTTGCTCACTCGCCTAAAAAACATGGAACTCTTAAGTTATCGGTGGGAAGAGTCTACCTCAGGACCGCCCAGAAAATACTATGACATTACCACACAAGGGAAAGAATTTTTAGAAGAATTAGATAAAACATGGAATGAATTGCAACAAGCAGTTCAAACAATTACGCACAAATAATAGGCTATGAATAAAACCGTTTCAGTTCATTTACAAGGCATTCCTTTTGTAATCGAGGAATCTGCCTATGAGCTTCTTAAAAACTACTTGGATCAACTTACAGACGTGTTGAAGCAAGAAGAAGGAGCCAACGAGATAAAACAAGATATTGAAATACGCATGGCCGAATTGTTTACCAAAGCACTAGAACCTGCCAAAAAAGTAGTGGAAACCTATATGGTGGAGGAAGTGCTAAAAAAACTGGGAGACCCTTCCATTTTTGTAAATGGAAATGAAACTAGTGAGCCCCATGAACCTTCTTTTAAAAAAGCTGAGAAACGCTTGTTTAGGGATAAAGACCAGGCGATTTTGGGTGGTGTATGTGCGGGAATTGCTAATTATTTCGGAATTGATGTGGTGATTACGCGCGCCATTATTGTTCTTATAACGCTTTTTGCCGGTTTTGGGATTCCGCTATATATTATCTTATGGATTATCACCCCAAAAGCGAAAACGAGTATTGAAAAACTTCAAATGAAAGGTGAAGCAGTCAATTATGAATCCATGAAAATGGAAATTGAAAAAACAGCTGAAAAAATAAAATCCAACTCCAAACATTGGGCAGATAAATTAAAAAAGGATAGAACCATTCAAACCAAAGCCTTTCGGTTTATTCGGTTTCTTTCTGTAGCAACTGGCATTTTTTTATTGGTTATAGGGACTGTACTCTTCGTTACTTTGTTTTTATTCTTATTTGTCGACCCAGATTTCATACCCGCACAAATAGAAGGCCAGTTCATGTCTTTTGGCACGTTTGGGAACCTGATTTTAGAAAACGATCGCGATACATCTAATTTATTTTGGGGGATCGTTTTAACTGCCTCCTCTGCCATTGGCTTGTTTTGGTTGGTAGGAATACGCTTATTGGTCTCGTTTAAATCAACGGTTTTTAGGTACTCAACTATTCTTTTTAGTGTGCTGACCGTTGCCGGGATTTTACTTTTAACCTTGACCGGAGCCAGAATTGCTCGATCTTTTGCGGTAAATGGAGAAGTAGAAAAGGAAATTGCAACCATCCATGCAAAAGAACTTACGTTAGATATATCCACCGCACCTGCATCCGAGCAAGATGGATTCAAAACAATAAGTAAAGGCGAATCCGGATTATTGAAAGTAGAAAATGGTCGAATATTCTTTCATGGTATTGAAGTGGAATATCAGAAATCGGCAGACTCATTGTTTCATATCAGCCAGCTTAATTCAGTGCGAGGAAGAGATCATCAAACTGCTTTAAAACGAGCACGGAACATTCAATTAGGTCATCAATTAATGAATAATCAATTGAAATTAGATGCTTATTTCACCTTCCCGTCATCAGATAAAATACGCAACCAAGAGGTTAAATTGATAATTCAAGTTCCCGCAGATGGGGTTGTGATGGTAAAAAATAAGTTAGTATATCCTATAAACCAACAAACCGCGAGTAAAGCAGAGGAAAAACCAAAAGCGTATATTCACTCCGATGGATCGTATGAGCATTGGTAACCCGGGTAACTTGTATAAAATCAGTAAGAATATTTTAATTTTTATATTTTTTTTCAATATGCCCCTTACCTTTGCTTGTGTTCAATACTAAAAACATCCACTTTTTTTGGCTCGGTATACGGTCGTTTGGTAATTCCATTGGATTTATCATTCGACACGGATATTTCATGTATTTTTTAATTCCTTTTACCTTATTGGGCGGGATTTATTATTACGGATACAAACTACAAACGAACGTTTTTGAGGCCAAATTGGATTCAATTAATAGCCTTGTTTGGTACCTCATCTACGCGTTAGTTGAAGTATCTGTTGGCTTGTTGTTGATGCGTTTTGCCAAATATTTGGTTGTCGCACTGTTATCTCCGTTATTGGCACATATATCCGAAAAAACAGAACGAATATTAACGGGAGTAAAACAACCGTATAGTTGGAATCAATTTAAAGAAGACATCATTCGAGCAATAAAGCTCATTATTCGAAATTTTATTTGGTATTATTTGTATTTCCTACTCATTCAAGTAATCGCGTTCATTTTCTGGGAAAATCCAAGTGAGAGCCCTTTACAATGGCTTAATGTTTTGATTTGTGCCTATTACTACGGATTTAGTTTTATGGATTATGTAAACGAAAGAAGAAGAAGAAGCGTGAATGAAAGTATTGCATTTATCCGAAATCATAGCGGATTAGCCATATCAATCGGACTATTATATTACTTCATGATTTTTGTGCCGGTTGACCTCAAGATTTTCTTTAATTACACCTTAACTCTATCAAACACAGTGGAATTATTCATTCAATTATTTTGGTGGATTCTCGCCTCCTCAGCTCCAATTGTTGGAATTGTAGCGGCAACTATTGCCATGAATGAAATAGATCCTGCCAAAGAAAGCAGTGAGCCAGAACAAAATTAAAAAAAGGGAGAATCTTAGTGACGAATAATTACTTTACGACTAATTGATTTAGAACCTGGGGCATCAATCGTTACAAAATAAACACCTGTTTTAAAATTGGATGTGGCGATTGATTTTGAGTTTATGATAGCGTCTTTATAAACGATGTTACCCAAAATATCTACCATTTTCAATGTTCCATTTTCCATTCCATTAACCGTAATATTAATGTAATCTGAAGCTGGATTTGGTACGATTGAAACTGTAACATCTTCTTTAATTGGTTTCACTGCCGCAACAAAATCAATGATTAAATCTACAGAATCAGAATATCCTGAACCTAGATCCGAAACATAATATCGGTAATGTGCTTGACCACTTGTAAAATCGTCCGGATTGATTTGTGGCTTCATTTTACCGTATTCACCGTCAGCGATATTGAAAAGTACAGATTGAGAACCTGGGGTTGACCAAGGATTACCATTCATTTGAGTTGAAGAATAACAAGTGCCTCCAAATTGATCCGTACCATGACCCCAACACAAGCCATCTGCCCAACCAGTTGGAACGTTCACTTTTAAGCGGGTTATAATCCATTGATGCGTTTGACCAGTATTGTTTACAACATCAAACGGAACATCAAAAACAGCATTGCTTGGCGCAGTCATTTGGTGCGTCCCTCCTGAAATATCAGCGGTTTGTCCATCTAATGTTATAACAATTCCATCTTGAGCAAAGGCTGCTAATGAAACCAAAAATGAAAACGCAAAAATTATTTTTTTCATGACGTATGGGTTGTGACTAACAAACGTAATCAAATTAATTCATTTTTCCAAACAAAAACCTTACCGAAGTAGTGAAACAAATCCACGTTTGGAAATTTGTACTCCATTTGCATCATTTACTTGAACTTGATAAAAATACGTATCGTTGGTAGCGTCAAGTCCTGAAACTTGAATTTTACCATTCCATCCAACAAGTGCATCGGCAGTTTCAAAAATGACTTGGCCCCAACGATTATAAATGCTTAGGCTATATTCAATTGGATCAATGTTAGTTAAGACAGGTAAGAATGAATCATTCAAATTATCGCCATCGGGAGTAAATGTATTCGGAATATAAATCAACGGCTTATAAACAAAGCAATAATCGTTGGAGTGACTTTTTTCAGCGAAATTATAAAAATTCAGTGCCTCAATAGCTTCAATTCGGTAACAGATTTCGCCTTTGAAATCAATCGCTTTTACATCATCTTCATAGGTTAATTGTCCACTTGGCAACACCGCTATTGGCGAAGGATCAAATACTCCATTCGGCCCTCGATAAATTCTGTATTCAATTATGGAACCATTAAAACCTTCATAAGGTGTCCATTGAATGAAATTAATCAATTCAATTTCATCAGCTACACCGGATAAAAAAACCGTTTTTACAACATTGGCAGGGTTACCTGTTGTGCCGCAACTATCCACATACCGTGTTCTATATTGCCAAGGTTTTTCGCGAACATCAACTGTAGTATCGAGAAAAGACACATCGTCAGAATTGGCTGAAACACGTGCAATTTCTTCATAGGCATTGTCAAAATTTAATCGTTGAAAAATGACTTCTTGCACACCTACAGATTCGTCAATATAATCATGCAATTCAATGTTACCCTGCTCTACAGTGGCCAATTTAAAATAATGATATGATGGTTGTTGTGGAAAAGGAACTTGAAAACAAGTTGGATTAGAAAACGCTTTGTTGCCATTCATAAATACGGCCTGAACAACAAAACAATACGCTCCACCGCCACTCACAGGAATTCGAATTATTGTATCAGAAGTAGCACTAACCTGAGACCAAGCACCATTATTTTTTGCAAAAATCCGATATTCCATGACAGGTTGACCTCGGTATTTTGACCATGAAAGCTCCACCTCTTGCTCACACATAAAGACCTTTGAACTCACTTTCATGGTAACATGAATAGGGCTTTTGGCTGATGTTTGATACGTTACTGGAACGGCAGAAGTGTAACAAGAGTCAAAGGCTGCAACTGAATAGGAGAAAGGGCCTGTCGATAAATCCGTTGCATAACTATAAGAAGTATTTGAAATTCCCCAAACTGTATCTAATTCTACTAAAAATCCGGCGTCGTTAAATGTATAAACCACATATCCATAAGTGTCGGGTTGTTGATTTTGATTCCAAATCAAAAGAATTTCTGACGTGGCCGTATCAACTCCGGCAGACAAGATCGTCGGAATATCAGGTGTTAACATATCTTCAAAATCATCGCCTGCTACATTCGAGGTAAAATCACACACTTCTGTGGGTAATATAATTTTATACGAAATATAGGCTTGGCAAATATCGATGGTATCCTTATAGGTAGTTGTAGCATATTGCGTGCTATCAATCAAAGAAAAAACACCCGTTGGAAATTCTCTGTATATGTGATAATAAGAATTATAACTACTTAAAGGATTGGTTTTAGGTTTATTCCATTGCAAAATTGCCGTACCATTATTTGGGTTCACCACATTTAAACGAATGTTGGCAATCGTGTCAGAATTTTTAGTTATGTTTCCATTACAACCACTGCGAACACCAATATAAAAATGATGCGCTGAATTTATAGCAGGAACTATGGCTGAAGTGGTTGAAACATCAGTAAACGTTGCTAAAAGACCATTTTCTAAGGAGTGCAGTTGATATTCTACAAAAGTCCCTAATGGATTTGCAACAGGATCCCAATTTATCGTTAATTCTCCCAAATCATTGGTTTCAATACATGTAATTTGGGTGGCGGGAATAATTCCTGGATTTACTACAAAAATCGTCACGGTAACATAACTTATTTTAGGTACAGGACAGTAATCATCTTGCACTTTGAAAACAAAATTATAAGGGATCACACTAGCGGCAATACCATATTGATTGACTAAATGGTCGCATGTTGTTTGCCATGTAAAAGTAGTTGAAACTTGCTGTGACCCACTAATCGGTGCAGTAGAATTAAGCATGGCACAGGGTTCGATGTCACACCCGGTTGAAGAAGTTAATCCAGCGCCAAACATAGGCCCAGAAGCCGTTAAAAAAACCTGTTGTGGCGTTGTTCCATCTTGCAAAAATTCGGGATCCACGGCATTTAAATTAAATGTCAATAAATCACCAGCATTAACGGTGGTTGAAAAGGATCCACCAAATGGAGGAGTGATTACAGGTGCATTATTGGCGGAATTGCAGGGCATTACAACTAATTGCATCTCTCGTTCCACCTCCGAAATTAACACCCCTTGACGGAAAGATTGAACACGGATTTTAACTAAATAGTTACCTGAATTGAAACAAGTAAAAGTTAATTCGCCAGTTAATGGGTCGACGGCCGCTGGAATATTGGAGGCATTAAAAGTTGCATCCGGCGTTGGGTTGGTGTAAGAAAATCCAGGTTCAAATGCTATTGGATTTGGAGTAATCGGCGGATTGTAATTTGCTCCAGGAAAATAATTAAATGGCACACCAAAATCAAAATGAATGGAATCCAAATCAGGATCCACCGCGTTCATATTGTACTGATATGGACTTCCCGCGCAACTTACAAAATAAGGTTCTTGTAAAAACTGAGGCGAAGAATCCGTACAGTCGGAACCTGTAGCACCAGGAATCGCAAATATTTTGGCTGTTAGTGTAATTCCATAGGTTGAAGGATTGGAAATATTGGTTAACGCCCCGCTTCTCGAATAGTTTTCATAAGTAAATATCCACCCGGCAGCAGGGGGAATTCCATTAAGCACGATGGGTATACTACGATATAATACCCGCTCGATTGCACCAATTCCATTTCCTCCCGCACTACCGGATCCACATTGCAATTGAGCAGCAAATCCTGGCAACGCATTACACAAAGGAGAAACGTCTTGACGGGAAACAAAAGGCAAACTAATCGAGGTAATACTGGAATGATTCCAAACACGCAAATTTTCAGATACAATGTTAACCTCCGCACCATTGCAATCGCGGTAAAATGCTAACTCAAATACATAAGCATTTCCTCCAACACATTTATAGGTCAATTCTCCTCCCATTGCATGGGAAGCGTTCAATTTTGAATAGAATCCAAAAATAAGAATGAGAATTAAACTATATTTCATCAATACAAGAACGATTAGAAACGCTTTCTATTTTAACGAAAATCAAGTAATAAAGTTGCTATCCAGCACTAACAATCGTCATTTGCGACCAATCCAAATAAGTTTTCGCTAATAATTGAATTTTTTCTGGTGTAATCTCATGAATTTTTTTGATATACCGATCATAAAATGAAATATCCAATCCAAAGGCTTGTACACCTACATACAAATCGGTCATCGCATAAGGTCCGTCGGCACTTTTAAGTAATTGGCCCAATAGGTAATTCCTTACCAAATTCAACTCTTCAGCAGGAATTAATTCATGATGGAGCTTTTCAATTTCAGCTCGAATCTCAGCAATAGCAGCATCTTTATGTTCTTTACCAACCTCGGTTGCAATTAAGAAATATCCGGTTTCATGAAATTCAGAAAGCATGGATCCCACCCCATAAGTAAACCCTTTGTCCTCCCGTAAATTACTCATCAATCTGCTACCAAAATAGTCCCCTAAAATGGTGTTTAATATCGTGAAGTCAACGAAATCTTCCTTTTTACGATTAAATAAGATTCTTCCCACGCGAATAGCTGTTTGCAAAGCACCTTCTTTCTCTGTATGAAAAACCCCAGGAATGTTTTGTAAGTTTTGGTTATATTCTAACGCAAGATTATTGACAAAAGGAATCAATAAATCTTCCATGGAAACAATAGTTTCTTCTTGGAAAGAGCCAATCAGCACCACTTTAAATAATCCGGAAAGATAAAATGCTTTGTGAAAATCAATAATTTCCTTTCGCGTAATTGAATCATAATTATCTTCATTGATTACTCTTCCGTATTGGCTATTGGCAAATAGGTTCTTTGAAAACTCTCTTTGAGCCAAAAAGCTAACTTTTTGCATATTTATTCGGAGTTTTTGCTTCCTATCTTCCTTCAATTCTTGAATTTCCGATTCACTGAAAGTAACTGCTGAAATACTTTGACAAAAAAGCACTAGTAATTCCGCCAACTTATCATTCAATCCGTATAAACTGACAACAACAGATTCATGACCTAATGAAATATCATGAAAGCCTCCTAAATTATCTAATTCTGTATGTATTTCAGTTGAGTTCATATTATCCGTTCCGGACAATAATAATCCACTGACCAAAGAGGCCAAACCAATTTTTCCGTTTGTACTTCCGGCATTGAAATATAACTCAATGCGTGATGTAGCATTTGGAACTTGTTTCTGAACAAAAAATGGAATGGGAAATTCAGTTCGAATTTCAGGAGCAACAAAATTAATAGAATCAATTTGTTTCAAATCAGGAGTTTGTAATCTATCTACCATTATTTTGTGCTTTTGATTCGTAAAACAGAACAATTTTTCTTCTTTAAAATACTTTTTCCCAAGGTACTCATCTGTTTAGGGGTAATTGATTGATAGACCATTAAATCCTCATTTATTCCTGCTGCATCTCCGAGTAATTCGAAATGGCATAAATTCATTGCCCGATTCAATAATCCTTGATCTTGAAATTCGCGCGCTGTCCGAATTTTTATGTTTAATCTTTCTAATTCTACGACTGACATTTCTCTTGAAACAAACTCATCAATAATTTTCCAAATTTCAACGTCCACTTGCTCGAAAGAAACACCATCATTGAGTTTTCCTGAGATCATTAATAAGCCATCGTCCAAGGATCCTGTAATGTAAGCGCCAATTTCGGAAACCAAATTGAGTTCTTTTTTTAACCGAATGTATAAACGAGAAGATTTTTCGCGACCCAAGGCATCTGAAATCATATCAGACACGTAATATTCCATTGTTTTTCTTGATGCCATTTTGAATGCATAATAAAATGCATTTGCAGGAACATTTCGTTCAAGCGTCAATTCCCGAAATTCTTTTTGAATAGGTTCGGAAGGTAAAATCCGTGCCGGCTTTAATTTCCCCGGGATATTACCAAACCAATATTCAACGCGTTCTTTGATATATGAAAATTCAAAATTGCCAGCCACACATAAAATCGCATTTCCGGGATGGTAGTATTTTTGGAAAAATGCTTTGACGTCCTCCATTTTTGCATCCTGTATGTGCTTAATGTCTTTGCCAATAGTCGCCCATTTATAGGGGTGTTTTTTATATGCCAAGGGACGTAATTCAAGCCACACATCCCCATACGGTTGATTCAAATAGCGTTGTTTAAATTCCTCTATCACTACCTGACGTTGCACTTCCAAACTTTTATCGGTAAAAGCCAAGGATAACATTCGATCGCTTTCCAACCAGAGCGCAGTATCCAAATTTTGAGCAGGAAGAACATCGTAATAATTAGTGATATCATTGCTCGTAAAAGCATTGCTTTCACCCCCAGCACGTTGCAAAGGCGCATCAAAATCAGGAATATTTATTGATCCACCAAACATAAGGTGCTCAAACAAATGGGCAAAACCAGTTTTCTCCTCCGATTCATCTCGAGCACCAACATCATATAAGGTATTCACCACTGCCATTGGAGTTGTAATATCTTTATGGAATATCACTTTTAATCCGTTATCTAACTCAAATCGTTCAAATTCAATCATTAAATGAAAATTTAGGTGAATTTTGTTCCAACTTGGCTTGGTTAAATTCTGTTATTATTTCTATTACAACCTCCGAAGCGGGAAGGATAGATTCTATTAATCCGGCAATTTGACCAATTTCAAGTTCTCCTTCAATCAAATCACCCTCAAACATGCCTTTTTTAGCTCTTCCTCTACCAAGAAGTTGTTCTAATTCTGTTGTGCTCGTCCCCCGAGAATATGCTCGTTCCAATTGGGTATAAAATTCATTTTTTAAGAGTCTGACAGGGGTTAATTCTTTTAATGTTAGAACTGTATCACCTTCCGCCGAATGAATTATTTTATTTTTAAAATTCTGGTGAGCACTTGATTCTGTGGTTGCCACAAAACGACTTCCAATTTGAACCCCATCCGCACCTAGATTCATCGCAGCAAGCATTGCTCGTCCGGTTCCAATTCCTCCAGCGGCAATGATTGGTATCGTAATTTCTTTAGCCACCATGGGTATTAAACACATTGTAGTTGTTTCATCACGACCATTATGACCACCCGCTTCAAATCCTTCAGCCACAACGGCATCTACGCCAGCTTCTTGAGCTTTCATTGCAAATTTTACACTAGAAACGACATGAACGACAGTTATTCCATGAGATTTAAGGTGATTTGTCCATGTTTTAGGATTACCTGCTGAGGTAAAAACAATAGGAACCTTATGCTTAATGATTGTTTCAACGTGTTTGTCAATATCCGGATAGAGCATTGGTAAATTCACTGCAAATGGGCTTTCCGTTGCTTGCTTGCATTTGCGAATTTGCTCGTCCAACACATCAGGATACATTGATCCAGAACCAAGAATACCTAAGCCACCAGCATTTGAAACCGCCGAAGCTAATTCCCAGCCTGAACACCAAATCATTCCGGCTTGAATAAGTGGATAACGTATTCCAAAAAGTTCGGTGATACGGTTTGTGTTTTTTGACATAAAAAAAATTAGGAACTACGAATTTACTCAAAAAATGGGCTGCAATAGGAACCAAAAAATAAATCTATAAAAAATGATTGACTCATCTATTTATTTGTCTTACTCCGTACCTTTGTTGCATGAAAAAAATGATTGGGATTGGAGTTGTTTTACTGGTTTTTGTACCCATTGCCTATTTTTTACTTCCCAAAAAAACAGATGAAAAAAGTCCAGAGGTATTGAATCCGATTGATTTAAATCCGGAAACTGTTGACCAAAATCTTTTACAAGTCGGACAAGGACATACAATTGGAACATTCTCTTTTCAAAACCAATTTGGTAAGTGGATCAGTTTGAATGATGTGAAAGGAAAAGTGTTTGTGGCGGAATATTTTTTCACCACTTGCCAAACGATTTGTCCTAAAATGAACGATCAAATGCAACGCGTTCAAGCAGCCTTTAAAAATGAATCGCAGTTTTCCATCTTAAGTTTTACGGTAAATCCTGAAGTGGATACCATTGACCAACTAAAAAGATATGCCGATGAACATGGCGCCATAGCCGGAAAATGGCATTTTTTAACAGGAAACAAGGAGAAATTATATGAGGCTGCTCGAAAATCTTTTTTTCTTTTGAAGAAATCGGAAGTGGAGAATCAAGGAGATGTTGGTACTGATTTTATTCATACTAATAATTTTGTGTTGATTGACAAACAACTCAGAATTCGGGGCTATTACGATGGAACAAATTCCAAGGATGTGGATAAGCTCATGGAAGATGTTCGGTTGATTTTAGCTGAATAATAGTGTAACAAAGAGTAGTTTTTTACTTATCAGAGAAACCTACATTGTATGAAACTCATTGCATTATTGCTGGGCGTTGCCCTATCCAATTTCTATTTTGCGCACACAGATTCTAGTACTTTTTCAGAAGAAACAATGGACTATTTCAGGAAAATCGTTCTGAGAAAAACAAAAAATCCTGTGGTTTCAACCTGGAAAAAGGACATACAAGTGTTTATTCATCCTGGCAATACAGAATCTGCTTTTTTACGAACGGATCAAAACACACAACAGGAGTACAATCAATTAGAAATGGAATTTGACATCATTATTCAAGAGTTAAACACGTGGATTTCAGGCGTCAAACTAAAGCGTGTGAAGAATATTAAAGAGGCTAACTTTGAAATTTACATAGGATCCGTTGGGGGGTGTAAACTTCTCGATGCCAGTACACGTAATTCACTCGCTAAGAACTGGTCAATTCAACATTGTCAATTGAGTACAGACAATAAGGAGATTGTGCATGGTTTTGTTTTCTTAGATTTTTACCGAACACCCAATATCCGCGTCAAAAAAAGATTGTTACGTAAAAAAGTCACTCAAGCACTTGGGTTGTTTAATGAGTCTGACGAAATCAAAGAAAGCATCTTTTTTGATGGTTATTCTGAACAAGTAAATTACCTTGAAATTGACAAAGAACTGATCCAAATCCTATACAATCACCCTGAGGTAATATCTCAATTGCAGTGTAAATCCATACCGGTAGATGTGACTACTAATCAATCTCAATCTGCCCAAATCAAGACAAATCCCATACAAGATGAAATCATATTTTATGTGACAGACGAATTAATTGATGAAACGTATAGAATTTATAATTCGCAAGGACAAGTCGTTCATTTTCAAAAAATTGAATCCAATGAAATTCATGTTCCCTTTACCGATTTTGGTAATGGAATGTATTATATTCAAATCAAAAACAGGGAGCCTACTCGCTTTTTAAAAATGAGTTATTGATTTAGAATTCAGCATTTTGTGGGGTTCTTGGAAAAGGAATAACATCGCGAATATTGGACATACCCGTAACGAACATCACCATGCGCTCAAAGCCTAAACCGAAACCGGCGTGTGGTACCGTACCAAATTTTCGTGTATCCATGTACCAAGATAATTCCTCAGGATGAATTCCAAACTCTTCGCATTTTTTGTGAAGTACATCATAGCGCTCCTCGCGTTGCGAACCACCCACAATTTCTCCAATACCCGGAAAAAGTACATCCATGGCAGCAACTGTTTTATTATCATCGTTCAAACGCATATAAAACGCTTTGATTTGAGCAGGATAATTCGTTAATATCACCGGGCATTTAAACTCTTTTTCAACCAAATACCGTTCGTGTTCACTTTGCAAATCTATGCCCCATGAAACATCATATTTAAATTTCTTCTTTTTGTAATGATTCGAGTTTAACAATACATCAATTGCTTCTGTATAAGTCAATCGTTTGAAAGGATTTTTTATCACGAATTCTAAGCGCTCAATTAGGGAAAGTTCGTTTCGCTCGTTTTGAGGTTTTTGTGCTTGTTCTTGGCTTTCTCGATCACTAAGAAATTTCAAATCTTCCGAACACGTTTCAAGAATATAGGAACAAATGTGTTTCAAAAAATCTTCAGTAAGATCCATATTATCTTTCAAATCATTGAAAGCCACTTCCGGTTCAATCATCCAAAATTCCGCTAAATGCCGAGAAGTATTAGAATTTTCAGCGCGAAATGTAGGCCCAAAGGTATATACTTGACCTAAAGCCAATGCAGCTAATTCAGCTTCCAACTGACCTGAAACGGTTAAGTTCACTGGTTTTCCGAAGAAATCTTCTTTAAAATTAACTGACCCATCCTCGTTCAATGGCGGGTTTTTAGCATCTAAGTTGGTAACACGAAACATTTCTCCTGCGCCCTCTGCATCCGATCCGGTAATGATGGGTGTGTGCAAATAGAAAAAACCTCTGTCATTAAAAAACGAATGGATGGCATACGAAACGTGGTGACGTATTCTAAAAACCGCTCCAAAAGTATTGGTTCTAAAACGCAAATGTGCTTGTTCACGAAGAAATTCCAAACTATGTCGTTTTGGTTGCATGACCGTTTTTTGAACATCATCTGGATTAGCATCTCCTAAAATTTCAATTGCTTCAACTTGTAATTCTACAGATTGGCCCGAACCAATTGATTCTATTAATGTTCCAGTAATAGATAGGGCAGAGGCAGTGGTAATACGTTTTAAAAGTGTTTCATCGAATTTTTCAAAATCAACAACAGCCTGCAATGTTGCCATGCATGAACCATCATTTAATTGAATAAATCGATTGCTTCTAAAGGCTCGTACCCACCCTTTTACGGTAATGGAAGTATTAACTAATTGTTGACCTTCTTTCCCTAAAATTTCTGCTATTTTCCATCTTTTCATACTGCAAAAATAATGGATTAGATTAGAATGCGTTGAAAAGAAAATATGATTTTTATTTATTTTTCATTGAACGCTGACCAGCAAACCCTTTTGTTACTTGATTAGAATGCCCAACGATTGTAACTCATCACGGCGCACAGATGGTGGAAATTGATTTTGAAGTAACTTAGTTACTACCAATTCACCCACTTTTATTGCTTCGGATTCTGACGCAAAAGATTGATTTCCTTGCACGGCAGGAATATTCTTTTGATTAATCAGAAGCTTAGTTCCCTTAAAAATTTGATATCCCCAACCATTTTCAGTTTGAATCGATTTTATTGAATAGTCTGTTTTTTTATTCAATGCAGTGGTTGAATCAACTGTGGAGCTATTGGATTCAATGTTTCTACTCGCTGGGGGCTCTGTTTCATTGGGAGTGACTGGAGTTTGATTCTCTGTTTTTTGTTCTGTACATGACAACAAAAACAAGATACATAAAGGAAATAACCGAATCATAATTTTGAAAAAGTAGTGTGGAAACTTTTAGAAGATTGAAATTCAACCGAAATGTAGTAGGTTCCACTTGGGAATTGCTGCATATTCAACACCTGTTTTTCTAATTGATTTCCTTTAATTTCTTGTATTACATCACCCAACGAATTTATAATTAAAATGGATTGAATTACTTCATTTGGCGAATGCACACAAACAAAATCTTGGGTCGGATTTGGGTAAATACTTACTTCATTTCCTTGGATTTCATTCACGCCAACCAATTGATAATAGGCATAAAAATCGTCCAAGAATTGATCATTGTATCCTGTTCCCACGTATCCTACTCCATTCAAACAAAAGGCAATTGCATTTTTTCGAGCAGCACCGGGCAAATTGGCTCGTTGGGACCAGCTATTCGTATAAAAATTATATTCATAAAGATCTTTTAAATAGGAATAATCTACTCCTTCTCCGGTTCCAACAAAAGCGGTAGGATAATTTGACCAAGCGCAAGCACCAGAACGAGCCATACCGGGAAATTGTGCTTTTAAAATCCATTGATCTGTTTGAGGATCATACATCCAAAAATCATTTCTTTTTGTGCCATCATCTCCTGTGCCAACAAACCCATTACCTGCTAACGAAAACGCAATGGCTTGCCTTCGTGCTGTGCCTGTAAAATCAGCAATTTGATCCCATGTATTGGTTTGATTGTCGTAAACATAAAAATCATTTAATAGTCCTGCTGTGCCTTCTCCCGTTCCCACATATGCTTTACCACTCACCACAAATGAAACGGCTTGTCGGCGTGGTTGGCCAATAAAATCTGCCTTTTGAGACCATGACTCCGTAACTGGATCAAATTCCCATAAATCGTTTAAGTAGGGTACCGTTTGTGCTTGTCCTAAGGCAATATATCCTTTGATAACGCCATTATTTTCAACGGAAAAACCACACGCAGACGCGCGTTGTAAACCATTACCTAAAATTCCACCAAGCGAGGTTGTTTCATCCCAATCATTTTGAAAAGGACTATATACATAGCTTTTCCTTTTAAATTCCACCTCATCTAACCCGCCTACTACCATTCCTATTGATCCCAACGAAAATGCTGAGGCAGAAGCCTTTGGTGGCCCATTCACTGAATCTTTTTGCTCCCAATAATCTTGTCCAATAATTGATTTTGAACCTAGAAACAAGATAAATACAAGTATTATATTTTTCATTTTTCTATTAGTAGTTTTTGAACTTGACTCGAATCACCAAGACGCACAAAATAAATTCCTTTGGGTAAACTTCCGAGATTCACTCGTTGTTGATTACTAACAGGTTGTACCAAAACAACTACACCTTTCATATCCAATACCGTTAGCTGAGAATCAACAAACCCATCGATTTTCAGGAAAATTTCACCTTTACTCGGATTCGGATACAATTGAAAATCAGCTTGTGTTAATTGATTTATTGCTGATAAGGATAAGTCGCTGTATTCATACATACTCGATTTTTTTCCTGAATCTCCTTTTCCTAGTCCTACATAAGCTTTATCATTAATGACAAAACTTATTGCGTTTTTACGCTCACTTCCTCCATAACTTTGCCTTAGAAACCAAGCGTCTAAAACCGGATTGTATTCCAACAAATCCCCCTGCAATCCTCCGTTTGTGCCGAGGCAGACATAACCTTTTTCATTCAACACAAAGGTAGAAGCACCCCCTCGCTCCATGGCAGGAAATGGTCCAATTTCCGTCCATTCATTGGATCCCGGATTGTATTTATAAAAATCCTTTTTGTATACATCTTGATTCAATCCCATACCCACGTATCCCAAGTCGTTAATTGAAAAAGAACAGAGCTGGTAACGCACGCCTCCCGGAAAATCAGCGCGTTGAATCCATTGATTATTATTCGGTTTATATTCCCAAAGCTGTTTGGAATAAATACCCGGCCCTATTTTTCCACCACACACAAATCCTTTGTTGTCTGCGGAAAATGCGGTAGCTGAATAAACTCCATTGCCTCCACTGCCCGGGTATGGGGCGATTGAATCCCATTGGTTTAAAGTTGGATCATATTTCCAAAAATCACTTTTTTTATTTCCCATCACGGAAACCTCATTATCAATCCCTAAGCCAACGTATCCAAAGCCATTCAATGAAAACCCAACAGCATCTCTTCTAGCGGTTCCGGGCAAATCAGCTACTTGGGTCCAAGAATCATCAACTGGATTATATTGCCACAAATCTTTATGAACCACTTCCGACGTATCCACTCCTGTAGCCACATACCCGTATTCTCCAATAGAAAAAGCAACAGCTCGTTCTCTTTTTCCGGCTAAAAAATTGTTCTTTTTTGTCCATCCGAATGTCGATTGAGCCACAAACGAATTGGAAAGAAAAACCAAAAAGAGGAAAAATAATAGTGTTTTCATCGTTGAATGCTCATTTTTTTGGATCCAACATATTTATCGTCTTGGTAAAACAATACTTGGTAAATTCCGGCAGGAAGATTAAAAACAGATATCTGTTCTAACTCTTTTGTTAGTTCTATTTGACTGATATGTTGACCCAAATTATTAGTTATAGAAACTCTATTCACGGAATAGCCTGTCAATTTTTCAATAGTTATGTACTCTGTTGCTGGATTTGGGTAAAAACTAATGAGTTCAAGAGGAGATTCATCCAATGAATTGATGGACGGGTTGTACTGCCAAAAGTCATTGAAATTTGCCCCATTTGTTCCCGTTCCATAATACCCTTTATTATCAACAGCAAATCCTACCGGAAAACGACGACTTGTTCCCTTAAAATCTTCCACAGCAATCCATTGATTAATTCCAGGGTTATAAGCCCAAACTTGATCGGTCACCACAGACAATCCGCCTACATAACCACAGGTAACATAGCCCATATCATTGATAGAAAAAGCACTACTTCCACCCGTTGAGACACCAGGAAAATCAGCGCGTTGCAGCCATGATTGTTGGGAAGGTTTGAATTCGTATAATTTATTTCCGGATTTTATAAATCCACTGGCTCCAACAGAAAATGAACAACTCCATGTGCCGAAACTAATTGGTGCTTGAGGCATTAATGACCACTGATTTGACGCAGGATCATACTCGGCTAATTGATTGCTTAGATACACATATCCCTTATTATTGACTGAAAACCCTTGTGTATCACCTGGATTGAAAAAAGGGCAAGGTGCTATTGCGCTCCAACTATTCAATTGAGGATTGTATTTATAAAATTCACCGGCCAGAGCTGAACCGCCACCAACACATGGCATGTTATTAACTACAAAAGATACGGCTCCATGATTATTTACCGGATAGTTCGCCTTTTGGGTCCAACTATCCGAGGCTGGGTCATATTCCCACCAATCTTTATAGGAGATATCAATGCCAGACCCATTCACGTGTCCCAATCCCATGTACCCTCTGAAATCGGTACCACACCCAACTGCTCTGTGCCTACCCACACCGCCAAAGGTTGATTTTTGAATCCAATCTCCTGCAATAGAAGAAAATCCAAGACAAAGGAGCAATACTATTAATCCAATTTTTTTGATCATGATTAATCGTTTTTGGAAATGATTATTTTATCCAATACCTTACCTAATTCATCACAAAGAAAATAAGTTCCGGAGAACAAGTCGTTCAAATTTAATTCGATTTCTTTACTGCAAAAAGATTCCTTTAGAACTTGTCCTAACGTGTTTTTAACCAATACTTTACCATAAAAATTAGAAATACGAACCAGCCCATTGGATGGATTTGGATAAATTAATACCCCGTCACTTTGCTCGGATAATCCAAGATAATTGGCTTCTACATGCAGGTCATATTCACCCAAAGCTGATCCCCAGCCTTCTACAATGATGTATAAGGTTCCGAGTCCTGCTGTTAACAAGTTCAATTCAGAACTGCTATCACATGTATTTGAATCGTCATTAAATACGATCACATTCCCGAATGCATCTATAACACTTAAAAATGTATCAAAAGAACTACCGCACAAAGAAATGTGCAAGCTTTCCATACTTGGATTTGGGTCAATTTTATAGAACATATCTGGGGAAGGATAAACTGCATTTTGATTGGAATAACAAATAGATGTATTGGCTGTTGTATCATAAGGTAAAGAGGAAATAATAATTGCCTCTGCTTGATTATCTCCGGAAAACCCGGAACAATCAATCCCATTTTGGATATAAACACCAAAATCTGTTACTGAACCCCAAGAATAAGTGCCACATGGATCTAAAGGCAATGTTCCTTGTTCACGTTGCATCACCCGCATGCGCGTCAATCCATTTTGAGCACCAGCAGGGACAGAAAAATTGAAAATAGAAAGACTAACGGGTGGTGTACCGCTCCACGTTCCTACTGATTCGGATGCATCAAAATTACCACTTTGATCAAAATCAATCCATACTTGTCCAGCACCTGCATAATTCCCACCACAAGTACCAAACTGAACATCTAGTTGATAATTTCCTCCCGCATTCAAATACACAATTTGGCTGGTAAGGTCTTGCAAACCAATCACTCCCGGACATCCCGTGTAGGATATACTACTGGATTCACCTGTAATATCAACCGATTCAACATTAGAATCAATCGTAGCAGATGGCCCCACTTGGGTACAATATTGAGCTGTTGAAATGGAAAACAATCCAAAAACAAGCGCCAAGGTAGGGAGGTAATACATAGATAATATTCAATTAACGTTATGCTAAAGTAGAAAAAATTAATTGAATAGAAATTGACCTACAATTTGAGAAGCAATCTGAGCATAAAGTTCCTGCCTGCCTGTGGATAATAAAAGTTCTCAGTCGTCATTTGCCCGGCGTATATGTATGAGAAAGTATATCCATTGTTTTCATACATCGTATTGAATATATTGTTAATTTGAAGACCAATAGTGATTTCCTTTAGTGCTTTTACCTTTAATGTATATGAAGCCAACAAATTTGAAAAAGTGAACGGATTGATGCTTCGTTTCACATCTGATGTGTTATCCAAAAATTGTCGCCCAACATACTTAGTTGTCCAGTTACAAGTCAATCCTTTATATACGTAATTGATGCCACCAAAAGCATTTACAGTTGGGGAAAAAGCCAAATCAGTGTTTGTATGTTCAATCACTTTTTGTGTGTAATAAGGCTCCAAATCTAAATATTCATCAACGTATTCAGTAAACTGTTGGATTTTATTTCTACTCAATGTTAATCCAGCTTCGACTGATAAATCTTGGTTATAATCAGAAAAGATTAGGTACCGTGAAGTTAATTCGACACCAGCTCTATAACTATCTTTTACATTAGTTCTTGTGTAGCCACCAACATCGTTAATTTCTCCGGTCAACACCAACTGGTTGGTATAATCCATAAAATAGAGGTTTGTCAAGAAATTGAAGCGTTTAGATGAAAGGACGTAACCCACTTCCAAATCTCGCATTGTCTCAGGCTTTGGTCTACTTTGAGGTGTGCTTTGTCTGAAATCTCTTCGAACAGGTTCCCGATTTCCAACCCCGTAGGAAAAAAAGACATTTTGATTATATTTTCCTTGGGAAATTAGGTAAGAGATTTGAAACTTTGGATTGAAAAAATCAAACGTTACATTTTGGTCAATGTCTTTAATTACGCCATCTACTTGGTCATTTCCGACAAACGAATAGTCAATATGGCGGTATTGCAGATCTCCTAAAAAGTTAAATTTTTTCCATTTGTAAGACGCTTTCAAGTAGTTGCTAAGCTCTGATTTTCGACCTATCTCATCGTAATAACGATCTCCTAATTCGCCATTAGAGGCAAAACGCGCCCAAATTACTTCTCCAAAATGACGGCCGATATACGTATTTGCTGAACCACCAAAAATTAACTGAAAATCTTTATCTGAATACGTTAAGGAATAAACACCTCCCACAAAATCATTATTCAACCAACGACGACGAATTAAATCCGTTTGTGTGATAGTATCATTCCCCGTAAAAACGGTATCCATTCCATATGCGCTTAGATCATCTCCTTTTCTGTATTCTTCGTAGTATCCTTGCCCGTGGGTGTAATGGCCTGCTACATTTAGTACTAATTTTGGATTAAATCGATGCGTAACATGCAACTGATAATTGTCTTGCTGGTAATTATCCTCCTGATTTTTGTACGTATAATAATTGTAGGTTCTTCCTGAATTTAATAAATTTTGACGTTCTTCATCCGATAAATAATTGCGATCAGCATAAGCATTCATTTCATTCACCTTTCCGTTGATTCTACTCTCGGGTGTTCCATACCACGATTGATATGTAATTTCTTTTCCGGAAAAAGCAACTGCTTTCACTACCGATTTTTCCCCTACAAAGGCTCCAGAGAGAAAATAAGATTTCAAATTGGATGATGCTCGATCGATGTAACCATCAGACAAGATTTGCGACAACCGTACATCCATTGAGAACTTGCCATTTATTAGTCCTGTTCCAGCTTTAATGGTATTTTTAAACGTATTAAATGATCCATACGAATTATCCAAGACCCCGTATGAATTTGCAGAAATATCATCTGTTTTAATATTCAAATTTGCTCCAAAAGCGGCAGCACCATTGGTAGACGTTCCAATTCCGCGTTGAATTTCCATGTTGCTAATAGAAGAAGTCAAGTCAGGCATATTTACCCAATAGACATCGTGCGATTCAGGATCATTGACCGGAATTCCGTTAATGGTAACATTGATACGAGAAGCATCCACTCCCCGAATGCGAATTCCCGTGTAACCCACTCCGGTACCGGCATCAGAAGTTGTTACCACGGATGGGGTTGATTCTAGGAGAAAGGGCAAATCTTTTCCAAAGTTATTTTTCTCTAATAAATTGCTTTTCTTGATTTTTAAGGTGCTGGTAGACAATTCATCGGTACGTGTTCCCATAACCTGAAATTCTTCCAGTAGTTTGGTGTCGCGTTTGAGTTTTACATCTTGTTGGATAGCTGCATCTGTTTTAGATAAGCGCATTGAATAAGGTTCAAAACCAATCTTTTCGAAAGTTACCTGAATGAATTCGGAGACCTTCAATTCATCAAAAGACCAGTTATAATTTCCTTTTCTATCTGTAAATGTGTAGTATTCTGATAAGCCATAATTTGGTCGATCAATACTGACTTTCACACCAGAAAGAGGAAGCCCAGACTCATCGGTGACGGTGCCAAAAATGTTGGGTTGACTAAAAAAGTGGAACGAAAGAGCGCATAAAAAAGCGGTTAAAAAAATAGATCTTGTTTTCATTTTATACAAAATTAAACAAAAACAAGGGGCTAATTCTTGGTGAATAAACAACGCATTAGCACAGTCATCTTCCCTTCGTAGGCATTATCCTAATCAGGTTCAATGGGTATAATCTCAGCCGTTTGACGGGCACCCCTTAGAGACGGTACAAAGGTACAAAGGATTTTGGTTTTGAATTGAATTTAGAAAATAAAAGTTTCTCGATTGGATTTCATGCTTTTGGGCAGACAAGTGTTTTTGGTCTGCTTTAAAATTTAGAATGCCGAATTACTGAGCATCCGAAAAAAATCTCTTTTTTGAATGCCTAAAATCAGGAAAGAAAAGTATTTATAATTTATCTGACAGCCAGTAATTTCGTCCCAAATATTTACTAAATTTGGGACGATAAATAAATTGTAATGGAAAGACCAATAGTAGAAAACAAGATTGCAAAACTGCCTAAATCGATGAAAAACTTGAAATCTTTAAACTTAAAAGGAAATCCAATTTCAGATCTAGAAAAAGTACGGTTGAAGAAAGAATTACCTAATTGCGAAATTGATTTTTAGTTTAACAGTTATCCAAAATAACTATGAAAACACTTATCTCACCCGCACACCCCTCATGGGTTAAACGTTTTTTGTACGGAATTACAATTTTGTGCTCTTTGTTATCTTTTAATGGAGGACTTATTTTTGGACTAATAATGACACTTGTTTTAAATGCAATACCTTTTTTTTGCTTAATGTATTTTCAAAAGCGAGATTTATATGGTTGGAGAAAATCAACATTAAAAGACCCATTCTTTCAGAATGGAGGATATAATCTTGTATCCAATGGAGAGAAAAGTTTTATCGCCGTATCATCATCCAAAATAACCATTGTAAATATTAATACAATCATTGTGATAAATCGAAAGACTTTTTCGCTTTTGGAAATCTACAAAAATTATCCTAAAATTGAAAAACAAACCACTATTAATGGCTACAATTTGTATTATATTGATATCCCAATAACAGACATTAGTGAAGTTATTCAGATTAACCAAGGAGAAGCTGGATGGCCTTATGCAATCGGAAAGAATATGAATTATGGGATTAGAATAAAAGCCAAAGACGGAACAATCTATGATGTCGACACAACGTTTCCAAAAGAAATTTGTGCTGAGATAAATAAATCCAATAAACATATTTAACCTTTACGAATGAAGACATGGTTAAAATTTGGTCTAATCAACGCCTTTCTTGGATTGGTTATTGGAATTTACCTAGCCCTAACAGCCATCGGAGATGGATATTCTGCTTTTGCAATAGGGGCTCCTATTGCGGCATTTTTGACCGGCTGTTTATTTTGGAAACTGATTGTTAAAGAAAAATCAAGCAGAAGACGAGTTGTTTTTACAGGCATATTAACTGGAATATTTTCCCACTATCTTACTTTTGTTTTAATAAATATTGGAGCAAATATTTGTTATTGGACTACTGGTAAATGCACTGATTCTTTCGGTGAACCACCCGCAAATGTTTTTTTGATGCTAGGAGGAGCTTTTATATTTTCATTTTTTAGCTTAGTTTTTTTTGGATGGCTAACGGTTGCTTACGCAATTGTTACAGGACTGATTTTGAAACGTGTGGAAAATAAAACGTACGTTGCTTAGCTATTTTTGACTTGAAAAAAATTACATTTGTTTCTTGAATTCAGCAAATATGAAAATACTCGTTCCAAAAAGCTCAATTCCTTTATGGGGAATAATTTTAGGATTTACATGTATGAGCCTTGCGTCATTATTATTTTTAGCTGTTAACATTTATATCAGTATTGCAATGTTTGTTGTCCTAAATGGCATAGTTTGGTTAGGGATTAAGGCAGCACTGAACTTAGATAAATGGAAAAAAAACACGTTGGAAAAAGATGCCTTTTTTCAGGAAAACAATTTTAATCTAGCTTCATATAGTAAATATTCAATGTTAGCGGTTTCAAATACAATTATTAGAATTGTAAACGTAACTTCCATCGTACAAATTAGAGAACTGTCAAAAACCCATCGAAAATTAGTAGAGTTTCCATCCTATAATATTTCAGAGGTATACCCAAATTATCCTAGTCATGGTAATGATTTAACTTTGAATGGAAAAACAGTATATTACATTGATTTACCGGTTTTGGAAATTAAATCTATTCAAAAGATTTTACAAGAAGAAGCTACTGGTTTAGGTTTTTTAAAAACGAGTGTTTTAGATAATTCAAATTTTGGTATTCGTATCACGACTAAGCAAGACGTAATTTATGATGTGGACACACCCTTTTCAAAAGAATTTTGTGATGAGATCAATAACCTAATATTACTTCCAATACAATAATTTTGGCCTTTTGATATATGTTGATTTGAGTCATGAAAATAATGTATGTGAAGATTTTATCAAACAATAAACTTTGAAAATTAGTGTCTTATCGTTTATAGTCTTCTCCATAGAAAAGTTAAACAATCAATCATTAAAAACGTATTACATTTATGGAACCAACTGACATTCAAAATAAAAAAGCAAAAGAAAAGTATAGTGATTTTGAGGATTTTCAGGATTATAAATCAAGTCAATCAGTCAAAAAATTCTTTACGTTCAAAGGGTTTATAAAAGCCATCGCTATTGTTTTTGTATTTATCATATTATACAATATTGGTGCATACTTGATTGATTATCTACTAACATTTATTTCAATAATTCCATCGTTCCTAATTATATTATCAGGAATTGGAATTTATTTTTTTGATCGTTCACTGAAAAAGAAAACAAATCTGTTAATCAAAAAAACAAACGATTACATTAAACTATCTTCTCCATTGTTTATTGACATTTTATCATTTTTTTCCGTGCCAATAATTTTGTTAGGAATATTACTTGTTTTATTTAATACATTTCTTCTTTATGAAAGTTCTGTAGGGTTTTATTTTGGGGGCATATGCTATGTTCTTACAATTATGTATTGCTTTACACTTTACAAAAGATACCGCCATTCACTATTCGATAAAATTGTCATTTTCAAGGATTATATATTATTTGACCACCCTGAAACAAAAGAAACTATTCGAATCAACAAAGAAGAGACATCTAAAATTGTGGATTTATGGTTACTGACGTCTGGAATCTTAGATAAAAGAATAATTGAGTTTCATTATTTAAACGACCATAATGGAAAAACTATTGAAATTGAAGATGAACATTTAGAAAATATGCGTTTAAACATTGATTTGTTTATTGATTCCTTAAAAGAAATGGATTACTCAATAACAAAAGAGTATTTCACCTTTGGACAGACAAATCGTACTGACGAAAATGACAAGCAAATTGTTGTATAAAGTTGAATTTCCTGAAAAGTTTCAATTTCTCGATTTAAATTCCTGAAATCTGGTGAAATTCAATTGACTGCGACTCATCAATTATTTTCAAACATGGAACAACTGCATCAATTGTTTTATAATCATCAAGCATAAAATGATTTTAACGATGTTTTCATCTTGGTCTAAATACGTTGACCGTTCGAATTTTTCAATTCATCTGAAAAAAGTGTTGTTTTTAACATCTAATTCAGATAAAATGGGTGTGGAACAGATTGCCGTTAATTTCTTTTCCTGAGAAAAGCAAGTGAAACGACCCATAAAATAGTGTGTCCATTTTTCGCACAACAAAAACTGTAATACCCAATATCAAAACTGGAAGCTGATTTTGGGCTCATGTAGATGTTAGTTGAAAAAGCACATTCCATCATAAAATTCTTACCTTCGCTTTACATGAAACGATGGATGCTTTTTTTCTTTTTGTGTGCTTCGCTTTCAATCGTTGCTCAAAAACCCCTTAAAAAAAGGGTGTTGGGTGAATATGTGGGAAAAATTGCGGCGTATAAATTGAATACTGGTTCACAATTGATTGAGGTGGCATCAACGGAGATATCAGTGAAATTAAGAAAAACAGATCTTGATTTTACCATTGGAAGAAACGAAATGACAGTTCCCTATTCCTGGGAAAAAAAGGATAAAACAACGTTTATTGTAACATTTAACCGCTCGGTTGATGAATCGCCAGAAACAATTTTGCTGTATAAAAAAACGAAATCTATGAAACGCTTGGGTCTGTTTCCGCAACCAGATGCTATATTGAATAAGAAAAAAAAGAAATAAGCTATTCCTCAAAAAATAATTTCTTCAATTCAGTTGCGTCGCTTGGTTTCATTTTACCCGCTAAGATCAAACTAAGTTGTTTTCTGCGCAAAGCTCCTTCAAATCGATTTTTTTCTTCCTCTGTTTCTGGTATCAATTCAGGCACTTGGATGGGACCACCATTTTGATCAACTGCAACAAAAGTATAGATGGCTTCATTGCATTTTGCTCGTTCGCCGGTAACCGGATCTTCTACGAATACATCCACAAAAATTTCCATAGAGGAATTAAACGAACGAGAAACCTTAGCTTCCAATGTTACGATGGAGGCATGGTTGATTGGTTTTTGAAACGAAACATGATTGACAGATGCCGTGACCACTACGCGCTTGCAATGCCTGTGTGCAGAAACACTGGCGATTTCATCCATCCATGCTAATAACTGACCGCCAAAAAGATTACCTAATGTATTCGTATCATTTGGCAAAACAACTTTTGTTGTAATAGAGAGTGTCTCGGATGCTATTCTTGATTTCATACTACAAATGTAAGGAAGTTAATGGTAGTCGACTCTTTTCGATTAAAAATTGGATGAAATCAAAATTTATTTGGAACTTTTTTAAATAAAGTGGTAATTTAGGCAAACTATTAAAAGAATTAACTGTTCTAAACTAAATTTAACTATGAACTCAAAAATTAGTATTGCCTTTTCGTTTGTTTTATTTTCATTTTTTACGCTTTTCAGCCAAGTTAAAAGAACCATCGATCCAACCAATGTGCGTGATGGAGAGCAGGTTGAGTATTGTATTCAACACAAGAAAATGGCTGCTTTGATGCAAAATACTGACTATGTATTGCAAAAACAGCAAGATGATATTGAATTTGCGAAAGCACTGAAAAAAGCGCAGCCTAAAGGTGTTGTTTACCGAATTCCAATTGTATTTCACGTTCTTCATAACAATGGGGTAGAAAACATTTCAGATGAACAAATCATGGATCAATTAGCCATTCTAAACCGTGATTTCAGAAAACAAAATGCGGACACAGCAACAGTTCAATCAGACTTTGTGGGTATGCCAACCGATGCAGAAATTGAATTTGTTCTTGCCACCAAAGCACCAAATGGAACTTGTTTTAAAGGAATTACTCGCACCATGAATGCCATTTCTTATGATGGCGCGGACGGTGATGCACAAGTTACAGCCATTAGAAATGGAAACGATGTATTTAACGGCTCTTGGCCAGGAAATAAATACTTGAATGTTTTTATTTGTGGTGAAATTGGTGGTGCTGCTGGATATACTACAAATCCTTCTGGTTGGTCGGGTTCAAGTATGACAAACGGAATTTGGATTTTACACGATTATGTGGGGTCCATTGGAACGAGTTCCGTAGGAACAAGTCGAGCACTAACGCATGAGGTAGGACATTGGTTGAACCTTTCGCACACATGGGGAGGAAATAACAATCCTGGAAATGCTTCTTCTTGCAGCACGGATGATGGGGTAGATGATACACCTAATTGTATTGGAGTTACCTCTTGTTTGATAAATGCAAATACGTGTAATTCAGTCAATTCTTATTGGTCTTATGATGTTAGAGATAATGTAGAAAATTATATGGATTATTCCTATTGTTCAAAAATGTACACGGGTGGACAAGTGGACCGCATGCGAGCAGCTCTTCAATCTACTAATACAGGTAGGTTTAATTTGTGGCAATCTGCTAATTTAACAGCAACAGGAGCTACCGGCGATGTATACTTGTGTAAGGCTCAATTTACAACAGATAGAACCACAATCTGTTTGGGCGATTCAATTCAATTAGTGGATGATTCATACAATCTTGTTACCGGTTGGAACTGGGATGTTACTCCAGCTACAGGATGGACATTTGCATCTGGTTCGGCTGCTAATTCTCAAAACCCGACGATTAATTTTTCACAACCCGGACTTTACACAGTAAAATTAACAGCGACAGATGGTTCCACATCCGATGACGAGATTAAAAATAATTACATTCGAGTATTGCCAGATCCTTCGGTACTGCCTTATTGGGAAGGGTTTGAATCCTATTCAACGTTAACGAATGTAAACAATTGGGAAGTTTATAATCCAAATAATAACAACGCGTGGACCATTGAAAACACAACAGGTCATTCCGGAGCACAATGTGCCAAATTGGTAAATTTTGGTCAAGGAGTTGGGAGTGTCGATGAATTAACCTCAGCGCCAATTGATTTATCAGTTATACCATCAACTGGAACTGTTACGTTGAGCTTTCGCTATGCATACCGCAAAAAAACAACGGCTGATTATGAATACCTAAAAGTATTTGTAACATCTGATTGTGGCGAAACATGGGCACAAAGAAAAACATTGGGTGGAAATCAATTATCAAGCTCGGTTTCTTCAACAAGCTGGAAACCAACCCAACAAGCAGATTGGGTAACAGTGCACATGATTAACGTAACTAGTATCTATTTCACCCCTAATTTTAAAATGAAATTTAAATTTGAAGGAGAGGGAGGCAATAACATCTATTTGGATGATATCAATCTGTATGCAGGCTCTCCTTCCGATAATCTTGTTTTGAGCTTAGAAGAAAATTCTGACTTAACAGCAATCGATTTGTATCCAAACCCAGCTGATGAGGATGTACACATTCGTTATTCTTCGGCAGTTGACACGAGATTGGCAATTTCAATTATGGATTTATCCGGAAAAGTGATTTCAACCACGACCGTTCAATCGAAAACAGGAGATAACATGGTTATTATTCCAACAGCAGGTATGGCTTCTGGAACGTATCTGGTTCAATTGGGAACAAATGCACGGGTATTAAAATTTGTTGTTAATTAATTGATAAAACCAATGGGAACATGTAATTTCGCAGTCCCTATAACAATTCTATGAAAACGGTACAATTTAGAGAGGCCCTTCGTGAAGCAATGAGCGAAGAAATGAGAAGAGACCAAGCGGTTTTTTTACTTGGAGAAGAAGTAGCAGAATATAACGGAGCTTATAAAGTTTCTCAAGGAATGCTCGATGAATTTGGTCCAAAACGCGTGATTGATACTCCGATTGCTGAGCTTGGATTTGCCGGAATTGCTGTTGGTGCTTCGATGAATGGATTGCGTCCAATTGTAGAGTTTATGACATGGAATTTTGCCATTTTAGCGGCAGATCAAATCATCAATAGCGCAGCAAAAATGCTTCAAATGTCGGGTGGACAATATCATTGCCCAATTGTTTTCAGAGGAGGGAATGGAACAGCAGGTCAATTGGGAGCTACACATTCCCAAAGTTTTGAGGCATTCTATGCACACGTTCCAGGATTAAAGGTAATAACGCCATCAAATCCAGCAGACGCCAAAGGATTATTAAAAGCTGCGATTCGAGATAATGACCCAGTTGTTTTTCTCGAATCAGAAAAAATGTATGGTGATAAAGGAGAAATTCCTGAAGGTGAATATATAATTCCTATTGGTGTTGCTGACATCAAACGAAAAGGAAATGACGTAACCATCGTTTCTTTTGGTAAAATTTTGAAAGTTGTTTATGAAGCGGCTGAGGTACTTGAAAAAGAGGGCATTTCAGTAGAAATTATAGATCTTCGTACCGTACGCCCAATCGATTACAAAACGGTTGTTGAATCCGTTAAGAAAACAAATCGTTGCGTAATTGTTGAAGAGTCTTGGCCTTTGGCTTCTATTGCTTCGGAGATTGCGTATCACTTACAACAATATGCGTTTGATTATCTAGATGCTCCTGTTTATAGAGTTATGCAAACAGATACACCTTTTGCGTTTTCTCCAACTTTGATTGAGGCTGCATTGCCAAATGTACCACGTGTGATTGCCGCTGTCAAAGCAACGTTATACAAATAAATTATTTGTTCTTGTTTTTTTCGGTGATGGAATCTTTAATTTCCTTCATGAATTCTGAAGCGTAAACAAAGCTAGTTACCTCTAGGTTCTCTGTGGTAATGATATTGTTCTTGTTCCCTGTCCACCAGTTATTTCCATTATGGATAAATAGAATATTGTCCCCAATTTCCATCACACTATTCATATCGTGAGTGATGGCGACAGTGGTAATTTGATATTCATAGGTGATTTCTCGGATGAGTGTATCAATTAAAATGGCGGTTTTAGGATCCAATCCGGAATTTGGCTCATCGCAAAACAAATATTTTGGATTCATGGCAATCGCTCGTGCAATACCAATTCTTTTTTGCATCCCACCACTACACTCCGACGGAAAAAGGCTATTTCTGCCGGTCAGATTGACTCTTTCCAAGCAAAAGTTTACGCGAGTAAGCATTTCCTTTTTTGTCATTTTTTTAAACATCAACAAGGGAAACATCACATTTTCTTCCACGGTCATTGAGTCAAATAACGCAGATCCTTGAAAAAGCATTCCAATTTCTTGTCTGATAGACGTGCGCTCAACCCGATTCATTTTACAAAAATCACGTCCATTGAAAAGAATTTCCCCAGAGTCAACTTCGTGCAGCCCAACAATGCACTTCGCTAAAACAGTTTTTCCGTGTCCGGATTGACCAATTATAAGGTTCACTTTCCCTTTTTCAAAGGTTGCGCTGATATCCTTCAGAACTTGGGTTTTTCCAAATGATTTATTAACGTGCTTAACCTCAATCATGAAAGTAAAATCATTTGAGTTAATAGGAAATTTGCAACGAGAATGGCGACACTGCTACTTACGACTGCCTGCGTGGAAGAACGACCAACTTCTAATGATCCTCCTTTTACGTAATACCCATAAAAAGAAGATATCGTAACAATGATAAAGCCAAACACAACACATTTAGTTAATGCGTACCAAACATTACTCATTTCAAAATAATATCTTATACCGTATACATAGGTTTCAGTGGATGATAAATCGGATAGAACAAGAGCGATCCACCCACCTGCCAAACTCAATCCCATTGAGAAAATTACCAAAATTGGGAAGAATAAAACAGCGGCAGTCACCTTTGGAAGCACCAAAAAATTCAGTGAATTTACTCCCATTATCTCAAGCGCATCAATTTGCTCTGTTACGCGCATGGTTCCAATTTCCGATGCAATGTTTGAACCTACTTTCCCAGCGAGTATTAAAGAAATGATTGTTGGCGAAAATTCGAGGATTGTACTTGATTGTGTAATGTATCCAACTGTATAAGTGGGCAACAACGGATTAGACATGTTGGACGCAGTTTGTAGGGCAATCACTCCACCTATAAATGACGACATTAAGGCAACTAACGGTATGGAGTTAATTCCAATGTGCTCTAATTCTTCAAATAACCTCCTTCTAAAAACAGAGAATTTTTCAGGTGTGCGGAATACTATTGTTAGCATTAAAAAGTATTTTCCGAATCCTTCAATTAATTTCATGGTGGCTAAGTTAAGGCTTATTTAAGTTATGCCGTTTCAAAATCACCATTTTTTGTTTCTAAAAACAATAAAATTCTTACATTTGGATAGATGTACACCGCAACAAAACATGATCTTTACCAAAAAGTGTTGGTGAAATATTTACCAGAAGTTTTTGTTTCTTATGTCACTGAGTTACTTATTTTACATAAGGTAAAATTCAAGATTGTAGCACCAAGAACTACCAAACTGGGTGATTTTCGAGTAGGGTCTAGCCTTCAAATGCCTCAAATTACGATCAATGGAAACCTCAATCCATATGCGTTTTTAATTACAACCATACATGAATTTGCTCATTTTAAAACATTCGAAAAATTTGGCAATCGAGTTTCACCTCATGGACCAGAATGGAAATCAGAATTTAAAAGGTTATTAGAACCGGTTATACAAATGGAGCAATTGCCAGAGGAGATTAATTTTGCTTTGCAGCGTTCTTTAAATAACCTCAAGGCTTCTTCATGCAGTGATATACATCTTTCCAGACAATTGGCTAAATTTGATAGGCATGATGAATCAATTACTTTGCTGGAAAATCTCTCGAAGGGGGAGTGTTTTTTATTACAAGGCAAAGTTTTTTGTAAGGGCGATTTGCGAAGAAAACGTTTTCTTTGCACAGAATTAAAAACAAACAAAAATTATCTCGTTAGTGCAATAGCCAAAGTAACACCATTAGAATGAAAAACGAACAATTATTTGGACTCATTATGGCCGGTGGAATTGGAAGTAGGTTTTGGCCTTTATCAACTCCCGAAATGCCTAAACAATTTCTTGATATTTTAGGTGTTGGGAAGTCTTTACTGCAATTGACTTTTGAACGATTAGAAAAAAAGATTCCTCCTCATCAAATTTATATTCTCACCAATTTAAATTATGCTTCTACTGTTGCTGAGCAACTTCCTATGTTGAAGGAAGCGCAAATAATTTGTGAGCCCGAAAGAAAGAACACCGCGCCTTGCATCCTATATGCAGCATTGAAAATTAAAAAAATCAATCCGAATTCTACCTTAATTGTAGCCCCTTCAGACCATCTTATTTTGAATGAAAATTTATTTAATGATCAGTTGGAAATTGCAATTTCTGAGGCGCAAAAAAATCACTTGGTAACCCTAGGCGTTAAGCCTACGCGTCCTGATATTGGATATGGATACATTGAGTTTGATTCAAATACCACACCGGTAGCTGGGCATGTTTTTAAGGTTAAACAATTTAGAGAAAAACCCAATCTTCAGACAGCAACAGAATTTTTATCTTCTGGTAATTTTTATTGGAATGCGGGAATCTTTATTTGGAAAATTGATGCTATTTTGCATGCTTTTCAAAAATATCAACCGAATCTATTGGAGTTGTTTAATCGTATTTCAATTGATTCATCAACAGAGCAACATGATTTAGCTCTTGCATTTAAAACGTGTGTCGACATCTCAATTGATTTTGCTATACTTGAGCACTCACAAGATGTTTCAGTTGTTTTAACCTCTTTTGATTGGAGTGATTTAGGTACTTGGGGAAGCTTAAATGAAAAAGTAAAACCAGATGAAAATGGGAATGTTGTTATTTTTGGAGCGCCTAGTTTTTTTGATGCACAAAGTAATTTGGTGTATTTCCCCAACAACAAAAAGGTCCTAATTGATGGTTTGAGAGATTATATAGTCATTGATTCAACCGAGAAATTATTGATTATCCCAAAAACGAATGAAGGGAAATTGAAATCCTATCTAAAAAGTATGGGCGAAAACGTTTAAAGAAGTGTATTTTTGTTAGAAATAGGATGACAACACAAACAATATTGATTTTAGTAGTGATTGGGCTTTTAGCCGGGATTCTCAGTGGTTTTGTGGGTGTTGGAGGTGGAATTATAATTGTTCCTGCATTAGTTTTTATGCTGGGACTAACTCAACATCAAGCACAAGGAACTAGTTTATTCGTACTTTCTATTCCGGTGGTAATTTTAGCCACTCTAAATTATTGGAAAACTGGTAATGTGAATTGGAAATATGGGTTAATCATTGCGCTAACTTTTGTTGTAGGTGGATATATTGGTTCCAAATTGTCACTGAAAATGTCTCCCGGTCTGGTTAAATTCCTTTTTGGAATTTTAATGGCCTATGTCTCTTTTCGATTAATTGTTTCTGGTTATCAATCAATTTCGTCCAATGAGTCTTGAATTACCTGCCCTAATAGAACAAAAATCGCTTGCACTTTATCAAAAAGTGAAAAGTTATCGCGAGCACTTGCATCAATATCCTGAGTTGTCATATCAGGAAGAGGAAACCATGCGTTTCGTTTCGGAAAAATTAACTCAATTGGGTATTTCACATCAAGCGGGTGTTGGAGGAACGGGAGTTGTAGCATTGATTCAATCTGAAAAACATTTGGGAAAAGCGTGTGTTGCCTTGAGGGCAGACCTAGATGCCTTACCTATTATTGAAGAGAATGAAGTGCCTTATAAATCAAAAGTTAGGGGTGTAATGCACGCATGTGGACATGATGTTCATACTGCTATCTTATTGGGTGCAGCAGAAATCTTGAATGAAATAAAAGACGATTTACCCTTTCCTGTTAAATTGATTTTTCAACCGGGCGAAGAAAAAAATCCTGGGGGAGCTACTTACATGATTAGGGATAAAGTATTAGAAAATCCACGCGTTGATAAAATGTATGCTTTGCATGTTTTTCCTGATTTACCTGTGGGAGAATTAGGCTTTCATGCCGGTCGTTACATGGCTTCTTGTGATGAAATTTATATTACAGTCAACGGAAAAGGGGGTCATGGAGCTACACCTCATCAATGTATTGATCCAATTGTAATTGGAGCCAATATCATTTTACAACTTCAGCAACTCGTAAGTAGAAAATGTGACCCAAAAATCCCGTGTGTATTGAGTTTTGGTCATTTTGAGGCATTAGGAGCAACCAATATTATTCCATCTAAGGCGATATTGAAAGGCACGTTTAGAACAATGGATGAAATCTGGCGAGAACAAGCCTTATTATTGGTAGAACAACAAGTGACTGAGATTGCAAAATTACACGGAGCAACCGTTGATATTGAGATTTCTAAAGGTTATCCTTGTGTGGAAAATGACGTTGCTTTAACGAATGAATTAGCTATAAAAGCGAAAGCACTTATTGGAAACGACAAAGTGCATGATTTACCCATTCGTTTAACCTCGGAGGATTTTGCTTTCTATTCTCAATTAGTTCCGGCATGTTTCTTTCGGTTAGGTGTCCGAAATGAAGAAAAAGGAATTGTTTATGGTGTCCATCATCCGCGTTTTGATATTGATTCCGAAGCCCTGATTTTAGGAGTTCGTATGATGGTAACTGCATGTTTATGAAAAGTGTTTTTATTTCCTTATTAATGTTCTTTTTATTTACTGCTTGCAATAAGGTAAAGAAAAAGGAAAATGAGCTGCAGGGGGAATGGAAATTAACCAAAATTACTGTTTTTGATTACGATGGACTCTCCTATGCCACTGATACTTCTTGTGTGGGAGAATTGGTCATAAATAAGGAATTAGACACCTCATTTCGTTTAAGTTTGGCTTATTTTATTTCAACTAATTTTTCAGACACAACCTCTGCAAAAGGAAAATATGACCTGCAACCGGATGGTGAATATTTGAACCACACCTTTTTATCTCTAACAAATAATCAATCAATCCCAGTTACTAAATCTCGAATTTTGTTTCTCTCTGATGCCTATTTGAAATGGGAATTTATAGATGGGGCAGGGTTGAAATACCAGTTGGTTTTTAGTAAAAAATAAAAAGCGACAACTGAAATTCAATTATCGCTTCATAAATTAAGGAATCTAATTTTATTTCTTGGTTAGAAATGTATTTGCGTTATTAATCCATCCTTCAGGACCACCTGCCATATAACCAGATTTTCCTAAAGAGGTTAAGTTCACCTTTCCACCTTCACCTTTATCTGCGGTAACAAAATATACAGTTGGGTATCCTTGAACGGCAAATGTTTGTTGCAATTGATTATTTTGTTGTTTAATGGCATCAGTTTGAGTATTCTTTTTCGGGAAATCGATCTCTACCAAAACAACATTTTCTTTTGCCCATTTGGTAAATTCGTCCTTCTTAAAAACCTCATTTTGTAAGCGAATACACCATCCACACCAATCGCTTCCGGTAAAAAATAACATCATCGGTTTTTTCTCTTTTTGAGAAATAGCAATTGCTTGATTCATATCAGTATGCCAAACGAGTTCTTTTTCGGAATTTTTAGTCGCATTTTCCTTTTGTGCATTGCACGATACAGCGATTAAAAGTAAAGAGAAAATGAATAATGATTTCATTGGATTTATTTTTTGTTGATTGCTGCTGCATCTAATTTCAATAATTCGACAATCACTTCTCCAGTGATATCCATTCCACCTTTAGAGTACAACATATTAGAGGCATCGATTACGTAGTTTAATTTCTTTCTGTCTGCAACAATATCAACTGCTTGTTTCACGCGGTCAAAAATGGGTTGGTTTAACTCTTGAGCCCTCACTTGTAATTCATTTTGAACAGTTTGTTCTCTTTCTTGAATTCGTTGACCTAAATTCATTAGATTCGCTTCTCTTGATTTAATAATGGTTGGTGACAAGGTAGCTCTTTCCGCTTCTAATTTGGCTCTTGTTTTTTCGTATTCTTCATACATCCCGTTCAATTCTAATTTGAATTCATCCTCAATTTCTTTAATTTCTTTTAATGCAAGATCACGCGATGGCATTGTATCAAGTAATGATTGAGAATTAACGTGTGCTACTTTAGATTGTGAAATAGCAAGATTGGTTACAAAAAGTAGAGCTACTAAGGAAAGTGTTTTTTTCATTTTCTATTTTATTTATTTATTTAACTGTTATACCCATTTCTTTTAATACATCATTACTGAGGTCAAATTTAGTTTCTGCATACACCAAATTACTTTGGTTGGCTTTATCAAAAACAAAAGAATATCCTTTTTTCTGCGCTACTTTTTGCATTGCATCAAATACCTTATCCTGAATGGGCTTGATGAGTTCTTGTCTTTTTTGAAAATAATCACCACTCACTCCAAATCGATTGGTTTGCATTTGAATTGCATCTTGTTCCAACTTTTTTATTTCGGCTCCTCTTTTGTTTTTTTCCTCTTCAGGTAATAGGACCTCCTCCTTTGCAAAGTTATCTTTTTTTCCTTTAAGGACGGCGTAAAGCTCCTCAATTTCTTTTGTCCAACGATCAGCCAACTTATCCAATTTCTCTTTTGAATCTTGGTAATCCGGCATTTTCTTCAAAATATAATCCGAATCAACATAAGCATATTTTTGCCCTATGGCAAAGGATGTGCCAAACATGAATGCCACCAGAAAAAGTAGGGGGCCAAAAAAGGGTTTGTTTTTCATAATCTTCATTTTATAACTCACCTAAATTCATTCCTATTGTAAAAGTTAGTTTAGGATAATATCCTTTCGTACTGATTGATGTGTCGGATGCTTTTCCAAATCCGTCTGACCAAAAATCAAGTTTATCAAATCCTAACCCATAATCTAAACCAAGCATTCCAAACATGGGAAGAAATACCCGAATTCCAACTCCAGCAGTCTTTTTCACATTAAAAGGGTTAAATTTCTGAAAGCTTGGAAAAGTATTTCCTCCTTCAGCAAATGCCATAGCATAAAATGTGGCAGATGGATTAAGGGATATTGGATAACGTAATTCCAAGGTGTACTTTGCAATGATTGGGTCACCACCATAACTAGAAATTGTTTGATCTTCGTATCCCCTCAAAGCAATAATTTCTCGTCCACCAATTTGCCCAATTCCAGTTAATCCACTACCACCCATAGTAAATCGATCGAATGGAGTAACTCCTTTGGCATTGTTGTATGCTCCCATAAATCCAAACCCAAAACGGGGCATTAAAATTAATTTTTTATTGGGCGACAATGGTAAATACCATTCACCGGTAAATTTCACTTTGAAATATTCTAAGTATTTATACCTTTCTTGAGATGTTGAATTGGAATAGTCTTTATCTTCAAATAATGAATACGGAAGTGTTCCTTTCATCGTTAAACTAAAATTGGAACCACTTTGTGGGTAAATGGGTGCGCTTACAGAACTTCGCTGAATGACGTATTTAAAAGCAATATCATTTGCATATCCCTTCGGAAGGTTGGGAAATACAGAATAATTCATAACGTCGTAATACTGGTAACTCAATTCGTAGTAATTAGTGAAATAATCATCTGGCCATTTTAAACGACGTTGAAGACCAATACCAGTTCCCGATATACCAACACCTGAAAATGAAGGATTGCTCCGCAAGAATTTTCCATTTGAAATAGCGGTATGGTTTATCCAGTAAGACAATGAATTTGGTTTCTTTCCTCCCAACCAAGGTTCAGTAAAAGAGAAGGTATAGCTTTGAAAGAAACTTCCATTGGATTGTGCTCGAATGGATAAACGTTGGCCGTCTCCACCAGGAAGTGGTGACCATGCACTTTTTTTAAATATTTTTTTGGTAGAAAAATTATTAAAAGTTAATCCCAAAGTTCCAATAATTCGAGGCCCTGTGCTTGCACTTGCGCCACCATATCCACCGGAAAGTTCTATTTGATCGGAAGATTTTTCCTCCACAACATATTCAATATCGACCGTTCCTTTTGTTGGGTTTGGCATTGGATTTACTTGGAATGCTTGATCATTAAAGAAACCTAATTGCGAAAGCTCTCGTTGAGTTCGCATGATGTCGGCTTTGTTGAATAGATCACCCGGTTTTGTCCTAATTTCACGAATAATAACATGGTCACTCGTTTTGTTATTTCCCCGGATTGTAATCGTTCCATTTCGGGCTTCTTTTCCTTCAATTATTCTAATTTGATAGTTTATTTGGTTGTTTGTAACATTTGTTTCCACTGGAAAAACATTGAAAAACAAATAGCCACGATCCATATAAAGGGAGGAAATATCACGGCCTTCAGGACTTCCATTCAATCGGGTTTCTAAAAGTGTTTTGTTGTATAAATCTCCTTTTTTAATTCCTAAAATGGTGTCCAAATAACTGGATCTATATTTTGAATTTCCTAACCATTCAATATCGCCAAAATAATATTTATTACCCTCGTTGATTTTTATTTTAATGACTAAATTCTTTTCGTCCAGTTTTAATACAGTATCGTATTCAATAACAGCATCTCTTAGGCCCACTTTATTGAATTTAGTCAACAAGGATTCTTTGTCTTTCTCGTATGATGTTTCGGTAAATTTCGACCGCTTGAAAATGGTAAATATTCCTTTTTGTTTTGTGTCCTTCATGGCCATTTTCAATTTCCACCTAGGTAGTGCAGTATTTCCTTCTATATCAATCGATTTTATGCCAATTTTACTTCCTTTAGCAACATTGATAATAAAGAGCTCGGAATCGTTGATTAGCGTATCTTTTTCACGGTTAATTTTTACTTGAACACCATAAAACCCCTTTTCTCTAAAATATCCCCTGATTTTGCTTTTGGTTTGAAAAACGAGATTTTCAGTAATGGTTTTCCCAGAAAAGAGAGCTATTTCCTCACGCAGTTTATCTGCATCTCTTCTGGTAACTCCGCGAAACAAAAAACGGGAAAGTTTAGGTCTTGGACTTACTTTAATTACAAAATATACCACACCGGCAAGTTCTTTTTCAATGTGAATTTGAATATCTGAAAAAATTTCTTCTTTCCATAGATTCTTAATTGCATTCGAAATTTGTTCTCCTGGGATTTTAATTTTCTCCCCTTGCCTCAATCCTGAGATCAAACGAATTCCTTGATGATCAAAGTTGTCTGCTCCCTCAATGCGAATGGGGCCAATTTCATATTCCTTTGGATCTAAAAAGTTGAATTTTGTAGTTGTGTCTTCAATTGTGACACTGTTATTTACTTGAGAAAAATAATCTCCAGCTACAAAAAGGGTTAAAAAAAATAGAATTAAACACCTCATTTTAACCTTGTATTTGTTCTGAAACTAAACCAAAACGTCTTTCCCTAGTTTGATAGTCAATTATTGCCTTCAGAAAATGTTCTTTACTAAATGCGGGCCAGTAGACTTCTGTAAAATGAAATTCGGTGTAAGCAATTTGCCAAAGAAGAAAATTACTCACTCGATTTTCGCCGCTAGTCCGGATCAGTAATTCAGGGTCTGGAATATCGTGAGTAGAAAGAAAATGTTCAAACGTTTTTTCAGTCATATCTTCTGAGGACATATTTTTTGCTTCAATTTCAATTGCGATTTTTTTCACTGCCTGAATGATTTCCCACCGAGCACTATAATTTAGCGCTAAAACCAATGTTAATTCCCTGTTTTCCTTCGTTTTTTCGCGGGCCCAACCCAAACTTTCTTGACAATGATTGGGTAATTGTGATTCATCCCCAATTGTAATTAATCGAATTCCATTTTCATTGAGTTCATCCACTTCATTGGCGATGGATTGTACCAGTAAATCCATTAATCCATCCACTTCTTCTTTTGGTCTATTCCAATTTTCTGTAGAAAAAGCATAAAGCGTAAGAAATTGTACTCCTAATTCTCTACACGCTTTGATTGTTGAACGAACAGATTCCACACCTGATGAATGGCCAAATAATCTATCTTGTCCTTGCTGCTTTGCCCACCTGCCGTTACCATCCATAATGATAGCAATGTGTTTAGGTATATTGGTCTTATCAATTTTAGCTTCCAAAGTCATGTTAAATTAGTAAACGTCCAAAATGGAAATTTCGTATATCAACCGCGAATTTACGGAATATTAAGTTTTTTTATGCAATTTCAGATAAAGTCTTTATCAATATGCATTTACTTATGTCATTTTAAAGCCACAAACAGCGTGTTTATGAGCTATAACATGAATTTGAATAATTACCATTACTTATTTGTAATCATTTCAAATTTTATCGAAAACAAAGATATACGGAAAGGGTTTAACTTTTTTTGTTAATTTCGAACCAAACACAACGATCAATGGAAATCACCCCTGAAATTCAAGATAGATTAAACCTGTTAAGTGATAAATATGCAGCGCTAGGACAAGATTTGGTTTCATACTTAGACGGTTTATTACATGCTGATGTTACCAAATATTGGGACTATATTCAACTTGACACCCTTTTAAGTCTTCAAAAACCAAAAACGACTTATCCGGACGAGGTAGTATTCATCATGTATCACCAAATCACCGAATTGTATTTTAAATTGTCCCTGAGAGAGTTTGAGCAACTAGGTGAAAATGCGGGTTGCACAAAAGCGTTTTTTATTAGTCGTGTTAAACGCATTAATCGTTATTTTGAAGCCTTGATCAATAGTTTTGAAATCATGATTGATGGAATGGACCAAGATCAGTTTTTAAAATTCCGTATGTCTTTGTTGCCTGCAAGTGGTTTTCAATCAGCACAATACAGAGAAATTGAAATTTACTCGACAGATTTCATCAACTTGGTTCATAAAGATAAACGAGAATCTTTGCGTACTGAAACCAATATTGAAGCGCTTTTCGAACACATTTATTGGAAAGAAGGAGCTACCGAAATTAAAACAGGTAAAAAAACGTTGACGCTTACACAATTTGAGGACAAGTATAAAGAACAATTTCTTCGATTAGGAGAAGCGTGCGTTGAAAGAAATTTATGGCAAGTTTATAAGCGGTTAGCTGAAGAGGATCAAAAAGACTCAGACGTAATTGCTGTAATGCGTCAACATGACATTCATGTTAATATCAATTGGCCCTTGGCACATTATAAATCCGCCGTGCGCTATCTTGCCCGTGAATCAGCTGATATTGCTGCAACCGGAGGAACAAATTGGCAAAAATACTTACCGCCTAGGTTTCAGAAACGTATTTTCTTTCCGGCACTATGGTCTGTTGAAGAACAAGAAAATTGGGGTAAGGGTTGGGTTGAAGATGTTCTAAACAGATAGTTGTGTCGACTTCCTATCGGCTTTCCATTTGTATACCTGTTTATAATACGCTAGTAGATACGTTTATTAATGAACTTGCTCTACAAGCAAATCGAGCAACTGCACCCGTCGAGCTTGTCGTGTTGGATGATCATTCTGAACCCAATTTCGCCCAAAGCAATCAATCATTGGATTCTGTTTGTCGGTATGTTTACTTGCCCGAAAATGTAGGTAGATCGAGAATTCGAAATTTATTTTTGGAATATACAACAGGCGAGTACTTATTATTTATTGACGGAGATTCAGCAATCATCGATCCCGATTTTATTCAAAAATACCTTGACTTTTTGGATCAATGTTCTCCAGAGGTTGTTGTTGGTGCTAGCATCTATCAATCCGAAAAACCGGACAGGGAACACTTATTGAGATGGAAATACAGTCGTGAGCGTGAAAGTAAAAATGCTAACGAACGGAGCAAATTAACTGGTAGTTTCAAAACCAACAACTTTATCATAAAACGTAGTATTTTTAGTTTGATTAAGTTCAATGATGCGTTGATTGGCTATGGACACGAGGACACCTTATTTGGCTTGGACTTAGAGAGGAATAAAATTAAAATAAATCACATTGAAAATCCGGTATTAAATCGCCACTTAGACTCCAATCACCTTTTTTTGATAAAAACAGAAAATGCAATTAGGAATTTAAGTTGGTTATATAAACACCCAAATTATTCGAATCAAATTCAAGCAATTAAATTAATTCAAGCCTTTTCGAAGCTACAAAAATGGGGATTAATAACAGTTTATCGCATGTTATTTTGGTTTTCTGCACCTTTATGTTTTTGGACCCTAAAAAAGGGGTATGTTCATCTTAAAATATTTGATTTTTACAAATTGGGATTGTTTATTCGTAAAATAAAATCGTAATTTAGCTTAACTTATATTTACATGAAACTATTATTACTCTTTTCCCTTTTCTTTTTGTCTTTTGTTGGCATAAGCCAAAGTGCTGCGCTATCAATAGGAAAGCTAGCTCCTATGCAGGAACACAAAATGGATGCCTCGCAGAAAGAGAAATTTTCTATGAAGGATTTAATGAAAGAAAATGGTTTAATTGTAATTTTCAGTTCCAATACTTGTCCATTTGTGGTTGGTTTTACGGATTCTACTTTTCCTGGATGGGAAAATCAATATAATGCCATAAACAAGGTGGCCCAAGCCAAACAAATTGGAGTAGTATTGATTAATTCCAATGAAGCAAAGCGGGAAAACGGTGAATCATTGACGGATATCGTTCAGCGAAAGGAATTAAAGAATTTCAATATGCCGTATTTATTAGATAAGAATTCCGAATTAGCGAATGCATTTGGAGCTAAAACAACTCCGCATGTGTTTTTCTTCGATAAAGATTTTAAGTTAATTTACTCAGGATCGATTGATAATTCATTTGAAGATAAACGTAAAATGGAAATTCCATTTTTAATTAATGCGATTGAAAAACACGCTTCAGGCAAAAAAATTAAACCAAACGCTACTTCTCCCAAAGGATGTAGTATCAAACGACTTAAATCTTAGTATGATGAAATATTCAATTTTAACATTAGCACTTCTAATATCCACTACATTTTTGGCTCAAAAACAAGGAGATGGCGGCCTTCCGAAAGGATTAAAAGGTGATTTATTGAAATCCTTGGATAAACATGTTTTTGCAGAACCAAATATCCAAGCATTGCGCGCTGAAGACGATTTGGTAGATAACACGGGAACAGCTCCATGGAGATTTGGATTTAATAACTATACCCAATTAAATACTTATAATTCAGGAAATTGGATTGAATTGGCAAATGGAGACAAAATTTGGTTCCTTGAAGTTACATGTCAAAATGCGTTAACCATCAATTTGACGTTCGACAAAACAATTTTGCCTGAAGGAAATGAGTTATATGTTTTTAATAAGGAAAAGGATTTTATCCTAGGTAAATTTACGGCGAACCATTTATATGAGGGGCAGCTTGGCACCGAGTTGATTCCTGGAAACACAGCAATCGTAGAATATTATGTTAAAAAAGGATCTCCAAAAGGACATGTTGAGGTATCCATTGTAACACATGGTTATCGCACAGCGGCTGAATTTAGTCAGAAAGCATTTGGAAGTTCTGGGGCTTGTAATAGGAATGTAAATTGCCCTGAAGGAGCGGCATGGACTTTTGAAAGAAATAGTGTTGTAATGCTTGTTTCTGGAAGTAGTGGGTTTTGCACGGGTGCTTTAGTTAACAATACCTTAAATGATGGAAAACCATATGTATTAACAGCTGATCATTGTTACAGCAATCCGGCTACTTGGATTTTTAGATTCAATTGGCAGTCTGCTGATTGTAATAACCCAGCAACGGCACCAACGTTCCAATCACTATCTGGCGCTGTACTGCGTTCAAGAGCAACGGCTTCTGATTTTTGTTTAGTTGAAATAACAGGTGGTTTACAAGGAACAACTGTTCCAATTGCCTACAGCCCCTATTTTTCTGGTTGGGATAATTCAGGAAACACTCCGGCTTCCGGTACTGGAATTCATCATCCTTCGGGAGATATAAAGAAAATTTCGTTTGAAAACAATACCCTAATTTCAACTACATTTGGCTCTTGTCCACCCAACAGTCACTGGGGTGTAACAACATGGGATTCTGGAGTAACGGAAGGAGGATCTTCGGGCTCGCCTTTATATGACCAAAATCACCGAATCATTGGACAGTTGCATGGCGGAGCATCTGCCTGTGGAGCTAGTTCTTTGTCTGATGAGTACGGTAAGTTCAGTGTATCGTGGGAGCCAGCAGGAAGTACGAGTGCAACTCAACTCAAATATTGGTTAGATCCAGCAAATTCGGGAGTTCAATTTATCGATGGATATGATCCAACAAATGCAACTCCAGTTGCAGTAGATCCAGGAATTACAAATCCTGCAGGAGTTACAGGTACTTTTTGTGGGGCGCTTGTTACTCCTTCTGTAACGATTCAGAACAATGGATCAAATGCACTTACAACCGTTGATATTGCATACGGGTTTGATGGAAATCAGAATCTTACGTATAATTGGACTGGAAATCTGGCACAATGGCAAACTGCAATCATTACCTTACCAGTTGCAACGTTAGCTTCAGGCCCACATACTTTTGGCGCAACGGTTTCAAATCCAAATGCGGGGCTTGTTGATGAAAACGCAAACAATAATGCAGTAAGTTCAAGTTTCACTGTTGTGATTGGTGGACAATCCGTTCAGTTAAATTTAGAATTGGATTGTTATGGAACAGAAACGACTTGGGAGTTACAAAATTCAACGGGAAGTGCAATTTATTCAGGTTCAGGATATTCAGATAATCAACCCGGATTGGTAACACTGGATCCATGGTGTTTAAATTATGGCTGTTATACGTATGTAATAATGGATAGCTATGGAGACGGATTGTTTGGTGGTACTTTTTGCCCGCAAGATGGAAGTGTAGCTATATTATATAATACGGACACATTAGCTAGTTTACCAGCGACTAGTGCTGATTTTGGCACGCAAACATCCTTACAGTTTTGTGTAAACCAGGTAGGAATTGAGTTTGTGGATTGGAATGATTTTACTGTTTATCCAAATCCATTTACGAACCAAATTGTTGTTAACACACTAGGAGCTTTGGAGGTAGATTTATTGGATGTTACGGGAAAGGTGATTCAACATAAAAAAATAGATACATCCTCAACAGTATTAAACTTTATGGATTCATTGTCCAATGGTACGTATTTTATTTCTGTTACTCTTAAAGATGGACAAGTAAAAATTAAAAAACTATTGAAGCAATAGATTAATTGTTCCAGGAAAATTTATATCCAATTCCTTTTACGGTTTGAATGTATTGTTCACCTAATTTTTCGCGAAGTTTGCGGATATGGACGTCAATTGTTCTGTCTCCTACAACTATATCAGTGCCCCAAACCTTTTCTAGAATCGACTCGCGTTTAAATACATAATCAGGCTTACTTGCTAACAAGGAAAGTAATTCGAATTCTTTTCTGGGTAATCGAATTTCTAAATCTCCTTTTTCAATGATGTATTTTTCCCGATTTATGGTAAAATCAGTTAATTCAACCTTTTTTTGCTTTGGACTTTCTATCCTTCTCAAAAGTGCATGCACTCTGCTGATAAGTACTTTTGGTTTAATTGGTTTTGTGACGTAATCATCTCCTCCCACATCCAACCCAGCAATTTGACTATAATCTTCACTCCGAGCCGTTAAAAAACAAATGATTATGGAATTATTAGCTGGGTTTGCTTTGATCGCCTCACACACTTCGATACCATCCATGCCAGGCATCATGACATCTAGTAAAATTAAATCGGGTTTTTGTTTGTAGATTAATTCTAGCGCTTCATCGCCTCGCGACGCCGTCATAACTGTAAACCCTTCTTTAATTAGGTTGTAGGCTAATATTTGTCTAATATCGTCCTCGTCATCAACGATTAATATAGTTGCCATTTTTTTATCAAAGTTAGTTAAGTTCCCTTAATATGTTAACATATTTCGTTTTTTATTAATGATTTAGTAATCTTAAATTTAGATTTGAAAAAATATCAGCTTAATTTTCAAGAGAAAAACTAAGTTTTTTTGCCATATTTTTTGACCTTAAATAAACTGAATGATAATTAAGTATTTCCTTAATTAATAGTTTGTTATGAGATAAGACTTTGTAATCCAAGGGACATATTTTAAAATTAAATAACTATTTCTCGAAATAAAAGCAAACATAAATTGAAAAATGCTTATATTTGCGAAGTAGTAGTAGGTTAGGTTGATTATCAAGAGCTCTTATCGCAAGATAGGGGCTCTTGGTGCTTTAAGGAATAACGACTAACTTAGACCGATAAATATATTTCAATGAAACCTTCCATTTTATTAGTAGAAGACGATATAAATCTTGGATTTATAATCAGTGATGAACTCAAGCTACAAGGATATGATGTTAAGCTTTGTATGGATGGGGTTGAGGCGATGCAAGAGTTTCATAATCGTGTGTATCATATGTGTGTATTGGACGTAATGATGCCACGTAAGGACGGTTTTACCTTGGCAAAGGAGATTCGTGCCACCCACGTTGATATACCAATTTTGTTTTTAACGGCAAAATCAATGACTGAGGATCGAGTTGAAGGTTTTCGGGTTGGGGGTGACGATTATTTAACAAAACCTTTTAGCTCTGAAGAATTAAAGTTGCGGATTAAAGCGTTATTGCGTAGAATAAATATCAAACTAGAACCGGAGGAGGAAAAGATAATTGGAATAGGGTTTTATCAATTTGACACAGAAAATTACACGCTCACACATCCAAATTTCACAAAAACACTCACGAAAAAAGAGGCACAGATCTTAAAAATGTTGATGAAGTATAAAAATCAAGTAACTCCACGAGATATAATTTTAAATGCTGTTTGGGGTCAAGATGATTATTTCGTTGGTCGCAGCATGGATGTTTTTATCACAAAAATTAGAAAATACTTGAAAGAGGATAAGGCAATTCAAATTATCAATGTTCACGGAATTGGATTTAAATTGGAAATTGGACATGGATAATTGTACGTATATTCTGCATATTGAAACAGCAACTAAATCTTGTTCAGTCGCCCTTTCCAAAAATGGTAATCGATTACATTGTATTGAAGACCACGGGGATTCATTTGTACATGGGGAGAAGTTAGCAGTGTTTATTCAACAGGTATTATCAGATGAAACAATTAATCCCTCTGATTTAGCTGCGATTTCAGTTTCGTCTGGGCCAGGTTCCTATACTGGATTAAGAATTGGGGTTTCAGTAGCAAAAGGAATGTGTTTTGCTCTGTCAATTCCATTGATTTCCATTAATACACTTCAAGCGTATGAAAAATGCGCACGCTTGCAGGACCCTAGTTTAAATTCAATTTGCGTAATGATTGATGCGCGCAGGATGGAAGTGTTTTCAGCATTGTTTGATCAAGATGGAACGTTTTTGAAGACAACTTCTGCAGAGATTCTGGATGAGGTTAGTTATAAGGAATTTGAGCCGTTTACTTGTGTGGGAGATGGTTCTAGTAAAATGATGGAATTTTGGAAAAATCGTTCCATTCAGTTTTTAGATAACTGTTACCTTTCTGCAATTGGTCAAATTGAATTGTCTTATTCTAAGTATTGCAATCAAGATTTTGAGGATGTCGCTTATTTTGAACCGAATTATGTGAAGGAATTCTACTCTGGGTCCTAGTCAAGATAACGATTCTTCTCTAAGCGCATTTTTACGCTTGCAATGTTTTTTTCTTTTACCTTTTGTCTTGTTTGAATCGCAGTCTTTGTAAAATAGGTATGCTGATTTAAAAAGGTAATTTGAATTTCATCCCATTTTTTACTACTAGAAATTAGAGCTCGTTCCATTAATTCTCTTTTCAATTTGTCTGCAATTTCATCAAAATCCTCCCTTCCTAGATAATCTAAATCTGCGTCACACATGATTTCTTGTAATTTATTCTTTGGTTTGTGTGGGATTTGAGTAACGTAAATTAACTCTTTGATGGTTTGTATATGGTCTTCAGTATAGCCGTATTGAGGCAAGATTTCTTCAGCCATTCGCGCTCCTATCGGCTCGTTGTGTTGATAGCTTTCTAAAAAACCGGCATCATGAAAAATAGCTGCGGTTTTGAGTAAAAATAATCCTTCATCGGTTACTCCTTCCAATAATGCTAGTCTTTCAACCGCTTTTACAACATCTTTGGTATGATGAACTCCATGATAGTATAAATTTGCATCCAATCCTAATTCGAGCATTTGTAACACGTGGTGTTCTGTTTTGTAATATTTTATTGAGCTAAAATGATGAAGATTTACAATTTGATTAAAGCGTTCGTTCGGGAAAAGCCCTTCGTTGTTTAGAGATAATTCCGGTTTGATACGATGAACCGCGTACATGTCCATCAACCCACGCCCTTTGGTTTGAACCTTTCCTTTAAACTCGCATTCAAAATAAGGTTCGATATAGGCAAACGTAGATCCAGACACCATTACTTTCCCTGCTTCACCAAGCATTTCCATTCGTTGTGCCTCATTTACTGTTGATCCCCAAATATCATAGGCTAATCGTTGTGTTCCAATTACGCCAGCAGTTACTTGGCCCGTATTAATTCCTAATCTAATTTCCCAGTAATCTTCGAGATTGGCAAGTGCATCATATTTGATTTTAGCCATATAATCCTGAATTTGAAGTGCTGCCAAACAGGAATCAATTGGATTGGTAGAATTAGTTTCTGGAACTCCACCAGCACACATGTACGCATCACCAATTGTTTTGATTTTTTCTAGCCGATTTGCCACAATTATTTCATCAAACTTCCTAAACATAATGTCCAATTTACTCACTAATCGAGAAGGACTCATATTTTCTGAAATCTTAGTAAATCCAACCACATCAGTGAACATCACGGTAACCGTGCTGAAGGCTTTAGCAGTTACTTTCCCATAAGATTTTAATTCCTTAACAGATGATTCAGGTAAAATATTCAACAATATACTTTCTGTTTTGTCTTTTTCAATTTGAAGTTGCTTTTGTTGTTCCTCCACTTTTTCCTTTTTCAAACGGATTTGTTCACTCTGCAATTCGATTTGTTTTTTTTGTTCACGAATTTCACGGGTTCTTTCCGTAATCCTTATTTCTAATCGTACTTGCTCTCTCCTTCCTTGATCAATTCTTCTTCGAATATATATATAAGAAATGAAACTTAAAATGAGTGCCATTAGAGACCAAAACCACCAGGACGACCAATAGGGAGATTGAACAATAATTTCCATGATTGCAGGTTGACTCGACCAAGCACCCAAGCCAGAACGAGCATATACTTTTAAGGTATAATTACCAGGGGCTAAGGCATTGAAGTTGATTTCGTTTGTTCCTTGAATGAATACTTCACCTTCTTCTGAACCTTCCAGTATGTATTTATAGTTAATTAGATTTGGATTACAGAGTTCTGATGGCTGAAAACGAATGGTAAAACTCCTTTGCTTATAAGATAATGATAACTGTTTAGTATGTGCTAGGGTACTTTTTAATATTCCATTTTCGGCATCAGGGGAAACCCATTTACCATCCACTTTTACTTTGGTTAGGATTACTTTCAAGTCAGTTGAAGATTGAATTAAATCACTAGGCTTAAAGTAGTTAAATCCATAAATCCCACCAAAGTAAAACAAGTTATCACTTGATTTAAAATAGGCTCCAAGATTAAACTCATTACTCATTAAACCATCCATTTCGCGGTAATTAATGGTTTTGTTTGATGCAGGGTCGAACTTCGTTAATCCTTTATTGGAGCTGAGCCAAAGAAATCCATCTTGATCTTGAAGTACCCCATAGATTACATTGTTGGGTAAACCTCCTGCACGATTATATACCTGAACATCGCCCGTTTTTACATTCAATTTTAACAAGCCAGAACCACTTGTTCCGCACCAAAATGTTGATTTACCTGATTGACAAATAGAATTTATATAATCGATTGCTTTTGCTTTTAATTTAGAATTATATTCAAACGGGATGATTTTTAATCCGGCAGTTGTGTTTTTGAGATAATTCAACCCTCCACTGCTTGTTGCAAACCAAAATTTACCAGACTCATCTTTAAATCCGAATCGGCAAATTCCAGTTGATATACTAGTTTGTGGACTCGCTGGATTATGTTCAAACGTACTGGCGGTATTAGTTTCAATATCAATTAATACAACTCCTGATCGGGTTGCTAAAAAATATTGACTTCCCTGGTATGGGATGATGACATACGTTCTGTCATGTTTCAACGCATTGGTGGGGTCGAGGTATTTAATTTGTTTAAATGAAAATGTTTTACTGGACTGTATCTCCAAAAGATATAATCCATCCAAACAACCAGCAATGATTTTGTCCTTCGAAATAGCAAAAAGTGAAAGAACAACGGATTTTTCTTTGTCCATTGGATTAAGGATTGTCCTAGAAAAATGTTCCAATAACCCTGTTGCCTTATTCATCCTACTTACTCCAGCATCTGTGCCAATAAAAAGGTGAGATTTGTCTGGGCATTCACTAAAACTCCAAACATTTGCTGCAGGTAAACCACTTTCTAGTTTATCGGAAGGGCCAATTCCCAAAAACCCTATATTATTTGGATCAAAACTACTTAATCCCCGTTCGCTTCCAATCCAGATACTTGCGGACATATCTTTGAAAAGTGTACTTATTCCATTAAAAAGCAGGCCGTTTTTTTGGAAAATATTTTCAGTGTAATGAAAAATATTCCATTCTTTATCAATGGTGAAAAGTCCGTCATTTGATGTTGATATCATTGTTTTATCACCAACTCGACAAACGTCGGTTATGTTAAGCAATCCAAATTTATTATCTAATAATTGAAATGAAGGCTCCAAGGTTTTTCGCTTTGTATGATAGGAGTAAAGACCTTGATTCGTTGCGATTAACAATACTTCATTGGAATACCTAACGATGCGTTGTACCGAAACGGGCTTGTCATTTTTTTGTGGAATCGAAATTTTCTTTTTTCTTTTTAATACTGGATCTACAATAAAAAATTCGTTGTTATCAGTAACAACAGCAAGTTCATTCAAGTTGATAGTAACTACGAGGTGAATTTTTTGATTGTTTACAAGGTAGGAGAAGGAAGTAAAACGAAGCTTACGTGTATCAAAATAAATCAAGCCATTACTAAGCGTTGCTATCCATAAGTTGTTGTTTTCGTCAACAGTAATGGATTCTATTTGTAGTGCTTGTTTTTTGTTGATAGTGAACGATTGAAACCTTTCTAAGTTCGGATCATAAAGGGTTAAACCATTTACAGTGCCAAACCAAATTCTGCCATCATTTGTTTTTGCAGAACATTTGAACGACTGACTTAAGATGTTTTTGTTGTCATCCGGAGTGAAGACTTCAAAGGTTTTTCCATCAAAACGATTGAGCCCATCTTGAGTGCCAATCCAGATCCCGTAGTTGTTATCTTGAATAATAGTCGTTACGGAGCTCTGTGAAAGCCCATCGTTTATCGTATAATTGCGAAATCGATATTCACCTTGCGCTACGTTAACAAACGAGCATAATAAAAAGAACAGGCCGATTACGAATTTTTTAATCACAAAATTTTAGGCGGTTGGCCCTGCTGGATTGGTGGGTTGAATGGCAGAATTTTCTAAATCACGGTCAAACATATACATGCCTCCTTTATCTCCACCAATAAGTTTTAACTTGTCCAAAACTGTTCGTGCAAGAGCTTCTTCTTCCAATTGTTCAGAAACGTACCATTGAACAAAATTATGAGTAGAATAATCTTTCTCTTGTAAACAAACATCTACTAAATTATTAATACTCTCAGTAACCTTTATTTCATGTTCCAATAGAAGGGAAAATACAGTTTCTAAGTTTTCAAAATGAACTGGAGGTTTACCTACAGCAGGAACAAGGGCAGTTCCGCCACGTTCATTCACAAATTTTATTAACTTCAGCATATGAAAACGCTCTTCGTCTGAATGTAAATACATGAATTTTGCAGTTCCATTAAGGCCATTATTTTCAGCCCACGAAGCCATTGCCAAATAGTATTGAGAAGATGAGGCTTCTTTTTCTATTTGATCATTTAATGCGAGTTCAACACGTTTATTCATAATTTTTTGTTTGTTTCTTCAAATTTACGACTCTTTCAGTAGCTAATGTATCAATTTTTGAAATAATTTCTTTCGTTTTAAGCATGAATGTATCTCATTACCTGAAATGATAAATGAGTAAAAACAATTCGGGGGTTCGCGTTTCGCTCTAGGTGGTAATGAATGTCATTCATCGTTTGCATGAAAGATTGAATGTTTTTTCCGTGAATGAATTTTGCGAAGTTCTTTAAAAATTCCGCCTCATCATTCGATAACTGATTGATGGCTCCAGAAGTATAATTCAATAAAATGCTTTGCCTAATTAAATGCAACGCGTATAAAACAAATAGTTTTTGTTTTTCTTTTGTTTGTTGAGCGGTCTCTTCTGCCCAATCGAGCATAGCTGTTACATCTTTTTTAAAGCTGGATCGCATCAAGTTTTTAAACAACTCTAAAAAATCGGTGTTCTCTTGTTGTTCAATTTGATGTTTAGCCTTTATGTAATTCCCTGCAGAAAAGGAAGCGATACTTTCTGCCGTATTTTGATCAATTAACAGGCTATTCACTAAATAGTGAGCTAGAACATCTTCGTTAATTCGGGGCACATTTACCAATTGAGTTCGCGATAAAATTGTTGGCAACATGTGTTCCGTTGATTCACAAAGCAATATAAACAACGATTTATCGGGTGGTTCTTCCAGTATTTTCAATAGCTTATTGGCGCAAATGGCATTCATTTCCTCAGCCATCCAAATTATATAAACTTTGTATCCTCCCTCATAGGATTTTAGTGCTGTTTTACGAATAATCTCCTGACTTTCCTCTGTGCTAATTATGGGTTTACGCTCCCTGTCATCCATGCGCTGTGTCCACTCATATAAATCAAAATAGGCGCTTTCTTTCAGCTGTATGCGCCAATCAGGTAAAAGTTTGGATGAAATCTTGGAAATGGATTGCACTACGGGGAAGAAAAAGTGTAAATCGGGATGTTGAAGATCATCCACCTTTTTGCACCCACTGCACTGCCCGCAACTGTCTGTTTCTGTGCGATTTTCACAAAACACATATTGAATAAATGCCAGTGCCAAAGGGAGAGTTCCATAACCCATTTGTCCAGCAAACAATTGTGTTTGAGCAATTTTATCTGCTTTAGCCACTTGAATTAAGTGCTGTTTTAATTCCTTTTGCCCAATTACATTCTTAAATAACATCGTTTAAAATTAGTTCAAATTTTAAAACCTACGAGAGAAAAGTGTAATTTCGAGCAAACAAAAGTGCAATGAATTTTATCGAACCCAATTTAGAGACCATTTTAACTCACTTAGAAAATATTGAGTCAACCACCCAACCACTTTGGGGATCCATGTCTGCTCAACGCATGGTGGAACACCTTTCTGATTCATTGAAAATGGCAGTGGGACAAAACATTTTTCCGCTTGAAGTACCAGAAGATCGTATTCCGAAAATGAAAGAATTTTTGCTTTCTGAAAAACCGATGGCAAAAAATATAGAAGTTCCGTTTGCTAAAAAAAATGAGGAATTGAGGAGCACTGATTTGGAATTAGCTATTGATGAATTGGCGGAAAACTGGGTGGAGTTTGAAGAATATTTCTCGGACAATGAGCTCTATACAACTCTTCATCCGTATTATGGCCCGCTAAATTATGAAGAATGGAATCGCTTGCATGCCAAACATTTTACGCACCATTTGCAGCAGTTCGGTTTGGTTGAAGAGCGAATTTAACTAACCGTAATCCTCTGAGGGAGGTGAATAAAACCTCAAAATAAAAAATTACCTTTGCAACTCAATTGTTGTATGGAAAATCAAAAAAATCTTCAGATTTACAATAGCCTTTCAGGAAAGAAAGAAATTTTTGAACCCTTGCATGAAAACCATGTAGGGATGTACGTTTGTGGTCCGACCTTATACTCGGAGCCGCACATGGGAAACATGAGAACCTTCATTAATTTCGATCTCATTTATCGTTATCTTCTACACCTCGGTTTTAAGGTAAAATATGTCAGAAACATTACGGATGCCGGTCACATTACCAATAGCGCTGGAAATGAAGAAGATAGCATCGGTAAAGCTGCTCGTTTAGAGCAAATGCAATCCTTGGAAATTGTGTACAAATACAATGTAAAATTCCAAGATCTACAGAGGATTTATAATTTATTGCCTCCTTCTATTGAACCCACTGCAACCGGCCATATACAAGAACAGATTGAAATAATTGAACAAATCATTGAAAATGGCTACGCCTATTCGGTAAATGGATCCGTTTATTTCGATACAAAACGGTATATGCAAGATTTCAATTATGGAATTTTGAGCGGACGCAAAGTAGATGAACTAGAAAATGAAACTCGATCGCTGAACGCTCAAGACGAAAAACGTTTTTTTGCTGATTTCGCTTTATGGAAAAAAGCCAATGCAGATGATATGCAGATTTGGCGTTCCCCTTGGGGAAATGGAAATCCGGGTTGGCATATTGAGTGTACGGCAATGAGCACCAAATATTTGGGAAAACATTTTGATATTCACGGTGGTGGTATGGACCTAAAATTTCCGCATCATGAGGATGAAATCGCACAAAGTTGTGGATCGTTTGGATGCAATCCTGCCAAATACTGGATGCATGCCAATATGTTGAATGTGAACGGTCAAAAAATGAGTAAGTCCTTTGGAAACTACTTTTTACCCAAAGAAATCATTGAAGGGACAACATCCTTATTTAAAAAAGCATACCCCGCCAATGTTCTGCGCTTTTTTATGATGCAAGCCCATTATAGAAGTACCCTAGATTTTACAGAAACAGCTCTTGATGCAGCCGAAAAAGGGTTTAGTCGACTAACTGACGGGTTAAATTTAATTGAAAAATTGACTGTTTCAGAAACTTCTTCGATAGATGTAAATTCAATTGTAGCCAGTTTTTATACCGCTATGAATGATGATTTCAATGCGCCTATTTTAATTGCTTCGCTTTTTGATGCTGTAAGACAAATAAACCTCATCAACGATGGAAATGCAACAATCTCTGAGTCTGATAAAGATTTGTTAGAAAGCGAAATGAATAATTTTCTTTTCGATGTGTTAGGACTAGAAATTGCCACGACCAATAACGATTCAAAATTGAATCCCGTAATGGATTTGGTTTTAGATTTGCGTCAACAAGCGCGTACCAACAAGGATTGGACAACTTCCGATAAAATTAGAGACGGGTTGGCTGCCGCAGGAATCGTTGTAAAAGACGGTAAGGAAGGGACAACTTGGAGTTGATAAATCACACATTTTTCTGTCGTCCTTGTAGCAAGTAATATGAATTAATCAACACAATGGCAGCATTGGTAATTATTATGGGGATTGATGGAAGCAAGGCCCCATATGCTATAAAAACAAGACAGCCTAGTGTGTTGACCAAGCGTAAATAGGTCATGTTTTTCATCAGGAAAGATACAAGCACCAACAGTGATGCTAAGTAACCAATGTACTCGGTGTAATTATTCATTTTTCAATTGTAAGGTTGGATTTTATTTCGTTTAAATTGGAAGATAAACTTCCATTCAGGTATCTACCAGGTTGATGGCTTTTAAACCAAGTAATCTGTCGCTTTGCATAATTTCTGGAATGCTGCTTGATTAATTCGATTGCTTCCTCTCGAGAAACTTTGGCGTCAAAAAAATCAAATAATTCGCGGTAACCGACGGTTTGCAAGGATTTTAATTGGCGCAAGTGAAATACTCTCCTAGCCTCTTCCTCTAATCCCGCCAGCATCATTGCATCAACACGCGAATTAATTCTAGCATACAGCTCATTCCTAGGCAAATCTATCGTAAAATAGCTGGTGTTTTCAAACCGAGGTAGGATATGCTCCATTCTAAGTTCGGTCATAGTTTTACCTGACAAACGCATCGCTTCAATTGCTCTAATTACTCGTAGTGGATTATTAAAGTCAACTTGGTTAAAATAACCTTCATCTTTCATTTTTAATTCCTCTAACAATAAACCCAATCCATCTACTTCAACTTGTAGGGTTAATTCTCGTTGTAAATCAGAATCATGCGGAATATCATTTAGTCCTTCACACAAAGCTTGAATAAATAACCCTGATCCACCGACAATCACAATGTTTTTATGATTGGATAGTTCATCCTCAATGACTTGGGATGCAGCGGCAGCAAATTGAGCAGCAGAAACCTCATCTTTTAAATTATGAGAATCAATAAAATAATGCTTCACGCCTTTCATTTCTTCAAGGCTTGGTTTGGCAGTTCCAATGGAAAGTTCCCGGTAAAATTGACGTGAATCTGCAGAAACAACAACACAATTTAGTTCTTGGGCTAGTTCGACTGCTAAGGATGTTTTTCCACTGGCTGTTGGACCTTGAATAACAATGATTTGGGGACGTTTCATTTATTCAATTGTTCTTTCCATTTCATGTACTGGGTGTAAACCGTATTGGCATAATCTGCTGCATGTCCGCGATAAGCCCCACATTGAGCAGCGGCATCCCTGTAATAGGAAGGCTTGGATAAATTGCGCAACATTACCTCAACATTCCCTTCCCAAACATACGGATTAAGTTCATTTTTACCAGCCAATTTCATGGCATCTTCAATATGACAGTAACCAGCGTTGTAGGAAGCTAAAGCAAATTTAATTTGATCCTCGCGTTTAGGAACCTTGGCATATTTTTGTAATAATTCTTTCATCATTTTCATTCCCCCTTCGATTTGTTCTTCCGCACTCGAATTAGGAAATACTTTATATTGTGGACCTGATATTGGCATAAATTGCATCATGCCGTAAGCCCCCCCAAGACCTACTGCATTTGGATTAAACCTACTTTCTTTGTGTGCTATCGCGGCCAATAACAACCAATCCTCTCCGTGTTTTTTTGCGCTTGCTTTAAAATAGGAATCGTAGGGTGAAAGCACGCCACCTGATGGCTCCGTCATGTCTGTGGAAGGTTCGGGTTCAACTTTAAAAACTTCCGAGCCAAAATACCGAGAAACCAATTCCTCAAACCGTGCGGATTTGATGTAATTTGCCAACCAAGCATCTATTGTGCTTTTTAATTGCGGACTCGTTTTGCGAAGGCCAAAAGCAATGGATTGTGTGAATGAAATAGGTGTAGAAACATCAATTTGTGGATTTTCCTTTGCGGACAATCGAGCAATATTTTCCTCCGCAATGGTCAAGGGGATCAATCCAGTAGAAACAGAATTAATGTAGTCTTCCGTCACAGGGTCGCCAGGTAATTCTTTGCAATAGATGGTGTCTCCAATTTCTTCTTGAAGATTCACTAATCTTTTGTAATAGGCAGATTGTCGCCGCACAAAAAGGGTCCGATTTCTTAAAAGTGTTGGGTCAGTAATTAATTGTTTCTGAATTTCTTCCGGAGTCATATTTTCCCACCCATTTGGCTTTTGTTGCACTAAAACTTGTCGTGTTTTAAGATAAGGAATAGAAAATGTATGAATGCGTTGCCTGTCTCGAGTTATCGTATAGTTACAGGCAATAATGTCTCCTTCTCCGTTCTGTAAAGAGGAATGGAATTTTCGTGCATCTGAAATAACTTTTACTCTCAATTTCAGACCAATATGCTTCGCGAAATCCGCTAAAACCTCATATTCAAAACCCATTTCCTTTTCGCGATAAATGAAATAGGATGTTGAGCTGTTTTCAGTCAGCATTGTTAATACGCCCTTTTTTTTAAGTTGGTTTAGGTCAATTGGCACGCCTTTTTTTATTGCCACAGGACGGTCTGAACATGCTAATAACATCAGCATGAAAAAAAGACTCACGAAACGACCTTTTTTAAGCATATTCAAAATTCATTTACGTGAAAAAATAAAATAAGTTCTGAAAAACTTTTGTTTAGTTTTGTCTATCAATTCCTTCTTTATGAAAAACATCTTTTTTTACCTTGTCATTTTTCTTTCCTTTTCCTCGATTGCTCAGGGTCCAACAGTTACTTGGAAAATCAGTGAGGATACAATTTCTCTACTAAAGCCCTATTTTAATGATGAATTCGAGGTGGATAAATTGAACAAAGACAAATGGTTAGACATTTATCAATGGGGAGGGTTAGATTTTAAAACACGGATGTTCTCCGCACCTGAAATGACCTATATATCAAACGGAATATTAACATTGGGCGCAGATACAACGTCAAAATGGTATTCGTTTCCGGATTGGATATTAGATTCCAATGAAATTAAAAAAAATAAAGTCGTAATCAAGGACAATAAAATGCAATTGAATTACCTAACATCGGTGATTTTCAGTAAAGAGAAATTTAAATATGGCTATTTTGAATGTAAAGCCAAAGCTCCCTCCGGACAAGGCTTGTGGCCTGCTTTTTGGTTGTTTGGTGGCGAACCGAATGAAGAAATTGACTTTATGGAAATGAAAGGTGAAAAACATAAGGAAGTCCATGTGGATATTCACTGTCCAAACAGATGTAATGACATAAAAATGAAAGGCCTTCCCATTAAAAAAAGTTGGGGGGCGTGGCTTAAATTCAATAAAAAACTTGTTGATGAATGGGTGATTTATTCTGGGTTATGGGAACCCGGTCGCGTAACTTTTTACGTAAACGGCGAAGCGGTTGCTGAATATTTAGGAGATTTTAAAACTTCAATGCACCTAATAACCAATCTTTCCTTTGCCGTTGATAATGGGCCATTTAAGCCGGGAATCAATAAAAAAACGATTCTTCCGAATTCCTTTGAAGTTGATTACATACGTGTTTGGAAAAACACTACAGATAGTATTTCGCTGAAAAGTAAACCAAATGTTTATTTTGGTACAGATGAAATTAGGGTCTTTAATCCAATCAAAAAAACAGAGGTAAAAAACCGAAAAAGTCACATGTTTCAGCGAAAAAGCTTAAAAAAAGAAGCAGGATTTGTTACCGTGATGCCAACCATTAATAAATCCATTCAATTGACAAAAAACGGAAGTAAATTGGGCGATATGACAATAGAGATTTTAGACCCAAAAGGCTTGGTTATACTCACTAAAAAAATTAAGACAGATGCAGAAATAATTGATTTAAGCTCATTGAAACGTGGAAATTATTTCATTCAATTAACCCATGAGAATCAGCTGAGTAAAGTGCCATTTGTTTATTAACCTCGTTCAACAAAATTCTGAAGGAGACGCTTACCATTTTCAGTCAAAATCGATTCCGGATGAAACTGGACACCATAAAGTCTTTTTTCAGGAATTTCGATAGACATAACCACACCATTCTCATCCAAAGAAGTAACAAATTTTTCATGCTCAACATCCAATTTAACCTCCCAACTATGGTAAAGTCCTACAGAAAAATGGGAGGGAATTTCATGGAACAATAAACTATGATTTTTAACGATTAATTCAACTGGTTTTCCATGTAAAATCTTTTTCTTTTGAATTAATTTACCCCCCAATAGTTGCCCGATTCCTTGCATTCCTAAACATATTCCTAAAATCGGAATACCACCAGTAAACCGATTTAAAATGGCTTGCATGGAAAGAGTTTCCTCTGGTAAACCGGGGCCTGGAGAAAGAACAATTTTGTCGTATTGAGAAATAGTTTCTAGATCCACTAAATTATCTCTTACAACATCTACTGTCTCGCACATTGGCTCCAGGTAATGAGCCAAATTATAGGTAAATGAATCATAAAAATCAACGAGTAATATCTTCACAGTTATTAGGAAATGTGTTACTTTGCACAAAAGTACAGCAATTAATTGTTGCAAGTTGCGTTAACGAGGATAGAATGAAAAAAATCATACAAATACCAGGTGCTCCGGCGCCAATTGGACCATATAGTCAAGCAGTTTTAATAAAAGAAACTCTGTACGTGAGTGGTCAAATTCCATTAAATCCAATGAATGGAGAATTGGTCGTGGATACTATTGAAAACGCAACCCACCGTGTTTTGACTAATATTAAATCATTGGTGGAGGAGGCTGGATTATCAATGAATCACATTGTTAAATGCAGTATTTTTTTAAAAAACATGGATGATTTTTCCGCTGTAAATGGGGTTTATGCTTCTTATTTTTCAGAAAATCCACCGGCACGCGAAACTGTCCAAGTTTCAAAATTGCCATTGGACGTTCCCATAGAAATTTCTTGTATTGCCGTTGCCGACTAGTGAAAGATAGCTATAAACATACACTATCCGTTATCATTGTAAATTACAATGTTGAATTTTTCTTGGAACAATGTTTGAATTCTGTTTGTAAAGCATTATCTGATATTGACGCAGAAGTTTTTGTGGTTGATAATAATTCGCTGGATAATTCCATTGAAATGGTTCAAGAAAAATTTCCGCAAGTTAAGTCCATTGCCAATAAAAAAAATGTTGGGTTTTCAAAAGCAAATAATCAGGCAATTGCGTTATCGGATTCAAAATATGTACTTTTATTAAATCCTGACACGGTTGTAGAAGAGGCCACCTTCTCAAAAGTAATTGATTTCATGGAAAATCATCCCGATGCAGGAGGTTTAGGTGTTCGAATGGTGGATGGGAAGGGGCGCTTTTTACCGGAGTCAAAACGTGGTTTACCAACCCCTTCTGTTGCTTTTTATAAAATATTTGGGTTATCTCGTATCTTTAAAAAATCGCCTAAATTCAATCAATACCACTTGGGGTATTTGGATGAGTTTAAAAATCATGAAATCTCAATTTTAAGTGGTGCTTTTATGTTGATGAGGGCGCAAGCAATTGAGCAAGTTGGTATGCTCGATGAAACATTTTTTATGTATGGAGAAGACATTGATCTTTCCTATCGCATTCAGCTTGGGGGATGGAAAAACTATTATTGTTCAGATACTACAATTATACATTACAAGGGTGAGAGCACGAAAAAAAGTTCGGTAAATTATGTATTTGTTTTTTACCGTGCAATGGTCATTTTTGCCGAAAAACATTTTTCTAAAACAAATGCTAAATCCTTTTCATTTTTAATCAATTTAGCCATTTATTTTCGTGCAGGGTTGTCTATTTTTAAGCGGATAATAAGCTCTATTTTTCTTCCTTTAGTTGATTTTTCAGCTATATTAACAGGACTTTTTTTACTGACCCACCAATGGAAAATGGCAGATGTTCATTTCCCGAAAGAGGTTATTTGGACATCTCTTCCCTTATATGCGTTTAGTTGGCTCTTTTTCTCTTGGGTTTTTGGGCTTTATGACAAAGACAGGAAGACCCTTGGTACTGCAAAATCTATACTTTTTGGCACCCTTGCAATTTTGGTGATTTACGCGCTTTTGCCCAAAGACTGGCAGTTTTCACGTTTATATATTTTGATTGGCGCTTGTTGGACTTTTGTTTATCTTTTAATTTCAAGAATGTTTGTTTCCTTGGCACGCTTTGGTAAATTGGGGTTGATAAAAAGGGACAAAACGTTTGCCATCATCGGAGATAGTGCTGAATTTGAGCGCGTGAAAGAAATCTTGAACCTAAGTGGTTTTGACAAAGTAAAAGTTCATCGCATTAGTCCAACCCAAACACGTGAAGAAAACACCATCGGCACGTTGGATCAATTAGATCAAATTGCCCATATCGTAAAAATTGATGAGTTTATTTTTTGCGCCAAAAATACTGAGGCAAATAAAATAATCTACTGGATGTCGCAGCTTAATTCAGACAAATTTGAATTCAAAATTGCTCAACCTGATACCACTTTTCTTATTGGCAGTAACTCCATCGAAAGTGCTGGTGATTTATATGTCTTGAATTTAAACGCCATTTCCAAATCTGAAAGCAAACGACTGAAACGAATAGTAGATCTGCTATTTTCTACTATTTTATTACTTCTAAGTCCATTCTTAGTGTGGTTTTACAGTCATAAGTCCAAGTTTATTCGGAATTTAATGGCCGTTTTACTTTCAAAAAAATCTTTCGTTGGGTATCAATTAGAGCAAGCCGATGAGGTAGCTAATTACGTATTGCCAAACTTAAAAAAGGGAGTTCTACCTGTTCAAAATTGGTTGGTTAGTCATAAATCGTTTCCTTCTGATAAACTCAATGTCTTGTATGCGAGAGATTATTCCCCACTCATTGACCTTCAAATTATATTTAAAAATTTATTTAAATTAGATTTATAGCACAATTTATTACTCGTTTCCTTGTCCTCGCTCACTTTAATTCATTATATTTGGCGCGTTGAATACTAACGTAGATAAAGCAATATGGCAGAGATTGAAATCCGGCTTCCAAAAATGGGAGAAAGCGTAACCGAAGCAACAATTACAAATTGGATAAAAAACATTGGTGATTCTGTTGCAATGGATGAACCATTGGTTGAGGTTGCCACCGATAAAGTAGACAATGAGTTGCCTTCTGAAGCAGCTGGAATATTGGTGAAACGATTTTTTGAAAAAGATCAAGTGGCTCAAGTTGGTGATGTTATTGCTATCATTTCAACCGAAGGTGGAGCAACAGCATCAGTTGAAACAAACATCCAAAAAACAGAAGTAAACATAGATGTTCCTCCGTCAACGACCGTTCATTCCAATGGAAATCAAAATGGTGTCTCTAGCGAATCAGATAAATTTTACTCTCCGCTCGTTAAAAGTATTGCAGCAAAAGAAAATATTGGCTTAGCAGAACTCGATTCTTTATCTGGAACGGGTAAAGATGGACGGGTGACAAAAAATGATGTGATTTCTTACTTGGCTGTTCGGGGGAATGCAGTAACAGAAGGTCCAAAACCTGTTGTGGCACCTGCTGCTCCGGTTGTTGCTGCTCCTGTAGCAAATACAGGTTCTGGTTTCTTGTCAAACATTAAGGAGCCAATTGTTATTGCGAATCCAGGGGATGAAATTATTGAAATGGACCGTATGCGTAGGCTGATCGCTGATCATATGGTAATGTCTACTCATGTTTCACCTCATGTTACTTCATACGTAGAGGCCGATGTAACATCAATAGTTATCTGGAGAAATAAAATCAAAGATTCCTTTAAAAAACGAGAAGGACAGAATTTAACGTTTACCCCAATATTTATTGAAGCAATTGTTAAGGCGATTAAGGATTTCCCAATGATTAATGTTTCAGTAAGTGGAACAAATATCATTAAAAGAAAAGACATTAATATTGGAATGGCAACAGCTCTTCCAAGTGGTAATTTGATCGTTCCTGTCATAAAAAATGCGGATCAATTAAATTTGGTTGGAATCACAAAACAAGTGAACAGTTTAGCTAATAGTGCTCGAGATAATAAACTAAAACCAGAAGACATTCAAGGTGGAACCTACACGGTAACTAATGTTGGAACATTTGGAAATGTAATGGGAACGCCAATAATCAATCAACCTCAAGTGGCTATTTTAGCCTTGGGTGCAATTCGCAAAGTTCCTGCTGTTATCGAGACTCCAGATGGAGATTTTATAGGAATTCGCCACAAAATGTTTTTATCACATTCATATGATCATCGCGTTGTGGATGGTGCTTTGGGCGGACAATTTGTTAGACGTGTAGCAGATTATTTGGAGCAATTTGATATTAATAAAGAAATCTAACTTATCTTTATAACATGAAAATCAATCGTTTACTTTTATTACTAGGTTTTGCCATAAGCTTTTCAACAGCAAATGCGCAAATGACCGTTGAAGAATTGAATGAAGCAATTCTAGAATCTAATGAACAAAAATTGGTGGTACACTGCTCTCGCATGCTCCAAGAAAATTTCTTCTATTATGCGGATGTTGTAACGAATCGCCTGTTGGAAATCAATCCAGAAAGTGCAAATTACAACTACAGAAAAGGGTTCATTTTATTAGAAATGCATACAGAATTCGAGCGCGCAATTAAGTATTTAACCAAATCAACTGAAAACACAAACAAAAATTTTGATATGTATTCTGCGGGTGAGAAAGCTGCACCAATTGATGCATTCTATCATTTGGGTCGTGCTTATCACTTGAATGAGGAATACGATAAAGCGATTGAACAATACACTTTATTCCTTGGAAAAACAGCCAAACAATCTGAATTGATTGCTGAAGCTGAGTTGCGCATCAAACAATGTAATGTTGCTAAAAAATTAGTTGCTTCACCTGGAAACATTAAAGTGAAAAATTTAGGAGATAAAGTAAACACACGTTATGGTGACTATTCTTCTCAAGTTTCTTTAGATGGTAAATCGTTGCACCTTACTTCACGCAGGAAGTGGGAAAATGGAGAGTCTGAACCATTCAGAGATCCTATGTTTAATAACTATACGGAAGACATTTATGTGATGAAGTTAGATGATTCCCAAAATTGGAGTAATCCCAAAAAATTGGATATGTCTAAACCTCAATTAAATGAGGCGAGTGTTTCCATTAGCTTAGACGAACGAAAAATATACTTATATAAAGACAGTTCTGGTCTTGGAGATATCTTTATTACTGAATATTCCAATAATGAATTCAACAGCGCAAACCCTTTATCTGTTGATGGGGTGAACTCGGGTGCCTGGGAGCCACATTTAATGGTTTCTCCTGATGGGAAAATCATGTATTTTGTTTCTGATCGTTCAGGTGGTAAAGGAAAGCGTGATATTTATTACATGGAAAAGAAAGGTGGTTCTTGGTCTGCTCCAATTAATTTCACTGCAATTAACACCGAAAACGACGAAGACTCTCCATTTGTTGGTCTTGATAACAATGTATTATACTACTCAAGTAATCATGAAAACAGCATGGGTGGATTTGACGTATTTATGGTGGTTAGAGATGCACAAGGAAATTGGTCTCCTCCTGTAAACTTAGGTTACCCCATCAATTCTCCTGGTGATGATATGTTCTTTACAACAACCGCTGATGGAAAACAATCCTATGTTTCTTCTTTAAGAAAAGGTGGTTTAGGCGAAAAAGATATTTATGAGGTTATTTTCCCTCAAGCTACGACTAAAAATGTTGCATTCTTAAATGGTAAAATAATTCATGCAAACGGTAAAAAAATACCTGAATCTTCTTTCATTACTTTAACTTGTAAAAATTGTGACAATCAAAATGAGGAAAAAATTCTTCCTCGTATTGAGGACGGTGGGTTCTTTAGTAAATTGGAGAAATGCAAAGAATATGTGTTAACTTATTACTACAAAGAAAATTCGCCAAGTCCATACAAAGAAACGTTTAAAACAGATTGTGACTTAGCATATCAAGAAGTCAATAAAACAGTTCTCTTAATCGAAGAAAAGGAGCGTATAACACGTATGTTTGATTATGATTTAGATGGAAAAGTTACTTCTAATAATTTGGCAGATAACACAAAAAAATCGCTTGAGAATGCAACCGTTGAAATATACAACCGCAAAGGAAACAAAGTGGAAACATGGACAACAGATGCTTCGGGTAAATTTATCAGTCAGTTGACAACAGGATTAAAATTCAAGGATAAATTGGATTATTACGCAGTTGTTTCTGCAGCGAATCACACAACAGATACATTTGATATTCAACTAACTCTGAAAACGGATTCGGTTATTCACTTAGCATTTGAAATTTCAACCAATAAAAATATCGGTGAACTTTTAGCATTAAATCCAATCTATTTTGATTTTGATAAATCAAATATTAGACCGGATGCAGCTATTGAATTAAACAAAGTGGTTGAATACCTGAATAAATATCCTGATTTGAAAATTGAATTAGGTTCACATACAGATGCGCGTGGTCCAGCTTCGTACAATCAATCTCTTTCTGACAAAAGAGCCGCGTCCTCTTCTAAATACTTGAAAAAGCGTGTAGTAAATCCGAAACGAATCACTCACAAAGGATACGGCGAATCTAAAACAACAAATGGTTGTAATGATAAAGTGAACTGTACGGAAGAACAACATCAAATGAATAGAAGAACAGAATTTATTATTCAAAAATAAAAAGACATAGAATACCAATTAAAGCCCGATGTGAATTGGGCTTTTTTTATCTCAATTAACTCCATGAAATTAAATTTAACTCGGCCACTTTGCGTTTTCGATTTGGAAACAACAGGAACTCAAATTACGAAAGACCGTATTGTTCAAATTGCCATTGTTCGCATTCATCCCGATGGAAAAGAAGATCATTTTAATCGTTTGGTCAATCCTGAAATGGTGATTCCAGAAGAAATTGTGGCCATACACGGAATTTCGAATGAGCGTGTTAAAAGCGAGCCAACAATTAAAGAAATTGCACAAGAGATTGCAGATTTTATAGGTGATGCTGATTTGGCAGGCTACAATTCGAATAAATTTGATATTCCGATGTTAGCTGAAGAATTATTGCGCTGTGGCTTTGATATGGATCTGTCCAACCGTCATTTTATTGATGTTCAAAATATCTTCCATAAAATGGAGCAACGCACATTAGCGGCCGCCTATCAATTTTATTGTAATCAAACAATGGATAATGCGCATGATGCTTTATATGATACCCAAGTTACGTGGGAAGTATTCAAAGCGCAAATGGAAAAATATCCTTCATTGGCTTCCGAGGTGGCAGACCTTGCCGAATTTACACGAGCAGGTGATTTTAAGCTGCTAGATTTTGCAGGAAGATTGGCAATTGATTCCAAAGGCAATAGTATATACAATTTTGGAAAACACAAAGGCAAAACGATTCGTCAAGTGATGAAAGAGGAACCGGGATATTATGGCTGGATGCTTGAAGCTGACTTTCCGCTTTATACCAAACAATGCTTGAAAAAAGAAATGGAAAAAATCAAAGCGGAAAATCAACAAGCGAAAGAAGGCGATTTGTCGGCAAAAATAAATGAGTTGAAAAACAAATTCGGCGGAAAATGAAACTAATTTGTATAGGTAGAAATTATGCGGACCACGCAAAAGAAATGAAATCGGAACTTCCTACAGAACCGCTTTTTTTTATGAAACCGGATACCGCGGTATTGAAAGATGTCGATGAATTCTATTTACCCGATTTAAACTCAGAAATTCACTTCGAATGTGAGTTGGTGGTTAAAATCAGCAAAGCAGGAAAACACATTGATGCCGAATTCGCCCATAAATATTATTCGGAAATTACGCTTGGCTTAGACCTAACCGCACGTGATTTGCAAACCAAATGCAAAGAAAAAGGATTGCCTTGGGAGATCGCCAAAGCGTTTGATAATTCTGCTCCCATCTCATCTACATGGATCAATGTTGCTGATATTTCCCTTGCGGATCTGAGTTTTCAGTTCTTCCAAAATGGTGAATTGAAACAGCATGGGTTTACGAAAGATATGATTTTTTCAATTGATACAATAATAAGTTATGTTTCTCAATTTGTAACGTTGAAAACGGGAGATCTTATTTTTACGGGTACGCCAGCAGGAGTGGGACCAATTCATATAGGTGATACATTGGAAGGATTTATGGAATCGAACAAACTATTTCAATTCAACGTTAAATAAACGATGGAAGCACAAAAAGAATGGTTTGCTGATTGGTTTGACACCCGTTATTACCATACCCTATATAAAAATCGCGATGAAGAGGAAGCTAAACGGTTCATTCATAATTTAGCTGATTTCTTGCAACTAAAACCCAATTCTTCCTTATTGGATCTCGCTTGTGGAAAGGGTCGACATAGCATTACGTTAAATGAATTGGGGCATAAAGTTTTGGGCGTAGATTTATCCGAGAACAGCATTCAACAAGCCAAAGAAATGGAACGCAGAGGACTTCATTTTGAGGTGCATGACATGCGAAAACTCATTCCCGGACTTTCATTTGATGCAATTTTTAACCTTTTCACAAGTCTCGGCTATTTCGATTCAACTTGGGATAACAAATTGGTCATTCAAGCGGTTGCGAATATGCTTTGTGCAAAGGGCCTTTTTATCATTGATTTTATGAATGCTGAAAAAGTAATTGCCTCTTTGGTCCCTGAGGAAGAAAAATCCATTGAAGGCCTTCATTTTGATATAAAACGTTTGGTGGAAGGAGATCATATTTATAAGAAAATTGTTGTTACTGATGAGGCCGATATTCGCAAATATACCGAACGTGTTCAGGCTTTAAAACTAAACGATTTCCAACAATTGCTTCAACCCGAATTTAAGATTCTCCATACCTTTGGTGACTTTGATTTAAATGAATTTGACCCAATTACCTCCGACCGATTAATTTTAATTGCTGAAAAAAATGCTTAATTCAGTCACAGTAATTGGAGGATTCTTAGGTGCCGTGGTTTTAGGAGGGTTTACCGTAAGTTATCTTCAAGCAACAAACAAAACGCAACTCATCAAGCTTTTATTGGCTTTCAGCGGAGGATTTATGTTATCCATTGCTTTCACCCATTTTATTCCCGAACTCTATTCCCACCAAGCCAACACAATTGGTTATTATATTTTGCTCGGATTTTTGATTCAGCTCATTCTAGAATTTTTCTCTGGGGGAATTGAACATGGGCACGTACATTTTCATAAAGGAGAACGAATGCCCTGGGCACTATTTATCTCTCTCTCCGTGCATTCAGTAATTGAAGGCATTCCGGTTGGAAATGCTTTGAGTGGGGTAGGGCACTCCATAGAACATGGACACAGCCACGATATAAACTCCTTGTTTTTCGGTATTTTATTTCATCAAATCCCCGTTGCTATTGCGCTAATGACACTTCTTTTGAAAACAGATGCAGCTTGTTTAAAGGCTTGGATCATCTTATTGCTCTTTGGGTTAATGACTCCAATAGGTGTTGTTATAGGAATGACAGTTGAGGCAGAACAAATCGGGTTAAATGAAGATATTATCTTAGCCGTTGTTGTTGGGATTTTCTTGCATATTTCCACCACCATTATTTTTGAGACTAGTGAAAATCACAAATTCAACATTTTTAAATTAGTCAGTATTCTGATTGGATGTACCTTGGCATTTGGATTGAACATACTCTAATCATACATTCACTTATAGGTGTGTAAAACAAGTAGGGAAAATTGATACATTAAGCTTGATAATAGTTATTTTTATTCAAAAGCTATTCATTAAATTCATGAAACGATTTACTTCCATTATTCCATTTGCGCTACTCGCACTGATATTGATCATTCAGTTGAGTTTCAATGCTCAAACAAAAAATGACATTCCCTGGTTGTCAAGCAGATATTTTCACTTGAATAACTTACCGGTTTACCAACAGAAAATGGAGGCGGAAAAACTAATTACCGTTATCAAAAACCAACACAATAACCTGCCTTTTTCTTCATTAGATTCTAAATTTGTGTTATTAACGGTTGGGGAAGATCACGCTGAGTTTACCAAAACAATTCAGCTTTTTTCCGCAATTACTGAAATTCACATCAGTTTTTCTGGTAAACTCACGGAAGCACAGAAGAAAACCATTGAACATGCGGATCAATTTATTTTTTCAATACATGTAAATGAAAACCATTCGTTAACTGATCAGGCATTAGATGAATTTCATAAACTGCGTTGCTCCGGAAAAAAAACTGTTGTTTTATTTACTCCTTTTGAATTTGCTAAAAATGTAAAGCTGCCTCACAACGATGGCTTGGTGCTTGCGTATGAAAACCACCCGTATATACAAAATCGAACCGCTCAAATGCTTTTTGGAGCAGTCCCAGCAACGGGAAAGCTAGCAGATGATTTTTCTGCTTTTCATCCAAAAAATTCGGGAATTGAACTAAAATGGGGAGGACGGTTGAAATTTACAGATCCCGAGGAAGTGGGAATCGATCCTGCAAAATTGGCTGAAATTGACAGAATAGCGCTCAACGGAATAAAACAAGGAGCGTATCCGGGGTGTGAAATTGTGGCTGCCGTTGATGGAAAAATATTCTATCGAAAAAGCTTTGGTACACATGCATACACCGACACAACAAAAGTAAAAATAGACGATATTTACGACCTAGCTTCCATTACGAAGATTGGAGCTTCAACCACCGGATTAATGTTTTTACAATCTCACGGAAAATTTGATATTAGTAAGAAATTAGCGGATTATATCCCTGAATATGTGGAAGGAACGAACATGGAACGCCTACTATTGAAAGACATGTTGACACATCAAGCCGGACTCAAAGCGTGGATTCCATTTTACTTGCAGGTATTAAAAGACAATGAACCTAATCAGGCACTTTTTAGCAAAACAGAGACCCCAAAATTCAATCGACATGTGGCCGATGACCTTTGGATGAATGAAGCGTATGTAGACTCCATGTATAAGCAAATTGCAGCCCAGCCATTAGGTCCAAAAGAGTATAAATATTCCGATTTAGGATATTATTTCATCATGAAATTAATTGAAAAACAGAGCAAACACGACTTTGATCACTTCCTTCGCACGCAACTATACGAACCATTGGGATTGCGTTCTATGGGATTTAATCCTTTAAATTGCCACAACGAATCAACGATTGCCCCAACGGAAAACGATATAAAATTCAGAAAGCAATTGGTGCGAGGTTACGTACATGATCCAGGTGCAGCTATGTTGGGTGGAGTTTGTGGGCATGCCGGGTTATTTGCCAATGCAACCGATTTGGCTTCATTGATGCAGCTTTTTTTGAATAAGGGATCTATGGGGAATGTTCAGTATTTAAAACCCGAGGTCGTAGACATGTATACCACAAATCCTTTTTCGTATAACCATCGAGGGATTGGATTTGATAAACCAAAATTAGAAGGTGGTGGAACGTGCACAAAATTAGCTTCCAAACGCAGCTTTGGGCACAGTGGTTTCACCGGAACCTTAGCTTGGGCCGATCCAGACAATCAATTGAACTATGTTTTTCTTTCTAACCGTGTTTGTCCGGATCAAGAAAATCGTAAAATAATTGACATGCATGTGCGCACGGATATTCAGCGTGTATTGTATGAGGCTGTCGCTGGAAGAAAAAAGTAAGTGTTTATTTTCCATTCTCCTTTCTCCTTTCACATATCACACCGAGCATTCTAAGATAAAACCAAATTTTTAAGCTACTAATTTTACAAAAGGTTCATTTCTGTTTGCTACGGCAAAAATCCGAAGTACGATTTTGTTTGCCACGGCGTTCAGAACGGATAGTTTATGTTTGCCTTCTGCAACTTTTCGC
>CALQIX020000009.1 GCA_943330745.2 Lishizhenia tianjinensis
CCGTAACACTGCTATTACTGGTTGGAGAAACTCCCAAATATACGGGAGCAAATGGAATTGGTAGCTCTCCCGCGTTCATTACGCCATTGTTATTGGCATCACAAAACACATAGCCACTGTAGCAATTTGCAGGTAAATTTGATCCGCAACTTACACCCAAATTCACTGGAATCGGGGGTGCTCCAGGGGTGCAAGAGGCACTCAAGACGTAAATCCCGTTAGCCGCCGCGGGATTACACCCATTAGCACTCAGCCAATTGGAATTTAAACCAACCCACACTGAATCGCCTGTAGTACCGTTGTATGTAAGGGAATAGTTACCACTTGTATTACTATACGTTACATAATTCTGTCCATTGTACATAACATTGACCGCTGCATTTGAAGCAGCATTTTCTCCATTATCCCAAACTCCATTTCCATTTAAGTCATAAAATACGGTTCCAGAAAGGCATTGCAACGAACTGCTTGTGGCACATCCCAAGGAAATCGCAAAAGTATATGCTCCACCGCTAGTAATTGCAAGCGCGGAAGGATTAATTGAATTGACAATGTATCCATTCGCACTTAACCAATTCGGATTTACAACAGCAGAATAGGTGCCGAGTACAATATTTGGTATCATGAAATTTCCGTTTTGAGTAATTCCATAATAAGAATTTGTGCTCGAATAGATATTCAAAGGAACTCCATTGAACAAGGTAGAATCAACTACACCATCATTATTACAATCAAGTTGAGCTACCCCATAAATCATGGCAGAAATTGGCGCACAATTACCCGTATATTGAACTTGCATTGAAAATCCAGCACCAACCACAGTGCCATCAGAAACAAGTTGAACTGTTATGGATTGTCCGGGCTGAGACGTAAAAGGAGTGATTGTTCCTCCGTTTGAACCATTATAAGCATATAACAACTGGCCGCTAATACCAGCGCCAGCAAAAATCTTGAGTGTATCATAGTTTGTTTCCAAATAGGAATAAGTTCCCGAAATAGTAATTTGAGAGTTCCCTGAATTGGATAAAACAGTATATCCAGAACTATTTGCATTATAGTTTCCGTTTGGACCACCCGCATCATATAACATTACATTTGTTCCACACAGCACGGAACTTGAACCAGACGTAGGTACTTGCATGGTTCCACAGCTAATGCGTGTATAAACGAAAGTGAGTGACCCTGCAGGCCCTCCGTTGGTGCTCGTATAATTTACTACCACAGTATATGTACCATCAGCAGAATACGTATGCTGAATAGGTGGATTAAAGGAAACAACATTGGCAACATTTGTTGAACTTGCTGTTCCTTGATGAGTAGAAATGGAACCGTCTCCCCAATTGACCGAAAAAATCAGTGCGTAACTTCCTGCATTTATATTATTTGCAACCAGATTAAAATCTCCAGATGTAGTTGCCGGAGCCTGAACATTATACACTGAAAAATTTAAGATACTATCACAAGTAGTGAGCGTTGATGTTCCAATAATATTCATGGAACTCACCTGTCCAATTGAGCCCGTAAATGACATAAGAAAACAACAAACAACAAAAATTCTTTTCATAAAAATAGTTTAGTAACTTGATTGACACGAATTTACTAAAAAAAGTTGCATCAGAGACAAGAGGAGGATAAAAATGAAACAATTATAAAAAAGGTGTCAAAAAGTAGAGTTTACACTAGAGCTATTTTTTACTTTTCCTAATTATGGGTTTGTAAACGGATTTCAATGTTATTGGTTGACCTTTTTGGAAAGAATCCCATTTTTTACTGCTCCACAGAAAGTTGTCTTGAACCACGAGGCCTCTTTTTTTTGGTCAATTTTTGGTCAATTTCAATACATTTAATTGTAATCCCAAATCGATTCACATCCATAATGTTGTTTATTCATTACAAGAATAGTGCCTGTCAATGCGTTCTGACGGTACTCTAAATAAAAAATCCCCAACTTTCGTTGAGGATTTAACGTGATCCCGAAAGGATTCGAACCTTTGACCTTCGCCTTAGAAGGGCGTTGCTCTATCCAGCTGAGCTACGGAACCATAATTCTTTTATTTTTTCCTTTCCTACCCCACTTTTGAGGTAGATTTCACACTTTCTTGCTTCCTCTCTAGTAGTATACTCTTCAAAAAAGAATAAAAACCAGGGTCCATATCCCTTTGTGGATTTTGTATATCCACGATTATGTTAACCAACTCTTTTATCAATGTTGGTAGTCATTCCAACATAAAACCTCCAATGAATTTGACTTTTCAACACATAAACAAAATGTTTCATTGTCAAACTCCTTAATTTGTGTTGCTCTATCTCTACCTGTCGGTAGACAGGCAGCTGAGCTACGAAACCAAAATGATTAACTATATGTAAAATCAAAAAAGGGGGATGATTGCTCATCCCCCTAGTCGGGGCGGCAGGATTCGAACCTGCGACCTCCTGGTCCCAAACCAGGCGCGATGACCGGACTACGCTACGCCCCGAACAATTCTTCCAAAATTCCCACAAGTTTTAATCGTTTTTAAAACTCTATTTCTTTTGCCAAAATGGTTTCTCTCACATCAGGTCGAAACCTTTGGTTCTCATCCCTTCACCTCCACTTCGTTGCGGTGGGAGCGGGATTACCTACGGTGCTTTCGCTTCGCTCAGGTCGAACCCTTTGGTTCTCATCCGTTCACCTCCACTTCGTTGCGGTGGGAGCGGGATTACCTACGGTGCTTTCGCTCCGCTCAGGTCGAACCCTTTGGTTCTCATCCCTTCACCTCCACTTCGTTGCGGTGGGAGCGGGATTCGAACCCGCGGTACAGTTACCCGTACGACAGTTTAGCAAACTGTTGGTTTCAGCCTCTCACCCATCCCACCAAGTTCTAAGAACGGACGGCAAAAGTAGTAATTCTTTCTGCAATGAGGAAATTCTTCGCGTATTTTTTTAAGAAAAAAAATAGAAAGCAAGAGAGTTACTCAAAATCAATGAGTTACTCCTTGTTTTTTGGATCGTCCAAAATTCTTTTTGGTCTTAATTGCTCAATAACTCCTAAAGTTATCCAATAAGGAAGTATAAATCCCATCAAAAAAACTAACATCCAGAATGCCATCCCAAATATTAATATGAATAAAACTATTCCAAATACGCTCATCTTGTATTACTTTTGTTGCTTTAACAGCGTAAAATTAATAAATAAAACGAATAAACAAACAATATGGACTACAGAATCGAAAAAGATACAATGGGAGAAGTTAGGGTTCCAGCCAATCGTTATTGGGGTGCTCAAACAGAACGATCAAGGAATAATTTTAAAATTGGACCCGAAGGATCTATGCCAATTGAAATCATCTATGCATTTGCTTACTTGAAAAAAGCAGCAGCTCATGCCAACTGTGAATTAGGCGTTTTACCAGCTGAAAAAAGAGACTTGATTTCAGAAGTTTGCAACGAAATTATAGACAAAAAACACGATGCCGAATTCCCTCTTGTGATTTGGCAAACGGGATCTGGAACGCAGTCAAACATGAACTGCAATGAGGTTATTGCAAATCGTGGACATGTCATCCAAGGCGGGAATTTAACCGATGAACAAAAAGCACTAAACCCAAATGATGATGTAAACAAATCTCAATCATCGAATGACACCTACCCCACTGCGATGCATATTGCGGCCTATAAAATGGCAGTTGATGTGACGATACCCGGATTACAAAAATTAAGGAACGCACTACAACAAAAAGTAGTTGAATTTAAAGACATTGTCAAAACAGGAAGAACGCATTTTATGGATGCCACTCCACTCACCTTAGGTCAAGAATTTAGCGGGTATGTAGCTCAAATTGACAATTCCATTCGAACAATTAACAACGCATTGGTAATGATTGCTGAGTTGGCTCTCGGCGGGACAGCAGTTGGAACAGGACTAAATACTCCCAAAGGATATGACGTATTGGTGGCGAAAAAAATTGCTGAATTTACAGGGCTACCTTTTATCACAGCAAAAAACAAATTTGAGGCTTTGGCAGCTCATGATGCAATGGTTGAGTTATCGGGAGCGTTAAAAAGAAGTGCGGTTTCCTTAATGAAAATAGCCAATGATATCCGTATGCTTTCCTCTGGACCACGTTGCGGAATAGGTGAATTAATAATTCCGGACAACGAACCAGGTTCTTCCATTATGCCTGGAAAAGTAAATCCAACACAACCCGAAGCATTGACAATGGTCTGCGCACAAGTGATGGGAAATGATGTTGCTGTTTCAATTGCAGGATCTAATGGACATTTTGAATTAAATGTTTTTAAGCCAGTTATAGCCTATAATGTTTTACAATCTGCCAGACTAATCGGTGATGCTTGCGATTCATTCACAGAAAATTGCGCAATTGGCATTCAAGCAAACATTCCGGTTGTGAAAAAACATTTGGAAAATTCGTTAATGCTGGTAACTGCTTTGAATACTAAAATTGGGTATTACAAGGCAGCTGAGATTGCTAAATACGCGCATAAAAATGGAACCACATTAAAAGAAGCAGCAGTTGGATTAGGACATGTTACTTCTGAGGAATACGATTTATATGTAGACCCATCTAAAATGATTGGATCTTTGGATTAATCTAGAATTTATAGTTCGTACGAGGGAGTCAATGGCTCCCTTTTTTTGTTAGTAAATCGCAGATAAAACGGCCAAAACTGAAGTGTTTTCGCTCAAGGATTTTACCTTTCCCAAATTTCGTTTTTCTATTTTTTCCAACCCTTTACTTTCATCCATAACTGTTGCAAAACTTACATCTTCTGAAAGAATAAACTTCTCTTTCATAAAACTTTCACTCTCTAATTTTTTTCGATTAGGGGTCGATTTTTCTTGATCTTTCAATGGTAAACTGGAACTCAACCTATTATCTGATTCTGATTTAATCTCATTTTCCGGAATACGACCATTGACAACTTTTGAAACCTGAGGAAAGGAAGCATATCCAAAATCTTCAACAACACCCTGGGCTGAATTACTTTTTGGGTTTGTCACATCAGTTGATTTTAAACTTGTTTCGTTAGCTTGTGTTAAGTCGGGTTGAGAGGGTGTTTTTTGCTGCAAAATCTTTTCACTGGATTTTTTGTCGATTTTTTTTGTCGACGGAGACTCATTTTGAGCTAATTCTATTGGCTTTTCAATATCATTCTGCGTGAGTGGATAGAGTAAGGCAATAATTACCAATAGTGCTGCAAGCTGAAATATTGGGCTTAAATAAAAGGGTTTATTGGGAGGGAAAAGTCGAGACACAAAACCAACAGTGCGATGTTGTTGCACGAAAAGATCATCCAAAGCAACTTTAGTTTTATGATGGCTTGCGACAGGTTGCTCTTTTTTATATTCCTCTAATTGAGTAAACAATGATTGGAGTGACTCATATTCTTCCTCTGAGTTGAACAAATCAACAAATGAACTTTTTTCCTTTTCTGTCAATTCCGAAAAAGATTTCGAAAAGAGAATTTCTTGTAATTTATCTTCCATTTTTTTATTCTAATACCGGATTATACTCTTTTAATTTCTCAGCCAATTGTTTGGTTGCATAAAACAACCTTGATTTTACCGTTCCTTCATTCGCTTGAACAATTTCAGCAATTTCTTTTATAGATAAGCCATCCATGTGTCTAAGTGTAAAAACCTCCCTATGTTCTGGTTTCAATTGACCTAATTTCTCTTCGTATGCTACTCCAAATTGATTCATTTCTACTTCATTTAGTACGTTTACTCGAGTATCGGAAAGTGAATAATGGTCTTCAATATCTAAAGAAGTTCCTTTTCGAATCGATTGTTTTTTGTATTCATTCTTGCACATGTTACAGGCAACTGAAAAAACCCATGTTTTAAAAGCCCGGTTCACATCAAAGTAATCTGGTTTACGAATAAGTTTCGCAAAAATATCGTGTACAAAATCTTCCGCTTTCAATTCATCCTGCCATAGCATTCGTTTAAAATACCTTTTGAGTGAATCAGCATATCGCGTGTAGATTTCATCGAATGCACGTTTATCACCTCGCGCCATAGCACGCATCAAATTTTCATCTGATTCCGTTTTATATGCGATAGGTATAAATTGCATTAATTTTTCTTCAATTCTTGAATTAATTTCTTTTGAGGAGATTTCCGAGCGATTTCATCAATTAAAAAATCTACTTTTTTCTCTTGGTTTGGATCATTTTGTTGACGATACAAAGATTTTAATTCCAAAAGCATTGGTATGTAATTTGTAGAAAGTGATGACTCTTTTGATAGAACATTAAAAGTAAGTTTTTCCTCAAATAACGAACTATTTCGATCGATTAATTCATTTGTAGGATCAAATTCAAAAACAAGACCTTGAACATATAAATCAGATTGAATTGCTTTTAAATAATCAGCAGGAATAGTCAGTGATAATGCTAGTGATTTTGAAGTATTCAAGTTGCAAAAATCCACTAAAAACTGGGTGTTTACAAGCTTAGAATCTGGCACAACATATTCCATTTCAGAAACCTTCTTTCGATAAAACGAACTTTGAAAAAAATCGAGATTTAAAATAGTCACATCTGTATTGTTATTAAATTTGAGTTGATTATATAATGTAGCGTAAGTATCATCAAAAGAATGCGTAATCAACGTTCCTTGGGGGGGTGCAGATGACAACATATCAGCACAATAAGATAAAACTTCCTGATTTAATATTCCGCGATCAACCTGAGTTTCTAAATTTTTTAATAGGCTAAGTGTATCCAACTCTATGAAAGCAACCGCAGCTAGTTGTTTTAACACACGTGTGTCATTAGGATTTAGCTGATTTGCGATTTGCAGCTGTTGTTTCAATTCAACATTATAGTTGCCGGATATAAATTTATTGATGTGATACTCAAAGGCCGTTGAATCTTGATTTTCAAGCTGTTTAACCAGTTGATCCATCTGCATTTGTTGGAGATTTGTGGGACTTCTTTGTGTAGATTGATTTCGACTCGCTAGTTGAATTTGATTTAATTGAACCAAAGCGCTTGTTGTTTGATCAATTTTGGAAGTTCTTTCTTTCTTCGATTTATTAACGGACTTTTTCGAAACGCCACTTTTACCAGATACAGACTGAACCTCTTTCAATTCATTATCCTCAACAACACTGTTTTGGACTGAATCCATTTGATTCATTATTTCAACGTTCGATATGGAATTAATAGAATTTCTAGTATTGATTTCTATCTGCTCTGGGGCAGAATTACTATTTGTTGCATTTCCTATCCCACCCTGTGCAATGAGGTTTGAACCTAAAAAAATAACAACCAGTAAACTAATAATATGCTTCATAAACATGAATTTGCTAGTAGCTTACAACTAACGTAGAAAAACGTTCAAATGTATTGTGAAATTTAAAATAAGAGCGATTAAACTTCAATTTCTGGGGAAAAAAGAAATTTATTAGGCGAAACTAAATTGGTTTTAACTGCATACATGACAATGCCTGCTGTGTTTTTTACCCCCAGTTTTGCCATAATGTTTTTGCGATGTGTATTCACCGTATGGTTACTCAAGAAAAGAAAATCGGCGATTTGAGTGTTTGTATTTCCTTCAGCGATTAATTTGATTATTTCATTTTCGCGCTCCGAAAGCACTACTGCCTCGCAGGTGAATGAATCAAAATCTAAGTCATTTACATCTATAGATGCTTTGCGAATTGTCTCCAAAATTTGACCGCAGAAAAACTTGTTCCCCTGACTAGTTTCCTCGATTGAATTTATGATTTCGGATAATTCACAATCTTTTTTCACGTAGGATGTGATCCCAGATCGCAGAGCATCCACCAAGGTTTGAGCCGATTGATCAGGTGTAAGCGCAACAAATTTTACTTTTTTATTCGCATTTAACACCTTGGGAACTATGCCAATATCAAAACCTGGGGCGCTAAAATCAATAAGAACAATTGCTTCACCAAAATTCAATATTATCTCTTGTAATTCCTTGTTATTTCGAGCTTCACCAATAACTTTCCAATCTGTTTTTGAACTAATAATTGCCCTTAATCCTATTCGGATTAACTCGTTACTATCGGCTAAAATAAGGCGCATTGTTATTTAGAATGGTTTTAAACAAGCAAAAGTAGTCAATTAGAATTAATAATTTATTCACAACAACCTAAAATTTCTGTTTGAAGTGAATGAACTTTATTATTCATCTAAAAATAATGAATTCATATCATGGTATTTACATTTCCTTGTTTAATTTTGTAAAAAAATATTTTATGAAAAAAATTCTTGGATTTTGCATTTTATTTGTGACCAACGTTACTTTTTGTCAAATAGCTGCATGGGACTTTACAGGAGAAAACAATGTAGCTACAAGTACAGCGGAAGTATATAATTTAAATCTAGATGCTTCAAATATAATTACGAGAGGCCCTGGTGCTGTTGGGTCGGCTGGAGCTAATTCATTTAGAACAGTTGGATTTCAAAACAATGGTATCGCCACAACAAATACTGATTATTTCCAAAATACATTTTCTGCCGCACCTGGCTTTACTCTTTCTTTGAGTTCAATCAATGCTAGATTTGCGGGAACCGCCACTTTTTATGCAAATACTGGCGTTTCAATTCAATTTGCTTACAGTTTAGATGGAACAAACTTTACCCTAATCGGCCTCCCATTTTCAATGACCGCCACAGGAGCGATGCCTGCTATAAATTTATCTTCAATAACTCAATTACAGAATGTTGCTGATAATATTACCGTTACCATTCGGTTTTATGCTAGTGGGCAAACAACAACGGGTGGATGGGGTTACAATTCTCCTTCTTTAGGATCTTATGGAATTGAGTTTGGAGGATCATTGAATTGCGCAACACAAACTACTTTTTATGCTGATGCTGATGGAGATACTTTTGGAGATGCCAATAGTACCATTCTATCTTGCTCCCAACCAGCTGGTTATGTTTCAAATAGCACCGACTGTAATGATGCAAATGCCGCTGTTAATCCAAACACTATTTGGTATGCAGATGCGGATGGTGACTTATTTGGAAATGTATTAATTTCTCAAACAGCGTGTATCCAACCAACAGGATATGTTCAAAATTCTACAGATTGTGATGATGCTAACAGTAATGTAAATGCTTCTGGAACATTTTATCAAGACCTAGATCAAGATGGATTTGGAAACGTAAATGTTTCTATAACAAACTGTGGTCAACCAAGTGGATACGTATCAAATTCAACAGATTGTGATGATGCTGTTTCTGCAATAAATCCAAACGCAACTGAAATAGCGGATAATATAGACAATGATTGCGATGGATTAACCGACGAAGGATTTACAATTCTAGTATGGATTTTAGATATTGATCAAGATGGATTTGGTGGAAATGACACTATTTTAGCTATTCTTTCTCCAGGAAACAATTATGTGTTACTTGGTGGAGATTGTGATGATGCGGCCGCTACAATTAACCCAAATGCTGTTGAAATCTGTGACGGTATCGATAATAACTGTAATGGATCAACTGATGAAAATCTAACTCTTCTAACGTATTATGCAGATCTAGACGGAGATTCCTATGGAAACAATACAGATTCTTTGATAGCTTGTTCTCAACCTGTTGGATATGTATTAACAAATACAGATTGTGATGATACAAATTCAGGAATTAATCCAGGTGCAACAGATATTCCAGTGAATGGAATTGATGAAGATTGTAATGGTTCAGATTCACCTTTAATTCCTCTAAGTCTTGGCATGTATCAATTTGCAGGAACTGTAGATTGTGCAACCCAAGACAACGCTGTCACAACTCAACCAACTGGAGCTACTTTTTCATTATTTAGTGGGACAGGGACTAATTGCTCTGCTGGCGGAGGAGTTTTCAACCGCTCGGGCTGGAATACATCAACCACAGTTGATGCAAACCAATACAACGAATTTTCAGTAAATGCAGCGAATTGTCAATCATTAAATTTGGACCGTGTTGCGTTTAAGTTTAGACCAAGCGCATCAGGTGGCTCACCTGTTTGGCATTTACGATCAAGTTTAGATAACTTCTCAACAGATCTAGGATCTGGAACTGGAATAAATGTGGGGAATGCAAACCTAGACGATACAGTTTACCTTTCAAATCACACGAACTTAACTCAAGTGACATTTAGATTTTATGTTACTGAAATGCTTGGAACAACAACTACTTGGAGAATGGATGATGTTTCACTTTACGGAAATATATTAGCAGTTACTCCTCAAACATTTTATGCGGATGCTGATAATGATGGTTATGGCGATTTAGCCAACGATTCATTATCATGTTCAGTTCCTTTAGGTTTTGTTTCAAATAACACAGACTGCAACGACACAAATGCTACCATTAATCCAACAACGGTTTGGTTTATCGACATGGACATGGATGGATTCGGTGATCCAAACGTCTTTACTACTTCGTGTGTTCAACCACAGGGAACTGTAATCAACGGATTGGATTGTGATGACATGAATAATCAATTAACAACTTTAACAATGTACTACGTGGATGCAGATAGTGATGGTTTCGGAGATGATGCGTCTGGAGTGGAACAATGTTCGCAACCAGCAAACACAGTAACTATCGGAGGAGATTGTGATGATGCAAATAATGCAATTTATCCAGGAGCTGTAGAAATTTGTGATGGTATTGACAATAATTGTATGGGTGGAATCGACGAAGGATTGATTTTCAATACTTATTTTGTGGATGCCGATAATGACAACTTTGGAACTGGAACTGGACAAAGTTTATGCTCAGACCCAGGAGCGGGATACGCTACAATTGCTGGTGACTGTAATGATGCTAACAACCAAATTTATCCAGGGGCTGCAGAAATCTTAGATAATTCAATCGATGAAAATTGTGACGGTGTAGATGGTTATTTAGGTGTTAATGAGAATAAGCTATTAAGCGTTGAACTGTTGCCAAATCCAACCACTGGATTATTTGAAATTAGATTCAGTGAGGCTAACGAAGGTGAAATAGCTATTACTGATTTAAACGGTAAAATTATTAAGGAACTAGATTTTTCTGGTAGCAGCTTTATCGTTGACGTGAATGACTGTATTAATGGTACCTATTTTATTGTACTGAAAACAGAAAGTTCAACTCAAACAATTCGATTTGTAAAAATCTAGGAATTTAAATCTTAAATATTCATTCAAAACCCACTTTTATTCATTTAAAAGTGGGTTTTCTTTTTTATCGCGTATTTTTACTTGAAAGAATTTACACAAGCTGTAACTTTCTTAAAGTTAAAATTGTTCTAACTGTACAAGCGAAAAAATTGGAGGTACTTGAATACAATGAAATAGTAAAAACCCACAGCAATTCCTTATTTGGTTTTGCAGTGAAATTCCTTAGAAATAAGGATGATGCTAGAGACATTGTTCAAGATTCATTCGAGAAACTATGGTTAAACTGTGAAAAAGTGGAGGTAACGAAAGCAAAATCTTGGTTGTTTACATGCACCTACAATGCAATGATAAACTTCTCATACCGAAGACAACGTATGATTTCAGTTGCCAATAATGAGCTTCCCGAACAAGGGGTTATTGATCATTCTCCATTCGAATCACAGCAGGTCATTGACCAAGCCGTTAGTATTCTTCCACCGCTTCAAAAAAGTATTATCCTACTGAGAGATTTAGAAGGATATGCCTACGAAGAAATTGGAGAAATACTCAACCTTTCACCTTCGCAAGTTAAAGTTTATTTGTTTCGTGCACGAAGCAAAGTAAAAAACCAGTTAAAACAATTGAACATTACACAATGAGTGGACCATCTTTTTCCAATATTGACCGTTGGTTTTTTGAGTATGTTGAGGGTAATCTAAGTCCTGAACAAGAAGCTCAATTGGAAGCTTTTATTCTCAATCATCCCGAACTTGAATTAGACTTGGATGCATGGAAATCTGCGACAATTGAACCTGCCTATTACGAATTCCCGAACCAAAATACATTACTTCAACCTGATAAAAAGAAAAGAAGAGTTATTCCATTTTTTTGGGGAACCGTTGGCACTGTAAGTATAGCCCTAATCTTGTTTTTCTTATGGCCAAATAACCAAACAAATAAGACAAGCCATCAATCAAATTCAATAAACAACAAACATTCTAAAGTTCACCATTCTTCAGCTCAAAACCAATCTTTCACAGCATCTAAAACGAATGTGAAAAATTCTAATTACTCATTAAACCATTCCAATTTATCAGGAATCCATTACCAAGCTAATCGCTATTCAACACCTTTGTCAAACACATTGTTAAATTCTTGTGTACAAACAAATATTGAACCCGAAGATAAACTGAGCTTGAATATGATTTCTATTAATTCAGTTACAGAGAATGAAAATTCATCCAGTGTTGATCGGTTAGAAAACGATACATTAGTTAGCACCGCCGATTTAGATAAAACTGAACTATTAATTACTGTACCAAGCAATACAGAAAAGGGAACCAGCTTACCTAAAAACAATAAGATCGTAAAAAACAAAGAAATTACCTTATTGAATAAGTTAGAAAAGTCCGTGAATCATCTGAATGAATTTATGGAAAAATCAGTGGGCTTAAAAAATACGAGAGACCATCAAGTTCATGTTCCGGGAATGTCTCAAATTGATGCAAATTTTTCATCCGCTGGAGACGTATCATCTACCCGATTTCGCTCATTAACACGAGCACAATGGGCAGGCAAACAAAATCAGCAACTTTCAACGAATTTCTCTTTAGATTGGTACTCAAAATCTATTCGGTCAGGATTTGCCGTTCAAGGTAAATATATTTATTATTCAAATGGAGTTATTCAAGATTGGAATACAGCCCTGGTATATTCTCCAAAAATAGCGCTTTCAAGATCTTTTTTGATTGAGCCTGGAATACGTTTCAAAATGGGTAATAAAATGCTAGACGAAAGTAAAGTGTTTGGAATTAATCAGGTAGAAATTGATCGAACAAATTCACTTGACTTTTATCCGGATGGAAGCACACCGATAGGTAAATTATTATGGTATAAAGACATTGGCGCATCTCTGCTTCTTCATTCTAAGTGGTTTTATGCAGGATTTCAAATGGATAATTTACTTCATCATCGAGATAATATTTATTCAAATAATATTTCAAACCCGCGTAAAACGGGTACACATTTAAATTTGTATGCAGGAACAGATTATGAATCTAAATCTGGAAATTTTGCCTTCGCTCCCTATTTTATGTATGACCAATTTGAAAACAGAAAAGAAGCATGGGGAGGTTTCAATTTTCAATGTAAAGCACTTGCTCTTGGAGGAGCGATATCTTCTAAAAGTAATCTAGCTCTTTCTTTAGGACTTCGTTTACAAAAATTCTCAGTGACCTACCAATTTGACAATACCTACTCTCAATTATTAGGATATAAAGCAATTTCACATCAGGTAGGTCTTACTATAAATTCAAAAGTTAGTCGCACTCCTCGTCGTTACATTCGCTTAAATTAATCGTTATGAAAAAGATTTTATTCACCACAATTTTCAGTTTATCAATTATTAAATTGTTTGCTCAGGACCCTACGTTTACTCAATTCTATTCGAATCCGGTTTACTTAAATCCAGCACTAGCCGGATCTCATGGATGCCCGCGATTGGCTATGAATTACAGAAATGAATGGCCACAGTTAACAGGAAATTATGTAACCTATGCAGCCGCTTATGATACCTATGCTAAAAATGTGAGTGGTGGAATTGGGATTTTGGCTATGCATGATCAACAAGGGCAGGGCACTATTCAAACTTCGATGATTGGGTTGATATATTCGTATCACGTTAAATTGAGCCGTAAAGCTTCCATGATGTTTGGCGCAAAAGCTTCTTGGTACCAGAAATTTTTAGATTGGGATAAGCTGACTTTTGGCGATATGATTGACCCGCGTCGTGGTTTCATATACCAAACAGGAGATGTACCGAGAGGCGGAAATCGTGGGTTTTTCGACGTTTCTGCTGGAGCGGTTGTTTTCACCAAACGATTTTTTGGTGGCGTGGCCATTAATCACTTGAACCGACCTGACGAATCTATGATTTTAGGTCAGTCTCGTTTACCGATGCGCTTTACTGGTCATGTGGGTGCTGAAATTGCTTTGGGTTCTAAATCCAAGTATTCCAATGTGACTTCAATCATGCCAAACATTATCTACCAATATCAAAATGGTTTTCAAGAATTGAATATTGGCACGTATATAAAATACGGTAATTTCAACGTTGGAGCATGGTATCGTAATCGTGATGCATTTATTTTAACATTCGGAATAAATACAGGAAAATTCAAATTGGGTTATAGTTATGATGTAACTGTATCTAAATTAGGAAATGGAATATCTGGCGGTTCACACGAGGTGTCAATGGGATACAATTTGAAATGCCGAAGAAAACCAAGAGCTTTCAGAACGATTTCTTGTCCATCATTTTAACAAATAAAACAGCATTTTTCTTGCTATCTTTACGCAGGAAATGAGGAATCTACTTTCATATATTTTTTTATTCTTTCTACTTGAAGCATGCACGACAGGTGTGAGTATGGTTGAAAATGATTTTTCTTCTATGCTTCACGATGGCAATAGTAAAGTCTGGATGATTCGTGACATAGTAAGTAACGGAAACAACTTCGCTAAAAAAGGAGATATTAAAGATCTGCTTATTTTTTATGATAACGGCTACTGCATTCTTCAATCTACTTTTGAAATCGGCACACAAACAGGACAAAAAGGTCAATTTAAGGCTGATTTTGCTGCAAAAAAATTGATTGTTGAATTCCCTAAAGAGACCTGGGATTTCAGCGTAGATATTAAATCTGAAAATGAAATTTTACTAAAACCCGCAACGAATTCGAAAACAACTTTTTCCATGGTAATAATTCCGCTACCTGAGCTTGTTAAAAATTCCCGATGAAAAAGCTAAAAGTCGGATTAACCGGTGGAATTGGTTCTGGAAAATCATTGGTTTGCAGTGTGCTAGAAAAAATGGGGTTTACCGTATTTTATTCCGACAAAACGGCCAAGAAACTCATTCATGAATCTGCAGAATTAAAAAGCAATATAATTGAACTTATTGGTCCTCTTGCATATGATGAATTTGGCAATTACAACACATCTTATGTTAGCCAAATTGTTTTTGAAAACTCCCACAAATTGGCAGCACTTAATGAGTTAATCCATCCATTTGTCCGCAGTGAATTTGACCTTTTTGTTAAAATTACAGATGCTCGCATAGTATTTAATGAGGCGGCTATTTTATATGAAACTGGGGCATACAAGTCTTTTGATCAAATAGTGTTGGTCACGGCTCCGCTTGAAACTCGCATAAAACGATGCATGTTGCGGGATAATCTCACAAAAGAAGCTATTGAGCGAAAAATGCAAAATCAATGGTCTGACGAAAAAAAACGCGACTTTTTACCATACGAAATCATAAATGATGGCGTAAATCCGCTTTTAACACAAGTGGAAGATTTTGTTTCATTCATTTTACCGAATAAAAGGCAATTAAACACAAGAGAAGATATAGAATTATTGGTTCAAACGTTCTATTCAAAAGTAATGAAGGACGTTATTTTAGTGCCCTTTTTTATGCACTTAGACTTTAGTGTTCATTTACCCAAAATGGTTGATTTTTGGTGTTTCGTTTTAATTGGCACAACAGGGTACACAACCAATGTAATTGAAAAACACTTACATATGCCACTCCAAAATGACCATTTTGATCATTGGATCAATCTGTTTAACAAGACGTTGGATGAATTATTTGTTGGTGAAAATGTAGAGACAGCAAAACAACGTGCTTTAGTTATTGCTTGGACAACAAAAAGTAAATTAAATTTAAACTAAATCTGTTTTTGGCATAAATATTGATAGGCTTTTCCCGAATTCGCAAGGTGAAGAAGGGGGGGGAGTTTAAAATTAGGGGTGTATTATTTTTCAAAAGTATTTATTCCTCCCTTTTACCTTCGATTTCAAATCTAAACCAACCTATTTTTGTTTTAATTCTGATTCGATTGCTTGATTTTGATTCGCTTTCGCCAAGCTACCTTTTGCACCTACATTCTTCAACTGCAAGTAATAAACGATGTAAGGAAATGGTAAACGCGGGTCCTTATGACTATCGAATGGCAAATAAACACGATATGTCCCACCTTGTTTCAACTTAGGAAATGCCGTTGACCAACCTTCATACATTTGTTTCACATTGAAAATAGGTACTTCTTGATCTGTTTTCTTACGTAGAAAACTATTCTCCATTGTATCACCATATGGGGTACTTAAAATAAAATTAATAGCGACATCTGAAGAATCCGTTGGAGAAACTCCTGTACCAGCTTCTATTGTTTCGATAATGATTTCATTTTCAATTTTTTCGATGTTTTTCTTTACTAAAACAGTATCCATCATACGTTTGGTTAATTCTTCCACTAACCCTTCGTAATAATTCTTAATTAACAATGAACGATCTGTTTTCGTGATTGAAAGCGGTTTCTTTTTTACGACATCACTAAAACCCAATTTCACAAAAGCCAAATCCAACTTTTCAATAGCACCTGGTTTATTCCAAATTTTCATGAAATTATGAGCATTGATTTTACCCACACAATATGATCCCTCTTTTATATAGCGATCGTTGATGTCTTGCTGGCCATTCCCTAAAAATAGCTGGACAGTTTTCATGCAGTTAGAATCAATTATAAATTCTTTCTTTAATTCTTTTGAAAAACCGTCAATCATTTTATTTTGATCGAAATCAGAAGGGCTTAAATTTGATTTCGTAAAATACAATTCAGCTTGATTTACCCCTAAAGCATAGGATAATTTCTCTTTCTCATTTTTAAATTTGATTTTATCAACCTTGCCTTGATGATCTTCACCACAGGAATAAATAAACAAACTAAGCAAAACCAGTATTGAAAGTTGTTTCATTTTTTTATTTTTTTATCTCCAATAATTCAACGTCAAAAACCAATGTGCTACCAGGACCAATTGGACTTCCTGGCTGGGCATGATCTCCATAAGCCAATTCACTTGGGATATAAAATTTAAATTTTGAACCAATAGACATCAATTGCAAACCTTCTGTCCAACCTGGAATCACAGCATTTAACATGAATTCAGCCGGTTGTCCTCGTTCAACTGAGCTATCAAAAGTTTTTCCATCCAACAATTTGCCGGTATAGTGAACCTTAACTTTATCTGTTGCTCTTGGTTTTTTTCCAGTTGTTGCCTTGATTACTTCATATTGCAATCCTGTACTTGTTACTTTTACTCCCGGTTTTTGTTTGTTTTGTTCTAAAAACTTTATCCCTTTGGCTTTTTCGCTTTCTTTGATTTCCAATAATTCAATTTCAAAAATCAAAGTGCTACCGGCTTTAATTTTTTCATTTGACTGCTGATCATAAGCCAATTCTGTTGGAATAAAGAATTTATATTTAGAACCAACCGACATGAATTGAACGCCTTCAGTCCACCCTTTTATCACTTGATTTAATGGAAATTCAGCAGGCTCACCTTGATCCAACGAACTTTCAAATTTAGAGCCATTGATTAAATAACCAGTATAATGAACTTTGACAATACTTTCTGCAGTAGGTTTTGGACCGTTCCCTTCTTTTAATACTTCGTATTGCAAACCAGATGCAGTAGATTTAACCTCTTTTCGTACTTTATTTTTAGCTAAAAAAGCATCTCCGGCTGCTTTTTCCTTTAGATATTCCTTCGATTGATCTTTGGAATCTGCGTCTCCAGGAGTTTGAAATTGTTGAACCTCTTCCGGCTCTCCACTAGAGCAAGCGTTCACAAGAAGCACACAGGCAGCAAAATAATAAATTATAGGTCGTCTTTTCATATTCTCGATTTGATGTCAAAGTTAATTATTTAATTTTTCGAAACTTCATTCCAAATTATAACAATTAACAAATGGCGAAGGATAACTTATAATTTGCTATTAAAAAAAGGGAATGGGTCTTTGTAATTTTGAGGTAAGATATAAAAATATGAAACTTCAGCGCAAATTCACTCTTGAAGAAATCTGCAAAATTATAGATTGTAATTACGTAGGAGAACCAAATCATATCATAACCGGGCTGAACGAAATACATATGGTAGAATCAGGAGACATCGTATTTGTTGATCATCCAAAATACTATGAAAAAGCACTAAAATCAGCTGCAACCACAATAATTATTGATAAGGAGGTTGACTGCCCAACAGGAAAAGCACTTATTTTATCTAAATCACCGTTTGATGACTTCAACCGATTAACTAGGCACTTTATGCCCGAAACAAATCCACATCATCCGACAAATCAATTCATTCATCCATCGTCCATTATTTTCCCAACGGTTTTCATTGGATCAAATGTCAAAATTGGTGTGAATTGCAAAATTATGTCTGGGGCTTGTATTCTAGACAATTGTACATTGGAAAACAATGTGATTATTGGACCCAATACCGTAATTGGTCACTCTGCCTTTTATTATAAAAAGAAAAATGAAGGATACGACCGAATGCATACCTGTGGTGGAGTTTACATCGAATCAAACGTTGAAATTGGGGCACTTTGTACAATAGATGCAGGAGTTTCTGGATTGACACGAATCGGCTACGGAACTAAAATAGATAATCAGGTACACATAGGTCATGACACCCAAATTGGAGCTCATTGCTTAATGGCTTCTGGAGTTGGAATCGCAGGATGTGTTACAATCAAAAATCACGTTACTTTATGGGGACAAGTAGGTTGCGCAAGTAATGTTGTAATTGAGGATAACGTTGTTGTTTACGCCCAATCAGGGATTGGGAAAGATTTATCGGCAGGAAAAACTTATTTTGGAAGTCCGTGTGCTGAAGCAAAAGAGAAATTTAGAGAGCTGGTTGCGTTAAAAAAATTACCTAACATTATAGACAATCTATCCAATGGTTGAGAAAAAAATCCTATTGTTAGAAGCGCAAAACCAACTAAAAGAAATTCAATTAAATTCTTTGCTTGAACTAACAACAGCAATCAATACAAATGAATCAACAGACCAACTATTACGTATCTTTTCATTTATATTAAAAGAACAATTAGGTTTTCAAAAAACACTCTTTCTGCACCGACAGGAATCCTGGAATTGCATACTAAAATTAGGCTATAAAGGAAAAGTAAATTTAGATGAACTACCGAAAGACTTATCTCGATTTCGAGATATAACCATGGTAGAATCCTCCAATTCAGATTTATTGAATGAATTTCAAGCCATTATTCCAGTTTTACATCAAGAAAAACCTCTTGCTTACGTGCTTGTATACAAAAATTCAGGACCAAATCAATTTGATATTGAATCCTTAAATCTACCCTTTCTTCAAACCATAAGTAACATTGTAGCTGTGGCAATTGAAAATAAAACTCTTGCAAAAAAAGGATTAGTCCAAGAAAGAATAAACAAGGAACTCGAAGTAGCTAGAGAACTACAAAAACTACTTTTTCCAGCGGAATTGCCCACTAATAAAAAAATGGATGTTTCTGCTCACTACATTCCACGACATGCCATAGGTGGTGATTACTATGATTTCATTCCCTTAGGAGATGAGGAATATATTTTGTGTATTGCAGATGTATCCGGCAAAGGGATTTCTGCCGCTTTACTTATGGCAAATTTTCAAGCAACCATACGCACAGTTTTAAAATATCAAAAATTTGAATTGCCTTTCTTACTGGAGGAGTTGAATAAAAAAGTTGTTCATGCAACTCAAGGTGAAAAGTTCATCACATTTTTTATTGCTCACTACAATGCATTTACCCATGAATTAAAATATGTAAATGCCGGACACAACCATCCAATACTTTATCAAGACAAAGAGATTATTTTGCTTGAAACAGGTTGCACTGGACTTGGAATGTTGGATGAATTACCATCTATAAAAGTAGGAAGATTAAAATTATCCCAAAATGCAACTCTCGTTTTATATACTGATGGTATTGTTGAGCTTGAGAATGAAAATCAAGAACAATTTGAAGTGGAACGATTGATAGAATTTATTAAATCTTACTCACAGCTTAACATGGAGGATATGAACAACCTCATCTTCTCAAAATTGGAACAATGGAAAGGAACTCAAAAATACGATGATGACACCGCTATTTTTAGTTGCAAATTCTTCTAATCTATCGGATTAAATACATCTTACCGATTTCCTTGTTGAAATATTGATCGGCACCTGATTCCAGTCGTTTTATATCTTGACCATTAATTTTTGCTTTAACGCGATACAAATACACCCCATTTGCCAATTGGTCTCCAAATTCATCTTTACCATCCCATGCGAAGGAAGAAATATTCTTACCAATGGAAATGGGCCCAAATTCGCTTTCAGAAATCTCACGGACAACCTTACCTGTTACTGTCATAATCTGAATTTGAATATCATCAGGAACCTCATCACCAGTTAATGTAAATACAAAGCGAGTACTAGTAGAAAATGGATTGGGGTAATTCATTATTTGACTAATCATAGATTCATGAATCACTTCAAAACTAATTTTATAGTCTAAATCCCCGGACAAATTACCCGTTTTATCTGTTCCTTGCACAAGTAAAGTATACATTCCAGATTTTTCAAAGTAGCGTGGATAGCTGATTTTAAATCGTTTGTTTTGAGAATTTGCAGGAATCCATTCCATAACCATGTTTCCAGAAACATCCATAAACGGTATGTGTTTTTGAATTCCATCTGGATCAGTTAGGTAAATTCCAAACAAAGATGTATCAGCGTCTGAATCCATAATAAGGTATGGGTTTTCGTCCTTCAACGAAATAACTATTTCAGTTGTTGGAGCGATTATATCTTCATTCATGATATGCCTACCATTAAAGGTGACATCTAACAAAGGATTAATATCTTCATCTATTACCGTAAATGGAATTTGTAAGACATTATTGATGTGCGTCAATTCGGGCTGATCTAAAAGTGTTAATCCAAGATCAACATATGGGTTAACTTCCATACAAAACCAATTGGAGCCAACTAAACCAGTTGTATTAAACGAGATTGTATCTTTGAGAAGAGCCCCGATCAATAAGGAGTCTTGGCGTGGATATATCAACGGATGTTTTACCTGATTTTGATCAATTATATAGTAATTAACTAATAATGAATCCATGGAAACATTGCTAATATTGCGCACATCAACTGCGAATTTTCCAATTTGTCCTTCTTGTAACGTATCGTTTTGAGCTTGCCATACATACCCATTGGTTCCATCAATTGCAGCCTCAGGCATTGGTGCATATACGACTTGCCAATAGTTCAATTGACTCGGTGTTAGGGTTACAGTATCTTTATATTTGGCTACCAATTTTATAAATGGATAATTTGATGCATTAATAACATTGTTCAAATTCAACAGCGAATCGCCAGACGTCAACACGGTATCAATCGTATATTGAAAATTTCCAAATGAATTGAAAACTTGAATTTCAACCGTTGTTGTGTCGGCAGACGGTTGTTCCATTGCATTATGCTTCCAAAAAAGTGCATCCCAATGCTGTGATGGACCAATTAGAGGAGATGTTTCTCTTCCAACAGATTCAAGGCCAGAAATTATTGTATCTAAAAATATATCCTCGTTTCCTTGAGTGAAAATTTCTACCACGAAACTTGGATCTCCCTTCCTAGTTAAGAAAATCATAGGTTTGTTTGGCCTACCCGGAACAATCTGCGTTGATCCCAAATTTTGAAATGTGGTATATAAAGTTGGATCTATCACATTCCACCAATCATATCGTGTTGCGATTGGTGTATATACTAAGATATAATCTCCATCCGGAACAACATTTTCTACAAAATTTTGGAAATTATTGATCTGTTGCAATGAATTTTGCCCAAACGTAAAATATTTCATCGGTCGAGCAAAACAATTCCCATTATTATCATTCAGATTACCAAAACCATTGGCTGGATTTGCTACTGTCCCATTTGAATACGTATAACGTGTTGCCCAGGGTTGAAGTGTTGACTTATCAATTACAGCAACTTGAAAGTTAGGGTTTATATAATCACAAAAACTATAATCCTGCTGAACTCCATTCAAAGACCATTGATTGTCGTAATGAGCCGGTGCTTGATTTGAAGTTTTAGCTAAACAGGTAATTTGAGCTTCATTTGGTTGAAAGTTTCGTAATTCGGTTTGGTTACTCAAATTAACCCCGTTAAACGAATTATAGGTAAATTGATTATAATCAGCTTGCCCCCAACCCGATTTATTTTTAATATATTGAAATGAACGATTTTTCCATTGAATTGTCGGTTCAACGAGTGCTACTCGCCAATAATACACCATACTATCTACCAGAATTAAAGGATCTAATTGATTAGAAACAACTAATTTCCAATCAGATGGATTAACATATTTCAATCCTCCCAAACCGCTTTTCTCACAATACCGTTTAAATGAACTATTAAATGCTACAACTGTATCAATTTCAAAGCGATACGTATTAAAATCTGCCACGGGATTTATTGTTGATGCATATAAAACCGTGCTATCCGATGGAACTACTCCAAAATCTATTGGTAGAATTGGTTCAATGCCATCCACGTTAATAAAAAAGTTCTTAATTAATTGATTGTTGTATAATTCATCATATTGCTCCGAAATTACATTAGGAATATCAACACGAATGGTAAATTTATTCAGTCCAATACCAATGGCTGGCTGAAAAGGGATTTTAATTTGGATGTTTTTCTCATAATCCATCCCAAAAATTGGAATTGCAAAAACTGAATCGACCAATGAGTTTGGAAAATCGCGCGTGATTTCAAGTGTAAAAGTATCTGTTACCGATTGCCCCAAATTTCGCAAGGTAATACTAACATCAATGGAATCCGTTGCATACGTAATTAACGAAGGACCAAAACTAACCCGCGAATCGGTTAATTCAATTTCAGGCTTGTTATGATAATTTACTTTCAACATAGGGTCTCCGTTCAATGTCATTTGACAAAATGTTGCTTCAGTTACCAAAGCTGATGACGTTGTAAGAGTAGAATCAATTGTATTCTTGATATGTTCAGCAATTGTTCCACCGTAATTATATAAACTAAATTGTTTGTAAAAATTACTGGAGTATGAATTCAACGAGTTGGTAAATCCGTAATTAATTGTCCCAATGTATGCGATTACACCAGCATTTGGAGTCAACACGAAAGATTGAGAGTTTGATGAAGCATTGTGAAAAATGTTTCCATTGTAACATGAATTCGCCATTAAAATCGGATATTTACCCTGGTTATCCCAAAATTGTGGTTCATCAATATTTACATCAAACCCGGAGCCGGAAGTTGTAAAGTGCCCAAAGAAATTCATTAAACTTACACCATCCGAAATTCGATCTTTTACCGCGTCTAATTCAGCTGGAGAAATTGGATTATTGTTGTCTTTTGCCACTAATGTTGTTGAACCAGCGAAATAATTTCCGGAGGCAATTGATGCCATTCCATTCAAATAATTTTGAAATTGAAGTTGTTCACTTGATGTAGTTCCACCCGAAAAATGTAAAATTTGTTTTTGCCAGTCCTTCGTTTCAGTGGAATAAACAACTTGTTGATTTTGCTGCAATTCATATTCAATAACCTTAGATAAATAAACTGTTAGCTCATCTTCGGATTGAACGGAAATTCTGCCTGTTGGAATTAAGGGTGTGAATTTATCAAAACCTTGAAAATTGGAAGTAATACATTGATCACAAGAAGGTTGACCAAATGATGGAATTAAATTATTCAAATAGGCAGATGCATTCGTTCGAGAACCGGGTCCAATACTGGTAACGGAAGTAATATTTGCCTCGCGTATTCCTTTACCAATTAAAAACAAACCCACTGGTTTTTGGGTAGCATTCGAATAAATCAAATGCGAAAACCTTCTAATTCCATTAATGTGTTTCGGAATCCCTCCTCCAAATTGTTGATACAACTCTTCGATTCCGGCCAATAAAACATTATAAGATCCTCCAGCGGTAGAACTTCGATAGGAGGCATACTCAAAAGTCTTATTTTTTAATTTACTTGGGTAAACAAACAATAAAGCCTTTTCGATATTTGGCAGCGTCGCAAAATTTGTGAATATTCCCGTATTATTAACTGGTTTTAGCGAAATGACTGAAATAATGGAATTCACATCCTGAATTACGATTGTTTGCTCGTTTGCATTCAAATCATTTGGTACAAGAAATTGCCACTGACCCGCTGATTGAATGGCTGGAATTTTGGATGTAATTGAACCTATTGAAAAAATAATTGGGTTAGTTATTGTTAGGTTCGAAAGGTTCAGACGTGTTTTATTGGCGAGAATTGAATTACGTATTTTAAATGAAGCATTGGTGGCATTAGAAAAACTAGGGATTCTGGGATAATTAAATGACCAAAAGTTCATTGATTGAAAATCAGTCGCTACCCCTAAATCATTGACCAAGGTTACTTTAAAATTAGAATTCCCTGAGGATGGAAGTGCTGTAACTGGAAAAAACTTGTTCACATAAATGCTTTTATATCCAACAAAAACAGTATCAAATAGCACAAAATTACTTGATCCAATAGTGTGTCTTGTATGGTGATTTCCTACTCCCGTTCCATAAAATGCGTTGGATGAACCTACTAATACCGCTTTATATTGAATCGGGATTGCACCCGCTCCTTGATATATATTATCTAATTGCATTGAAGTAAAATCCCATTGTTGTGGTGTTGCATTTACTCCGTTAAGAGCTGTTTTTCCCCAGCCTTCACCTTGAACAAAATAAGAGCTAGAGGCATCAGAGGACTTTTCTCCTTCGTTGTATTTCTCATTGAACCAAGCCGATTTTTCAAACAAAACAAAATCTGCAGGAGTAAATGCGGAAACATTTACATCGGTTTGAAGCTGAATGCGCTTGTTGGTAGTAAGGCTGTTCCAAGTAAAAAAATACTGAATAGTATCGTTGTATAAGCTATATTTTGGATTACCCAACCAAGAGGGATCATCATACAAAGTAGAATCAAGCCATCCATCATTCCGAGCAGCATAAAACAAAATGTAATCGCCTGGATTGAGACTATTATCACCGCCATCTTCCACATGAATTGGTAATTCCTTTTCCCGTCCAAACAATTGAATATTTGCCGATTGAAAAGAAGAAACGGGTACTCCAGCAGCTTGTAATGTGGAATAATCTAATCGATAGATGCCCGATTGAACCACGGGGAAAGAATAGTACTTTTGACTGTAATTAATCCACTCATTGCCATACATTTGAGCAATAGAAACTCCATTGTAGATTAAAAATAAAATGAATACAAATTTTTTCATTTCATCGCATTCTTAGGTTTGTCTAATTTTAGTCTAAGGGAAATAATATGTGAATAGAGTGCAACCGAAGCATCTCCAATATCCGTAAATGCATAATCTAAATGAAACCCTTTTATCGCAATCCCTAATCCAATATTTGGCTGCACATTAAACTTCTTCGTTTCATTTAATTCTGTCGTGTATTGCATATTTGATATTCCAGCTCTAATTTTCACAAATTCTTTAAATCCAACTTGAATTCCAGCATGCGGATCAATCGAGAATGGTTTAGCGCTAATGACTGTATTTCGTCTACCATCTGTGGTTATGTCAAAATCAATTTCACCACCAAGATTAAATCCTCCTTTTCCAATTGGCAGGTTACCAGCAACTCCAAGAATCATTTTAGGTAAAGTAAGTTCTAACCCATTTTGAGGGATTTCATTTCCCGTGCTCAAAAACACATTTTTTGTTTCTTCATCCAAGGTGAATGTCCAAGCATTGAACGTTGAAGTCGCATCACGCAACATGGCACCAAATTTCAATCTCGGATTCACTTGATACTGCCATCCGGCATCTAATCCAAATCCCCACGACCGTGCAAAATCGCCCACCTTTCGATAAATCACTTTTGTTGATCCTCCGAGAGTCATTCCAGCTATTGGTAATTTGCGTGCATACGAAAAAATAAATGCATAATCGCCTGCGGAAAAAGATGAAACATTGTCGTAATTAATATTCCCGTTGTTATCAATTAGCTGAGTTGTATTTGGGATATCATCAACCCCAAAACGGATGGCAGTAAATGCCATGGCACTCTTTTCATTTATGGTATGTGCTAAACTCAATTGATCATACTTTGCTATTCCTGCAAAATATTCGGCGTGCATAAAATTTACTTCCAACCATTTATTTACACCGATTAATCCGGCCGGATTCCAATAAGAGGAACTAGCACCTGCTGTTTGTGCCACAAAAGCATTACCCATTCCCAACGCATCTGCACCTACTCCAATTGCTAAAAATTCATTTGAATATTTGGGCGCAATTGAATTGTTCTGAGCAACGGCTAGCGACGTAATAAAAAGGAAGGTTAATACTAAGATATTTGTATTCATTCAAGAAAGTTTTACTTGTATTAACACGCCAATTTCTAAAAAATTGTGTACTTTTCCCATCAATTGTAAAATTAAATTAAAATACCGAATTAACGCATTCAAATGAATATTTTACGCCACCCATTTTTTAATATTCCCAATCTACTTACAGCATCTAATTTTTTATGTGGGATTGCCAGTATTACTTCTTGTTTTGCAGGTAGAATGGATTTTGCTATTGTTTTCATTGGGGCTGCATTAATCTGTGATTTTTTAGATGGTTTTGCAGCACGCTTGCTTTCTATATCTAGCGATTTGGGTAAACAATTAGATTCACTGGCTGATGTCGTTTCTTTTGGTGTGGCACCTGGAATTATAATGATGAGTATGATAGCTGTTTTTGCGCAAAGTTTTCAAGCTACTTTTCTTCATGCTGATTTAAGTGCTAATTCGTTTATTCATTATCAAACTCAAAGCTGGTTAAACTCACTTTTCCACGAAATACCCAATGATTTTGATGCTACAATTAAATATTTACCTCTATCAGCATTAATGATACCTGTCCTGTCATTGTTTCGATTGGCTAAGTTTAATATTGATGCGAGGCAAACCGAAAAGTTTATTGGTGTTCCAACACCTTTAAACACCCTATTTTTTCTATTTTTTCCGCTCTATTTCTTATTAAATTATACTCAATGGAGTCAAACTTTTACAAGTTGGTTCGGATTCCTATTTAACCCTTATGTTGTTGCAATAACCTGTATTTTATTCTCTCTACTTCTAGTTGCAGAAATTCCATTAATGGCTCTTAAATTCAAACAATTCAAATGGAGGGGTAACGAACCTAAATTTATTTTGTTAATAAGTTCGGGAATAGTTATTCCGATTTTTCTTGTTTGGTCTATTCCAATCATATTACTTTTGTTCGTTAGTTTATCTATCATTGAAAATACTGTTGTTAAAAATAAAACACATGAAATTTAAAGCCGAAATTGATGTAATGCCATTAGATGCATTATTGGACCCTCAAGGAAAAGCAGTTACTAATTCAATGCTTAATATTGGATTACCTGAAATTGATGGAGTACGAATCGGCAAACACATCCGTCTTTTTATTGAGGCTAATGACCAATCAGCTGCGGAACAAAAAGTAGATGATGCTTGTAAAAAATTATTAGCTAATCAAATCATGGAAAGTTATACCTTTACAGTGATTCCAGCTTAAAATCACTCATGTTCGGTAATCAAATTGCTGGCAAACTCTCATGCGAAGGAAAACAGAATTTCTATTCAACTAATCCAAGTCTGAATCAACAAAATACTAGTGCTTTTCCGATTGCCACAAACGAAGAAGTTGAACATGCGTTAACGCTTTCTATAAACTCTTTTTATTCTTTTAGTTCATCAAAACCAAGCGATCGTTCAAAATTACTTGAGTTAATTGCAGAAGAGCTAGAATTAAATAAATCAATTATTGCTAAAGCTTATTGCAAAGAATCAGGGCTTCTATTATCTCGTTTTGAAATTGAATTCAAGCGTACGTATGACCAATTGTTTTTATTCTCAAACTTTCTTAAAACACCAAATTTTGAGCTGCTTTCTGAAACACTATCAGAACAAAACAATTCAATTCCTCATTTAGTAAAAAAACACATAGCGATTGGACCTATCGTAATTTTTGGAGCAAGCAATTTCCCTTTAGCTTATTCAACAATTGGAGGTGATACTGTTTCTGCTTTAGCAGCAGGATGCCCTGTTATTGTTAAGGCACATCCCTTTCATCCCGAAACTAGTTTTCTTGTTGGAGAGGCAATAAATAATGCAATATTAAAAACCAATTTTTCTCATGGAATATTTTCTCAATTATTTGATAATCAATATTCAGTTGCACACAAACTTGTTCTTGACAATCGAATAAAAGGTGTTGGTTTTACGGGAAGTTACATTGGTGGTAAAGCTCTGTTTGACTTGGCTAATTCTCGTACGATACCAATTCCAGTATTTGCAGAAATGGGAAGTGTCAATCCTGTGTTTGTTTTTCCTAATTCGTTGCACGAGAAAAGCGAAGAGTGGTCTAGCCTATTTTCAAAATCAATCACCACTGATGCAGGTCAATTCTGCACGAAGCCTGGACTTTTCTTTATTCCTAATAGCGAAAATGGAAAACGATTTGTATCCATGTTATCTGAAAAGTTGATTCACGAACCTTCCTTTACCATGCTTCATCCTTCCATTCATTTCAATTTTGAAAAGAAGAAACAAGAAATTGTAAATCAATCGAAAGGAGAACTAATTGAAAAAAAAGAATCCACTGCAATTCTGGAGGGAAGACAAGGGTTGTTCGTAACAAGCGCAAGTGAATTTCTCGAAACAGAATCATTAGAAAAGGAAGTTTTTGGTCCATTTGCTGTTATTTGTTATTATGAAACTATTCACCAATTGAAAAAATGTACGGAAAAAATTTCAGGACAGTTAACAGCCACCATTTTGGCTACACAAAAGGAGCTCCTTGAAAATGAGTCTTTGATATTTCTGATAAATAATCTGGCAGGGAGAATCATCTTTAACAATGTTCCAACCGGAGTTAGAGTTTGTAAAAGCATGCATCATGGTGGCCCATTTCCTGCTACAACGGATTCAAGATATACTGCAGTTGGATCAGATAGTATTTTACGCTTTATGCGACCAATTGTGTATCAAGATAATTACTGAATTTCAGCCTCAATTACCTTCCACACTTCCTGTGCAGTTATATCCCAAGAAAAAAGTTTGGATCTATTCAAGCCGTTTTCACTAAGACGAGTACGTAAATCACTATCAAGAAACAAATTCTTCATTCCATCAGCAATTTGATCTTCATCAAATGGATCACAATAAATTGCTGCTTCACCAGCTATTTCCGGCAAACTTGTTCTATTACCTGAAAGTATTGGCACCCCACAACGCATGGACTCAACAAGTGGAATTCCAAAGCCTTCAAAATAGGGGACATACGTTAATGCAAAGGCGGAGGATATATATTTGACTAAATCGGTTTGGGAGAGATGACCAGTAAATCGAATTTTTGATTTCACAAATTCAGAAAGTTGAATTTTATGCCCTTTCCACATTGGCTGTCCAACGATAACCAAGTCTATTTCAGGAAAATTATTTTCCTTTTGGAATTTTTCAAAAGCATTTATTAAACGTTGTACATTTTTTCGAGGATGAAGCGATCCCACAAACAAAAAATAGTTACCTAATTCATTTTCAGATAAAAAGAAACCTTTTTCCTCCGATGAAATAGGATTTAATAATTCTGAAGCGCCATTCCAAGCGACTATTATCTTTGATTCATCAATGTTATACGTTTTGGAAATATCATTTTTTGAAGCATGTGAAACCGTTATAATTTTTTTCGCTTTTTCAGCATATTTCGGGAAAAATGTTCGATAATACCAACGTACCAACCAAGGCAGATCCTCAGGAAAATGTTCAAAATTCAAATCATGAATTACGTGAATCTGAGGGACAGGAGACAGCAAAGACAGAGAGCCATCTGGTGAAAATAGCAAATCGATTTTATGTTTTTTAAGCGCACGGTTTAAACTCCATTCAAACCAAATCAAATACAAAAAAGGGTGACGTGCTTGTGGAGCAATAACAACTTCTGTAACATTTACTCCAAAATGGAATTTAGGATCTACTGGTCGATCAAAAAACAAAACAAAACTATGTTCAGGATGATTCTGAATGATTCGTTTTACTACTTCATAAGTATACCAACCAAATCCTTCCATTTTATTGGAAAGCAAAAACCGGGTATTAATTCCTATTTTCAATGGTTAATTGCCACTTCTTGGCTTTCAATAGCCTGTAATACGCCATCCCAAAGATGAATACGCATTTTTAATGCTTCTATTGAAATCGATGTTGCTTCTATCCACTTTTGTTCGTCTGCCCCACAAAGTTCTTTAATCATATTCAGTGCCATCGGGCCATGTTCTCCGCCATCTACTTCAATGTGTCTTTCGAGATAGAAAACTAATTTCGCGAAAGAAACACCTGATTCTATTTCAATCGATTTTACAATCTGAATAAACATATCAGGAATTAAATCTTCTCGACCAAACGTAAATAAAGCTGCTAATTTATGTAATTCACTTTCGCGAATGCAAGAAAAAGTAAATTGAACGAACTCTTTTGTGTTTGATTGTATTTCTACTGATTGCAATTCAGTTTCCAAATTAGAAAAATTACAAGACTGAATAAAGTTCAAAATTGGTTGAGTATCTGCTCCAATTTCAGCCATTGCATCCAAATATAATTCAAAATGACTAGCTGCATTGCCCTGAGCATCAACATCACTTTCCTCTCCCCAAACTATTTCATTTATTAATCTGCGTGTTTCAGGATTACCTACAGGATGCCAAGGTAGGTCAATGCAAGTTAATCCTCGCTGCAAGGACTTTAACAAACTCATAAAATCCCAAACTGCAAACACATGATCTTTCATGAATATTTTCAATGCATCCAATGAATTCAACCGTTTATATAAAGGATGATTAATTAATTGAGATCGATAAACTTCAATCACCGATTCTAATTTCTGTAATTCTAGACTCATTTAATTCAATTTGATTCCAAGTTCAGTCATTTGACTATCATCTATTGTTGAAGGAGCATCAATCATGGTATCACGACCACTATTATTTTTTGGAAAAGCAATATAATCACGAATAGATTCAGAACCGCCCATTGTTGCCACTAATCTATCCAAACCAAAGGCTAAACCACCATGAGGAGGGGCTCCATATTCAAATGCATTCATCAAAAACCCGAATTGAGCTTGAGCTTGTTCAGGGCTAAAACCTAATAACTCAAACATTTTTGCTTGAAGTTCCTTGTTATGAATTCGAATAGACCCTCCACCCAATTCAACACCGTTCATAGCTAAATCATATGCATTTGCACGGACTTTACCTGGATTCGTTGCTAGCAAATCAAAATCTTCGGTTTTAGGTGAAGTAAATGGGTGATGCATTGCGTGCCATCTATTTGAATTCTCATCCCATTCTAATAAAGGAAAATCCAATACCCAAAGAGGCTTAAATTCATTTGATTTTCTCAATCCTAATAAATTCCCTAGATGTAAACGCAATTCGTTTAATTGTTTTCTAGTTTTATCCAAATCACCGCAAAGAATCAAAAGCAGGTCACCCGGCTTCATATTTGTCTGAGTAGCCCATTTTTGCAATTCATTAGTATCATAAAATTTATCCACAGAAGATTTCAATGTTCCATCTAAATTATAACGCAAATAGACCAACCCACTTGCTCCAATTTGTGGACGTTTCACCCAATCTGTCAACTCATCCAACTGCTTACGCGTAAATTCTGCGGCATTTTCAGCGTTTATTGCTAAAACGCTTGGTGCATTATCAAAAACAACAAACCCTCTTCCTTGGGATAGGATTGTTAAATCATTGAACTCCATCCCAAACCGAATATCTGGTTTATCTGAACCATATTTTTCCATGGCTTCGACATAAGTCATTCGAGGAAATTCTCCTTCAAAATCAATGTTCAGAACGGCTTTAAAAACATGCTTGATCAGCCCTTCAAATGTTCTTAAAATATCCTCTTGATCGACAAAAGACATTTCACAATCTATTTGAGTGAATTCAGGTTGTCTATCAGCCCGTAAATCTTCATCTCTAAAGCACTTAACAATTTGATAATACCTATCAATACCAGAAACCATTAACAATTGCTTGAAGGTTTGAGGAGATTGAGGAAGTGCATAAAACTGACCCTGATTCATGCGGCTTGGCACAACAAAATCTCTTGCTCCTTCTGGTGTAGATTTGATTAAAACTGGGGTCTCAACATCCATGAAATTTTGGGCATCCAAATATTTACGGGTTTCAAGGGCAACTTTATTCCTCAAAAACAACTTTTGCTGAACCGGATTTCTTCTCAAATCAAGATAACGGTATTGCATCCGTAGTTCATCCCCTCCATCCGTTTCATCTTCAATTGTAAAAGGTGGAGTTTTTGCCGCATTTAGGATATTTAGTTCATGAACAACGATTTCAATATCGCCTGTTGGAATGTTTTTATTCTTACTTGAACGCTCAACAACAATTCCTTTTGCTTGAACTACAAATTCTCGACCCAGTTTACGTGCACTTTCGCACAAAGGGGAATCGGAATCCATATTGAAAGCTAATTGCACAATTCCATAGCGATCACGTAAGTCAATAAATGTCATACCACCTAAGTCACGTGATTTTTGCACCCAACCCGAAACAGTTATTTCTTCATTAACATGACTTAAGCGAAGTTCTCCACACGTATGAGTTCTATACATATTCTATTTTTGAACTACAAAAATAGAAAAACATAGCTGTTGGACGAACCTTTATTTCAAAGAAGATGAAATATTAATTGTTATAAAGTTTTATTTTTCTTTTTCTTTTAGAATTTGCTTACGCATTGCTTCAAGAACCTCATCAACCGACTCTTCAAAAGACTTACATTGTTTTTTGGCAAATAGTTCCTTTCCAGGAATCAACACTTTTATTTCGGCAATTTTATTTTCCTTTTCTTTATTTTTGTCGATTCTCAAAAAGACCTCTGAAGAAATTGCCTTATAATTAAATAATTCTAATTTTCGGACACGTTCTTGGATAAAATCAACTAGCTTTTGATCTGCTTTGAAATGGATTGAATGAACTTTTGTTTCCATGTTGTTTAATTTTTATCACCTCTAGGGTGTGCTTGTGAATAAATATTTGTCAATTGCGCAAATGAATTATGGGTATATACTTGTGTGGCTGATAAATTTGCATGACCAAGTAAATCTTTCAATGTTTCCAATCCAGTTCCTCTATTCAACATATGTGTAGCAAAGGTATGTCTTAATACATGAGGACTTTTTTTATCCAAATTAGTTGCTACACTAAGGTATTGATTTATTCTACGGTAAACAAGCATAGGATACATTTTTTTACCCAATTTTAGTGAGAAAACGAAGATGCTTTCACCGAACACTTTATTCTTCTGGATTAAATATGCATTCAGTAATTCGGATAAACTAGAAGAAATTGGAATTATTCTTTCTTTGTTTCTTTTACCCATTACTTTTATCGCATCATCCATGATATTTGAAACACGTAACTCAATTAATTCATTTAATCGAATTCCTGTTTGATAAAATAATTCAAACATCAACTTGTCGCGCATTCCATCAATTGAATTATTGAATAAGACGTCTAATTTTTCCGAATATAACTCTGATTCTTTCGCAAATGCTGGTAATCGTTTTTCATTTTTCGGTCCTTGTATTTTACTCATTGGATTAGTAAAAACTAAACCTTCTTTCCTTAACCATTTGAAAAATGTTCTCAAAGCTGCCAATTTTCTATTAATTGATTTAGCCGTTTTCTTTTTGTCAAAAAGATCTACCACCCATCCACGAATAGTTGGAGTATTGATTTCATTAAATTCCTCTATTTTTTTTATGCACGCAAAGTCGATAAATTGAACTAAATCGTTTTGATAAGCACAAATAGTATGTTGTGAGTATCGTTTTTCGAACGTTAAATATCCTATGAAATTAGTAAGCATAAAAAAAGGAGCATTAAGCTCCTTTCAAAACGTATTTTATTAACTTTTGTTACTGTTCAGCAGAAATTAAATGTTGTTTGTAGACAGCACGAATAATTTGTTGTCTTTTAGTCACTGAAGGTTTAAGAAATTCTTTGCGAGCGCGAAGTTGTTTCATTACATTCGTCTTCTCAAATTTCTTTTTATACTTTTTCAACGCTTTTTCAATGTTTTCGCCTTCTTTTATCGGAATAATCAACATACAAATTCTTTTTTATAATTGTTTAAGGGCTGCAAATATATGATATTACTCGTTCAAAAACAAATTATTTTAATATTTCTCGAGAAATAACTAATTTTTGAATTTCTGAGGTTCCTTCACCAATGGTCATTAGTTTTGAATCCCGTAAAAACTTCTCGGCAGGGTATTCTTTCGTGTATCCATACCCTCCCATAATCTGCACTGCTTCGTTTCCACATTTAACAGCTACCTCAGAGGCGAAATATTTCGCAAAAGCGCCTTGTTTTGTTAAGGGTTTCTTTTTATTTTTTAAATCTGCAGCTTGAAAAGTCAACAATTCAGCGGCTTTTACTTCTGTTGCCATATCAGCAAGTTTGAATCCAATAGCTTGAAAATGAGCAATTGGCTGACCAAACTGTTCTCGTTCCTTCGCATATTTGACAGATGCTTCGAAAGCACCTCTGGCAATACCACAACTCAAAGCTGCAATCGAAATTCTTCCACCATCCAAGATTTGCATTGCTTGCTTGAAGCCCATTCCAACCTCACCGATAACATTTTCTTCAGGAATACGCACGTTATCAAAAATCAACTCGGCAGTTTCGCTTGCTCTAACTCCTAGTTTGTCTTTTATTTTTATTGCTGAAAAACCCGGTGTACCTTTTTCGATAATAAATGCAGTAATACCACTGCTGTCCAACAAGTCACCCGTGCGAATCAATACTACAGCAACATCACCAGATAAACCATGAGTAATCCAGTTTTTTGAGCCATTTATTACCCAATCATTACCATCCTTAACAGCAGTACATTGCATTCGCATAGCATCCGAACCTGTATTTGCTTCAGTCAAACCCCATGCTCCAATCCATTCGCCAGAAGCTAATTTTGGTAAGTATTTTCTTTTTTGAGCATCACTTCCATGATAATAGATATGCCCTGTACAAAGTGAATTATGGGCCGCTACGCTTAATCCAATTCCACCGCATACTTTGCCTAATTCCATGAGCGCCGTAGCGTATTCAAAATATCCAAATCCTGAACCCCCATATTCTTCTGGAATAAAAATTCCAAGCAGTCCAAGTTCACCCATTTTTTTCATTACGTCAACCGGAAAATGCTCTTCATCATCCCATTGTTTCATATTCGGTCTGATTTCTTTTTCAGCAAAATCTCGTACCATTTGGGCAATCATTTCCTGATTTTCGTTGTATTCAAATTCCATTTTTTTGTTTGATATGTTGATTAATAACTTACTAAGCTTTGAATATCTTTAGAATAAAGCGATAATTTTTCACTACCATTTAAAAACGATAAGTTCACTAAAAAACTAAATCCTGCAATTCTACCTCCACATTTTTGAATTAATGCTGCCGTTGCAGAAGCAGATCCGCCTGTTGCCAATAAATCGTCGTGAACTAAAACATTTTGCCCATGACTAATTGCATCTGTATGCATTTCGATTACAGCACTCCCATATTCCAAATCATAGGAATGGCTTATTTTATCATAAGGTAATTTACCTTGTTTCCTGATTAAAATAAAGGGAACACCCAATCTAATAGCAAGTGGATAACCAAAAAGAAATCCCCTACTCTCCACTCCAGCAATTGCTTCAATGCCTTTAAGCTTATAAAAATCCACTAAAAAATCTAACACCTCTGAAGATAATTTAGCGTCAAGCATAATTGGAGATATATCCTTAAATATTATTCCTTCCTTCGGGAAATTCGGCACATCCCGAATCGCCAACTTTAACTTTTCCTCCAATATCATGCTACAAAGATAAATAGGGTTTTAGATTTTCAAAGCATTCTTCATCAATTAATACAGATTCTTTTATTTCCAAAATTGATTTATACCCTCCTTTCTTTTCACGAATCTTGATAATTGAATTTGCTTTATTCCAATTTAAGTATGGATGGCTCTTTAAAACATCCACTGTAACACTATTTAATTTAATTGGCTTGACCAACGTTGGGTCAACTTTTAAAAATGATTCAATGAGTGCATATTTTTCCACATCTATCTTCCACACCTCCATTAATTGTTCTTTGCTGTTAAACCCACCCAACCGGGTTCGATAGTCAATGATCCATTTGGCGAAGGCCGGGCCAATTCCATTTACTTTTGTTAATTCTTCGGCAGATGCAGTATTAATCTCTACTGAAAGAATTTTCTTAGTTGGTTCATTTTTGGGTGATTCAAATTTCTTTTCAAAAACTGGTTTTTCCGAATAAAAAGTGGAGTCTTTAATCAACTCGAATAATTCATCTGGAATGACAAATACTTGTTGCAATTCATCATTACTATATATCCCTCTTGCGGTAAACTTAAGCACTACCTTTGCCTGTTTTTCTGACAATCCTAAGTACACCCAATCTGATTGAGCGTAATTATTTGGATTAAACCTTACTAACGGGGATTTAAATTTACTTTTTTTTTCAAAAATAGATTTCGTGAAATTCTTTTTACTCTTTTTGTAATTTGAAATCCTCTTATTTAACTCAGAAATTTGGGCCTCTGATACTTTAATTTCTGATTTTTCCGAATTATACAATCCTATTACACGTGGAATATATGCAATGCCAATTGTTAATACAACCACATATATCAATGCAACGCGATTACGCTTAGAAATGTAATTCATTGAAAGACAACTTATCTTGGCTCATCGTCATTTTCTGAAAACGAATCAGGCTCAGGATTTGGCTTTGAAAATAGCACCTTGAAGAAAAAATAAGCGGTCACAGCAGTAACAGTAGTCATCGTGCCGAACATCATAAAAAAAGAAGCATTACTCATAATTAAGCTGTTTTACGTTTTTTGTAAGCAATATAAACACCATAAGCAATGGTTAGCCACAACAATAGAAGCATTACTCTACTTATATTCTTGTACAACACAGATTTATGTTCATGATCTAATTTTTCCAATCGGTACGTTTCATCCTTCTTCAATTTTCTATTCTCAATAAATGATTTAATAGAATCTTTTTGTTCAGTTTTTAGCGTCGTAATTTCGTAAAGATGTACCTTGTTTGAATCCAATCTCTGTATAACGCTGCCATATTTATCCATCATGATACCTTCTTGCTCATGATGCATTCGTGTAATGAGGCTCCTATCTTGGTAATACGCTATTTTTTCTTTTGATTTTTTGTTGGATAAATTCTCCCAAATATCAGGTAAACTATTAATTAAAATAGCTCCTAAAATCAATGGCGTAACGTATTTAATTATAAACTTATAGGCTTTTGGCACCTTAATTTCAGCCCCCATATTAATTTCCGCCCACCCTTTGTCCATTCCAAAAATCCAGGCAAACAATATAATTTCGGCAAAGGCAAATACAACAAGTGATACAGTTCCAGCCCAATAATCAAACTCGTCGAAAACACCATAGTTAAAAAACAATACGGTTGGTAGACCCAAAATCAAAACTAATCCTCCAAACATCCATGCGGCATTACTCTCCTTCCAATTAAACTCATCGCGCAAAAATGCCATAACAGGAGTTCCCATTGCTAAAGAGGACGTTATTCCTGCAAAAAACAATAATCCAAACCAAGCAATCCCGGCAATTACGGACATAACCCCACCCCATTGTTCAAATAAATAAGGTAGCGTTTGAAAACCTAATCCAAAGCCACCACCTTCTTTCACCAATTCTTGAACACCTTCTATTCCCAAGTAACCAATTGAAATTGGAATAAGTATTGCCGAACCTAACACTATTTCAACGAAACCATTCATCCAGCCTGCGCTCATCGCATTCAAAGCTATATCATCTTTTTTTCTAACATAGGAAGCATAACATTGTATGGATCCCATCCCAATTGATAAAGTAAAAAATATTTGACCTGCTGCAGCCAGCCATACTTTGGTATTCCAAATAGAATCAAATTTGGGTTCCCATAAAAACTCTAATCCTTTAAATCCATCTTCTATAGCACCAAGTTGCCCCTTTTCAATAGTTATCGCTTTATAGGCTAGAAAAACACCAAAAAGAATTAATAATGGCATACCAATTTTAGAAGCTTTCTCAACGCCACCACTCAATCCTCTTGACAAAATCCATGTGTTCATGAAAAGGCATAAAACCCAAAATAAAATAGGCATTATGGAGTTTAGTGAGGTATATTCCCCAAAGAAACCAGCGACTTGATCTTGTGTCTGACCATCAAATGTTCCTATAATACTTTGCCACATATATGACAATGTCCAAGACTCCAAATAGCAGTAATATGCAGCAACGACAAGGTTGGTAAAAATACCGAATACACCAATATATTTCCACAATGCCCTTTTATCCATTTCATGTAAAATGAATGGTGTACTGTGATTACCTTTATTACCACCAAATCGACCAATTGACCATTCAACGAAAAGCAAAGGAATACCCATCAAAAGAAAACATACTAAATAAGGAATAATGAAGGCTCCTCCTCCATTTTGAATGGCTTGTATTGGAAAACGGATGAAATTACCTAATCCAACTGCATTTCCCGCCATTGCTAAAACCAATCCAACCCTAGATCCCCAACCACTTGCTTCTTGTCCTGACATAGTTTAATTTATTTGAGAATCACGAAGATACAATTTTACTTCAAAAATGCTAAAGTTTCTTCAAGTGTTTTTGGATTGTACCCTAATTCATTTTTTGCTTTTGTAAGGTCGAAACCAGTTTTTGGTGGCCTTTTAGCCGGTTGATTCAAAGTTGAGCTATCTGTTTTAACAATTGAATCGGAATTAAAATCGTAAAATCGGGCCACACGACTTACTATTTCGAATATTGACATTGTTTCTGGTCCAGAAATATGAAAAACCCCCCTTTTTGACAGCTCACAAATTCGAATACATGCCCATGCTAAATCGTCAGCCCATGTCGGCGCACGAAATTGGTCATCAATAATATTCATTTCTTGATTTTTTGCCAACGCCTCTTTTGCCCAACATACAATGTTGTTTCTGGAAAGATTTTCTCCTTGTCCATAAACTATAATTGTCCTAACGATAGACCAATTTTTATTTTGAGCACCCAACAATATGTTTTCAGCATCCACCTTTGAATGAGCATATACACTTAAAGGATTTGGTTTATCTGCTTCTACGTAATTTCCTTTAACTCCATCAAATACAAAGTCAGTAGAAAGTAATTGAAAATGTATTTTATTCCTTATACATTCCTCCCACAAATATCGTGTGGATGATACATTTAACTCCTCACAACCACTTGGATCCAATTCGCATTGATCAACGTTTGTCATAGCAGCGGTATGAATAACATGTGTAGGCATGTAATCAACAATACAACGCTCAACTTGATTTCTATCTCTAATATCAAGTGAAGAATAGTTTTCTTTTGGACAAAAGGAATTTCTGTTTTCTCCTAAAGATGTAGCAATAAAATCAATTTCTCTATTCAAACATTGATTAACGATTTTTTGACCTAACAAACCGTTACATCCCGTAATTAACAACTTCATAGCTCACAAATTCATATAAATTTTATAACTCCCAAATCGTATTTTTCTTTTTTCGCTCCAATTTGAAATAATGTTTATGTTCTAAAATCCAATGTGTTGCAAAATATAAAATCAATGGTGATCCTAATGTAAAAAAAGAGGTGTAAATAAATGCAATTCTCACACGTGAGGAATCTAAGCCTAACTTCCGTCCCCACCACTTGCATACACCAAATGACTTAAACTCAAAATAAAGTAATATTTTCTGAATATTTTTACTAATCATGAATTAATGATTTTCATTCCAATTGTACAATTCAAACATTTCTTAGATAAGCAAAATTCGTTATAAATTTCCAATAAAGCTTGAGAATCAAGTGAATTATTCGCTTCGAATCCAAGCTCCTTCATTTTTGAAACAGTATTGTTTTTTTCTGGAGGTAAAATTGCTAAAATATCACTTGCTTTTTCCTGTAGATGATCGAACCCAGAATATTTACCCCTTATAAATAAATAGGGAACTACAGCATTAATTAATAATAAATTTTGTGAGTCAAAAGAGATCGAAACATCCAATTTTTGGATATACTTACGAAACTGAAAAACTAACTCTTCAGGGGACAACTCAATCAACTCATTTAATTTATAGACAATTGGAATAATATTAGCAAATTGCATCAATCTTTTTTCCGGAAAACTGGCTGGTCGCATCCCTTTTCGCTTGTAATTTACTAACACATTGGATAATTCAGATTGATTTGATAAATCTAAACCACCATGAGAAGCAATAGTTAATTTTCTTTGATTGTGGTTTAATTGTTCAATTAATGAAAAAGGTAAGTTTTGCGCCAGATATTCAAATGCAAATTGATTTACCTTGCCACCTATCGCTTTTGAGAAAAGGGTATAAGCAAGTTGTTTAAAATCCTGATCAATCAGTAAGGCTGTTTTTCGTTCCAATCGAAGAAATACAGAGGCATCCATCATTTGCCTCAAATAAATTGAATCAATATTACTTATCAATAGTTTACAAGGGAAAATGGTAATTGACTTTTGAAATTTCGAAAAATTCTCCATTAAATTTTGTCGAACTCTATCCTTGAGTTCCAAAACAGGAATTTCCCACCCATTTATTTCAACAGAACAATCATTCTCCCATACAACGTGTAAAACAACGTTATTATACGCATCATCCTTTTGATGATTGTGCCTATACCAATCAGATGACTTTAAATGTATTTCAATATTGCCCGACCAAACAATATTATCTATTTTAACGCGGGCATTTAAAAAATCTGGACCACTTTCATTTGAGTTATAAATCCCATAATCTTTTATGATAAAAGTTCTTCCATCAAAAAGTCTTAAATCAGAATGCTCGAATAACTTCAACTTCCAAACCAACTGTAAAAACTGCTCCTTCATAATACTAAAACTGTATTATGAATATACAAAAAATCCCGCTAAAATTAGCGGGATTTGGTTTTAATATTTTAAGTAATTTTTATAATTATTCTTCTTTTTTGCTTCTTCTTTACTCAAAACTTCAGAATCAGGATTAAAGTCCTGCCTTAACACATCTGCAGTTGTCCTTCGATTCAACTGATGAAGAAATTCGAATTTCTTTGGATCAGTAGTTTTAAACTGATTAATATACTCTTCGGTTAATTCAATATCAACACCATTTTCATCTCTCCATTTTCTAGGTTCTTTCTCACCTCTTCCTTGTGGAACAATCCTTCTAGGGTCAATGCCTAAATCAACCAAAGCTGAGTAGAGAGCTCTTGCTCGATTTTCAGAAAGTGTTTGGTTACGATCATCCGCGTCACGGGCATCTGTATGGGAAAATAGGTTGATGACAACGTTAGGGTAATCATCAAGTTCTTTTTTAATTTTATCAATTGAATCAGTGGAACAAACACATTCAGGACAAATTTCACCACATTTATTATCAACAAATGTCCACTCACTTCGTTTATAGAGAACCTCCTTCAAAACAATGTTTTTAAGAGGTAACAATGAAATCTCTACTATGAAGCTTTTGCTGCTAGTCAACCCAACAGTAGTAATGGTTGTACCTTTAACATCATTTACATACCCATCTTTAGAAGCAGTGATTTTGTAGGTTTTGTTTCCGATAATAATTCTATTTTTAGATGCATCAGTTTCCCAAACAGTTTTACCTTTTCCATTTGTGTTCTTAGTGTCATTAAATTCACCATCTACCTCAGTTAAAACTACTGCTGCATCCTCAATTCTGGTTTTAGTCCCACGTTCATATACGATGATATTTAAATCATACAGTACTTCAGGCATTTTGTAACTATAGATATCCGGTGAATATTCACCATTTGGACCTTTGCGCTCAGAAGTGAAATATCCTGTTGTACGATTCATATCATAAATAGCATAATCGTTACTTTGACCATTAATTGGCGAACCTAAATTTTCTGGCACACCCGTCCAAGTATTAGCAACCGCATCTGGGGCAACGACAAATATATCTAATCCTCCAAAACCTGGATGACCATCGGATGCGAAAAACAATTCTCCATTGGAACCTAGGGTAGGAAATAATTCATTCGCTGGTGTATTGATTTTAGGACCTAAATTTTTAACTCCATCCACAGTGAATTTTTTTGTCTTTTTGTCAATACTCAGGACAACCGACCATAAATCTCTACCACCATAACTTTTTACTCCTCCAATTTCTTGGGCATCAGAAGCAAAAATTAATAATTTCTCATCTCTTGTCACACATGGGTGACCTAAAGAAACTGAATCATTCAATTTATAGCTCTGTTTAATTGGCAAGGTATCAATTTGCTTCCACTTCCCACCAGCTTTGTCATATTTCAATCCTGACATTTCAGCAACCATGATTTGACAACCTAAATTTTGTTTTCTAACGTTTGGACATCTTGTGATAAATGCAGATTTAAATTGTCCGTCAAAACAAATTGTACCTTCATTGTCTCCTGTATTGATTTTTAACGCTTTGTCTAACAAAACGGGTTCTTGCCAGTTCCCTTTTTTATCTTTCGCTGACATCCATAAATCCATATAAGCCTCGCCTGTTCTTGGATCTGGTTTGTCACCAACACTACCTTTACGAGAAGATCCAAAAATTACTAATGACCTTGCTGCGTCTGCAAACATAGGAGCCATATCCATTTCTTTTCTACTTAAGCCTGGCTCATGTGAAACAATATGTTTTGTTTTAACTAATTTGAATTTTTCATTTTGCTCACAAATTTCAAGAGCTGTTGTTGTACGTAAATCTGTAGGATTTATTTTTTGATATTGCCTATAACTTTTTATAGCCTTATCATTTTCATTCATCATTCGAAGCATTTCACCGTTATAAAACAAAATCTCTGGCACTACGTCAAAGTACTTTAATTCGATCGCTTTCTCATACCATGCATTCGCATCTGCAATTCGCTCAGTAAGTCTAAAGCTTTCAGCTGCTTTGTATGCCATATCACCTTTTGTTTTGATATCTCCTTTGACACCAAGTTTCACAAAAGCATCGGTACATTTGCTAGAAGCTTCGAAATATTTTTCCATATTGAAAGATTTGTAGGCATCTTTCACATATTTTGGCTGGGCTAAAGCGTTTGATGTTAAAACAACGATAGCGACAACAAGGAGCATGATAGTTTTTTTCATAAAAATGTCCTGATTATTTTATAAATTAGTTTTAGACACACAAAAATATAAAAAAAAATGAATATTCAAACTTTTATTCACTTTACCTCAGTATATGAATTCCATTTCTTTAGTATTGCCTGAAACCCTTGCGGCAATTCTACTTCAAATTCCATCCATTTTTTGGACTTAGGATGGGTAAACCCTAAACTTTTCGCATGTAGTGCTTGACCCGGAATTAAAGCAAAGCAATTATCGATAAATTTGTTGTACGAAGAGCTAGTTGTACCTTTTAATATTGAATTACCTCCATATTCCAAATCGTTAAACAGTGGATGCCCAATCGATTTCATGTGAATTCGAATTTGATGCGTTCGACCCGTCTCTAACTTACATTCAATTAACGTTACGTAGCCAAAACGTTGAAGAACTTTATAATGTGTGACTGCAAATTTCCCCTCAGTTTCATCTTGAAAAACTGTCATTACTTTTCGATTTTTTGGTGAACGACCCACGTTGATATTCACCACTCCATCTTCAATTAAGTCACCCCAAACAAGTGCAATATATTTTCGTTCCGTAGACCTGTCATAAAACTGCTGTGCGAGATTTACTAATGCATCTTCATTTTTTGCTATAACTAGAGTACCTGTCGTATGTTTATCAATACGGTGCACAAGTCCTGGTCGCATTTTTGATAAACTAGAAGTTATGGGCAATTGATCAAAATGGTATATCAATGCATTTACTAAAGTCCCTCTATAATTACCATACCCTGGATGAACAACCATGTCAGCAGGTTTATTAACTACAATGACGTCAGCATCCTCATAAACAATAGTTAAAGGGATGTTTTCTGCAATGAGTTCTAATTCTCTTACGGGGTAAGGTAAAACAATTGAAACCTCATCAGCGGGTTTAACCTTATAATTTTGTTTAACTTTTTGAGCATTAACAACAATGTTTCCATTTTTTGCAGCAGATTGTATCTTGCTTCTTGAAGTGTTTGGCATTCGATCCAAGAGATACTTATCAATTCGCACCATTTCCTGACCTCTGTCCACAATGATTTTGAAATGTTCGAATAATTCTTCCTCTTGATCCTGTTCTAAAGGAAATTCCTCATTTATCATTGTTTAATAATTTTATACACCTTAGTTGATAGTTTTGGCAATGTCAGGTAATATAATCCAGGCGACACATCGAATAAATTAATTGAACTATCCGTACCTGTCTGAAAAACTTGACCAATTGAATTCATTAGCTGATACTCTCCGAAATACTCATTCCCATTCAATCGGAAATTCAAAATGCCATTTGTGGGATTAGGGAAAACAACAAATTCAGTTGGCTTCGGTAACTCATTAATCCCTATTGTAGCATCAAGAGCGGTTGAGAAAATCGGTCGAATCATAGCGGAACCCGGAAAAGGAGATGTCAGCCATGTAAAACCCGCATCAACACTATATCGAATTTTTGATGAATTATCAATATTTCGGTCTAAACCTGCATTCAATCGATCGGCATCTAATTGTCTCCATCCAATATGAAACTTAGTTCCAACGGGGATTTTCATTGTGTCTTGAAAATAATAAGTGTGATATCCATTCATTCCATTGACATACGTTGGATTTCTTGGAAAAAAGACATTGTCTTCATACAATACTATTCCAGGAACACCCGCATTATCATCCCATACAGTAATTAAAAAAAGTTTATCTGAAACGTCATTTACAGATGGAACAAAATGAATACTAACTCCAATAAGTGAATCTGGTTGATACGAATTAAATTCAATTGCTAGTCTTGCTTGTGCCCCTGTTGGTCCAAATGCTGCCTCGGCTGAACCATCATCATAGCTGTAATAATTTGAGAAATTTTGAGAGAAAACGGTCGAATCATTAATGGTTAAATTCGGAAACTGTGCAGAAGCACTTGACTTCACCTCAAAAATTTGCTCATCACCCGATTTTAACCTATCAAATTCGTAGCCACTTGAGCAGTCATTAAAAGAAACGTGAGTGGTTCTTGGTTGATAATTAATATTTGATTCAGCTAAAATAAATCCTGGTAATACATAAGAACCCTCTTGAACTGAATTGTATAGAACTTCAACTGCACCATTCTGATAATTCTCGGGATTAGGACTTCCATTATGCAATTTTATCAATAAGGAATCAGTCATTTTATTACTGGTGCTTTCCTTATAATGATCCCATGGAACCGACGTATATGTTTTAAGTAAAGAATTCAATGGATAAACAAAAGCAAAATCTTTGAAAAGGGTATCATCTACTGAAGACAAAGTCCTCATGTGAACATAATCAATATGAAAATGATCCAAACTCCCTGCTAATGAACCATAATTTCGAAAACGGAATTGAAAACCATTATGATAAAAACTAGTATCATCTAATCGAATATGAACAGCTCTAAAGGGATGCACAGTATCACCAGCAATCGACCAAACTTGTTTCCAATCGCTTTGTAATGGCGCATAAAACTCCAAAATCAATGAATCTCCTGCCTCTGGGATATCGCCCAAGCCTTCTGGTTGATATAAAAAAGAAAAATAGATGGAATCTGCTGCTGTATTAGTACTTAAGTTCAGTGGTTTGGATGTTAATTGATCTGCAAAATTTGTTACTGTTGTACCAATTTCATAAGGAAATCCATTCTCATCAAGTCCATCAAACGTTACAACACCCAATGAACGAGGATCTAAGGCAAGTCGATAATTGTGATACGCATAAGAATCTACCCAATGATTCGAAGGATCGTTAATTGGCTGAAAAAAAATACGCGCCGAATCTTGAAAATAAGGAGGATTAACCACCCAGACTGTATCAATCAGATTTAATGGCTCGCCAATTGTGTCAAAAAGATAGTAGGGAGGATACAAATTCATCAAAGTGTTTTGAACTGGGAAGATTGATAAATCTGAAACGCGAACTTGAATGGGGGAAAAAAGTGAATCTTCAAAAGTATTGGTAACAATATCATATTTACGTTTAAAAGTAATTTGATTCGTGTAATAAAGATTGTTTGGTAATGGTTGATCTGAAACCGGATCTTTCAACTGATAATACAATTCAGATGTAATTCCAACTGCATTAAAATCACCTAGATAAGGTTGAAATTTATTGGTTGAAAAATCATCAAAAAAAGGTAGTTGTAATGTATCAGGAATAAAAACAAACGAACTATCAAAAGTAGTACCTGCAGTTTTTAAATCATGATTGATTTTAGTAAGTTTCCTATTTTGTGTAATTGGACCAACCTCGATACCTTGCGAAATTGCATCAAAAAGAAACAATGAAAAAAAAACCGCACAAGAAATTGAATTAAAGAGTTTCATCTGTTAAAAACGAAAAATTATTTAAAAAATTATACGTATCAAAACTAATCATTGTTTTTCGCTGGATCCTTTTTTGTCTTCTTCTCTAATTCCTCGCGTTCTTTTTTAATTAATTCTTGATTAGATTTTGAACGATTCATTTTTTCTTCATCTACTTCTGGACTCATGGATCCTGTAAATGTGATGACTGATGATTTAGATAACTCTTTTCCTCTTGAATATTCTGGACTTTGAGAAATAACAATTGCTGCCATTGTATCCGCCTTTGTTTTACAATCCGTACAACCGTATTCGTATTTGAAACCAATTTCTTCTAAGGCTGTAATTGCATCCGAAACAGTCATTCCGTATAAATCAGGGATTTTTTCAGCATCTTCCTCAACAAATTCGCCCACATAAATTGTTATGGTAGCACCAACAGGAACTAATGTTCCAAAAACAACCTTTTTACCTCTGTATAACTGATCTACGACAGTTCCACCAGCGTCTTCAGCAACCGGTCTGTATCGAATAACATATTTTAACCCTCGATTTTGGAGTATACTGGCAGCGAATCGTTGTGATTTTCCTTTCAAATTTGGCACCTCAACTAATTTTTGTTTTTTGGAAACTCTAAGTCCAATAATCCTTCCTGGTTTAACAAAAATAGTTGTAACTTTAGAGGGACCAGGTGTTTGTTCTAAAACAGTTCCATTTGGTTTTTTGGGGTCATAAATAGAATCAATAATTTGATATTTTAATCCTGATTCTTCCAGAATTGTTTTAGCGTCATTTGAGTTTTTCCCTACGATATTTGGAACTTCAATTTTCTCTCCATGATTCGTGGACCAGTCTAAAATGAACATTGTCCCAAAAACAACCGTTAAATAAAATAAAACAACTAATCCCAAGTGTTTGAAAAACCTCCTTGATTTTATAAATTCCCAGAATGAAATTAAAAATGATGATTTACCCATAGTGAACAAAAGTAATGAAAAGATTAAAACCGTGAAACTTGATTAACGATTTTAGAAATTTGGAGAGAGCATGTGTGTTTTATAAAAATCTTCAATATATTGAACAGCCTCCTCGGCAGTATCCGCAACAAAAAACATTTTCATATCATCTGGTGCAATATTATGCTCAGCTTTCAACATTACTTCTTCCACCCACAATAACAAGCCAGACCAGTACTCTTTCCCAATAAAAACAACGGGTCTTTTGGCGATTTTCTTTGTTTGAATTAATGTTAGTGCCTCAAAAGCTTCATCCAACGTCCCGAAACCACCCGGTAACACTACAAAACCTTGAGAATATTTCACGAAAATCACTTTACGAACGAAAAAATAATCAAATTCCAAATTATGTTCCTGATCAATATATGGATTGTGGTTTTGTTCAAAGGGTAAATCAATATTCAATCCTACAGATCTTCCTCCTCCCTCTTGCGCACCCTTATTGGCAGCTTCCATAATTCCCGGTCCACCTCCAGAAATAATACCATATCCCGCTTCAGCTAATTTTTTTGATACATCCGTTGCAAGTTGATAATACGGATTGTCTTTTTTTGTTCGTGCTGAACCAAAAACAGAAATACACGGACCAATTTTCGCCATGCGATCATAAGCCTCAACAAACTCAGACATAATTTTAAAAATTGACCAACTGTCATTGCTTTTTATATCATTCCAATCCTTTCTAATTTTATTCATTCAATTTGTGTTAATTCCACATAAAATTAAGCTATTTTTGACTGTGAAACGACCCCATTTTCAAAATCTTGTGGTTTTTTATCTACTTATGAGTATTGAAATCTTATTTTCGAGTACTTCTATTTCTCAGTCTAATTTTTTTCAACCCGCAAAAGAACCAATAAAAAAAAGAATTTGGATTGCTTCTGGAATTCAAGCCTATACAGAAATTGGTTCTTTTGCTGCGTTGTATCCTATATGGTATGCACAAAATGCAAGTTCCAAATTTCATTTTTTTGATGATTTCGGGAATTGGGGAAATGTTGATAAATACGGACATTCATATTCTGCTTATCAACTTTCAAAATTAAGTTCGGATTTTTATCGCTGGGCTGGTGTACCGAAAAAAAAGTCAGCTATTATTGGAAGTTTGGTTGGCCTAAGCTATCAATCAACACTTGAAGTTTTTGATGGATTTAGCAATGGGTATGGTTTCTCTTGGGGTGATATGCTATTTAATACGCTCGGTAGTGGAATATATTTATCGCAAGAATGGGCTTGGTCCGAACAAAAATTAATTCCTAAATTTTCATATCATCCAACTAAATTTGCTGCATTGCGACCTGAAATACTGGGATCAAATCAAGCTGAACGCTTTTTAAAAGATTACAATGGTCAAACGTATTGGTTAAGTTTCTCTCCAAATCACTTTTCAAAGAACAGTATGTTTCCAAAATGGCTTTGCATTTCCATTGGCTATGGTATTGATGGTCGCATAGTGGGAGATCAAACATCTTATACTTCAGCAGATGGCATGGCCTATTATTCTAGACAACAATATTATCTGAGTATGGATATTGATTTAAAAAGCCTTCCGATAAAAAATAAAACGATAAAAAAAATAATTAGTGCATTTAACTATTTAAAAATTCCTGCACCAGCAGTTTCCTTCCAGAAGAATAAAATTCAATTTTTGCCGATTTATTTCTAATTATTCATCAATTAGCGCTGTCCACAAGGATAATTTTCCACTATCCATTCTTGGCCAAATTGGTCTTATTTTACCATTGTGGGCAGCAATATTGAGATAATCACCAATAAATACTGATTGAGTCGGTATGAACGGTTTTTCTGAAATACACGTTTCAACAAAGGACATTCCACCATCCGCTGATTTGCACCATACTACATCCGTTTGGTTGTCTGTATATTTTCTTCTGTCCAAATAAACAAAATGTAAACTACCCGTGATTTGATCAATCGTCATCCAAGTAAAAAATTGATGTTTACCGGGTTTATCTTGGTTAACACGAATTGGGGCCGACCAAGTTTCACCCTGATCAGTAGATTTCATCAACCAAATGTCTGTATCTGTATCTCCATTTCGCTGATCAGCCCAATTAATATAGAGCGCTCCCCTATTAGGACCATTACTTTGATCACATACCAAAATAGGCAATCCATTACAACGGTTGATTCCAGGTACATTTATCGTCCAACCTCCAGGATGATCTGTAATCAATTTTTCTTTTGGAAGCCAAGTTTTACCTTCATCCAACGATTTTTGAAAAACTAAGCCTTTTGGTCCGGTCCAGGTAACATAAATCTGTCCATTCGGCCCAAATGCGGGCACGGCACCTTCAACAGTTTCATCATCATCCAGACAATCACCGGCAAATTTATTTATGCGCAACGGATCGCTCCAATTTTCACCTTGGTCTTTTGAAATTGAGAACATGATATTTGATGAATCTTCAGGTTCCATAGAATCATACCTGTCAAATTGGGTCCAAGTTAAAGCCAATGTATTAGAGGAAGGATGTAAGGCCACCCAATGTTTGTCTTGCGCTTTTGATCCATTTGGTTTCGGAAAAGTACCTTCAGAAAAAGGCTGATCAATAGTTGGCGCAACTTGACATACAATGCGATCAATCCAAGACGTTTTTTTATAATCTGCCAAATGAAAATAGAATACTTTTCCAGACCTATCAAATGTAAGGACAGGATCTCCCCAAACACCATAAGGACTTGTCAAACTCTTGTTTACCCAAGTTTTTCCACCGTCTTTTGAATAATGATAATTGTTTAAAATGGAACCAGCGACTACTTCATTCGTATTCAATGGATTTATCGCAATGGAAGGTTCACATACTTGAAAATGTGTTTTTGAATTCCAGTTTTTCGTGATTTCAATGTTCTTGTAAATTTGACCTTGGCAGGACGAAAAGACTAAAACAGTTAAAACACTAACGAAGCCAATAATTTCGGAATATCTTTTGTTCTTCATTTTTTGTTGTTGTAAAAGAAAACTGTGGCTTTTCATACGTGAGTATTTTTACATTGGTAGAAAACAAAATATCATCACGGTTTATTAATAATTCAACTTGTTCATTTTCCTTCAACGCATTCATTGTTCCTTCCAAAGAACCTTGATCTACTCGAAAACCATTGCAAGCAATTATTTCATCATTGACGCTAATTCCTGCTTTTTCTGCTGAAGAACCTGAACGAACGCTTTTTACAATAACGTTTCCACCTTCTTGTTTAACAGACGCTCCAAAAGATGGCTTTTTAGTTCCCGTGTAAGTAACATCGATTCCAACTTTGGAAAAATATTCTCCATATGGAATAATCTCTGTGCCATCAATGTATTTAGCATAAAAGGTGGTTAAATCCATTTCCAGAAATTTCTCCAATTCCATTTTGAATTCTTTATCAGAGATGCCCCGATTAAGTTCTTTTGCGTATTTTATATAAACAGAACGCATAAAATCATCCAAACATTTCTTCCCTTTGTATTTATCAACTATCAAAACATCAAAAATTGCAGCAATTATTTGACCTCTTGAATAATAAGTCATTGTTGTGTTGGATGAATTTTCATTCGGGCGATAGGCTTTAATCCATGCATCAAAACTGGAATGAGCAACAGATTGAACTCTTGAACCAACTGATCCTTCCACATAATTAATTGTATTTTGCATTTTAGAAACAAATTCCTCCTGAGACATAAATCCAGCCCGACGCATGATTAATTCGTCATAATACGAGGTAAATCCTTCCATTACCCATAGTAAACTTGTGTAATTTTCTTTATCGTAATCAAATGGACCTAATTCAATAGGACGGAATCGTTTAACATTCCATAAATGAAAATATTCATGAGCCACCAAGTTTAAAAAACCCAGATATTCAGCACCTGAATACGACCATCGGTTTACACTTAGAGTGGTGGAATTCATATGCTCCAGTCCTCCTTGACCATCTACCACGTTGTGAACGATAAATAAATACTCCTTATTTGGATTTTCGCCAAAAACTTGTGTTTCGGCTTCAATAACCTTTGGCATATCCACTTTTAGTTTTTCAATATCATAATTCCCATCCCCGTACATTGCAACTGTATGCTTAACACCCGCAGCCATAAATTGAAATTCGACTTGATTCCCAATTTCAATGGGGCAATCTATTAAGTGGTCATAATTTGAAAAATCAAATGTTTTGTTGCTATCTGATGAAACAGAAATTTTCGCCTTAGGCAGAGCAGTCGAAACAACATTGAATTCGCGATAGGGTGTAATTTCTAATTGTCCCGGTATATTTTGATGGTTACTCACATACATAAAGACTCCCGATCCGCTTACGAATCCATGTGTCAAATCCAAGAAACTTGTTCTAACACTCAATTCAAAGGCATATACTTGGTAGGTAATTGATATTCTTTTTCCTTTTAATGCATTCTGAAGTTGCCAAGTATTCTTCGCGGTTTTTACTGTTTTAATCGCATTTTTATTTTCGTCAAAGGCGAATACCTGATTGACATTTTTAGAAAATTCTCGCACCAGGTATGATCCAGGAGCCCATACTGGCATTTTTACTTCAATTTGTTTATCAGTAAGCCCTTCCAAAATCATTTCAACTTCAAAATAATGACTTTGCGGGTTTGTCATTTTTAATTTATAATTAACCTTCTGACTAAACACCAAAATTGTGTTTAACAAAACTAAAGCTGTAAAAATAATTTTGTTCATTTTTTATAAATGTGATATAAGTTTTTCTAATGCGATTCCTCTTGAACCTTTTAAAAGAATAAAATTGTTGGTAATTGGATGTTGATCAATATAATTAACTAATTCGTCCACTTGAATAAATTTGTTTTTTGCCCGGTTATTAGGCAAGGAAAAAAACAATGAACCAACCGTAATGTAATCGACGTTTTCAATGTTCAGGTAATGTAGGATTTCTTGATGTTTTTCAATTGAAACATCTCCCAACTCTAGCATATCCCCAAGAACAAGAATTTTTTGTTTTGCTGCGGTTTGAATAAAACTAGTAACAGCAGAAAGCATACTAGAAGGATTTGCATTATAACAATCAACTAATAATTTGTTGTTGGGAGTAACAGTAATTTGAGATCTATTGTTTGACGGAACATAAGCCTCTAAAGAAGCATTAATTTTACATTCAGGAACGTCAAATAATTTACCAAATCTAATGGCAGCGAGGAAATTATACAAATTGTACCCCCCAAATAAATGCGTTTGTACAACATTCCTTGTTTCTAAATCATCCCACCAAGCAAAGTTCAAATACGGGTTCAATTGAAGAATTTCTCCTTGTAATTCACTTTTATCACGAATAGAGTATGAACCATGTTCTATGTTATTTGGTAAATTGGTCATCAAAGTTTCATCATCCGCATTTACAATTAGAAATCCATTTTGCTTTGTAACGGACTGAAACAATTCCAATTTTGTTTTTAACACTCCTTCAAAACTTCCAAACCCCTCCAAATGAGCAGCTCCAATATTTGTGATTATTCCATGAGTAGGTTCGGCAATTTCGCATAACTCAGAAATATCATAGGGTTTATTCGCGCCCATTTCAATGATTGCAATTTCATGGGTTGAGGTTACAGTTAAAAGTGTTAATGGCACCCCAATGTGATTATTCAAATTCCCTTTTGTTGCTAACACATTAAAATGGCTACTTAGAACTTGATAAATTAACTCTTTGGTAGTTGTTTTTCCATTTGATCCTGTGATTCCTATAAATGGAATATTAAATTTTTTTCTATGATGATTTGCCAATTTCTGAAGAAAAACTAAAGCATTGGGAACATAAAATATAGTTTCGTCATCCGCATAGTTTTCTTCATCCACGATGGCGTATTTTGCACCAGAATCAATTGTGCTTTTTGCAAAAGCATTACCATTGAAATTATTTCCTTTTAACGCAATAAACATACCGTTTTGTTGTACGATACGACTATCCGTAAATACTCCAGATGTTTTATAAAAGAGTTGAAATAATTTGTGCATAAATAAAAAAGGCCTGTTAAACAGGCCTTAAAAATACTAATTATGATTTTCTTTTTTTCTTTTTACCGTAATTTTTTCCGGTTGGACTTCCCACTCGATCCATCGCACATCTAAATCCAATGTTTCGTGTTGATTGTGTTTCATCCAAGAATCTTCTTGTACCACAACCTAACCAATACGCATTATCTTCCCAAGAACCACCTTTGTATACACGCGTTCTATCAGAAACCAATGTTGTAGGTGTTCCTTTGTTCCATTCAGATGAATTGATTTTAGTTCCGTCTAAATTATATCTTTCATGATCGTTTTGATACATTACTAATTTAGGGTCTCTTTTTCCAAGATTAATATCTTTTTTCCGAGCTTCATTTTGATAGAAAATTGAAGATTCAATATCACCATCCAAATAATCGATATAATCATCTTTACGATAATTCAATCTACCTAAATTTTCTTCCTCTGTAACACGACGATAACGCATTTGGCCTTCAGTTTCAGAAATGTATTCTGTTAAGCCATTTCTTAACACGCCTATCATAGTAGTTAAAGCTGGATCATCTAAGTAATTAGGGAATAATCTGGTTATATAAGCATCGTTAAATACTCTACCCCATAACCCCCTGTTAATTAAACGAGTTGCCTCTGTTGTCCTTAAATTATTTGTTAAATATATAGCTGAATCTAACCAATAATGAACTGAATCGATAAATTGCAACTCCTTTTTATACTGTGAACCTTTGATATTATAAACATCTAGATTATTTCCAGAAGAAATGAATAGTTGATCAGGATTCACTCCTTTTCTTGATTCTGCAGCATATTTAGATTGAGCTTTTGCATTTAATCCGCTGTAGTCTAAAGGTTTTTTGTCTAGCACATTGAACTCAATAGAATAACTAAATTTCTGTTTTGGTGTCCCTGATTTTTTTTCAACAGTTACAATTACTGGATATTTACCGGGAGCCATGCGATAGTCAATGGCCTCAACAACTCCAGAAGAATCAAATTTAAAATTCTTTTTATCACTTAACGAAATATTAAAATTCTTAAGCAATTTATCTTTTGAATTTGTAAAATCACCTTTAGGTTCATCTGTCTTGAACTTATATGTAATTGTATCAAACTTACATGCGTTGATTATATCATTTTCATAAAAGAACTCGAAATCTGTTTCTGCCACACCATTTCCTTGTCTATCTAATGGATTCCATTCTTTTTTATTTGCACCATCACTACCCGCAATACGTTGGTAACGAACGCGCTCAAAATCTAACACATATTGTTTCATTCCATGAACATCATAACGAATTCGATCGTTTTTCATGGCATCTTGAACACCGATTGTGGTAGTCAATTTAGTAGTATACACATTTCCTCTGAACGGACTGAAGCCATCCACATCGTCTAATGAGTTTGGTCGATACACATCTTGCACCCACTCAGAAACATTTCCTGCCATGTGAAATAATCCAAAATCATTTGGCCAAAAAGATTCAACAGGGGCCGTTGGTGCGGCACCATCATTTAGATTACCTGCAATACCCATATAATCCCCTGAACTACGCATGAAATTAGCTTGAATAGAACCCTGAAATTGTTCCTCTTCCCGTCTAACCCAGTGACCATTCCATGGATATGTTCTACGGTCCGTATAATTTTCAGAATTTTCTTGTAAGTTCCCAATTAAACCTGTGGCGGCATATTCCCACTCAGCTTCAGTTGGTAGCCTGTAATTTGGCAATAGAATACCATCCTCCATACGAACAATTCGCGCACCATAATTTCCTTGTCCGCCTTTATTAACAGAACGTGCACTTGGGTTATAGTTTCTCAAACGACGCCCATTATCCGATTGTGACTCTTGAGTAAAAACTTCGTCAGGAGTACCCTCCTCATCAATTACTTCCTCCTCAGTATCCTCCTCAGATGAATAATTACGATTTGCTTCTCTTGGAGCAGGTTGTAATCCAAAATATTGACCACTTAGGTATGCCTCCGTTGAAAACATTTGAAAAGGACTCAACTCTTTATTACCCATTTCCCAATCTAAGATCCCCTCACGTGCAAGTATATATTCATTCACCCGATCTGTTCTCCATTTGCAGTACTCGTTTGCCTGTATCCAAGAAACTCCAACTACAGGATAATCTCTGTATGCAGGATGGCGCAAATAATAATTTACAAAATGTTCCATAGAAGACAATGGACTTCTCCAACACAAAGTATCTGGCAAAGCTTTGCGATACACCTCTTGGTAATTAGAGGTAAATGATTCACTGTAATTATCAACATATTTTTTAAATGCACTTTTATCTCCTGAAAGATCCTTAATTGAATCTAAGTTCGCAAATTCCTGAATTTCCAAATCTTCGGTTGCATCTGGCTCATAGCGATTTGGATTTAACGGATCAACACTACCATAAACTCTACCCAGCCAAAACAAATATTCTAAATAATCGAAATTCGAAACCTCAGTTTGGTCTATATAAAAAGAAGGAACAGTAACTTTTCTTGGATTATTATTCCAATCTCTCATTACATCTTGTTCTGTCATACCCATTGTAAAAGTTCCACCTTCTACCAAAGTTAAACCAGGTCCTGTTTCTTGATCCATTGCTGGGAATTTTTCAAAACCACTTCCAAATTTCTCCGGACTATTGTGGTGCCATCCTGTAGATTTAGATCTTTCCGGTTGACAAGAAACCAGAAAAATAACTCCACAAAGAACGGCGCTGCTTTTTATAAAAAAATAACTCATTGCTTTCGATTTCATACTTTTTGAGTTTGTTAAGAATCTTACTAACGTCTATTATTAAAAAAGGTTACTAAAAAGAAGGACAAGAAATCGTTCTGAACGCTCTTGGTTTTCTTCTACATTTTAAATTATATCCCATTGATACCTCATGCGAACCTCCGGATATTCCATTTCCTAATTTAGAAACTGTTACATCATAGCTGTATCCCAGTTTAAATTTACCTGTATTCACTCCAAATGTTAAAATAAATGCATCCCGATTGCGATACCATGCACCAACATTGAAATTACCGTATTTAATGTAGGTACCAATATTCAATTCTTGAAAACCATTTTGATATTGGTAAATAATATTTGGCATGATTGAAGTCACATTGGAATACTTGGATTTAGAACCCAGAGCAATTTCAGCACCCACATGACCTGTAAAGCGCATCGGTAATCGAGACTGACCTAAAATCATGGATTCATCCGGTCTATTTAGATGATTCACAGCAACTCCACCAAAAAATCTCTTCGTAAAAACAACCGCTCCAGCCGACACATCAAAAAACCCACGATTACCACCCCTTGCAACATCACCTGTTTGGTATATGAAACCACGACGAGGGTCAATCATATCTCCAAAAGTTAGCTTATCCCAATCTAAAAATTTCTGGTACCAAGAAGCTTTTGCGCCAAACATCATGGAAGCTTTACGGCTCAATTTAACGTGATACGAATAAATCAACCCAATCATCGAAGTTTGAATAGTGCCCTGCCCTTGTTGGTCATGCATAGCCAAAACCCCAATTCCACCACTTACGTTTTTAGCGTAAGTATCGTATGCTGCTGCATAGGTCACATAATTCCCCGTTAGCTGTGGCCATTCATTTCTATAATTCATTGCTAATCGTGGGCACCCATGAGATCCGGCTAGTGCTGGATTTAAGTAAACCGGATTTGAATAGAATTGAGTAAACGTAGGATCCTGAGCAAGTAATTTGCTACTTACGGAACACAACAAAACTGTTGTAAAAAACAGTATATCAGTAACTTTTATTTTCACGTAATAAGGTTTAGACGCGATTAGTTAAAACGTTCGAGTTAATATAAGGTTACAAAAATAGACTATTTTGTGAAATAAACAACTTTTTTTTCCGTTGTGGAATTTAAAAACTTATTTTTGATTTATGAAAATGACCAAATGTTTCTTTATTAAGATTTTCTCTTTATTTATTTTGAGTTTTCTACCTATAAATTCATTTTCACAACAAGTAATTGATTTAGTTATCTCATGGCAAGAACCTAAAATGATTCAGCATGGTCAGGAATTAATAAAAGTTCCTTCTATTGCTAATCAATCCTTGGATGGTTTAAAACCAACTTATTTTTGGAAAGAAAAGACAAGTAATGGAAAAAATATAGAATTAATTTCATTTGAATCTATTGACGCGTTGCCTGATGAAACGCAGTATTTAAATACCTTTATTCCTGAACTTGGGTCAATCCCAGAGATTAATTTTCAAATCACCAAAGCAGGAAAAGAAAATTACGCTGTAGTATACGCGGCTCCATTTTTTAAAACATCTAATGGAATAAAAAAAATTACTTCAATAAAACTGAAGCTTATCGATGCAGAAACGACAATGATTTCAAAAGATTTTGCCAGTTCGTCCGTTTTAAAAGAAGGTTCTGGGTTTTGGTTTAAAATTGCCGTAACCAAAGACGGAATTTACAAAATAGATAAGTCTTTTTTGGACGCATGTGGAATTAATACAAGTAATTTGAACCCAAATCACATCAATATTTACGGAAATGGTGAAGGGATTCTACCAGAGAAAAATTCATTACCAAGAAAAGATGATCTGGTTAAAAACTCAATTTATGTTCACGGTGATTCTGACGGAGTTTTTAATGATGCGGATTACATCCTTTTTTATGGCTGGGGGCCACATCGATGGCAACCTAATAATGCTAATAATTTTACGAGAATTCAACATTTGTATTCGGAAAATTCTTACTACTTTATAAATATCGATGCAACTAATACTCCCGCACGAATTACATCTATTCCTTCAATTTCTGATCCCGCAACAAAAATTATTGACACCTATGATTATCGGGATATACTTGAAAATGAAACAACCAATCTCGTAGGTGGTGGACAACGATGGTATGGAGATCTATTCGACATTGATTTAGAAAAAACGTTTAATTTCTCGATTCCTGACTTGGATACTTTTCCTATTAAAATAACAACTGCTTTAGCAACTAACGGTCAAGGAACGACCCAAAAGTTCAGTTTAAGTGGTACAACATTGTTTTCATCAAGCATGAATTATTTTGGGGATTTCTCACGTTCAGAGAGCAACTTCTCATTTTACACTAGTCAAACCAATATTCCACTCAAAGTTTCAATTACGCGCAATAATCCTTCAATTCTCACATATTTAGATTTCATCACTTTAAACACGAGAAGGAAATTAAGTTTTTATGGGACTCAAATGAATTTTAGAAATCTTACTGGAGCGCAGCCAGGAATAGTTAGCGAATACAGCATAAATTCAATGTCACAAAGTGGATTTATATGGGATTTACTAGACAAGAATAACCCAAAAATCATTCCTGGGAGCTTCTTAAATGGTAAATATATTTTCAAAACAGATGACAGTTACCGGGAATTTGTCGCTTCCAATGGGACATCATTTTATACCCCCGAGCGCATCGGTAGTGTAAATTATCAAAACCTACATGGCCTAGATCAAGCAGATTATTTAATTGTGACACATCCTGATTTTCTAACGCAAGCAACGCGTTTAGCAGATTTACATCGTCAAAAGGGTACAACCACTCATGTAGTAACAACCAATGAAATTTACAATGAGTTTAGTTCCGGTAGTCCGGATGCTACTGCGATTCGCATGTTTGCAAAAATGTTTTATGATAGGGCCATTACAAATCCTGGAACTGCACCGAAACATTTATTACTTTTTGGTGATGGCACGTACGACCCAAAAAACAGAGTGGCAAACAATAATAATTATGTTTTAACATATCAAGCTTTAAATAGTGAGAATTACATCTCTTGCTATGTGTCAGATGATTATTTCGGACTATTAAATGACAATGAATCATTTACAAGTGCTGATTTGTTAGATATAGGAATAGGAAGATTGCTAATTTCTGATTTGACACAAGCGAAACAGCAAGTGGATAAAATAGAGCATTACATGAAAAATGGTTCTTCTTTATTTAATAGCAATACTGGGTCTTGTTGTTTAAATACAAATAACAATTTAACATTTGGAGATTGGCGTTTGAAGTATGTTCAGATAGCAGATGATGAAGAGGAAGGTTATTTTATAAATTTTGATACTGAACCACAATATAATTCTGTCAAGAATAATCATTTTGAAATGAATTGTGACAAACTTTACATGGACGCTTATCCACAGCAAACTACCGCAGGTGGGCAACGATTCCCAGATGTTTACAATGCAATAACTGATAGGGTTCAACGAGGAGCATTGATCGTGAACTATGTTGGTCATGGTGGAGAAGTAGGTTTAGCAGAAGAAAGGGTTGTGACAATTCCGCAAATTAACAGCTGGACAAATATCAATGCCTTACACCTTTTTGTTTCCGCAACCTGTGAATTCACTAAATATGACGATCCAAAAAGAGTATCAGCTGGGGAATGGGTTTCATTGAATCCTTCAGGCGGTGCAATTGCTTTAATGACTACAACACGTTCGGTATATTTTGGAGTAAATTCAACTACTGGACAGGCATTTTACAACCATGTTTTTGATAGAAACACCGATGGAAGCCCACTCACTTTTGGTGAAATCATGATGAAAACAAAAAATGATGTTGGGCAAAATGAGAACAAACGTAGTTTTACCTTAATTGGAGATCCAGCGTTAAAAATCGCCCTACCTCAATTAAAAGTTGTAACCGATAGCATTAATGGACAAAACCCATTTATACAGATAGATACGTTAAATGCCTTGAGCACTGTTCGAATTAAAGGACATATTGAGGACAATTCAGGAAATTTAATTTCCTCTTACAATGGACAACTGATTCCTTCCATTTTTGACAAGGTAAAAACACAAAAAACACTTGGTCAAGATCCTGATTCTCCTGAAATCGAATACAACCAACAGCGTAATGTAGTCTATAAAGGTAAAAACTCAATTACCAATGGGTATTTTGATTTTACATTTGTTGTGCCTAAAGACATTGCATTGAATATGGGAAGAGGAAAAATAAGTTATTATGCCTTCAACGATGCGTCAGATGCTTTTGGTTTTGACACCAACTTCAGAATTGGAGGAATTAATCCTAATGGAATAAATGATATCGAAGGACCACAACTCAATCTATACATCAATGATGAAAATTTTATTAGCGGTAGTATAACCGACGAATCGCCCGTAATGATTTTAAACGCCTTTGATGAAAATGGAATAAACACAGTAGGTAATGGTATTGGACACGATTTAGTTGCAATACTTGATGGTAATTCGTCTGAACCAATACTTTTAAATGATTATTATTCGGCAGCATTAGATTCATATCAATCAGGTGAAATTCGTTATCAATTCACTAATCTTGAGCAAGGAAAACACACCTTAGAAGTTAAAGTTTGGGACGTTAACAATAATTCTTCTGTGGTAAAAACTGAATTCATTGTGCAGAATAAAGCAAACACAATGTTGGAACACGTGTACAACTATCCCAATCCTTTCACAACTAGAACCTCTTTTCAATTCGAACATAACCAATCTTGCAGTAATTTGGATGTACAAATTCAGATTTTTACGATTTCGGGCAAACTTGTTAAATCAATAAACCAGACAGTAAATACTGTAGGATTTAGAACAGAAGGAATAGAATGGGATGGCAAAGACGATTTTGGGGATGCGTTGGCTAAAGGGGTTTACGTTTATCGTTTATCAGTAAAAAACAACACGGGTGAACAAGCTGAAAAAATAGAAAAACTAGTTTTGTTGAAATAATTTACAATAAAAGTTTCGGAATTACGTATATTTACCGTCTTAACTGTCTTAAATAAATAGTTTCTGGCGTGCGAAATTTGAACAAATAAAACATGAACAAACTTTTCTTTTTCTTCATTAGTCTTTCAGCAACATTTGGTTGCTATGCTCAACCTACAGGCGGAAGCGGAGCATCTGACAACGACCTGCAATTAAATACAATTACGACAGCTTTGCCATTTTTGGCAATAACCCCAGACTCACGAGCTGGGGGGATGGGAGATGCTGGAACTGCTTTAAGTCCAACATCAACGTCTGTATATTGGAATACTTCCATGATTTCATTTGCTAAAGAAAAATCTGAAGTTAGTTTATCCTATACCCCATGGTTGAGGCAATTAACGAACGACATTCATTTATCCTATTTAGCATTTTATTACAAAATAAATCGCTTACATTCTGTTGGAGGTGCATTACGTTATTTTAGTTTGGGTGAAATCACGTTTACGGATGCATCGGGAAATGTAATTCGCGATGATAAACCGAGTGAATTTGAATTAACTGGAGCGTATGCATTTCGTTTATCAGATAAATTTAGTATTGGACTAAATGGGAAATTTGCTTATTCCAATTTAACGGGCGGACTTACGGTTGGTGGTGTAAATACGAAAGCAGGTATTGTTGGAGCAACAGATATCTCGTTCACTTATTATAATGAAGACGCATCAATTGGTAAAACAAAAGGAGCATATACATTTGCAACAACAATTAATAACATTGGAAATAAAGTAGCCTATTCTGAATTATCACAGCGAGATTTCATTCCGATGAATTTAAAAATCGGCAATGCCTACAAAGCAAATTTTGACAAATACAACTCCGTTACTTTCGCGTTGGATTTACAAAAATTATTAGTACCAACTCCAGCGTATTACGACGTGATTGACGGAACGTACACAATGATATCTGGTCGATCAAATGATGTAGGGGTAATTTCGGGAATGGTTCAGTCATTTTATGATGCTCCCGGAGCACCTCTAACGGATGCCGATGGGAAATATATTCAAAATAGCGACGGGTCGTACCAAGTTAAAAAAGGCTCAAAGCTGGTGGAAGAACTTACCGAAATCAACATTGCTGGAGGATTAGAGTGGTGGTATAACAATGTTCTTGCCGTCAGAGGAGGTGTTTTTTTTGAAAATAAAAATAAAGGAAACAGACAATATATTAATATTGGAGCAAGCTTCAAATACAACATGTTCGGAATTGATTTTTCCTATTTAGCCTCAATAAGCGGTAGACAAAGTCCGTTAGCAAATACTTTAAGATTCACATTACGTTTGAACCTTGACGGTAAATCCTCAGTTGAAAAAAAATCTGAATAACCAATGAAAATCAGAGTTGGCTTTGGCGTTGATGTTCATAGACTCTCAAAAGGTTACGATCTAATCATTGGTGGTGTTAATCTAAATTCAGAACTTGGAGCGGTTGGACATTCAGACGCTGATGTTTTATTGCATGCTATTTGCGACGCATTACTTGGTGCTGCCAACTTAAGGGATATTGGATTTCATTTTTCAGATACAGACCCTCAATACAAGGGAATTGACTCAACCATTTTATTGACAAAAGTTTATCAAAAAATTGTTGCTAAGGGTTATAATGTTGGGAATTTAGACTGTACTGTCATTTTAGAAAAACCAAAAGTTAATCCGCACATCCCAAAAATGCAGGAACTAATTGCACAAATATTGAAAATCGATGCCGATTCTGTTTCAATCAAAGCTACCACTCATGAACAAGTGGATTCTTTTGGTGAAATGAGAGCAATAAAAGCTTATGCTACTTGTCTTTTAGTAGGATAATCAAGTTTTTGTTAAAATTATTCCTGATCTAGTATGCGCAAATTAGCAAACTGTAACAAAAGGTTTTTTATCCCATGATGTGGAAAGAAAATAGTGGCCTTTTGATTAGAGTTTACCCCATCAATTTTCGTGATTTTACCCTTTCCGAATCTACTATGCTCAACGTTTTGACCAACCATGTAATTTAGATTTGATTCGTTATTACCATGAGTTTTTAATTCATTCATTGACTTTAAATTACTGGTGACACCTAACGATTTATTCAATCCACCAGTCAAAGGTCTTTCCTGCCGGGTAAAACCCATTCCTAATGACCTTCCCTGTCCCCTTTGAGGAGTGTCAAAATGTAAATGTTTCGCATCAATTTCATCAATAAAACGACTTGGTTCAGAGGTGATTAATTGCCCCCAAGTAAAGCGAGAGGCAGCATATGATAGCGTACATGAATCCTTTGCCCTTGTTACTGCAACATAAAACAACCTTCGTTCTTCCTCTAAATCAGTTCTGGAATGCAATGCCATTTGAGACGGAAATAGATTTTCTTCCAAGCCAACAACGAAAACATGAGGAAATTCTAATCCTTTACTCGAGTGAATTGTCATCATTGTAACATGATTTCTTTCTTCCGATTTATCTGAATCAGCATCCGTTAATAGAGCGACATCCATAAGAAAATCAGCAAGAGTTTTCATCTCTTCCTCCTCACTTGTATTTACAAACTCCTGAATACCAGCCAGTAATTCCTCAATGTTTTGATACCGTTCAATTTCCTCTGGCCCTTTATCTTTTTCACTGAGAAGTTCTTTAACTATACCGGAAGATTTAGCAATTTTTTCAGCTAATTGGAATGCATTTACCTGATTGATTTGAGCCTGAAAACTTTGAATCATCGTTGTAAATTCACCCAGTTTATCTAGTGTCCCTTTATTAAAATCGGTAGGGTACTCGAAGGGATTTGTCAATACATCCCAAATACTTACGGAATATTTATTTGCAGCAATGATTAGTTTTTCTTCCGTAGTTTTACCTAAGGCACGTTTTGGATAGTTGAGCACACGTTTTAATGCCTCTTCATCATGTGGATTCGTTGTCAATCTGAAGTATGCCAATAAATCCTTTATCTCCTTGCGCTGATAGAATGACAATCCACCGTATATTTTATAAGGAATATTAAACTTTCTCAACGCCTCCTCAAAAGCACGGGATTGTCTATTTGTTCGATATAAAATTGCCAAATCATTGAATGAAATTGGAGTTGACTGCTTCAAATCGAATATTTTACTTGCTATAATTTTTCCTTCTTCGTTATCCGTTAGTGTTCGAATGACTGAAATTTTATTACCTTCTCCATTGTCTGTCCAAACGGTTTTCTGAATTTGATCTTTATTTTTAGAAATAATTGAATTGGCAGCTTCCACAATATTCTTTGAACTTCGGTAATTTTGTTCGAGTTTAAACAATTTAAAATCGGGGTAATCCACTTTAAAATTTAGGATGTTTTGAATGTTTGCTCCTCGAAAAGAATAGATACTTTGTGCATCATCCCCTACAACGCAAATATTCTCATAAAGCGCAGCCAATTTTTTAACGATTAAGTATTGAGCGTAGTTGGTATCTTGATACTCATCTACCAAAATAAATTTAAATTTCTGCTGATAATAATTCAATACATCGGGAAAATCTCTCAATAATACATGAGTTTGAAACAACAAGTCATCAAAATCCATTGCCCCCGATTTTCGGCATCGATTTTCGTAGCGCGCATAAATATTCTTGATTTCTGATCGCTTTGATTGTTTGTCTTCAAAAAGAATCTCTTCATTTTGAGCATACATTTCAGCCGAAATCAAATTGTTTTTTGCAGAAGAAATTCGACCCATTACAGCACTAGGCTTGTATGCTTTGTCGTCTAAATTCAATTCTTTTATTATATCTTTTAATAAGTTTTTGGAATCTTGGGTGTCATAAATGGTAAAATTGGAAGGATAACCCAAGCGATCAGCGTTGAAGCGAAGGATGCGCGAAAACACCGAGTGAAAAGTACCCATTGTGCTATTTTTTGCCTCAGATGGACCAATGATTTTCCCTATTCGCTCGGTCATTTCACGAGCAGCTTTATTCGTAAAAGTCAACGCGAGTATATTAAAAGGATCCACACCATTTTCCACTAAATAGGCTATCCGATAAGTCAGAACTCTGGTTTTTCCAGATCCTGCCCCAGCAATTACCATGATTGGACCATCGATTTGTTCAACGGCAGCACGTTGACTCGCATTTAATTCATCTAAATAACTCATGAAAAAAGTATGTTTAACAAAGATACAAAATCAATACCTTGAGGAGTTTAATGTTTATAAAATTACTCAAAACTAAAAAAGAGCCTATCTTTGTTAAAAATGATCCTTATGAAAGATGCATTATTCATTTCATTGCTTTTTATTTCGTTGAATTGTAAATCCCAGGCACTTCAGGGAATGGAAATTGGGTTCGATGGGTTCTTTGGTGCCTCTAATCTTGGATCAAGTTTTGGAATTGGACCTAAACTTGGACTCATGTTGAATGAAAATTTAATCGTTGGTCCCTCTTTTCGAATACAACAAACAACCTCAAATTATTTAGGAATTAATACATCACGAAGGGTATTTGGTGGAGGAGCATTTATCCATGGAAGAATAGTTGGTTCTGGTAAAACTCATGTTTATGGTGGCGCAGAATTTGAACTTTTAAAGAGTCCTTTCAATTATATAACCTATCAACAGTTAAGCTCTAATAAATGGGCCCCTACCCTATTTTTATGTGGTGGTGTTAAATTAGACCTTGCCAAATCATTCTCTTTAACAGCTGGACTTTATTATGACATAATCAACGCGAACAATAGCCCATTTCGAAGTGCCTACGCCATAAAACTGAAGAATGAACAAGGTCAAATAGTAAAAATACTTCCTATAATCTATCGTTTATCTTTAATTATCAAGTTGTTTGAATCAGAATATACTGCAGAACTGAATGAAGAGTAGCACTTCATTAAAAACTGTTGATTAATAAGAAAAACATGAAAATAGGGATGGTATTGTATCCCACTTTTGGAGGAAGTGGTGTGGTTGGAACAGAATTAGGGAAAGCTTTAGCCAAAAAAGGGCATCAAGTGCATTTTATTACTTATTCTCAACCAGTTAGACTCGGTAGTTTTCATGAGAATATTTTCTACCACGAAGTATCCGTTAGTAATTATCCATTATTTGATTATCAACCCTATGAAACAGAATTAGCAAGCAAGCTCGTTGATGTTGTAAAGCATGAAAACTTGGATCTTTTGCACGTACATTATGCTATCCCACATGCTTCAGCTGCTTTTATGGCGCAGCAAATTCTCAAGACGCAAGGCATAAACATACCCTTCATCACTACGCTACATGGAACGGATATCACCTTGGTTGGAAGAGACCCCTCTTTTGAACCAGTAATTCGATTTTGTATAAATGTATCCAATGCAGTAACAACCGTTTCAGAAAGTTTAAAAGAAGATACGATAAAGCATTTCGATATTAAACGGCCAATCCATGTTATTTCGAATTTTATTCAAATAGAAAATACGGATTCAGCTGATGCAATTCATGAACTACGCACAAAATACGCCAAAGAAGAACAAAAAATAGTGTGTCATATTTCTAATTTTAGGCCGGTAAAACGTGTTGAGGATGTTATATTGATTTTCAGTGAAATCCAAAGAAATCTTGATGCTAAGTTAATTTTAGTTGGTGACGGGCCCGACAGGCAAATGGCGGAAAAATTAAGTAGAAAATTAGGTTTGATTGACCAGGTTATTTTTTTCGGAAAAGTAAGAGATACGAACCATATTTTAGAATTTTCAGATTTGTTTTTACTTCCTTCAGAAACGGAGAGCTTTGGTTTGGCGGCATTGGAAGCGATGGCGGCAGGTGTCCCAGTGATTTCATCCAACACGGGAGGAATTCCAGAAGTAAACATCGATGGTTATTCAGGTTATTTATCAGATGTTGGTGATATTGAATCGATGGCACGGAATGCTGTGGACTTATTATCCAATGCTAAAAAACTAGCTCTTTTCAGAGTTCAAGCAAAAGAACGCGCAGCCCTGTTTTCTTTAGACAGAATTTTACCGCAATACGAACATTTGTACCAGGAAGTAATTAAAAAAAATCATTAGCCTCTTTGCCTTTTTTCCCTTTCTCCAATTTCAATCTTTTTTCGTTTCTTTTAATTGCTAATTTATACTGTTTGGATTGATTTTTCCAATGTCTTTTTTTTGATTTTAGTTCCTCCCGTTTTTTTAAGTTGTTTTCTTTTTTTTGTGATTTGGAAATAATTTTATTAGCCTGCTTACTTTGCCTTTCAGAAGGAGTCAATTTTGAAGTAACACAAGCTGATTCTATCAGAAGTGCAAATAAAAAAAATATCCATGCGTTTCGTTTAAAAAGCATTTTGTAATTTTAAACAATGAAGTTCGTAATTTTTTTAATAGGATCTATATTGCTGATCAGTTCATCGTGTAATAAAAATGGTGCAAACCCTGTCCCTAACATTCCGTTCGATATCACAATCGATATTAATTTACCCAGCTATTCTAATCTATCTGGTGTTGGCGGTTGGGCTTATGTGAATGGTGGTTCTCGAGGAATTATCGTTTACAGGCGTGCGATAGATGAATTTGTAGCGTTTGATAGACATTCTCCTGCTGATGCCGCGGGAACGTGCTTTTTGCCTCTTTTCCCCGATTCCGAAAATTTCCTGCAATTAAATGACACTTGTAATACTGCGACTTTTTCTTTGTATGATGGTTCGCCAATAGCCAATAGCCAATATGGTTTGCGACAATACAGAACTGTATTTAATGGAACGAATTTAGTTAGGATTTATAATTAACTTGCTTAAGGAAAACGATCAGACATGTCAAAAACAAAGGGGATAGCCATTTTAGGTTCAACGGGTTCGATTGGTACGCAAGCTTTAGATGTAATTTCTAATTACCCAGATTTTTTTCGTTTAGAAGTGTTAACAGCACATAGAAATGTTGAGCTACTTATCGAGCAAGCCATTAAATATCAACCAAATTCAGTTGTAATTGGGGATGAGTCGCTTTATCGGAAACTCAAAGAATCCTTGGCAAACGAAGATATTCATGTGTATGCAGGAGAGGATGCAATCTGCCAAGTTGTTGAATCAACGGAAGTTGATACTGTATTAACTGCAATGGTTGGATATGCTGGACTAAAACCGACATTGCGAGCCATTGAAGCAGGAAAAACAATTGCATTGGCGAATAAAGAAACGCTTGTTGTTGCGGGTGAATTAGTAACAAAATTAGCAAAAGAAAAGGGTGTAAACATATACCCTGTAGACTCTGAGCATTCAGCAATCTTTCAGTGTTTAGTCGGTGAATTTCACAATCCAATAGAAAAGATTTACTTGACAGCGTCTGGAGGTCCATTTCGAAGATTCACGGCAGAACAATTGGCAGAAGTCACGAAAGAACAAGCATTGAAACATCCTAACTGGTCTATGGGAGCAAAAATCACAATTGATTCTGCGTCCATGATGAATAAAGGATTGGAAGTAATTGAAGCAAAATGGTTGTTTAACCTTAAACCAGCTCAAATTGACGTGATTGTTCATCCTCAATCTATTGTACATTCATTGGTTCAATTCAAGGATGGAAGTATGAAGGCCCAGATGGGATTGCCCGATATGAAACTACCGATTCAATTTGCCCTCACCTACCCCAATCGATTACAAACTGAGTTTCCAAGATTCAATTTTCTGGATTATCCAAGTCTAACATTTGAAAAGGTAGACAACCAAGTTTTTCAAAATCTTGACCTTGCCTATCGAGCAATGGAACAAGAAGGAGTTGCAGCTTGTTTTCTAAACGCCGCCAATGAAGTGGCCGTTGAAGCATTTTTACAAGATAGAATTGCCTTTATTGATATTTTTAGAATTAATAACGCAGTTCTTGAAAAAGCACCCAAAATTCTTTCTCCCTCCTATGATGACTATGTACTTTCAGATACAGAGGCGCGAATTCTTGCGACTGAAATTTGTTCTAGCAAAAATAAAGTTTGATACCACTCAAAATAGTACCTTTGCATCCTATGTACAAACAAGTCATTCTGCGTAAAAACAAAGAAGAATCTCTCTTAAGAAAGCATCCATGGGTGTTTTCTGGAGCCATTGACCTAATAGATGAGGAAATTTTAGACGGTGACATTGTTACTGTTTTTGACTCAAAAGAAAAGTTTCTGGGCACGGGCCATTTTCAAAATGCAACAATAGCTGTTCGAATTCTTTCTTTTGAAGAAACAGAATTGAATCAAGAATATTTCAATCACATCCTTTTTGAAGCTATTGAACTCAGAAAAACACTTGGTTTATTTTCAAAAGATAATTCCATTTGTCGAATCGTTCACGGAGAAGGTGATGGATTACCCGGATTAATTATCGATTTTTACAATGGGATTGCTGTGATTCAATGTCATAGCATCGGAATGTATCAAATGATTGAATTGATAAGTCAGGCGCTTCAGAATTCCCTTGGTGAATCACTCAAAGCAATCTATTCGAAGTCTAGTGAAACACTGCACAACAAGGAAGGAATCGTTGATTCATATATTTGGGGAGCATGCAAAACGCCGCATTTGGCAAAGGAAAATGGAATTCGGTTTTCAATTGATTGGGTTACTGGTCAAAAAACAGGTTTTTTCATTGACCAACGTGAAAACAGAAAATTATTAAATAAGTACGTAAAAGGAAAAAAAGTATTAAACACGTTTTGCTACAGTGGCGGATTTAGTCTTTTCGCCTTGAAAGCTGGAGCGAGCGAAGTTCATTCACTCGATAGTTCTAAAAAAGCAATCGAATTAACAGAGAATAACATCCGTTTAAATAAACTAACTGAAAATCATGTTTCTATTGTTGCGGACGCAATGGAGTATATGAAAACAGTTGATAATTCGTTTGATGTAATCATATTGGACCCACCCGCTTTTGCGAAACACAGAGATAAGCGACATCAAGCAATTCAAGGTTACAAGCGATTGAATGAAATGGCTATAAGATCGATTAAACCAGGTGGAATTATTTTCACTTTTTCTTGTTCTCAGGTAGTTGATAAAAATTTATTCACACATACACTCATTGCCGCTGCAATTAATTCAGGACGAAAAATCCGAATTTTAGAACAACTTCATCAGCCGGCTGACCACCCAATAAATGCATTTCATCCGGAAGGAGAGTATTTAAAAGGATTAGTAATTCAAGTTAGTTAATGTTAGATATTCGATATCGCACGATTCTCAGTGTGGCACTACCATTAATGATTTCTACTTTCATACAATCGATTGTATTGATTACAGACGCATCCTTTATCAGCAGGTATGACACGCATGCATTTGATGCAGTTGGTAATGGCGGCTTGTTATATATCACCATGTATATGGCGTTGCTAGGGATGAGCGATGGCGCGCAAATACTCATAGCCCGGAGGGTTGGTCAATATAAATATAAATCGATTAGTAAAATTTTTGGCACTACCTTGTTAATTCTTACATTTATCGCAATCGCTTTATTTATTATTCTTTACTATTTCATGCCTGATTGGGTCATGTCCTATTCAAAAAACAGTGAAATCGCTACGTTCCAAGGCCAGTATATTCAAATTCGAAGTTTTGCATTATTTAGTGCAATTTTAACTTTAAGTATTCAAGCCTTTTTCATGGCAATAGGCAAAACGTGGGTTGTTTTAATTGCCTCTTTAATTACAGCACTAAGCAATATTATACTTGATTACTTGTTGATTTTTGGTAATTTTTCTTTTCCGGAGATGGGAATAGAAGGTGCGGCATGGGCTTCCACGATAGCAGATGCTTTGGGTATGCTCTTCTTACTTCTTTTTACTTTGTTTACGCGATATAAGAATGAATATCAACTATTTCATTCACTAGGAATTAGTAGAAACTCTTTCAAAGAAATGTTGAAAATCGGAACTCCCTTATTACTTCAAGGTTTAACTGCATTGGCCACATGGACCGTTTTTTTTACTTGGCTTGAGCAAATGGGATCCTTCGAATTAACAGTTTCTCAAAACATCCGTACCTTGTATATGTTTGCATTTGTCCCGATCTGGGGATTTGCAGGCACAACCAAAACCTACGTTTCCCAATACATGGGTCGCAAAGAATTCCACTTGATTCCGGTAATTCAAAAACGCATACAAATTATCACTGTACTGTTGCTGTTAATTTCCTTTCATGGATCAATATTATATCCGGAAGCACTCATTCGTTTTGTTAATCCAAATGAACTTTATGTAGCCAAAAGCGCTGAAATTCTTCGGTTTGTGTCCATTTCTATCTTTCTTTATGGTTTTGTAAGTGTCTATTTTCAAACGATAAATGGTAGTGGTAATACATTAATCTCAATGAGCATTGAAATGGGTTCAGTTTTGATTTACATTTTTTCAGCGTATTTATTTATTAAGGTGTTCAAATGGGATATTTATTGGGTTTGGTCAGTTGAATACGTTTATTTTGGAGTCACTGGATTGTTATCATACCTCTATTTAAAATTCTTTAACTGGCAAAAAAAACGAGTATAAACTAAATTAGCTTAATACTATGATTCCGGCATTGCGCATTGTTTTTATGGGAACTCCTGAGTTTGCTGTTTCAATTTTAGAAAAACTATTTCATTCCAACCACCTGATTGTGGGAGTTGTAACAGCTACCGATAAACCTGCAGGTAGAGGTCAGCAACTAAAATCGAGTGCTGTAAAAGATTTTGCCGTTGAAAATAAACTCAATTTATTGCAGCCTGAAAGCCTGAAAGATTCTGTTTTTATCGAACAATTGAAGGATCTTAACGCCGATTTATTTGTAGTTGTAGCCTTTAGAATGTTGCCTGAAATTGTTTGGTCCATACCCCAAAAAGGTACAATCAATCTTCATGCTTCATTATTACCACAGTATCGTGGTGCAGCACCAATTAATTGGGCAATAATAAACGGTGAGGAAAAAACAGGAGTCACCACTTTTTTTATCAATCAGGACATTGATACTGGAAAAATAATTGACAGCCGGGAAACTGAAATCTTGGAGAACATGACTGTTGGGGAATTGTATGTTCAATTAATGGAAATAGGATCTGTTTTGACATTGGAAACAGTAAATGCGATTTCCTTACATACAGTAGTTCCAAAAAATCAAGATGACCTAATCCATTCAGAATTAAAACATGCTCCTAAAATCTTTAGACCAACATGTGAAATTAAATGGCACAATAGCGCAAGCACCAATCACAATTTAATACGAGGACTGTCTCCTTATCCGGGTTCATGGACCTTGCTTTACAATGCTCAAAAAAAGGAATTAGTTCAATTTAAACTTTTAGACAGTAAAAAATCAGGCATTAAGGTTAAAAATTCCAAAAACCTATTAATTCACCAAGATGGAATACTCTTCCCTTGTTCGGATGAATATTTGATTATCAGCAAATTACAACTAGAGGGTAAACGTTCTATGCATTATAAAGAATTCCTTGCTGGTCATAATTTAGCAGATTGGTTGATCGAAAGTGGGGTAAAATAGTTACATTTGATACTTAAAAATTCAGTTACATGTTAGGAGACTTATTAAAACGTCTATTAGGGGATAAAAACACAAAAGACAGAAGAGAATATCAACCATTCATTGACAAAGCAAATCAAGCATACGAAAAAATAAAATTAATTTCAGATGATGGATTACGCGAACAAACAAATGAATTAAAAAAATACATCAGCGAACAAATTTCATCCTTAGAAGATGAATTATTGGTTTTAAAAGACAAAGCTGACGGCACAAATTTATCAATTCAAGATAAAGAAGAAATCTTTGAGGAAATTGATAAAGTGACATTGAAAATCGATGAGAAAATCGAAGAAGCACTTTTAGAGATACTGCCACAAGCTTTTGCTTTGATTAAGGAGACTTCGTTTCGTTGGACCAACAATGGAAAACTAGAGGTTACCGCTATGGATTTTGACAAGGACTTGGCAGCCAGAAAAGATGGAATTACCTTGTCTGGTGATAAAGCAATTTGGCATAATGAGTGGACTGCAGCAGGCGCAAAAGTAAAATGGGAAATGGTCCATTATGACGTGCAGTTGATGGGTGGGGCTGTTTTACACAAAGGAAATATTGCAGAAATGCAAACAGGGGAAGGAAAAACATTGGTTGCTACCTTGCCTGTTTACTTGAATGCACTTGCTGGAAAAGGAGTTCATGTGGTTACTGTGAATGATTATCTGGCTAAACGTGACTCCGAATGGATGGGGCCTTTGTATCAATTTCATGGTTTATCAGTTGATTGTATCGATAAACACCAGCCAAATTCTCCAGAAAGAAGAAAAGCGTACCGAGCTGATATCACGTTTGGAACAAACAACGAATTTGGGTTTGATTACTTAAGAGATAATATGGCAGGTAGCACGGAAGATTTGGTGCAACGGAAACATCACTTTGCTATTGTGGATGAGGTCGATTCAGTTTTAATCGACGATGCTCGAACTCCATTGATTATCTCTGGACCAACGCCAAGAGGAGAAGAACATGAGTTTTATGAGTTAAAACCACGAATTGAACGTGTCGTGAATGCTCAAAAGCAATATGTTCAGCAATGTTTAACAGAGGCACGTAAATTATTAACAGTAATTACAGGCGAATCATCAGATTCAGCTACTGATTCAAAAAAAGCGTTGGAAGAAGGTGGAATTGCCTTGTTGCGGGCTCACCGCGGGCTTCCTAAAAATAAGGCTCTTATAAAATTCCTTTCTGAACCCGGAATTCGGGTTCATTTGCAGAAGACTGAAAACTTCTATATGCAAGAGCAAGGGAAACATATGAAAAAAATTGACAATGAGTTGTTTTTTGTAATTGATGAAAAAAACAATACTATTGAATTAACTTCAAAAGGGATTGATTTGGTTTCGGGATCCGATGATCGAGATTTTTTCATTTTACCTGATATTGGATCAGAAATAGCTCGTTTACAAAAGGAAAATCATGAAAAGGAACAGTACCTGGAGAAAAAGGACACGTTGGTTCGAGATTATTCAATAAAATCAGAACGCATTCACTCTATTAATCAATTACTTAAAGCGTATACTTTATTTGAAAAGGAGGTTGAATATGTGATTTTAGATAGTAAGGTTAAAATTGTGGATGAACAAACAGGTCGTATTTTAGATGGTAGAAGATACTCAGACGGTTTACATCAAGCGATTGAGGCAAAAGAAAATGTAACCGTTGAGGCGGCTACCCAAACTTATGCTACTGTAACGCTTCAAAATTATTTTAGAATGTACCATAAATTGGCGGGAATGACCGGTACTGCTGAAACTGAAGCGAAAGAATTTTGGGATATCTATAAATTAGACGTCATTGTTATCCCGACCCACAGAGCAGTTGTGCGGAAAGATCAAAATGATTTTGTATTGCGTACCGCTCGAGAAAAATACGCTACAATTATTGATGAAATTGAAAAATTAGTTGCTGCTGGAAGACCTGTTTTGGTTGGAACAACTACCGTAGAAATTTCCGAACTTTTGAGTCGAATGCTCAAAATGAAAAAAATTGAACATCAAGTTCTAAACGCCAAATACCACCAAAAAGAAGCCGAAATTGTAGCGAATGCTGGTTTTGCAGGAACGGTTACAATCGCAACCAATATGGCTGGACGTGGAACAGATATTAAATTGGGACCTGGCGTTAAAGAAGCAGGAGGATTAGCTATTATTGGTACCGAAAGACATGATTCAAGAAGGGTAGATAGACAGTTGCGTGGACGATCTGGTCGTCAAGGGGATCCTGGTTCTACTCAATTTTTTGTTTCATTAGAAGACGATTTAATGCGAAAATTTGGTTCCGAACGAATTGCCAAATTAATGGATAGAATGGGACTAAAAGAGGGTGAAGTTATCACACACAGTATGGTGACAAAATCTATCGAACGCGCGCAGAAAAAAGTGGAAGAAAACAACTTTGGTATGCGGAAACGTTTACTAGAGTATGATGACGTAATGAATGCGCAACGTAAGGCAATTTACAAGAAACGTAGAAATGCATTATTTGGTGACCGTTTAGATATTGATGTAGACAATATGTTTTTTGAATTGTGTGAATCAACGGTTGTTAAACTAAAAAACTCTTCATTCTTAGAATTTGAATTAGAACTCTTGCGTGTAATTGGTATTGAATCACCAATTGAAGAAAGTGCTTTTCATTCAACAGATGAAAATTCATTGACTGATCTTGTCTATCAATCCATGCGAGAACAATATAAACGTAAATGTGATAAAATTTCGCAAAAAGCATTTCCGCAAATTAAGCATGTACATGAAACAATGTCCAACAAATACAAGAATATTGTTTTTCCATTAACTGAAGGAAGACGAGAAATGCAGCTAATTGTCAACTTAGAAGATGCATACAAAACAGAAGGAAGAGAAATTTCAAAATCTTTAGAAAGAAATGTTATCCTTTCAACAATTGACAATGAATGGAAAGAACATTTGCGTGAAATGGACGACTTACGATCAGCAGTTCACAATGCGAGTTACGAACAAAAGGATCCTTTACTAGTATACAAACTAGAATCTTTTGGATTATTCAAAAATATGATAAACCGATTGAATACTGAATCTGTCGAATTATTAATGAAATTAGATATTCCAGTAGAACAAGAATTACAAAGTACAAATAAAGAGGAACGTCAAAACAACTATGCAAAAGCAAGTTCGAACGCAACTACAAGTAGTACAACTCCTCCTCAATTTAGTGGAGCTGAAGCTTATAAAAAAGCAATTGAATCTAGTTTGCCTCCTATAGAAAAGAAAGAGCCAATAATTGCTGAGCCAAAAGCAGGTCGGAACGATCCATGTCCTTGTGGAAGTGGAAAGAAATATAAACAATGTCACGGTAAATAAATTATGCATCAATTTCCATCAATTTCAATAATTGGAACAGGAAATGTTGCTGAACTATTGGGACAACGATTATTGAATGCGGGGTGTGTTTTATCTTCTATTATTGGTAGAAATCAAAGCCGGCTAATTCAATTAAGTAGTGATTGGAAGTGTAACATTGAATCAATTGATGCGATTAGTGGCGATATTGTTTTAGTAGCAGTTTCGGATGATGTTACGATCGAAATAATCGAACAGATTGAACCAAATAAAATTGTATTCTATACAGCAGGAACAATTGAAATAAACCTTATTAAGCACCCACAGGTTGGTGTTTTTTACCCATTACAAACTATTACTAAAAATAGAATTCCAAAAATAGATACCTTCCCAATATTGATAGAGTCGGATCAACCTCAAGTATTAAAAAAACTACTCTTCATAGCACAACTCATTAGCAATCAAGTTTCATTTTGTAATTCACTAGAAAGAAAAAGGGTACATTGCATCGCTGTTTTCATTAACAATTTCAGTAATCACATCATTCATTTAGGACAAAAAATTGCAGAAACACAGCAAATAGAATTTAGTTTGTTTTCCAGTTTATTACAAGAAACGTTCGAAAAACTGACTGAAATGAATGCGAAAGATGCACAAACTGGTCCAGCTAGACGTAATGATTTAGAAACCATTTCAAATCATTTGAATTTACTTACCGAATCAGAAAAAAGCATCTATTTAACAATAACCAATAGTATTTTAACCACTTATAACCATGATAAGTTATAAAGAAAAACTCAACCACATCACAACATTTATATTTGATGTTGATGGCGTTTTTACCGACGGCACTGTACAATTATTTAATGATGAGGTAATTAGAACATTTCATTCGAGAGACAGTTATGTAATTCAATACGCATCAAAACTAGGGTATTCATTTTTCGTAATAACTGGTGGACATTCAATCGATGTTCAAAATAGGTTATTAGGACTTGGGGTGAAGGAAGTTCATATGCGATCATCCCGAAAACTAGAAGTTTATAACGAAATCAAGCATAGACATAACTTAACGGATAGAGAAATCGCTTATATGGGGGATGATATTCCCGATATTCCAGTATTAAAACAAGTTGGTGTATCGTGTTGTCCTCAAGATGCTGCTTCAGATATCAAACAATTCGTGGATTACCAATCGCCTATAAGTGGAGGAAAGGGTTGTGTAAGAGATATTGTTGAGCAAACACTGCGTGTTCAAGGAAATTGGATGAAACCAGAAGCATTTGAGTGGTAAACTATTTTTTCTTGTAAATCTTGCAGGAAACTGCCAAGTGATCACTGAGCGCTTTTTCTTGGATTTTAAATTGTGTAGAATTCAAATCGTCTGAATGGAAGATATAATCAATTCTACCAGCTGGAATTCTCCCAACATACGTAGGGCCAATACCACTTCCACAATTACGAAAAGCATCTGTTAATGAAGTATTAAATTGTTGGTATGTGTAGGAAAGCGGGGTGTCATTAAAATCACCACATACAATGGTTGGATAGGGCGAATTTTGTACGTGTTTCATTACTGTTAATGCTTGTTCAGCACGCTTAGGGTATGCTATTTTGAGTTTTTCAATGATTAATCTTATGGTAGATTTTGACGCAATATTATTCAAAGGATCTTTTTTGGTATAATAATCACCTTGTAATTTAATCGACTGAAGATGTACATTATATATCCGAAATGTGTCTTGTTGTTTAATAATATCTACATAAACACAATAATTGAAATCTTTCTCACTCTGTGTGTCAAAAATCACATCACCTTTGGCAATAATCGGGAATTTAGAAAACAAATAAATACCGAAATTCTGACGCGAATAGTTTTTATGGGCGCTTCTTTCGTGATAATCTAAAAACTTCATAAATCGCATGATTGTATCTCGCGTTTTAAAATCTGTTGGGCGGTCTTTTTGATAAAATTCCTGAAAACATATTACATCCGGATTTTCATTCTTAACGTAATCAAATATCTCATTGCGTGTTTTTATTGCATTTTCAAGTTTCGGATTATAAACATCAAATAATCGAACATTATAGGACATAATATGAAGCGAATTCCCTTTAGGCTGTGTATCATCCGAAAAAATGGCCAACATTCTAAAATGTAAATTTCCACCCAGCAAAATAAAGCCTAAAATCACAAAAGCCCACTTGGATTTGAGAATCGTCCATAGAATTAAAAGAACAATCGAAATCGCCAAAAAAACAGGGTAAGCTAAACCAAAGAAAGGAATAAAAAACTGACTTTTAGGATGTATAAAAGGAGCTAAATAGGAAAAACTAAGTGCAAGTAAAGATAGCACAGTGAAAAATTTCACCCAAAATTTAATGTTCCATAAAAAACTGAGAAAACTAACCATTTTTACTTTGATTGAATAAAAAATCCTTCTCTTGTCTTGTTAATGATTCATAGCCTGATTTTGAGATTTTATCTAGAATAGCATCAATTTTCATTTGCTTTTTCCTAGCTTCTAAATTATACTCTTCATCCGTTTTCATCCGACTATTTGCACGATTCGTGTTTTGCTTATTCGCAGATCTATTGGTAAAGACTTTAAGTATTTTATCTAAAAAAAATTGAATTTTAGTTACTAGATTATTAGAACTATGAATATTTCGAATAGATAGAGCTCCGAATAAAGCACCACCAATATGAGCAAAATGAGCAACCCCATCATTTAAGCCCAAAGAAATCAGATCTGATACTAGAAAGAAACCCGCCAAAAAAATCAATCGTATTGGAAAAATGCCAAACAGAGAAACCGTTAAATTTGGTCGATAGAATGCTAACCCCATAAAAATAGCCATAACAGAACCAGAAGCACCCACAATTACCACATTCGAACCTTGCAAAGCAGGAAAAATAGCATGTGCAATAATTTCAAGAACCCCACCGGCAACACCTCCCAATAAATAGGTAAACCAAAGCCTTTTAGAATCGAACAATTGTTCAAACATCCTTCCAGAAAAGTAAAGAAAAAGCATATTCAATAACAAATGCCATAACGTGAAATGCGAAAAAATACTGGTCACAATTCCCCATGGCATCCATACGAATTCAGAGAGCTGAGTATTTAAAGTAAATACAGAGCCTAAAAATTTCGATAATAAACTATCTTGTGCTAAGAGTAAACGACTACTAACTTCAATTATCTGAATGAATAAAAAAACAACTACATTGATTAATATTAGTCGTATTGTCATGCCACCATAGCGATAAGCATTTTTTAAAGAATCAATAAGATTTTGATTGGATTGCATATTACCAAAAATTTGAACGATCCTGTCTTCTCCAAATCAACACTAAGATAGCGCCGACTAAAGCACCTCCAATATGCGCTAAGTGAGCAACGGGATCATTTGATTGATTTTCGAATGCCAAATACACTTCTAATAAAAAATAAGCGCCCACTAAATACTTTGCTTTAACGGGAATTGCAAAATAAAGCATAAACTCGGTATTTGGAAAAAGGATTGCGAATGCCGACATCACACCAAAAATTGCACCTGAAGCACCAACCATTGGAGTTATTGAGAGAGTGACATATTCTTTAATTGATTCAAAATTCACGGTTGGGTGCTTCATCAAAAAACTATTTAAATTAGCATTGAGGTCGTCCAAATTCTCACTTGAAGCAATTACAGCATCTAAGTCATCAATATTCAATGTACCGGAAAGATGTGAAGAGATTTCCATCATTTGATACACACCGATTCCATTATAGAGTGCAAACGCGCCCATTGCTGAAGAAATATAAAAAATGAAAAAACGTTTTGCACCCCACAATCGCTCTAAAAACCCACCCAACATGACAAATAACCACATATTAAAAAAGATGTGAAAGAAATCGCCGTGCATAAAAAAGTGAGTAACGATTTGAAAAGGCTCAAAAAGAGCTGATGTAATGTAATGAGCACCTAGGACACCTCTTAAATTAATCCCTTGCAGCGCTAATAATTCGGTAACAACATAAAACATGATATTCAATAAAAGAATATTTTTTGTTACTTGTGGAATTGAATTTAAAAATGAGAACATTATAATTTTGATTTTAATTCTTCTAAGGTTAAAGTATTCAAAATTCTTTTACCTGTTGGTGAATATTGGTGATCTTGACACTGAAATAAACGCTCAATAAGCAAGGAAGGTTCAATTTTATTTTTTAAAGCCGCCAGTGATACTGATTTAGCAATTGATAAGACGACGAAATGAGCAATTTCACCTTTATCGACTTCTTTATATCCGATTGTTTCATTAATGAAATCAATACAAAGATGAATAGAATCATCTTGCACGCACGAAGGAATCCCATTGATAATCAATTGATTGGAATGTATTTCATATTGGAATCCGAAACGTTCAAGCAAAGACCGATTTGATTCCCAAACAATTTTTTCATTTTTCGAGAATTCAAGATCATACGGAAAAAGCAATTGTTGGGAATGTATGGGTGAATTTACAAATTGCTCCATTAATTCATCATACGTAATTCTTTCTTGTGCTCGTTTGCGATCAATCAGCATAAAACCAGATTTACTGGGTGTTAATACTAATCTATCTTTCACTAAAAATTCCTTTACCGTTTCTACGGATGTTGGTTCAATTAGGTGATTTTGATTTATTTCTTGATCCTCTTCAATCTTGTAAAAGTTTTGCCAATCCTCCGCCGACGGGTTCGTTTGTCCAAAACCTTGGGCGCGAATAGCAGGGCTTAAACCGGAAGAACCCGATTTATGTGAGGAGCTAGTCGGGGGTTGAAATGGATTAAAATCTGGATTTACCCGAATAACCGGTTCAATGGCTGGTTGATTCCGAAAGGACATAGGCACATCAAAAGCAGTTTCTTGCTCAAAATCAAGAGTTGGAGAAACATTATATTTACCTAATGCTTGTCGAATGCTACTTAATAGAATAGAATAAATAAACTTATCTTCCTCAAATTTTATTTCTGTTTTGGTTGGGTGAATATTCACATCCAATTTAGCCGGATTTACGTCAAAAAAAATGAAATATCCTGGAAAAAACTTAGGTTGAATCAAGCCATCAAATGCTTTATTAACGGCATGATTAAAATAATGATCCTTAAAAAATCGATTATTCACAAAAAAATATTGTTCTCCTCGGGTTTTTCTAGCAAATTCGGGCTTAAGTACATATCCATGGATTGAAACGATATCTGTTTTTTCCTCAATAGGCACGAGTCTATCATTCGCTGTTTTACCAAGAACATCAACAATTCTCTTTCGAAGATTCGCCATAGGGAGATTATAAACTTCTTGATTATTGTGATGCAATGTAAACGAACACGACGGATGGGCTAAGGCGACGCGCTCAAATTCTTCTTCAATATGCCGAAACTCCATTGCGTCAGATTTCAAAAAATTGCGTCTCGCAGGAATATTAAAAAATAAATTTTTCACTTCAAAAGAAGTTCCTGCTGCAACTACACAATCCGTTTGAGTCACAATTTTTGAACCTTCGATATGAATTTCGGTACCTGTCTCTTGATCAACTCGTTTTGTTTTTAACACCACTTGTGCAATAGAAGCTATGGACGCCAACGCCTCTCCACGAAAACCTTTTGTGGTTAATGAAAACAAGTCATTTGCTGATTCAATTTTACTGGTAGCATGCCGTTCGAAGCAAGTAATGGCATCCCCGGAAGTCATCCCTTCGCCATTATCAATAACCTGTATAAGTGTTTTCCCAGCATCTTTAATAATGACTTGAATCTTTGTTGCCCCAGCGTCTACAGCGTTTTCAACTAATTCTTTAATCACAGAGCAAGGCCGTTGAATCACTTCACCAGCAGCAATCTGATTCGCAATGTGATCTGGAAGTATTTTAATCCGGTTAGACATCAACTACACTACTGATTTTATCACTTGGTCTACATCATCCAATCCATTAAAAACAAAGTAACCCAAAACCAAAATTAAAAGAATGAGAATTACAATTCGCAGGTTTGCAGATTGCTTTTGTTTCGAAACGTATTTACTCCGATTCCAAGATTGATGAATTGCATCTCTTAACAATTCTTTTCGTTGACCATCTGAAGATTTTTCTTCTTCTAAAAAAGATTTTTTTTTCATTTCAAGCCGTTCTTTCCGTTCATCATAATAACGAGGAACGTAATTGAATCGCTTATTTCTTCCAGATTTTGAGATAAAACTAAATGCCATACGTAAACTATAGTAACAAATATACAGAAATAAAATCCTACCTCATCGAAAATTAACCTATTTTAAACGATGCGTTAGCATTAATAGGTTCATCTCATTTTTTACAGGAGTTATCTTTTCTTGAATAGCCAATTAAATTTCCACCAAGGCGTTTTCTTATCTTCTTGGTAATAACCATAGCCTCCGTAACCATACCCATAACGATAGCCGTAACCGTAGCCATATCCTTTTGATCCATAAGTTCCGTTCAACAACAAGGCCATATTTGGTAACCGGTCATCCTTTTTGAGTTCACTTGGAATATTAAGCATTCGCTTTGGAAGTTCATGCGCTCGTACCACATATAGAACTGTATCAGCGTATTTTGAAATAAGTAAAGTATCAGTAACTATTCCTACTGGAGCAGTATCAACAACAATATAATCATATAAACCTCCAACTTCTTGAAACAATTGAACAACACGCTCAGACATCAACAACTCTGAAGGATTAGGGGGGATATCACCAGATGGAAGTATATCTAATTGCTCATGAATATCAGTTGTATAAATCAATTGAGCCAGTGTCATTCGACTATCCACAATAAAATTTGTAACGCCTTTTGATCGGTCTTTCCCTAAGTAATCTTCTAATTTTGGCGCACGTAAATCCATTCCAATTAGTAAGACTTTTTTCCCGGATAATGCTAGTGAAATAGAGAAGTTTACGGCTGTAAATGATTTCCCTTCACGTGCAACAGTGGAGGTAATGAAAATGAATTTTCCACGACCTTCAACCTGACCTAACATAAAGTCAACATTTGTTCGCAAAGAACGAAAGGCTTCTGAAATGGCTGTTTTACTCCCTTTAGTGACAACAATTTGTTTGTTTTTATCCCCTAATGGAATATTTCCAATAAAAGGGAGTTTTAATTTCTCAATATCCGATTTTGAATAGACTTTGTCATAAAATAGATCTTTCAAATAAACATAAAGCACACCTAAAACGATGCTAAATGCTAATGCTCCGAGGTAAATAAATGAGCGTTTAGGTGAAATAATACTCCCATTACTATAGGCAGAATCAACCAGTTTAGCATTTCCAATTCCAACAGCGAGTGCAATTTGTGTTTCCTCCCTTTTTTGCAGAAGGTATAAATAGAGCGATTCTTTAATTTGTTGTTGGCGCTCAATGGAACGAAATTCCTTTTCAAATTTAGGCATTTTTGAAAGTCCAATTTCCAGTCTTTGTTCTTCAGAATCCAATTCTATCAATGCCCGTTTTTTGGAATTAATGAGGTTTTTAACACTCTTTTCTATATTTTCTTTAAGTTCTGAAATTCTATTTGTGAGATTAACCACTTTTGGCGCTTTTGCAGTAGTGGTTTTCAATTCCTCCAGCCTTTCTAAAACAAGGTTATTATGCGTTTCAATTGTGCGGTCAATCGTATTATCTGCTAACCCTAAATTCACAGGCACTAAATCTTCTGCTTGTGTATTATTTAGCAAATGATCCAACATCATTCTACTTAATTGAACTTGAGTTTCAGCATTAACAATGGATTGCCTTAAATCTGTTCCAGCATTTACATCTGCTTTTGTTTCAAATTCTATATCAACTAGGTTGTTTTTTTCTTTGAATTTCTTTGCCTCTTCTTCAACATCACCCAATTCCTTGGAAATATATTTCACCCGATCATTAATAAAGTCGCATGTGTTTTTTGAAACCAAATTTTTGTCCTCAATTGCATCTTCATTATACTTGCGTACAAGCATGTTGAGAATATTTATTGCTTTTTCTTTGGATTGATTCTGTAAAAAAAGTTTAAGAATAGCGGAAGCATTTCCACTTTGTTCAATTTTTAATTTTGAAAGACATTTATTTACGCATGCCTCAACGGGAAGAACAACAACTTCAATTTTTCTATTAATTGCAACTTCAGAAAAACGATGATTTTTGGAGAATTTATAAGAAATGAATTTATTAATTTTTATTTTTTGATTAAATGAACCTTTGTTCAAAATTTTCCCGTCTTTATTTTCTAATTGAAAGGAATTTCCAGTTAAAATATGGACAAAAAAGGAATTTCCATGTTGTCGAATCAATGAATCTTTACCTTCAATTTCCAATAAAATAGGTGACTCTTGATAAATTTCTCTTCGTGTAAAACCCGTTAGGTTTCCAATTGCATAATATTCGATTTGCAGTCCTAAGGAGATAACTACTTTTCGCATCAAATCACGAGATGTTAAAATTGCTTTTTCATTCTCAATGGAATTTCCGTCCTTAAGAATTGACAAATCATCAAATGCAGAAGTTTCAGAAACACCTGACCCTCCTTTTTGATTATCTTTAATTTTTATAGAGGCAAATGCCTCATACATAGGAACTTTATACCTCAAGTAAATATTCGCAGATCCAAGTCCGAGAATTATCAAAAGAACAAAAAGTTTCCAGAAAGACAAATACTTGTAAAAAATCTCCCGAAAATTAGATTTAGTCAGATTTTCAATTGAATTTGAATTACCAAAATCTAGGTTGTTTTCCATAATTAATAACGCAAAAATAAGGTGATTGCACTAAGTAATAATGATAAACTTGATAGAATGGGCATATAAATTTGACTGTAACTCGAAGTGTTGATTTTTGCCTTATTTGGTGAAACGTAAATCAAATCATTTTGTTTTAAAAAATAAACTGGTGAATGAAAAATGTCTTTTGACGTTAAATCAACTGTAAACTCCATTCTTTTTTTACCAACTTCTCTAATTACAATAATATCCTTTCGCTTTCCTGTAATATTCAAATCACCCGCAACCCCAAGTGCCTCAAAAATAGTGATTTTTTCATTGGGAACATTAAAAGTTCCGGGGTTCCCCACTTCACCGAGTACGGTAATTTTAAAATTGATAATTTGAATTTGAATAATTGGCTCTTTAATATATTCGCTTAATTTGGATTCTATTTCAGATTCAAGTTCACTTCGTGTTTTCCCAGCCACTTTCATTTTACCAATGAATGGCAATTCTAATATCCCATCAACATCTACCAAGTATCCGCCACGAGCAGCAACTCCAGATGAGTATGAAATCGCAGATTTACTATTATCAATAGGGGGAGTGAATAATTTACTCGCATCATCGTTTGCTGATACTAGTTTAATATCCAGCAAATCATTTGATTCAATTTTAGGGATATAATCCACGTGATAAATGGAAGTTGAATCTTTTAATTGGCCACGCAAATAAAGGATGTCTTTCGTTTTACGACTGCAAGAAACTGCTAATAAAAAATTGGCAACAAATAAAATAAGAAAAAATCTAGTAAAATTTTTCATACAATTAGGATGAACGTAATCCTTTAAAAATAATATTATAAAGCGCAATAAAAAAATACTTTGTATCTGTAAAATAAGGGTTTTTTGCTTTCTCTGCCAAATATATCATTTCTGCTTTCAATACGGCTTCTTTTGATGTGCCAATGTTTAATGCCACATATGGAGGAATACAACCTGGTTTTTGTTTCAATCGCAATTGTTGATTATCGGTTGGCAAGCTGTTAAAATAAGCTTTACTTACAGGGCGAACACCAACTAATTTCATTTCTCCTTTCAAAATATTGATTAATTGAGGAAGCTCGTCAATCCAAAACTTCCGAAGGGACCTACCCCATCCCGCTAACCTAAAATCATTTTTAATTTTTCCGTTTTGATTAAATCCATGTTTACCGATCATGTAACTGTGCAAGTATTCAGCATACGTATGCATTGTTCTGAGTTTATACACTTGAATTTCCTTTCCATTTTTACCAATTCGAGGAAGTTTAATAAAAAACCCATTTTGAATCGGTTGAATCAACGGATTTTCTTTTCTCGAAACAAGAAAAATGTGGAAATTATTTTCCGAATGAATAAATTTTTCTATTTCAAATCCATTGTAACAAAACCTTCCCAAGATTTCGGCATTTGAATACAGTCTTTTTTTAGCGATAATTCGAATTTTATTGAGCATCGCTATCTTTGGAAGGACCCTATTTACAATAAAAAAATACCAACTAGCAGGTTTCCGAACAATTGGGAGATGTAATATTTTTTTATCCCTTCTCCAATTCTCGAGCGTGTAAACTACACCTATTACTTTTTTAATATTGCGTTCTAATAAAATTTGATTTAGTTGCTTAAGGTAATCATTGATGTTTGTCTGTTTATCCAATGATTTAAGATCTATGAATAAGTCTGAAGCATTATTCAGTGTAAAAGCATCGAATAATTGGTCAATTTCAATCCTCTTAGAATCATTAGAATTATTAGTAGCGCTCACTAATTCTTGAATCAAACCTTGAATATAAACCTCCTCCTCACTAGAGGTGTTTTGAGATGAGAAATTTTCTTGTGAATCGCTTGGATTTTTCAATGCTTTCGGTTAACATTAGCTAAATTACAATCTTTCTAGTTGGTAGCCAAGAATCAATAGAAATCTTATTGAACTTAGTCATCGTAAAACCCTAATTAATTACTTCGATAGTCTTTTCAATATTATATAATCATAGGTGTTTTCACGTAACTTTATAAATTTAAAATCAAAACTTTTGAAAACAAGTATTTTAATTGTATTTTTATTCCAAAATTCTACTACATGTTTAAGCTCAAGTCAATTTGTTTTATTCTCTTCATTTTAATTTTCACTAGAACGTACAATTGGGGACAAACTACCACGCAATTATCGAGTGCTTTTTGTCCGGGTACAGTTTCATCCATGGGTTCCAATATAACTTGTGTAGGTGTATCTGGAGCAATTGGGTATCGTTTTGAGGTAAGTAATATGTCAAACATTGTGATTGGCACATACAACGGGTATGCTGCGGGTACAACAAATAAATTTCGTTTCTCCTGGATGTCTGGATGCGCTGTATCATATGGAACAACTTACAAAATACGTGTTGCATTTACAACCAATGGATCCACATGGAGTGCTTATGGCTCTGCTTGCCAAGTTACAACACCCACATCTCCAATTCAAATTAATCCCATTTTTTGCAGTACAACCATTGCAAGTATAGGATCCTCAATAACTTGTTTAACAAATCAAATGTGCGGACATCGTTTTCAAGTAACCGATCAAAGTACAGGAATCGTTGTAGGAGTCTATGATGCTATTGCTGGAGCCTTAGCAAATCCCGGTCGTTCGAAGTATGAATTTCGATTTTCTTGGATGCCTGGACTCATTAATGTTGGAACCATATATACCATTAACGTTGCTTTTTATAACGGAACAACAGCTACTTGGAGTCCTTACGGCCCTGGATGTGATATTGAGACACCAACCCCTGTTCCTACACAGTTAACAACTACATTTTGTAATGATTCAGCTATTGCTACAGTAGGAACAAATATTTATTGTGATCCTGTACCTGGAACTATTCAATATCAGTTCATTGTTACAAATAGTACTTATGGGCCAATAGCTACCTTAAATAAGACCACAAACTCGTTTAAATTGCAAGAATTAACGGCACAATCTTCTGCCCACCCTATGGCAGGACTTCAATATGATGTAGTTGTAAAAACAAAACAATTAACCACGGATCCCTTTGATAATCCGGGAAATTCATGCTTTGTAAAACTGGTCGTACCAACCACAACAATTTCAACAAATGATTGTGGTAGAACCATTAATTACTTGCAACAAGACACCTTATTTTCGATACCACTTTCAGGTGTGCAATTTTATAAATACAGGCTATTTGACGGTGCTACATACCTCTATGATTCTGTTGTCATGCCATCCAGTTACAATGGGATTACCCTGCGTAAATTCCCTGGAATTCAATATTGCAAAACATACAGTATCTCTGTTAAGGTAAAAATGAATGGGACTTGGAGTCAATGGGGCCCAAGTTGCTCCATTTCAACTGAATGCAATCCAATAACAGAACTTCGCCCAGGTTTTTGCGGAAGCACTGTTTCATCTTGTATGACAAATATTTATGTAAATTCATTAATATATGGAACACCATATAGATATATGGTTCAATGGACACATCCCACATTAGGATTAATAACAGATTCTGTTGACATGGTAGGCTCAGGATTTAAATTAAGTAACTTACCTCAAGCGTCAAAACTTGTGTACAATACCTTTTACTTCATTAAATGTAAAGTGTATATTGGTGGAGCATGGAAACCATGGGGACCTGGTTGCTTTGTCTTGTTGAATACGTCATCTACATTAACTGGATTTTGCAATTTAGCCGTTACCACAATGGGGACAAATGTTTATGCTTCATCGGTTGGCTGTGCATTGGATTATAAGTTTAGATTAAACGGACCTGGACTCAGTAATTACGAACACAACCCAAGTACGATGACCAATCGTTTTCAGCCATCACAACTCATTTCAGCTGGCATTCAGTACAACCAAACATATACAGTTGAAGTTGCATACCTAGTAAATGTAGCTGCTGGGTGGTCAGCATACGGACCTTCATGCTCTATAACTACACCTTCTGCCTTAATGCCCGATGAAACTATCTATGAATTAAATGGTACTGCAAAGGAATTTAATGAAGGAGAAAACATGGAGAATACCAATCAAAATAATTTATCGGAAGACGTGCAATTTGAATTTGTTATTTTTCCAAATCCAACAAATAATGACTTCACCTTAACCAAGTTAAATGAGGTAACATATAAATCCAACATTCGAATTATAGACCAATTTGGAAAAACTATTGAGCAATGGAATGCCAATGAAATAAACGATGGGATTACCTTTGGATCTTCATATCCCCAAGGTTTTTATTTTGTAGAATTTGAATGTGAAAATATTCGAAAATCATATAAACTTGTAAAAATTTAGTATTTATTAAAAATAAAAAAGGCGTTGATTCATGTGAATCAACGCCTTTTTTGTAGCTACTTTTATCTATTTACTTCTTAGACTAATTAATATTCTCTTGATTACATTTTTAATTTTTTGGCTAACCAATTCAATAAGCCATTGAAACGGTTGATTACTCCAGCGTTGTGGATGAAACGTGAACATAATAACAGAAGGCATACGATTTCCCTGAAATGAACTAATAATTTGGTCAGTTTTAGAAAATTTTAAATCAAACGAGGATGTTACTTTGTCTCTAACACTAACGCCCTTATTATCCCACGTTCGACCGGTATCTGTTAAATAATATACACTTGAATAATTCGTATCAAAATACGGTTCACCCAATATTCCAAAAGATTGATAATCATGTTTTTGCCATAACTTTTTATTATCGTATCTAGATAAAGGACTTCCATGCATGCAAATTGTATTTACCGGCACCAACTTCCTCAATTTTGAAAGATTTCTTTTAAAATCTTTAATCGCCAAATCCATATTTCCTTTGGCAACAGTTAAGTTCTCGTAATGATAACCTATTTCATGTCCCATTTTATTTATTTTCAACATGATGGACTCATCCCAACTAGCTGCCACTGCGCGAAAATAATAAACCCCTTTTATCCCAAGATTATATTGAATCTCGGCAAACAGTAAAGAATTTCCTGGTTTTAAATCAACGTCATGTCTCAAAATCACCACCTTTTCTTTTGGGTTACGTAAAAATTCTTCGTAAGTCTGAAATGAGTAACCAGCATCCCTCATAGAATTTAATAGTAACTGATATTTCTTAACAGTAAAATCCATTAATTAAAATTCTTAATAAATTCAGGATTAGTAATTATTCTTGTATTGCTCTCCGGAAATTCAACAATAAACCATTTTAAAAATTCGGATGCATCGATTTTATCTTTTAGGTATTCGGACTGCTTTTGTTTACACCCCATATTTTCTTTTCCTTTTTTCGCAATAAAAATGGCTTGTTTGATGGCTTTCTCTTGTTCCTCCAAGTTACTTTTGAATTGAAAAAAAAGACCGTATTTTTCTAAATCTGCCCCATTACCTGACCAAATTGAATTAACAAAAACCGAAGGCGAACCTAATATTGCAGCCTCAGCAGCCATTGAAGCGCCTTCGCCAAAAAATAATGATGCATGGTTAAGAACAGAATGAATTTTATCATATGGAACGGTTAAGCGAAACTGTTCTAATTCTTTGGGCAATTCCCCTTCAGAGGAAATAAAAACAGGCATGAGCGCACTCATTTCATTAACAATTCTCAATTTATTTTCAATGGTTAATCCTTGAATTCCTTGATCATGATAGGCGTCCCAATTAATAAAACGGAGAAGTGCAAAATTTGCATTTTGTGGAATTCCAAGAAGTGAATAAATAGAATGATCCGGTACAAAATGATTAGGGTGTAAATAAAATAATTCAATATTACTTGGGATTCTAAGCTGATTTTTTGTTAATTCCCTTCCAAAAGTTGTAGAGGTGATTAACACATCAATGAATTTAGAAAAAATTGTGTCATAGATTCCAGATACTTCGGTATCTGCCAATCCGATGTGTTTTTTTCTCCTGATCTTACTTGCAATTGCTGCGTATGGAGAAACACGGGAAACAACAATATCCACTTTTTCCCTTTTCATTAGTCTAACGATTTTCAAAGAATTTGAAATCAAATGAACTATTTTAGAAAAGGTGCCTTTTTTAGGTCTACTAAGTTCAATCGCTTGAATCCCATAAAGTTCAAGTAATTCGAAGCTAATATCTTTTTTGGAGGATGCCCAAACCACTTTATGCCCTTCCTTTTCAAGCAATTGCTTCACAATTCTAAAATTATGGATTTGTGCAGGATGACCTGTTACAAACAAAATGGTCATCTTTTCTGTAGAAATTTAGTAGCAAGAATAATATACATCCAAAATGGTTTAGGATCATTTTTCTTAAATAAAGCATTTACTTTCACTTTTCCTCGGTTCATCCAAATTTCGGAAATAGCTATTTTACCTAAAAAGAGACCTTTTATCATAAAATATAAATTAGTAATCGGATTATACCAAACACTATTTATCACATAATTAGTTGGAAAATTAATTGGATTAGACTGGGAATAATCATAGGCGATTTTCGCATAATTCACCCCACATTCTTTGGCTAAATCTACCCAAAGCCAAGAACGTGCATTCATCTCGATTAATTTATATTGCTGGTCACGTTCATCTTTCAAAAATTCAATTTCACAAATCCCAGTATAATTGAGCGCTTTTAATAACTGACTCCCAAATGTCAAAACTCCCGGATCAGAAATACTTTCTGCCAAGGTTGCAGTACCAAAACGCAACGGATGCTCTCTCAGTTTTTGTCCAATCCAATAAGTCTTAATTATTCCTTTAACAGCAAAAGCAGTAAATGAAATAGTTTTGTTTTTTATATGATAAGGAATAAGTTCCTGCGTAAAGGTTTCACTCAACGAAATTCGTTTTTGAATAGAATTTAAATTTTTAACCAACTCTACGGAATTTAAGGAAACAATCACCTTCCTTTTCATTTTTTTATAAAAATTTAATCCGTTATTTCCTTTTGTAAGTATTGGGAATGTTAAATTCACTGGAGAATGGGGGTGCTCAAGCTTTTCAAAAGAAGGAACTGGAATTTTCAACGCAAGAGCTAAATTCAACAATTCAAGTTTATTGTAAATTTTATTTATTGTTTCAATTTCATCCGTTATCAATTGATAGTGATGTGCTAAATTTTCGCGATGTGATGATATTGAAAAAACTGCGTGATCGTTTGAGGGTAAAAGCAACCAACCTTTTAAATCATGCTTAATTGCTATTTCTTCTAAAAAGGGAACGAATTCATCCGAAGAATAATTGGGACATTGTAAAAAAAATTGGCAATATTTTGAATATTGAGCCAAACATTTTCCGGTGTCAATTACCCAAACAGGAATACCTAATTCACCCAATGCGCGTACATTAGACAATCCTTGAACATGTCCCTCTATGATAATTACCCCTTTCAATTATGATTTATAAACTTGAATGATTCTTTTTGCAATTGATTTAGAATCCAAGTTTAACTCCATTAGTTTTTTTCTTCCGTTGGTAGCGTTATTGTTAGCAGAAAAATTTAATGCATTCATTATAGAACTAGCTATCGTTTCTTTGTCCCAATTCGTAACATAACTTCCCTCAACACCTTCTAATAACCAGTCTACATCCCCAACATTTGTTGAGACAATTGGGCGTTCGCATGCCATGGCTTCCTTTATTATGTTTGGTGAACCTTCCCAAAGTGAAGTAAGAAGAACGCATGATGTTTTTTTTATTTCTCGAATGGTTTGTTCATGAGAAACTCCATGGATTACTTTAAATTGAACATTCTCATCCAATTTTTTCACTATTTCAATTGCTTCATAGGCCAATTGAACGTTTTTCGATGGTCGATCGGGATCAGCAGCAAAGAGAATGGTTTTCAATTCTGGAATAATCTCTTCAGCAAACAGGCCTAAATTAACTCCATTTGGAATAATAACAGGTGATTCGGTTCGTAAATCTTTTGACATTTTTTGAGATTTAACTATAGTCACATCCCAAACAAACCGAATAAAAAACCGAATAAAAGAACCTTTAATTCCTTTTACTTGAGAATCACTTCCCATTAAAGAAACCACTTTTTTTGGTTTAGTCAAAAACAAAGAAGACAGAGACATGAGAATTCCAGAAAGAGAATAATGAGCATGTATAACATTATATTTTCCAGATGTAATTTTCTTCCTAAGGCGATAATAATTTTTTAAATATCCTCTGAATCCTTTACCCTGAATTAAAAAATAATCAATCTCAACACCTTCTTCTATAAGTGATTTAGCCTGATTGACAATTAAAATACTCGGTTGGCCATTCGTTTTATTCCCACTGCAAACAAATAACACCTTCATCATTTGTTTCCAGAATGAAAATTATCTAAAGCAGCATCTAAACGCAGATTGAAAGACTCATTGGAATTAAAATCACCCGGCAAAAACTCCCATGAATTTTCATTCATTACGTATTTACCAATCACTCCGTCGACTTTCATTTGAAAAGTATCGGATTGACCAAATATGCACTGCATTTCATTAATTAAATAATTCCCATCAGAGGATTCAAAAAGATCAACAGCCTGGGATTTAAAATTAAATTTATCCGTTAATTCTTTTACAAAATCCAATAATTTAAAGGGTGGATTTGAATATTCTTTTGTCAAGGAACCACTCGTCATTTTACCCAACAATAACTTTTTGTGCGCAAAAAAAGAATCTCCTATTCGAACAACACGCCACTCAAAATCATGCGGAATATATTTTTGGAACAAGACAAAATCTGTTTGACTATCGAAAGCGCGCGCTTTGTAGGTATTATACTTTAAAATAATTCGTTTCGGGTGTAGTAACAATTTGAATCCGCGTTGTAGAATCTTTCCCTTTTTCAAATTAGGTCCTACACGTTTTTCAGATCCTGTGCCGTGAAATGTATTTAAAATATATTCTAAAAGTTGTTTCTGATTTTCAAGAATAACGACGCCACTACCCGATGCACCAATATTAGTTTTTGCCACCAATGGAAAATGAACTTGCTTTTCCGCATAAGCCATTGCCTCTTTTTCAAAATAAAAAACCAGTGTTTCCGGATGCGGTAAATTATTAGCATTCAACCAATAAGAAAAATAGCGTTTGTTTTCATATATTTTCACCTCTTCTAGGGTTGGAAAACATGGGATATTTAGTTCTTTAACTAAAATTTCCAATCGCTCATCATACATTAATTTGAATGGAGCTGTTAATCCTGATGGCCGCGTAAGTAGTAAATCAGGATTTGCTAAACGGATTTGCTTCAACCAATCATGCCTAGAAAGATCAATAACTGAAAAATCAATCAAACGGTTTTGACAAGCTTTTACCCATCTATCCTCAGAATGCGGCATTTCATTTTTTAGGATTACTACTTTCATTTTTGAATAAGCTTTGCTTTTAAAAGTAAATCAAAAAAAATAGGATTCGAGAATTTATGCCAATAACCTTCAGTCGTATTATGATCTGTGTTTGCTAATGCAGCAAAGTATGCTTCTTTATCGTATATCTCCCAAACCTCTGAGGATAAATTACTTGCCTTTGAACGCACATAATCGATATACCATTTATCGTATTTAAAAGATGGAGAATTCTTATTCAATTTTAGATACTTAATTAATACTCTCTTACCTAAATAAAATAATTTCCCATTCAAAAAATCACTTGGTTTATATCCATTAGCTAACTTGATGTTTAATAATTTTGGCTCTAGTTGCCTTAATAGTTCACAATACAAAGCTGGATCGCTTAATTTATTCAAACCACCCCTCTTTTTTCGTGTATAATGGTATGGAGTCTGTGCTAAAACGGTTTGAAATTCTTGGGTCATGTAAATTGGTACAACGTCATTTACAAATGATTTATAAATCTGGAGATCTTGTGCATGATGAATGTTCGCAACTAAATCATACAAGAAATAAAAGATACGATTTTCTTTATTTGATGATCCAACGTTCATTTTTTTTAACTCTTCTATGATTTCTTCTGTTCTATTTTCTTGAATAAAATAAGTCTTCAATACCGAATCAATTGATCCTGATAGATCTAATTTCTCCGTATTCCAATTTTGAAAAAATGAAGATGAAAAATAATTATTATAGGATAATCCTCGTATACTTTCTCCTCCAAAATGACCAGTAAATAAAACCTTTACAGAAAATTCTTTTGTGAATTCAGCTATTGCAGCGGTACGATGGGCTCTGTGTAAATATACATTACCCGCTCCAATCTCAAGTGTTTTGTTTACCCAGCTATCGTACCATTCTTTCGTAGGTTCTTGTTGAACTACGTGAAGGAACTTCAATCCAAACTTTTGACAAATTTCATGAGCAATTTTAATATCATTATTTCGGGCATCACCATAAGTAAAACAAATAGGTTTCCGTTTCAATTTTAAAAGTGCAGCCAAAATAATTCGAGAGTCAAAACCACCTGTTAAGGTCAAAGCAATTTCATTATCCTCAACTTCCTTCGTTGCATTTTCAACGAGATTGATTAAAACAGTATAAACATCATCAATTGTTTTGGTTGGGGATTGATTGATTTTATCATAGATATCATCTGAATCAATAAACCTATCCTGTACTGACTGAATATCATGGTGAAATAAACTAAAAAAAGACAAATCTAAATTAGTTAACCTCATGTTTTTCAATCCGTTGTTTGAAATAGAAAATTGAAACGCTTAGTAAGGCCCCGAGTAAAAACAAAATGTATCCACGAAGATTTACTCCTTGCATGGTTCCACCAATGGATAAAAAAGCCTGTACAGCGAGCAGCGCACAAATCGTCGCAAACATTTCATTTACCTCAATATGATTGCCTAATTTTTTTCTAATCCGATTTGCTAATTGGAAAATTTTGAAATAAACTAGGAGAAATAAAAACAATCCAATAACACCTGCTCCACCGAGCATATTCATGTAATCCACGTGCAACATTCGTTTATGTCCTTTAAAGTCTTTTTTCAAAAACACATCAAAACCAAATAATAAGCGATCAATTCCAGCATCAAGTGATTCCTCAACTGTAAATTGAACCTCAAGCATTCTTCCTTCAGTCTCACTCTCCTGAAGTTGTTTATAAGACATGGAAACACGTTGTTGGCGCGATTCAAAACGTTTCTCAATTATTGGCAAATAAAAGGGCGACGCAACCAAAACAATAATCAATACGACCGGTAAAAACTGAATTAAACGAGATTTATAGGGTGTTAGCAAAACATAAATTAAAAAGCCAAAACCCATTGCTAATATTGCTGATCGTTTCATGCCTAAAAAAACTATCAAAATACCTAAAAAAAACAATATCAGAACAATCATCTTCATTCTTTGATTTGTTTCAACTCTCAAAAAAATAGGAACAATTAAAAGAAAAATCACCATAGCCTTTGTTAAATTAACGCCGGATTCACCAAATAAAACAGAATCATCTAAATACGTTTTTCTTCCAAGTCCTGAAAAATTTGAATATAAAAAATAAAGCTCCATAATGAATAAACTCACCATGATAATGCGTAACAACCAAAAGAACTTATCTGGCTGATTAAAGGTCTGAAAACCAACGACAAACATTAGCGTGGTAATAACCACTTTATTATATATATACAGCGAAGTCGATTGTTCAGCAGAAAACCAACAAAGGACAAATAAATAGATAGAAAAGAGGATTGTGGGTAAGGTGATGATGCTCGATTTATACTTGCTGAGCATGTACCAACCCAAAAAGAGTGACAAAATAATTCCTCTTATAATACCTGGATTTAATATGCCGGGAAAAAAAGGTGTTGCCAATGAAGATACCACATTGATTATTGGAATAATCAAAATGAATAAAAATAAATTATCGTAATTTCTTAAAGTTACCATTGTTTACTTTTCATCTACTGAATCTGATAGGAGTGTTTTGCAATTTTTTACATCATAATTATTGATTGTCAGGTAAGAATAAATTGATTCAATCGGTTTTTTATAATTAATTGAAATTTCCTTTTCATCAAGCCTCCAAAATTCTACTTGTTTCATATCAAGCGATAGGTATTTCTCCAAATTATAAACTCCTGTGGAATAAAAAGTTGAAAAGATTTCTGGTTGAAAACCACCCAATTCAGCACAATATTCTACTGGATAATCAAATTCCAAGGTCGTCCAGTTGGAAGGAATATAATCTCGTGTGGTTGATCGATGAGGTAAATAAAAACAACTAAAACCTTTTTTTTCATAATCAGTAAAAATTGTTTGAATTGTTTGAACATAATAATGTTCCGATACAATGTTATTAAAAACTAAAGGTTGCCCAATAAAAAAAACGGATTTCTCCTTAGCGATGTGTTTTTCAAGCGATTTTATTTGATTAAATTGATGATTGAATATGATTAAAAAAGTTGAATTCAATTGAAACAAGGTATATAAATGTATCGTTGAACCCTTTTTTTTAGTTGAATTGACAAACCTTTCCTCTAATTTCGGTAATATGTTTATCGTTGAAAATCCGTCATCAATTAAATAAATATCATGGCATCGATTTTCAATTTTTTTAAAGAACGAATGATTCAAATTCCCCCAAAAAATAATGTCATTTGGACGAATGAGGTTCTTTAATTTGTTAAAAGTTAACAACCGTTTCCAATTTAGTAAAATCAATTGCCATTTTGATTTGTTTCTTCTATCTAAATTCTTCCACGGATAGTATATAACATTCCATTCCTCCTCTTTTATTATTGAATTAAACTGAATCAAACTTCTATGATAATCGGATAAAACAACCAAAATTTTCTCTGAAAAATTGAACCGAGGATCCCGAGAAGCTTGAAGTGCACCTAGGTAATTTGCCGGCGTAATTACGAAAAAATAAGCTTTCATATTCAATCAGCCAAGAGACACAATCAATTTTTAATGCTTTCTAAAGGCATATTTAATATTTCGTAGAACATTTCGAGAAAAATATAAATGAAGGATTAGCTGAATTGAAATCAAGCAAACAGAAAGTAATTTCTTCAGATGTGCCTCCTGCCTTAATTTTGCCATCATAGTCATTTTTTTTATGTATCTTTTTTCTCTTCGATGCAAGGCATATCTAGAATTTACCACATGTAAAAATGAAACATAGTTTTCCAAAAACAATTGTTTTTTTGTAAATGATTTTGAATGACTTGCTGATTCATTTAACACTCGATAAACACCTGTTGAGTAATTAAAATACCTTATTTTTCCAAATTGCAATGCATGAAAAATCCATTGTGAATCTCCGGCGGCATGTAAAAAGTAAAATTTAAATTCTTTTAAAACGCTTGCTCTAAAAATAGCTGTTAGGGTTCTCAAATACTTAATATCCCTTGAGAACAAATGATTCATTGAAATATCACTTGCTTTAATTATTTTTTTTGATTTTGAATTGAAGTCTTTTATTATTTTACCCGTTTGCTCATACGATTTATCAAAATCCGTAAAAACACCAACATATTCAGCATTCGTTTCCAAAAAATCAACTTGTTTTTGGAGTTTAAATTCATCCGTCCAATAATCATCCCCCTCACAAAAAGCAATGTATTTTCCACTGCATTGTTGAATAGAATGCATTAAATTGAATTTGCCAGTCGGATTTCCAAGGCTGTTTTTTATTTTATTTATTTCCCAATGAAGTAGTAACCTAATTTTTTCAGGATTCTGACTCAACAACTTTTTACAAATTTCTCTTGTGCCATCAGTTGAATCATCTTCACCGATTACAATTTCAAAATTAAAAGCTGCCTTTTGATTTAAAAGTGATTCAATACATTGTTGAATGAAACTCGCCTGATTAAAAGTTAAAACTAAGATGCTAACAAGCGGTTCAGAATTATTTATTGAAAATTCTTCGACTTCTTTATGAATAGGAAATTCGAAACTCAATTCAATTAATTTTTGATGTTTTTATTCAAGGGCACCCCTTGATGATTTTGTTCGATTTCCTTCACTTTTTTGGCAGGAGAACCAAGGTAAACACCAGATTCTTCAATTACATGAGCAATAAAACTATTTGCTCCTAAAATTATTGGTTGATTAATCTGCGTTTGTGAACTCGCTACAGAGCCCGAACCAAAAAAACAATTGTCAGCCGTAATGACTGAACCGGCAAAAGAAACATTATTGCCGAAATGACAATTTTTTCCTATTTGACACCCATGTCCAATTTGAGAACCATGAGCGATTTGTGTTCCAGAGCCAATTATTGTGGATTCATTAGCAGATCCACGCACTACAGTAACATTAGAACCAATGAACACATTTTCCTGAATTTCAACATTTCCCAATTGATGAAGTTTTACTTTCTCTTCTTTATTCCAAGCCCACATTACACCTTCTGCACCAATTACACTGTTTGATTCGATAATTGATCCTTTGCCAATAATACTTTCAGAATAAATAACAACATTAGAATGAATTACAGCATCATCTTCAATGGTTGAATTTCCAATAACACACCCTGGATTAATGATGACATTATCTGAAATTTTGGCATTTCTATGTATATAGGATTTATACTCCTCGCTAAAAATTAAATTTTTCCTATCCAAATAATCTTTTTTATAATAATCAGATAATTGATAAAAAAATAATTGAGGGTCAGTAACTTCGATGATTTGAACATCTTCAGATAAATCAAAGTTTAACTCTTTATCACAGATTAACACACAATTTTTTAAATGTTTTACTGCTTCAAGATTTGATCCTGTATAATACGTAATGTGTTGAAATGAAGCCTTTTTTAATACCGACAATTGGTAATTTAAGGGGATTTTATATTTTTCAATTAAGTTCATTGATTTCTTATCTTTTCACGGCAGGAATTCCCATATAAACTGAATTATCCTCACAATCTTTGTTCACAAATGCCAAAGATCCGATCGTTACATTGTTGCCAATTGTAATGCCATGCTGCAAAACTGCATTTGTTCCGATAAAGCAATTCGCGCCTATTTTAGCGCCTCCAATTTGTTTTTTAGAGGTGTTTAAGTTATTTGTCATTACCCTCGGACAAACATACGTGTTATTGCCTATTTCTACTCCCCTTGCAATTATAGTGTCATAACGTAATATTACATCATCTCCAATAATACAATCACCTGAAGATGAAACCCTTGAGTCTATTGTGCAATTTTTACCAATTATTGTATTCTCCCGTAACTCTACGAAATTCTTGATGATAGTATTATCTCCAATTTTTACGTGATTTTTTAAGATACAATGGTGCTCAATAATCACATTATTTCCGATTTCAACATCATCCTCTATGATCGTAAAATGACCTATTTGAACATTTTTACCAATTTTTGCTTTTGAAGAAATTACATTCATTTTGAGTTTATAATTAATTGATCTTTAATGATTGAACTTATTTTAGAAATACTTTCGTGACTCAAATCATGATAAATAGGTAAACATAAAATCCGCTTGGAAATAGATTCACTTATTGGCATTTTTATTTTCGTTTCGATGTAACTAAGTGTATTCAATGAAGGATAAAAGTACCTCCGTGGAAAAATCTGCTGATTATTGAGTGATTTTTCAACTTTCAATAATTGCTCCTCCGTTTCAAAAATAATGGGGAAATAACTAAAATTCCAATTAGTGTTTTCACGAATCTTTAAAAATTGACAATTAGACCCGGCCAATTCTATTAGATACAACTGACAAATTAATTTGCGTTTTTCTTTAATTTCTCTAAAATAAGGAAGTACAGCTAAACCAAGGGCTGCCTGAAGTTCAGACATTTTAGCATTTATTCCAACGCTATGAAAATTATGAGGCCCATTATGCCCAAAATTATGAAAATGAAACAATGGCGCAACAAGTTCAGGATCATTTGCAAACAATGCTCCTCCTTCTCCCGTGTGGAATATTTTAGTTGCATGGAAACTGCATGTAGCAATGTCACCATGTTTAAAAATACTCTGATTATCAACTTCAACTCCAAAGGCATGCGCCGCATCATAAATTACTTTTAAATTGTGTTTACAAGCTAATTTAGAAATCGCTTCTACATTGCAAGGATTGCCGTAAACATGCGTTGCTAAAATACAAGTAGTCTGTGGGGTAATTGCTGATTCTATTTTAGTTTCATCAATTGTTAAATATTCCGGATGAATATCTACAAATACCGGAATACAATTTTCCCAAACAATACTAGAAAGCGTGGCGACATAACTAAATGGAGTAGTAATAATCTCTCCTTTTTTTCCGATCAGCTTCAATGCAAGTTGAAGGGGTAATGTGCCATTTGTGGTACAAAGAACGTTATCAACCCCCAGTAATTCAGTCAGTTTATCCTCTAACTCCTTGGTGAGTTGTCCCCTATTCGTTACCCATCTCTCCTGCCAAGCACGATCGAGAAATGAATCAAAATCTGCTTTTGGGGGTAGAAATGTTTTAGTAACGGGAATCATGTAGTTGATATCATATTGGAATACTAATCATTTGATTTAGTTCGATTTAAAAAGAATTTTTTTTCCGAAAACAGTTTTGAAATCATTCAACAAATCTAGTATAAATAATAAACCATCCGTTTTTGCGAGAACGTGAAAAATAAAATAGAAAATAACAAAACCAATGGAAAAAGAAAACCGAGTTGCAAATACCTGCAAATCCAAAAATTCAAATAAAAACAGAGACGGAACCAACGGTATGAAACAAATTAAAAACAACTTAACATGTTTTAAAATTGGAATATCTACCTGATTTTTTAGCATAACCATATTGAAGAAAGTATTTATGTAGGTTATAATTACCCAAATTACTGTAAAAAGCCAAATTCCGTATTGAAAAGCAAAGTAAAATGGAATTAAACTCACCAACTTACGAATTGTTCCGAAATAGAAATTTTCTTTGGACTTCCCCTTACTCATCATTGCATTCCACATCAATGAATTCAAAGGAATTGCACAGCTTGCTAAAATTAGAATTTGAAAAATTGGAATCGATTGTTGCCATTTACGGCCAAAAAGTAGAAGTATAATATCACTTCCTAAAAAATATAATATCCCACTTAATAAAAAACTCACAAGTGATATCAAAGAGAACATCTTGAAATATATGCGTTGATAAGCCGTATGATCATTTTGAAGTTTACTCAAAACAGGAAATAAAACTCGAATGATTGAACTGGATGAGTATTTTGTTACTTGCTCCTTCAATGTAGATGCTCTTGAATAAAATCCGATCGTAACGGGAGGGAAAAATTTGGCTAATAAAAAAACATCTAAACGTACAAATACACTGTTCACAATACGCTCAAAAAACGCATAACTACTAAAGCCTAATAATTTTTTCAGTTCTTGAAAGGAAAAATGTAAGGATGGTTTCCAAATTCCAGTTGACCATAAAAAAACGCTACAAAAAAAACCAAAACTCAAATGTTGTAAAACTATACTATATACTCCCCAATTATTATAAGCTGCAATAATTCCCAAAATCCCACTTAAAACTGAGGCGCTAAACGTGCGTAAAGTAATGTACTTAAAATTTAACTCCCTGCTTAAAATGGCATTTTGAACACGATTAAACGAATTAAAAATAAAAGATAATGATAACCATCGAACTAACGCTACAACATTTGGGTTTTGATAAAATTCCCCAATCCATGGAGCGATAAAATAAAAAATAGCTGTTAAAATAACACCGGCAAATACATTAAAGTAAAAAATGGAACTATATGTCTTTTGTGTATTCTGTTGATTTTGAATCAGTGCAGCTGAAAATCCTACGTCCAAGAAAACACTAAAAACACTTACAAAAGCGAGTGACATAGCAACCAATCCAAACTCCTCTGGAGCAAGCAATCTAGCTAAAATAATACTCACAACAAACGTACTCCCCTGTGTGAGAAATCTCCCAAGAATATCCCAAGAGAAAGCACGAATAGTTTGTTTTTTAATCGAGGTCAAAGCGTTTGTGGTGAATTAAATATTCTGCAAACTCCCAATCGATCGAATCATCTATATCGATAGAAAATTCAGTTGACATTACATATTTCTTAACCCTTGTGAATTCTGATATCTTAGTTGATTTTAAAGCATTTATTTTCAGTAAATAAATGCAACCATTGTAAGCAAAAACCTTTGGTGCTCCCTGTCGATTTAAAGCAGTACTATTCTTTGATTTCCGCATAAAACCTTCCTCATTTTCTTCAAAAAGGTTAAAATAAGGATTGAGCTTACTTTCTTTAACGGAAACAATCATATCTACTGAATCATCAAATAAATTCAACATTGCTATTAAATCTTTCGACCTCCGAAATGGAGATGTTGGTTGCAACAAAATAATACCCTGGTAATTAAACCCCACTGCTTCTTGTTTTTCAATTACATATCGCAGTACATCCTGCATGCTTGCTTGATCGGTAGCTAAATGTGAAGGGCGGAGCTCAGTAGCTATTATTCCATTTTGCTCAGCAATTTGAAGAATCACCTCATCGTCAGTTGAAAGATAAATTTGTGTTCGATTAAAATTTTCTAACGCAAAATCGATTGAATACTGAATTAATGGTTTACCATTCAATAATTTACGGTTTTTACCCGGAATTCCTTTAGAACCTTTTCGGGCAGGTATAACAACTAAAAACTGGGTTAAATCCATTCGAATTTTAAGTTTTTAGAATCCTCTTGTGCCCGTTGAAAATCAGAATGACTTCCGATATCTAACCAATACCCATGATGCTCATAAGCTCGAACTTTTTTATTGTTTTGGATGAGCTTTTCAATAAAATCAGTAGCCATGAATTCCGTATTTGTTGGGATAAAATCTAAACATTCCCTTTTAAACAAATAAAACCCACCATTGGAATAATATGTGTAGGTTGGCTTCTCCTTTAAATCAGAGATATAACCATCATTCAATTCTAACACGGCATAAGGAATGTCAATTTTATAAGGAATAGACAATACACTTAAATCTGCATTTGTTTTGACAAAATCTAAGTAATAAGATTCTAAATCAATGTTTGTTAACAAATCTGCATTACAAACAAGAATGTGATTGTGAGAAAATTCTTTGATTAATGAAACAGCACCCATGGTACCGAAAAATTGAGTTTCTTTCATGACTCTCAGGCGATCAAATCCTTTATCTTGTTTTCCTGCAACATATTCAACTAATTGATTCGATAAGTAATTAGAAGTTATCCAAATATCACCGATGCCAAAATAATTGAACTGATCAATTGCGTATTCTATAATAGGTTTTTGATTAATTGGAAGTAGCGGTTTGGGAATATGATCCGTCAACGGTTTTAATCGTTCACCTTTTCCCCCTGCCATAATAACAACATCAATGGGTAAAATTGATTTTTTAAGCCTAAAATTGATTACATCAACAATGATCTTTTCTTTGTTTAAAATTGGAAGAATTGAGAAATTAAGTTCCCTAAATTGTTTTAATTTAACAAGGTCAATTTGATCTTCAAAAAGTACTTTAGGGTCAATATTCATTGCTAGTACAACATTCTCTTCAATGGTAATACCTTTTAACAATGCCCGTCTTATATCGCCATCTGTTAGAGAACCAATTAATTCATTTTTCTCGGTTACAACGAATAGAACGCCATCTTTGCCAAGTTCATTCAACTGTTTAAGCGCCAATTTAATGGAAGCTGATATCTCTAAAAGATGAAGTTTATTCCACATAATTTAGGCTTGGGTTAAATCCAACGTTAGAATAGTTGTGAGAATTTTCGATGCCGCATCTCCATCTCCGTAAAAATGGCTGTTTAAATTTTCAATTCTTTTGTTTTCAATCTCCTTGATTGATTCTACAATTTTACTTTGATCAAATATACAACCAACAATATTTGGTGTTAACACCCTTCCTTTTTGTCTTACTCCAATATTGATTACCCACTTAGCCATTGCCGCTGCTTCAACGAATCCAGAAGAGGAATTACCAATAATAAATTCAGCATATTTCATAGCCGATAGATACCCCTTTCTACCCAAATTTTCTCTCAGAAAAACATTTTTATGATTATCCGCAAATGCTTTAAAAACGGTTCGAATGATTTCATTGGATGTATCTGAATTTGGCATTGTTATTAAAAATTGCTTTCCTTCAATTTGTTTCAATGCACTGCAAAGTGTTTCAACGTGCGCTTGAGTTTGTTCAAAATTGGTTGTTTCAGAATGTAAGGTGCATAAAACGGTAGGTATTGAAAAATCGATTTCAAATTGTTCTTTCAGTTCTTTAATGGATAAAAAATTCATCTTGTTTATATTATCGACTGACAGACTACCCACATTATGAATAGATTCATCTGAACCAATCAATTCTGCCAATCGATTTTTATAATTTGCACACGAAACAAAATGAATGGTTGACATGTGAGAAATTGAATGCCTAAAACAATTATCAATGGCTCCTAGGGTTGTTTCTCCTCCATACATATGGGCAAATTTCACTTGAAAGGAAAGTCCTGCAGTGACGGCGGCAAACATTTCGTACCGATCGCCTAAGGCAAAAACCAAATCAAATTGATTTTTCTTCCAAAAATCAGCGAAATAAGAAATAGTTCTGGACAATGCTTGAGATATTCCCTGAGGAGAATCATCCGTAGCAAAGCAATCTGATAGGGAATATTTTACATCAACACCATCGTTAATAATTTCATTAACCGTATACCCGTGATTCTCTGACAAATGCGTTCCAAAGGCAATAATTTCTAATTCAATATCAGAACACGATGTTATTTTTTTTATCAATGGAAAGTAAATTCCATAATCCGCTCGAGAAGATGTTAATAACCCGATTTTCATTCGCACAAATCGTTGAAATTTAGTTTATGCCCTGTCTCAAGGTCATGCACCAGTTTTTTACCTATAATCTGATTAATTTTCATCGGAGATATTCCATCACCGGGACGGAGCATTATTAAATCATCTTTGACTAGACTATGATTTTTAGATAAATTGGTTCTGACGTGAATACTTTTTCGAGCCACTTTCTGATTCTCAAGCTCAGAGATGGTTGGTTCCTTTTTGTTATTACCCGATAATGCAGATTCAATATTCCTAATACCTCGTACCATTTTAAACAACTCATCTGGTTCCAAAGAAGCTTGATGATCAGGACCAGGAAGCGATTTATCCAAGGTAAAATGTTTCTCAATGAGTACAGCACCTCTTGCAACAGCCGCAATTGCCACCTCAATGCCTAAAGTATGATCAGAATACCCCACCTGTACATCACACTCAAGCTGAATAAGATTCATTGCGCCCAAATTCACGTCGATAAATGGAGTTGGATAGTCTGTGGTGCAATGCAGAACAATCAAATCTTCTTTTTTAACCCCATTTTTTCTCAATAGTTCGATAGCTTCTTTTACTTCTTCAAGCATACACATTCCTGTGGATAATACTATCGGTTTTCCTTTGGACGCAACATGCTGCAAAAAAGGTAGATTAGTGATCTCACCCGATGGAATTTTAAAAAAGGGGATGCCTAATTCGTCTAAAAAATCAATGCTTTCCTCATCAAAAGCGGTTGAGAGAAATGCAATTCCCTTATCCTTTGCGTGGTGAATTAGTTCAAGGTGAGCTGTTTTTGTTAACTCAAGTTTCTTGAGCATACTAAATTGCAAATCATCTTCATCTGTATTGTTCTGAATTTGATAGCCTGCTTTTTTAGCCGAATGAGTAACTAATTTCTCCGTTTTATACGTTTGGAACTTAACATAATCTGCTCCAGATTCTGCTGCTATATCAATTAACTTTTTCGCCAAGTTTATATCACCGTTATGATTAACTCCTGCTTCAGCTATTATAATTACTCGAGCGCTCATTTTATTTTTCTTGCCGGATTTCCTGCCCACGTTTCTCCATCAGGAATATCACGAAGAACTACTGAACCTGCTCCTATTGTTACGTTTGAGCCTATAATAACTCCCGGTTTTATTACTGCATTTGCACCAATTAAACTTCCTTCACCTACACACACATTTCCTAAAAGGACACTTCCAGGAGCAACATGTACAAAATTAGCGATAGTACATTCATGTTCAATTATACACCCCGTATTTAGAATACAACCATCACCTATCCGCGAAAAGGTGTTCAATAAAACGCCAGCTGAAACAAAAGTCCCACTGCCCAGTTGAGTATGACTGGAGACAATACTGGAGGGATGAATGATCGTTAAAGTCGAACAATTATGTTCCAAAATTTTAAGGGAGATTTTCTTTCGAATGGTATTCGAACCAATAGAAGGAAAGTACAAAAGTCCTTCGCTTTTCTTTATGTCTTGATCTGAACCTAAATATTGCAGATTATAAGGATTCGTTTGCTTAACCTCGAGGTCATAATATCCTTCTAGTTGAAAACCTTGCTCAAGTAAGGTATCGGCAATAACAAATGCATGACCCGAATATCCGATAAGCGCTACTTTTTTCATTAGTGAATACTACTTGGTAGATTAATTAATCGATCAGCCAAAAACTGTGCGTTTTGTTGCTTGTCTTTTTGACACTCCTTATACATAGATAATTGAAACATCAATTGCCATACAGGTCTTGTCATTACTCCTTTTTTGTTCGTTTCCTCTAAAAATAAATCTCTGTGTTCTTTCGATTCTAATTGTATTGTGTTTAGCCAAAAATTAGCCTTGGTACCGGGTATTTCCCATTTCAATTCAATATCGGAATTAGCAAAAAACGCGTTGTATTTCAACGCTAATTCCCTTTTTTTACTAAGCATCCAATCCAATTTTTCGAATTGTGCCTTAAGTAACGCTGCGTTCAAATTAGGCATGCGGTAATTATATCCTATTTCGTCATGCACAAACTCATAAGGATGATGAACTTTTGCCGTAGTAGTTAGATGTTTTGCACGAATTCCCAAATCAGCCTGATTTGTTACGAGTGCCCCCCCTCCCCCAGCCGTTAGTATTTTGTTTCCATTAAATGAAAATACACCACATGAACCGAAAGTTCCCAAATGTTGATTGCCGGACATACTTCCTAAAGCTTCAGCTGCATCCTCAACAACGGGAATATTCCATTCAGAACAAACACGGATGATTTCCTCAATGTGTGAAGAAAATCCAAAAGTATGCATGGGTAGGCATGCGGTAATTTCCCTTCCACTCGATTTATTGTATAACCTATTCTCTCTGAGCTCCCCAAACTCCTCCAAAAAATGGACTAATGAATTGGGCGACAATCCCATTGTATCAAGGTCTACATCGATAAAAACAGGAATAGCACCTAGATACGATATTGCATTTGCCGTAGCAACAAAAGTTAATGACTGAGTAAGAACTTCAGTTCCTCTGTTAACCCCAGATAATTGAAGAGCAACTTGTAATGCCGCCGTTCCATTAACTACCGCCACAGCATGATTGCATTGCAATTTATTTTTTAACTCAATTTCAATTTCTGTCACAAAAGAACCAACACTTGAAACGAACGTTGAATCAATGCATTCAGCCAAGTATTTTTTTTCATTTGAACCAAAAAATGGGGCATGAAGCGGAATAAAATCTGTTGATTTAAAGGTATCTCGAACAAAATCTATCACTAAAGACGCATTCACAATTCTCTACATTTTTGCGTCTAAATACTTGCCGTTGTCGGTATAATTCATTTCAGGAATAAGCTTTTTTATTAGCATAACTAAATCAGCTTTTTTCCACTGATTATTCTTTTTGAATTCAGCAATTTGTTCTATAAAATGATTCAAATCATCAGAATTTCTTTCCCCCGAATTTTTTACAATTCCAATAGTGTCAAAACGATCAATATTTATTTGTTCTAATTCAGTATGAAACTCTTCAATTTCTTTTTCGCCGGTGGTATCAGATTGGGTAAACAAACAAGGATATTTTCCAATCAATTTCAGTTCCTGGACATTTTTTCGCGCTTGATCTTCATTTTCACATATTTCTGCTTCTAAACCTTTGTTTGAAAGGAATTTTATAGCTAGTTCTGAAAATGAACGTAAATCTAACTCAGACATTTTGGGATAAAAAATATCTCGATTATTACCAAAAACACACGATAAAAGACATAATTGCCCGGATTCTTGAGGAGTAATAAAGTATCGTTTAATATCGTTTGGAGCAACAATAGGTTGGTTTTTTAAAAATCGATTTTCAAACCCAGCCAGCAGAGAACCATCAGAGAATGCGACATTAGCAAAGCGAGCCGCTGAAATTTGAATCTTCGCACTATGATTCGCTAAAAATAATTCCATAATTCGTTTGGTTGCTCCCATCAAATTTGCAGGATTGGCTGCTTTATCTGTAGAAACACTGAAGTATTTTCTTGTTCCTTTTTGAATGGATTGCAGAATTGTTTTTTCGGTATTGAGTATATTCACTTCAATCATTCTCATGAGCGTAAAAGGATCTTTTTCGCTACGAACATGTTTCAAAGCAGATAAATTCAGTACGTAATCAAAATGACCGTCCGCCTCAATAAACGCATCGTAAATCGTTGACCCAATATCTAATGCAAACGTTTGAAAATCACCAGATATATACCCAAAAGAGCTTCTAATATCTCGAACTAATTCAGTGAGATTATTTTCATTTAAATCAACAACATGTAATTTTTGAGGATTTCTGGAAAAAATTTCTTTAACGACCGCTTGACCAATTGACCCAGCGCCTCCCAATACCAAAAAGCTACTTGATGAAACGATTTGGCATATTTCCACCTCCAATTTCTCCAAATCTTCGTCAAATAAAGGAGAATTACGACCAATAAGTGAAAGAATGTCCAACAATTAATTTTTTACGGCTACATTTTCCCAATACCACCTTACCGTTTCTTTTAAACCGGTTTTCAATGAAAATTCAGGTTGGTAACCCAACAAAGCTTTTGCTTTATCAATTGATGCCAATGAATGAGGAATATCTCCTTTGCGAAAAGGTCCATAGTTTGGTTCAAGTATACCAACAGAAGAATCAAATTCTTGTAGATTCTGACGAATCTCGAAAAACAATTCATTCAAGGTAGAACTTTGTCCAAAAGCAACATTGTATACTTGATTTAACGCTTCCTGATTTTCGGTAAACAATGCCCGTTTATTCATTTGAATGACATTATCAATATAGGTGAAATCTCGTGAAAAACTTCCATCCCCATTAATAACAGGACTTTCGTGATTTAATAATTGGGCACAAAATTTTGGAATAACTGCTGCATAAGCTCCATCCGGATCTTGTTTCCGGCCAAAAACGTTAAAATAGCGTAATCCAATGCAATCGATTCCATAGGTTTTTGCAAAAACATCAGCATACAACTCACCTACATATTTCGTGATGGCATATGGTGACAAAGGCTTTCCGATGACGTGTTCCACTTTTGGCAATGATTCTGAGTCGCCATAGGTAGATGAGCTTGCGGCATAGACAAAACGAGTAATTCCAGCATCTCTAGCAGCAACAATCATATTCAAAAACCCATTGATATTAATTTCATTGGTTGTGATTGGATCTGCAATTGAACGCGGAACGGAACCTAATGCAGCCAAATGCAATACCAAATCTGCTCCTTCAACTGCTTTTGTACAATCTGCAAGGGAGCGAATATCCCCCACCAGTAGCGAAAAATTAGGATGAGAAAGTAAGTGTTGGATATTTTCTTTTTTACCTGTTAAAAAATTATCCAAACATATTACTTCTATACCATCATTTATCAATGACTCGCAGGTATTTGAACCAATAAATCCAGCTCCTCCAGTTACAACAATTTTCATAATAGTAGTAGTTATTAGGTATGGCTTCGCCATGTGTGAGTCACAAAGCAAAGGAGCCCCATCTCACGTATTTTATTTATTTTCAAATTGTTAAGCATTAATTTTCTTAACAAAAGATTTCGGAACATGTACTACAAATCGCTGGTCTAAACTTTCGATTTGAACAATCAATTTATGTGTACGATTTACTTCAATAGATGTTGCAATAAGGCCTTGAAAAGGTCCGCGAATTACTTCCACTTTGTCACCTGGAACTACATCCAGTGAATCTTCACTGTCGAAATCAACATTTTCTTGAAGTAAAATTTTTAAATTACGTATTTCGAAATCTCGAACAATTGCAGGTTTTCCAAGAAAATACAATATTGAATGGAATCCTAAAACAGTAAATAATTTCTTTAAATCTACCTCAGCACTTTGAATAAACAAGGTAGATGAAATTAAAGGAACTTCAATCTTTTTTTTCCGATCACTCCATTGTTTTATAGTCGTTACCATGGGAAGATATACAGTAAAACCGAGCAATACTAAACGTTCCTGCACTTTTTTTTCAGCCCGTGAATTTGTTTTTAAAACATACCATCTTGATTCCTCAACATTATCCTTCACGAATTCTCGATTTTTTAACCTACAATCAAAGCAAAGATATTAATTTAGCTAGGTTTAAACGTCATTGCATGAGAAAATTAACACGTAGATCACATACTATTTTTTTACTAATTGTACTATTAACTATTTTTAGTTCTTGTTATAAGGGTTTAGAGGCTGATTTAGTTATCCATAACGCCAAAATACACACCATGAATGAGGCTGGGTTAATCACAGAAGCAATGGCTGTCAAGGATGGGAAAATTATAGAAGTCGGACCAAATCAGCAAATTTTAAATAAATACAGATCAAAGAAGGTGATCGATGCAGGTGGGCGAGAGCTTTATCCAGGATTAACCGATGCACACGGACACATTTTGTCTTACATGAATCAGAAATTAAGTGTTGATTTGGTGAACGTAAAATCATATAAAGAAATGATCAATCGAATTTCCGTTTATCAATCCAAAAAAAATAAAAAAGTTGTAATCGGTCGTGGATGGGATCAAGCAACCTGGGGAGAAAAAGAGTTGCCAACGAACGAACTGCTGAATCAAGCATATCCAAGCACTCCGATTTGTTTATATCGAATTGATGGGCATGCGGCTCTTGTAAATGATGCCATGATCAAATTAGCCGGTATTAATCTGGATACAATCATAGAAGGAGGTTCTATTGAAATAAAAAATGGAAAACCAACTGGGATTTTAATCGATAATGCCATGAATTTGGTACAAAAACAGGTGCCAGAATTTTCGGAAAAAGAAAAAATAGTAGCTGTTGAAGAAATCCAAGAAGAGCTTTTTCAATATGGAATTACCGGAGTCCATGAAGCAGGAATAGCATTTAAAGACATCGATTTTTTTCGAAGGTTGATGGATAAGGGATTAATCTCACTCAATATTTATGCGATGCTTTTACCAACCAAAGAAAACATAACATTTGCCGAAAAAAACGGAATTTATAGACACAAAAACTTATCCATTCGATCCTTTAAGGTGTTTGGTGATGGTGCTCTAGGATCAAGAGGAGCTTGTCTTAAGGAGCCTTATTCAGATGACCATTCCCACCATGGCTTCCTAACAACCTCAATCAGTGAAATGCAACAAATTGCAAACCTCTGCGAACGCTTGGGGTATCAAATGAACACCCATGCAATTGGAGATTCCACAAATTCAATCGTTTTGAAAATGTACCAAAAAGTATTTGAAAAAAATAAAGATCACCGTTGGAGAATTGAACACGCTCAGGTGGTTGATCCATCGGAAATTGCTTTGTTCGGAGAATTTGGTATTTTTCCATCCGTTCAACCAACACATGCAGTGAGCGATCAACGATGGGCTAAAAGTCGTTTAGGAGATCGCCGTATGAAAGGTGCTTATGCATACAAATCATTACTTAAAAGCTTTGGAATGCTTGCAATCGGTACTGATTTCCCCGTAGAGTTAACTAATCCATTTGCCACGTTGCGAGCAGCTGTACTTAGAAAAGATAATAAAAATTTCCCCTCGGAAGGGTTTTATGCAGAAGAAGCATTAACTCTTGAAGAATGTTTGAAGGGTATGACGATATGGGCGGCATTTTCCTCTTTTGA